>DAOLIT010000028.1:0-64763 GCA_035328405.1 Pseudomonadota bacterium | reverse complement strand
TCCCCCATCCACATCCGGGTCCCTCACCAAAAAAACATTCTCCGGCTTCAGGTCTGTCAATCCGAAACGTGCTTCTTCGACGGGAATAGGGTTGATACGGGATGGAAAAGGTGGATTGTAGGTTCACATGGATGACATACTCATCTCATTGAGTATTACATTATCACATTTCAAACATATCATATCTATCTTCTTTACACAGAACTTCGTTGTTTGAGTGTTAAACATATAAACCACATTCAGGCACAAGTCTGTGGAATATGAGTTTGGCATACTTACACCACTTTACATACATTGAAAGTGACTTAAAGACTAGGCAATGGTCGTATAACGATTCTGTTGTACTCTTGGTCTGCAACAAAAAGCTGATGGTCAAACGCGGCGATTTGTGTTGGAACGGACAGCCGTTCAATAGAGGGGAGTGCTGCACTGTTGGGAGCGGAACCGAGAAAACTGGTCTGCCCTAATACACCATCCGCAGGAATGCCATTTTCTGACGGAAACGCATTCCAATACAGAATTCGGCTTTGTCCTCCACTTGACACATAGATACGTCCTTGATTGACGATCACTCCTAGAGGGGCTTCACAAAGGTGTTGATCGGGTCTTGTGTAGCTGGTGACAAAATCAATCTGACACAGAACGCTGTTTCCCGGAATGCCGCTTGCGGTGGGAATGGCGTTCCACACCAAAACGCGATGGTTGGCGCGATCTGCCACCAGAAGTTTTCCGTCATATGTGGTGACACCGCGAGGGCTATACAGAGACTTGGCAGACAAGCCGCCGCTGTTCGCTGTGACCGTCACAAAATCCGCTTGTCCCAACACGATCTTGGCGCTCGATCCCTGGGTCACAGGAGACGGAAACAACAGGACCCTGTGGTTTCCGGTGTCAGACACAATGAGCTGTTCTCCCATCCAAGAGAGTCCGCTGGGCACACGGAATCCAGAGGTACCTGCGGATGCCAATGCCGATGTACAGCTCGTCTGTCCCAAACAAATGTCCGCAGGCTGATTGTTTTGAGTGGGAAACACATTCCAGATCAGAATCCGGTTGTTGCCTGAATCAGCAACAGCGAGTCTCCCATTGAATAAAGAGATCCAGTTCGGACTGGACAATCCCGATCCAGAAACCGCCCCTGTTCCACCGTTCTGGGTACTCTGTTGAAAGTCTGTTTGTCCCAACACCAGATCAGGAGGTTGCGTTCCATCGACCGGAATTTTCTTCCAAAGGAGTATGCGATGGTTTGTGGTGTCTGCGAGCGCCAGACGTTCTCCATCGGTATCGACTCCTTGCGGTCCCACAAACTGCAAAGGGCCGCGAGCGGGGGCGACGTTCGGTAAGACAGATCCTGCATTGGGTTGTCCCAAAATCACATCTGCATTGGCCCCTGAAACGGTCGGCAACGTGTTCCACAGAAGAACGCGATGATTTGAATAGTCTGCAACGGCAAGTCTCTTCCCGTCGGTGGCAACACCAATAGGACGGTTCATGGTGGCTGCGGTTGCCGGCCCCCCTTGGTTGGGACTTCCGCTGGTCATGTTGGGTTGTCCCAACACCAGATCCGCCGCAAGGCCAAACATAGGAACCGTCGTGATCGGATATCGAACGACGCGATTGTTTGAAAAATCTGCGACAAACAGAAAGCGAGGGGTGGATGGTGCAACCGCAGCGCCTGACGGAGTATACAGTGTGGTCGCAGAGAGGGGGCCACCCGCGTTCGGACTGATTGCGGTGAAATTCGATTGCCCAATCACGGCGGTCGCCTTCGCCCCGTTTGCGAACATCGCATTATCAAACACCTGGATTCGGTGGTATCCAGAATCAGGAACAAACAGCTGAGTTCCATCTGTGGAAAGACCTCGAGGATGATTCATTCCTGAGTCTGTTGGACTTGGAATGTTACTCACAAAGTCAGTCTGTCCGGCTACAAACGAAGCCGATGTCTGTCCACCGGCAGGAGGCGTCGTAAATCCCAAGAGACGCGCGTTGTGATAGTCCGAAACAAAGAATCTTCCAGTCGGACCAAAGGCTGCAAATGGAAGTGTGATCCCACGCGGACTTGGATCAGGGGAACCAGCATTGGGCGAGGCGTTTTGAAAATTGCTCTGCCCCCAAATGCGAACCGCAGGAATGGGACCGCGCGTGGGAGCTTGCATGGGAATTTGACCCCAAAACAGCACGCGATACGCCTGCCCATCGCTGACTGCAAGTTGGGTTCCGTCTGTTGACACAGATACCGGCCACCCAAGACTTCCTTCGTTGACACCACCATAGGGGCCGCTACTGGATGTGTACACATCGGGTTGTCCCAACACGGCATCGGCTGGGCGATTGCTCGTGGGAACGTCGTTCCAGATCAACACACGCCGGTTCCCAGAGTCTGCGACAATCAACTTCGTTCGCAAAGGATTGCTCACATCGGGAACGAAGAGCACGGAATAGGGGTTTGTCAATCCATACGCCAAACTCGCGTTCATGACCGTATCGATCTGTCCCAGTACGAAGGCGCGCGTCATGCACTGTCCAGTTGCGCCATCGCAGGCTTGGTCTTGCGAACAGATGGATGGATCTGTTCCACAGTGCTTGGGAATACAAATCCGAGCAGTGGCATCGCAGGTTTCGGTGGGAGAACACGAGAACGGATCTTCGATGCAATCCGCAATTTTTTCGCAACGCTGGCTGACCCGATTGCACTGATATCCAGTCTGGCAGTTTGTTTCGGATAATACGCAATTTGCAGGATTTGATGTGATAAACAGGTCACATCCTGGCGATATAATTGCTAGAATACAAAGAAGTTTTCGCATGAACCACCGATATTACAGCCATGTGATTCTGTTGGATTAAAAGCCAATGAAAAGTCACATGTATCTATGTTATTTTCCCTCAATGAAACTGCGCATAGATTGCTTGCCTCGATCAACTTGAAGGCCTTCTTTTCGTATCAATCGGTTGAGTTGATCACGCGAAATATCCAGTGCATTGGCCGTGCGCGTGATGTGCCACTTTTGCTCATCTAAAGCACGCCTCACTTCATCTATCGACGGAAGAGGACGCGGAGATGAGCGTTTTGCCGAATCGATCCGAGCAGGCCGTGCGGCTGTTTCTGGTTTAATTCCTGACCCAAGCGGCATAATGATGTCGTGGTCACTTTCCGACATCGCTTGACCGAGCAAAAACATCACCTCAGAGACATGTGTTTTATAATTGTGATGGATAAGTTGCTCGACGAGTTGTGGATGAACCATTGGATATCCATTTACGATGAATCTGGAAGCATCCACGTCGTCGGCTTCAGCCTGCTGTTTCAGCAAATGGCGTATCAATAAGGGGATATCTTCTTTGCGAGAATTAACCCCTGGAACGCGGATTTCGCGTTGAAAACGACGCTTGAGTTCATACCGCATCTGTTCGGGTCGATTCGTGGCTCCAATCAGACGGAAGTCTGACTGCTGAAGTCTATTCTCCTCTCCCAAACGAAAGTACTCCCCATTGTGCTCTGTTACGCGAAGAAACAACGGCTGGACTTCCTCGGGCATGTCTCCGATTTCATCGAGAAACAGAGAAGACCCATGTGCCGATCCAAGCAACCCCGCACGTTCCTCCATGCCAGGGTTGGGAAAGTTTTTTTTGTTTCCAAACAGAAGCGCAGAAGCCAAGCTGGGAGGAATCGCGGCGATGTTGTCTGCCACAAGTTTCCGATGCGCGCGATTCGACAGCGAATGGATCGCTTGGGCTGCCAACTCCTTGCCGCAACCACTCTCCCCCACGACCAGGACGTGATAACTTGTACGCGCACACGCAGCGATCCGATCGCGGAGTTTCCACATGATTGGACTCTCCCCGATCATTCCATCTCGATCGGGCTCGCCAAAAGGGGGAACACGATCCACAGGGTATGCTTTCAGCCCAGGAGCGATAAGGGGACGATACGTACAATACAGGAGAAGTTGATTCCTAAGATAAAGGGTGTCTCCCGAACGAACGATTGCTTCTCGCACGACTTGGCCATTCACAGACAAACGACAGCGACCAATGTTGCGAACCAACAGAGAGTCAGTTCCAACACGGATGGCGAGCTGTCTCCGGGAAAGAGACTCTCCGTGCAGGATACTGCTACCCCTTTCAGTCTCTGAGCTGAAGCCCAGACCCTGTGGTCGTTGGCGAAAGAAAACCACGGGTTCTCCCTGCATGTCTGCTTCAGGAAGGAGTTCGCCGTTAGGGGTGATCCCAGAACCCAAAGGGAGTCTAGCTATTGCCCCCGAATTTTCTAACAAGTTCGTCGGGTCTCGTCCCAAGATGTGCTCCGGTTTCTCGGGGTAGAGCAAACCGGTTTCTCCAACGCGATGGGGTTCGCGTGCGGACCATGCAATCACCAGAGCCAGGCATTCTGCTCGTTGAGAGTGCTCAGTATCCATGGGTAACTCGGGTCCCGTGATGGCGGATGGGGCACAAGTACGGTGCTCACTACTCAATGCGGTCTCCTACGCTTGAAATCGGTGCCTAGACAGCCATGAATAGGCAGAAAACTACCGAGCTTCAACCAGAAGCAACCAACATGCCGGAAAGCCTTGTTACCGATTCAAAGCCGTCCATGACACTGGACGTGGTGCGTCAGTGTGACGTATTGCTCTACGCGATGCAAGGCCTGACTTCTGTTGGATCTTCACGCCCAGCCGCCCCACGTTCGATGGTTTCGCAAACGCGAATTGCCCGGAAAAAGACCTCACTTTCTTCATGAGCACCTCCCCCCAACCAGTGTGCGCACAATGCGCGCACACTGTGCGCACAACATCGAGCGCACACTCGAAATGTGGGCGTTGGGAATGCCCAGAGGCAGGTCGCAACCTGAACCTGCCTCGATGTGCATAAGACCGCAGCGGTTGTTTGGCACCGGGCTTGCTCTTTCTCGCTTCCGCCAAAGGTCGGTCCCCTGAATTGGGCCGAAGAGGTACGGCACGACGTGGACAGCAACACCCCCACAAACCAGCCTCCTGACCCAGTGATTGGATCGTTGGTGGGTCGATATCGAGTCGTGCGAAAAATCGCACAAGGGGGAATGGGAGCCGTTTACGAAGCCCTGGACACAGACAACCAACAGAGAGCCGCAATCAAAGTTCTGCTTCCTGAATTGAGCAGTCGCCCGGAGGCCGTGAATCGTTTCTTCCTGGAGGCAAAAGCGACCGGAATGGTGCAGCATCCGTCCCTCGTGCGCATTTTGGAGCACGGAAAAACAGATCTGGGGGAAGCGTTCATCGCGATGGAGTATCTCGACGGGAGGTCGCTTAGACAAGCTCAGGATGAAGCATACTTAGGAACCAGTGCCACAGAGATCGTGTCGCAGATGGCCTCTGCACTGGCTGCGGCACACGCAAAAAGAATCATCCACCGTGATTTGAAGCCGGAGAATGTGATTCTGGTGCAGGACCTGGATGCAACGTGCGGGAAAAGAGCGAAAATCCTAGACTTTGGGATCGCAAAGCTTCTACCCGACGAGGGGACACGTCCCGATGGGAACGCAGCAACGCGAACGGGGACACTCCTTGGCACACCCATGTACATGTCCCCTGAACAATGTCGTGCGTCTTCCCCTCCTGATGAAAAAACGGATGTCTATTCCATTGGAATCATTCTGTATGAACTCTTGTATGGTGAACCCCCTTTTGTATCGGACTCTGCTGGTGAACTGTTTGCGTTGCAGATGTTTGGCACTCCGCCTCGTTTGAAGGACAGAGTTCCCCATGTCGTTGAATCTCTCGACGCACTCGTTCATCGTTTGCTGGACAAACAACCTGCAAATCGCCCGTCGATGGCCGAGCTTGTGGACGCGCTGACCACCATCCCCCAAACGGGTCTTTCGGATGGCTCCATTTCCGAACGCCCTTGCCTTGGCTACACCAACCAACAACGAAAAGTAACGGAACCAGTCGGCCTCCTTGAATCTCAATTGACGACGGGAAATCGGGCAAGCAAGCGTGGCGAATTGATTCAGACCGGCTCTGCCCAGAGAGAACGTACAACGCCATCACTTCTGTTGATCATGCTTGCAGTTCTTGTGGTTCTTGCGGGGTTTTTCTTCGCCCAAAAGAAAAGTCAACCTCCTCTTCCGAGCCCTCAAACGACTACTAATCCATCGGAAAAGCCCTTTCCACTGGTCCTGCCTGATCTGAGCCAATCGGTTATAGAACCAGAACATTTGGATGTAAAAAACGATTCACACAAGGTTCCTTCCGGCGGGACAATAGACCACAAAAAGACAAGCGGAAAGGGACCCAAACCTGGAAAGGGAGGACGAAGAAGGGATTCCGAAGCAACGACGGATGGGAAGGTACAAGTGGATTTGTGGAAGTAATACGATGTCCACGAAGAGTCCTCTTGCACACATTGTACAGACGACAGTGTTTGTGTTCTCTCTTTGCGAAATCCCGCAGGCACACTGCGCGGCACAGGAGGAAGACCTAGCGGCGAAGGGGGAAGGCTTTGCATCGGCGTATGAGGCCGCACGCAAAGCGTACAGCAGTGGAGACTACCAAGCTGCAATCCCCTTTTTGCAAGCGGCGTATGCGGTGCGCCCTCTTCCGGCGCTGCTGTACAACATAGGTCAAGCGTACCGCAAACTTGGAAAGTGGAGCGAGGCTCATGTGTACCTCGAATTGTACCGGAAGGTACATCCGGGAATGACTCCCGAGACAGCCGCAGAACTCGATGCACTCCTTGTGGAAGCGCGTGAAAAGGAACGGCTTGCGAATGCTCCGCAGGTGATCGAGAAAACGAAACTCTTGTACGTTGCCAAAGAGAAACCGATGCCAATTTGGTTGCGCCCCCTTGGTGTGACGACGGGTCTCCTAGGCCTTGGTGCAATCGGCATTGGGGGTGGTATGTTGGGACTTAACGGAACATGTACGCGCGATGCAATAGCCCCTGCTCTGGTCTGTGAACAGGTGTACTCAACGCGCTCGTTAGGAATTGGTCTCGTAGCGGGTGGAAGCGCTGCTCTCCTTATGGGTGTGCCGACGTTCTCCTTCTCATTTCGCAGGCCCTCGAAGTCGGTGTTGGAACAGAGTTCAGAACCTGTGAAACCATTGCCCAGTTTGCAACCTCTGTTTCTGCAAGCCAAACAGGAAGACACCGCTGCCCCTGCGAAAAGACAGGTGCCATCAGTCGTCCCGATCCTTCCACTCTACATTCCCCCTCATGTTCCAGTCGTAGAGCCACCACCGTCGCCGTTGACAGATTCCCCTGAAGTTGAACCTCCTCCTTCCGGCAAGAGAAAGCACAGGAGACGATTCCCTCGTTGAGTGTTCCCAACATGTAGCTTGATCAAGGAGACTAGTCATTTTGGAGAAACAGATTGGTCCGTATCAAATTGTCCGATTGATCGGAACAGGGGGAATGGGCTCTGTCTATGAAGCATTCCATCCGCAAATCGAACGACGTGCCGCGATCAAGACATTGGCCAAAGAACTTCAGCAAGATCCCGAATTTGTACAGCGCTTTTTCAACGAAGCGCGAGCCGCAAACATCATCAATCATCCCAGCGTCGTCAATGTATATGACTTTGGCACGACGGAGGAGGGTGCTCCATACATTGTGATGGAGTACCTGGAAGGAGAAACCCTGCGGCAGCGGATGACCAAGGGAGGTTCAATGGACCCGATGCAGGCCATGAAGACCTTTCGTCAAATTGCATCAGGACTCCAAGCCGCACATGCCAAAAAAATTGTGCATCGGGATCTCAAGCCCGGAAACGTACTGATTGTTGCAGACACCGATGGACCAGACGGTGAGCGGCCCAAAATCCTCGATTTTGGAATCGCAAAACTCGCCACAAGCGCAACCGCACAACCCCTGACACGAATGGGGGTGTCGATGGGAACGCCAGCATACATGTCTCCCGAATTGTGCAGAGATGCTCGTGAAGTTACCGATCGTAGTGATGTGTATTCCCTTGGCGTGATGTTGTTTGAGGCCCTTTCCGGTGAACACCCCTTTGTAGAAGCCATGAAGGCGGACAGCGCGATGATGGCATCGCACATCGGCCAAATGCCGCCTGCACTTGAAAGCAAAGTTCCAGGTCTTCCCGCAGAGCTTTTGGGACTCGTCAACAGAATGCTCGCCAAACAGCCGGATTCCCGCCCAAGTGCAGCAGAAATCGCTGCGACCCTGGGTCGTTTGAGCGGATCAGTCACAGGTCTCATTCCTATTCTGGATACAAGTCCGTCACATCTTCCATCCCTTCCGATGGGGAATCCAACCTTTGGTCTTCGGCAAGACGCAGAAGGGGGATTTTCGATGCTCTTGCGCCCACTTTCGGAAAATCGTGGGGTCGCAATTGGAGCAGGTTTGCTTTTGCTCGTAGGACTTCTGGGAATCGGGATCGTGATGCGGCTTCTGCTATCGGGACAGTCTTCTACTCCACAACAAGTACGTTGGAGCATCGACAGCGAACCGCAAGGCGCGGAGGTCTTTGACGCCATCGGACAAAGCTTGGGACAGACACCCCTTTTTCAAGTGCGAACCTATGCAAGATCCGTGGACGTTCTGTCTATCCGAAAGGAGGGATATGCAGAATTCCGCATTCCCTGTGATCGGAGCAAAGACCTCACGGAAAGAGTCGTGCTGACGGCACTCGCGGCAAACCCAAAGCCGAAAGATGCTGAAGAAACAGAAACACAGAATGTGAAGGACATCGGCAAAAAGGACAGCGGTACAACCAAACTCAAGTCCCACGACAAAAATAACAATAGGGGTAATGGAAAGGGAAAAGACAGAACGAAGAACCAACATACAAAGAGAGAACGACAAGTATTGTAGTAGTGACGCAAAGCGGGGTCGAATTTCCAGGAGGAGTACTTTGCACGGTTTGGTGGGAAGAACCACATGGTTGGGATAGCCATGCTCGGAATGTCATCAGGGTTGGCGGATGGAATGGTTCGTGGGACGAACACTGTCGCGCTGATTCTGCTCGCCATCCTGTTTGTTTCCTTCGTGATCGGGGGGATCTATCTGGTTGTCCGTCTGTTTCGAAAACGTTCACCTACGGAACGACCCAGCCAAGGAGCAGTGAACCAAGCAAACCGCAAACGGCTTCTGTCCATATGGCAGCGCTTTCTTGCACCCCTTCCTGCCAGTGTTCGCGTCGCACTCTCGGACTATGATCACTTTCTGGTCTTTGGTGATCCTGGTGTTGGCAAGAGTGCGCTCATCAGTCGGCGTGTCGATTGGCAGAGCCAAGCCAGTCAGTTCCTCCCAAGTTATACGGCTGACCCCCTTTTGCAGATTTATTTGGGTAGTCGGTGCGTGATACACGAAGTTTCCTCAACACTGCTTCAATCGGCCAGCAGAGAAGCGCACGATGGTTTCCGAAAGTTGTGGAAAACGTCGCTTCCGTCCGCACAAATCCCGACGGTACTCATCGTTCTCAAGGTCTCTGTGCTGTCCACAATGAGTCCCGATGTTTTGCGACAACAAGCCAAGCTGATTCGGGGAAAAATCAATCTGCTTACAGAGATCTATGGGGCACCGATTCATACTCGTTTATGCCTGACGAACATGGAACGGATTTCGGGGTATTCGGAATTTTCGCGCTTTTTGCACAAAAACAAAATTCCACTCGTTCTGGATGCCGGTGGCGACGCGCAGAGCAGTTTGGGGGCCGCTCTGCAAGGATATGAGAAACACCTGCCGCGCGCACTGACGACCATGCCGGTGGGTCCGTTTGAAGCCAGCATTGAGATACTGCATTCAGCACAGGAATTGATGACGCCTGTGCGCGCATTTATCACAGCACTTGTCGAGGGTGCAGTAACCTCTGTTCGGCCCGATGTACAGGCTGTGTACTTCTTCTCTCTTGCATCGGATGAAGAGGTTGGGAATCCGTTTGATCCGGTGTTAGCCAAGGGAACGCGAGCGCCCGGCTTCTTTACGCGAATCTGGCGCTGGTTTTTGGCGCTGGGCATTCGACCCTTGCATACGTTGCTGAGTCTTCTTCTTTTATTCGGGGGGGCCTTTCCGATTTGGTACTTAACACACAGGCACGCGCACAAAGTAAAGCTGGCCACCGACGCAACCGAGGCGTTTGAGAGGAGTGTGAGGCGGGCTCAGGAATCGCTGTCTTCACCGCGGGAATCGGATGTGGTTCGCCGCAGTGAACGGGAAGCCGCTCAGGCTCTCGATCATTTTCGTCAAGACGAGCAGCGTTTTCGTTTGTTCCGTTTGCTGGCACGAAAGGAAAAAGCGGACGCAGAACAGAGTTTTGTGGAGGGATTGCGGCAAGGTTATCTGCGACCGGCGCTGGAATCGGGTGTGCGTCAACGTGCAAGGGACAAAATTCTGTATGCACTTGCGGCGCTGTATGCCGCAAAAGGAACCGCCCTCGGAACTCTTTTGGATACGCAGCGCAGCGATTTTTCAGAAACGTTGTCTCTTCCAGTGGATCTGCTGACAGACTACGTTGCAAACAGTCCGGTAGCCTGGAAAGACAAGGCTCTGCTCCTCTTGCCGCCGATTCCTACCGAATCCGCGAAGTACCCCGTGACGGATCTTCGCCCGTGGCAGGAGTATGTACAAACGATCGCGCACGCGATTTTGCAGCCTTCGATTTCCAACGAACAACTCGAGAACTTGCGAAAAAAGACCCTGAATCTGCGCGAAACAATCGAGCGTGTGCGACGAGCAAGCGTGTTGCGCCGCGTCTATCAAATGTTGGCAGAGGAAACCCCGCTCGACATGAACAAACTGTTTGGGGGAGATGCAGGAGTCCTCCTCCCTGAACCTTGGCTGGTGGACAACCTGACCAACTTGGAACTCCTTTTGCGCTTGATCGAAGAAAGTAGCGCGCAATCCGGCAAACACAGGCACATGAGTCTTTATCAACTCTTGCGCTACGTGAATGCACTGTCGTCTGGAGAAGAGAAACGAACAGGTGTCTCTGCGATAAGATCCACACTCCCCCAAGAGCCCACGCATTTTGCATTTCCGAATGGAAAAATCCTGGAGATCAGCGAACAGGGGTGGCTGGATCTTCTTTTGCGGAGTCGAAAGCGGTGGCTATTGTCCCATCACATTCACCATGTTCATCAAGGCGGGCATTCCCATTCCCATACAAGTCGAGAAACGTGTTGCCGCTGTGTGTCCGAACGGAAGCGAAAAAGAGGGGAATGTGTCCCTTGTGACGATGCGGGAAAGAGCAGTCGCGATCGATCGTGTCGTCCGTCCAGGCACAGCCACGATATGCCACCCTTTAGCCACGAGGAACTCCGACCACGGATTGCACATCTTTTGAGCACCGGAGAACTCCCTGCGGATGATTTGGGAGACGAATACAACCGAACGGTGTTTGACCATGAAGTCCTTCCATTGGTGCGCGAATTGCGGAGGGCTGTTGCGGAAAGCAAGGCGCTTGGACCCGAGGACAAAATCCGACTCACACACTTGGTTCGGAATGAGATCGAGGGGTATGCAGACAAGTACTGCAAAGGACTGTCCCGATACTATTTGAGCTATCACTTTCACATTCGAGGGAGCGGCCATTCCGTCGAGGATGTTCATACCGCGTTGCTAGACATCGTGAAACCCGGCTCCCGTTTTGTGGCGCATGTACAAACCGTGGCGGAAAACGCAGCCTTGTCGGGTTTGGATGATCCGTTTTTGAAACCGCTGGCAGTCTGTCTTGCGGAATTTGAACCCCTGGTTCGGGTTGTGAATCCTGATTTGCTCAAGCGTCGTCGAGAAAAGCCGAATCCTGAAGTCCCACAAAAAGAGAAGGTGACAGAGAAGGAGACACAGAAAACGGACACTCCGCCAAAGTCCGCCGGGAAAGGGAATGACACGGTTGGGAATGGGCCAGGGAATGCGACTGTGGAAGGGAGTGACGAGAAACCGAAAGGGCTTGAACCCTATTTGTCCACGATAGCCAAATTGGCCGAGTCTTTGGATGCGCCGTGGGGCTCACACAGCAAGGGCGACGGAAAGAATCCCGACGGAAAAACAGGTCTTGCAGATCGTTTGGGACCGCTTGGTAAAAGTGCCCTCTTGATGTCGCAACCATCCGGTTCAGGGGATGGTTCTCCTCTTTCTGAAGCAGAGAAATTCTTGGACAAAGCAGGGATTGTGGGCGCATTCCGCAAACCCTTTATGGACCCCTTCTTGGCCGTTTACCGTCGAGGCGAAAAGGACATTGCTACGACCCTTTCCGACCACTGGAACAAAGAAGCTCTTCCAAAATTACAGACACTTCTTCAGCGTTTTCCCTTTCACGCTTCCGCCGAACGTGAGGTTGCGCCTTCTGAACTCGATGTGCTGAACGAAAGCAGTGGGTCTTTTTTCCAAGATGTTCGATCGTTTTATGAACCCGCAATTGTGCTGCAAGACGGTTTGTATCGACCACGGCGCAGCAGTTTGGGTGCCCTTCCTTTGCCTTCCGAGTTGCTCAAAACGGTGAACCAAATCGCAAAGTTGAGTCGGGTACTTTTCGACGCAAAAGGAGGCCGTCAACCACTCCGTTTGACGATTCGGGGTGTACAAGGAAAACGGGCGCAAGAGGGTGCAGGAGTACAGCCATCAGTGGCCTTTTTGCGCGTAGGAAAAAATACCTTCTATGGACTCAACCAGCGCACGACTGCGGATTCGGTATCGATCGAATGGTGGAATCAGGGGGCCGCGCTTGTGGGAATCGAAAGTACATCGAGCAAATCGGGACGCAGACACACGCAGACGTTGGAAGTGGCCGATTCTGCGTGGAGTCTGTTTCGGCTGCTGCAAAAAAGCACTGTGGAAAACGACGGGGAAAGTACGTGGCGGATTCACGATGAGGGAGCGGGAGAAGTTCAAGTGATTCGCTTTGTGATCGCGCCCGATCCCTGGTTGCTGTTTCGGGTTACATCACCATGAACCCCGCGCTGCGTCGATTTTCTTTTGGATGGTGGTGTTTGGTTGCATTGTTTTTGTTGCAAAGTGGGTGTTCGTCTTGGCGAATGTGGGTGACGGTCCAAAGCCACCAAGACACAAACCAGGGGAGGCCTCTGCATGTGCTGGTTCGGACTGTTTCTTCCGAACAATACCGCGACGAAAGTTACGCGGATGTGGTTCAGCTTGCAGTGAAGCCAGACAAGACGGTGATTCGGACTCTCTTGCTTGAACCGAATCAAAAAAGGAGGATGTTTTTGACCGTTCCCAGTGACAAATCTGTGGGGATCTATTTGCTGCTGGATTCAACGACAGGGAGCTGGAAATTGCTGCTTCCTCCACCACTTCCCTGGACGATTTCTGTTCCGCTTGGTCGAACCGGAATGATCATTCCTCAAGTCAAAGAATGTCGTTTGGGAAGGGGACTCCCATAAACGGTACATGTCTTTCCCAACAGCAAGTATGTGCGCGCAGTGTGCGCATGTTGAGCGCACAGACCACTCCCGCGTTTGTCGTCGGGATGAATGCTCTCGGCATGTCCCAAACACCGGGTTTCCCTTGCAAAGTTTTGACCGAATGCAGTGCGGCGGTGATTGGGAAGTTGGCATGGTCAGTGCTGTCACAGTCACGGTATCTCTCACCCCATAAGGAGGACACCGTGAAGTCGATTCAACAATTGATCCCGCGCTCCCGCGTCAACCTGACTTACGAAACCAATGTGCAAGGTCAGCTCAAGGAAGTGGAACTCCCGTTTCGTTTGATCGTGCTGGCAGATTTGTCGCATGGAACGTCTACCGATCGCAGTGTCGATCTGGAAACGCGCCGGCTACGCAACCTGGATGCCAAGAACATCGACGAGCTCATGGAAAACATGAAAATCCGTTTGAAGCTCGCCGCAAAAAATCACCTCGACCCCGAGGCTGGAGAGCTTGAAGTCGACATTCCCATCACGAACCGCAAGTCTTTCAATCCGGCTGAGGTCGCCAGCAACATTCCGCAGATTCGGTCGCTTCTCCTTCTGCGAAAAGTGCTCCTTGAAATGATGGCTCAAGTGGACAACCGCAAGGATGTGCGCAATCTGCTCCAACAGATTCTTGGGAATGCAGCAGAACGCGCGCAGCTGCGGAAGGAACTTGAACCCTTTGGGAATCTGAAGCTTTTGTCGCGCAAGGAGTTGGCCCCCCGAACGGTGCTTGCGTAGAAACAGAATTGGATTCCCAAACGAATATGTTGCCGTTTGAAGAGGAACCCAGCGACGGAAACAGAAACCAAAGGAGTACGTTATGGCCGAGACACCCACTGGTACCCAGACGCGCATTCTGCCTCGCATTCTGGAAGCCGCTCAACTTGGACAAGAAACCAAAAGTCTGACCCGCATGTTTTCAGACCGCTTTGTTGCTGCGCGTGAGGATGTCACGCAGGAGGAGCGTCTGCTGACCGGTTTGGCTGCGATGCTGTGCAACCTGGATGAGTCTGCAGAGCGAATCGAAAAGGGCAAAGTGCTCGAGGTCGTGCGCCAGATTGACCAGACGGTGAACGATCAGTTGAACGAAATTCTGCATCACCCTGTTTTTCAGGATCTGGAAGCCACCTGGCGCGGAATCAATGGTCTTGTGGAAACCACCAATTTCGAATCCAACATCCAGATCGCGTTGCTCGACGCCAGCAAGGAAGAACTGCACCAGGATTTTGACTCGAATTCCACCGACGTGTTCGCCGGCGCGCTGTTCAGCAAAGTCTACAAGACAGAGTACGACCAGTACGGAGGCAAACCCTACGGATGTTTGTTGGGTATTTATGAGTTTGATACGTCCCCTGCCGACCTGTTCTGGTTGCGGAATATGTCCAAGGTGGCGGCAGCGGCACACGCGCCGTTTTTGACCTCTGTGAAACCACAGTTTTTTGGTTGCAAAGACATCGAGGAAGTCGAGGCCATTCGCGACCTGGAGGGTGTTTTCAGTCAACCCAAATTCGGTCAATGGTTGGCCCTGCGGGACACCCCCGAAGCCGCATACGTCGGCCTGGCTTTCCCTCGGTACGTGATTCGTCTGCCCTGGAACCCGGAAACGAATCCGAGCCCCGGACTTCAGTTTGTGGAAGTGACTCGCGGACAACGACAAAACTACCTGTGGGGAAACTCTGCTTTGCTGTTGGCGCGCAACCTGATCCGCTCCTTTGAACAATCCGGTTGGTGTCAGTACATCCGCGGACCAGGGGGCGGCGGACATATCGCGGGTCTTCCAGTCGATACCTTCAACGTCCGTGGAGAATCAGAAGTTCGGATTCCGATCGAGATGTACATTCCCGACTACAGGGAATTGGAGTTTACCCGTTGTGGAATTGCGTCCCTGGTACATCGCAAAGGCACAGCAGAAGCCGTGTTCTTCAGCGTCCCCGCAATCAAGCTTCCCAAGGAATATCGCGATCCGAAGGACACCGAAAATTCCCAACTGGTCACAAACCTGGCGTACACGTTCTCTGTTTCGCGAATCGCCCACTACTTCAAGAGCATCGTGCGCGACAACATCGGCGACAATTCAGACGACAAATCCCTGAAGGAACAACTTACGAGCTGGCTGTCGCGCTACGTAACCACGGCGGTGACTCCGAACGACGTCACCATGCGCCGCTTTCCATTCAAGGCCTGCGCTGTGAAGGTGGACGCTGTGCCTGGTCGCATCGGCTTCTACGATTGCAAGGTTTCCATTTTGCCGCACATCCAGTTTGAAGGAATGGACATCGAACTCAAGCTCGAAAGTCGGCTGGGATAACGACTCCCTTTTCTTGCAGACGTACAAGCACAACGAAGGAGAACACACATGTTTGTATTTGACAAACGACTGTCACCCGAACAAGCAATCAATCACAAACCCAACTCGCGCGCACCATTTGGTTATATGGCCAAATTTGATTTGTCACTGATCGTCACCCCCTTCATCATCGCCTGCAAAGATCCGAGTCTGGCTGCGGCGGCGCCAGCAGCGGCGGCGGGAGCGGGTGGGGCCGAGACCGCTGGGCAGGTCAATGCGGTGGCTCTGTTGACGCGAGTGCGCTGGGACTTGGGAGCGACTGATCCCATTATCCTAGAGGGACTTGTTCCCATTATGCTCAAACAGACGCTGGTCAATCTGTTGTACGCAAGTCTGACAGATATCAGTGTAGACTTTGCAGTGAAAGTCTTTGAATACGATCCACTCTCAACAGCCAAGAAATACTATGCATGCTTTGATGCACCACTCTTGAAAGGCAAAGTCTTAAAGGAAGGGGACCGCGAGCTGGCGATCGACCTCAACGACAATGACGACCTGTCTATCCAAGACAACTCTTTCTATGCGTTTTCGATCAAGATCGTCCCCGCAGGTCTGAATCAGTCGATCATCTTGGCTGCGAAAGACAAGGCACCGATCACCAAGATGTGGGGCCGCACAAACCCCACGTAGCCATCGCCATGAGCCACCTCAAAATCGCCCCTGTTCGTTGGTTTCTTGGGCAGACTGTGTTGCCCGAACACTTGCGTGCCCAACAAGCGACCTCCTTTGCGCAGGCCGACCTCCGTACGCGCTTTTTGGGACGCCCCTGTTACGGGGTGGCGGAACTGTCCTTTTCTGAACCCCTGCTGGAAGACGGGGTGTTGAGTTTGAGCGCACTCACGATCCTCCTTCCAGATGGACAGATCGTGAGTGTGCCGGGCAATGCGATCGTATCTCCCCTCTCTCTCAAGGCCACTTCAGCGACCTACCTCCCTGTCTATGTTCACATCACAGATGAGGAGCTGGGCCGCGAGGGGAACCGCACCTACGATTCCGATCCTCGCGTCGTGGAGCGTGTCCTGCACCGCGCCTACTTAAGCATCAGCGACAAACACGAACGCGCTGTCGGCTCGCTGAAACTGGGCGATTTTCGCAAAGAAGCCGACGGAAGTTGGAAACTCGCAAATACCTACGTTCCCCCATTTTTGCAAGTGAACACGACCCCATATTTGTTTCAACCCCTGTCGGATCTTGAAACCCGTTTGACCAATCTGGAACCGCAAATGGTGGCCCAGCTTCAAGACACGTTTTTGCGTCCCGAACGCTTGCAAGCGATGCGTCGCTGTCTGGCCCTTTTGTACGAAACCTTGTCCACGCTGGCTGATCTAAAGCACCACGTTCCTTTGCATCCATACGACCTGTTTGTTGTTCTGCGCAGGCTCCTTTTGGAACTCTGTACTTTTCATGAAGTCGTTCCAGATCATCCTTCTTTTCCTTATCGACACGACGAATTGGCTATTTCGTTTTTCAGTTTGCTATCAGAACTGAATCGACATTTGCGTCCGGTGTACACGCGATCGACACATCTGCGCTTCGTCAAGAACAATGGTCTGTTTTCGCTGAGCGGTCTTCCCGAAGAAGTGAAGGACTCCCAAGAAGTTTACCTGTTGATCCAACGCGCGACCTTGCATGAACGGATTGATCTGGCCGAGGTCAAAGTGTCGTGTACGTCCCGCCTTGCGCTCGTACACCGTTTGGTGTTGCGGGGTGTCCCTTTCAAACATATGGAAAGACCCCCTTTTCAACATACTTTTGGCCCAGAGGTCGATTTTTATTTGTTGCAAGGGGGCGAAGAATGGAACCACGTTCTGCGCGAGTCTGCTGTCGCTTTCTACGTCCACCCGGTTCTTGAAAAAGCCAACGCATTTCTGTTCTGGCGCTAGGTTTTCACTGAATGATGAGGGGGAGAAACCGTGTCGTTTTTGAATCGCTTTTTGCCGGACGCACCCAAGGATACAGAGGCACAAAGCGTGGTGCGGAATCTAGACCATGTGCTCAATGCGCGCCGGGGCTTTGGTTCACTCCTTCACAGCTTTGGCACCGCAGACTACTTGAAGGAATCGGGCGGAAGTGCCGCCACACAGACTCTTCTGCGTGAAATCAACGACACCATCGCAACGTACGAACCCAGGTTGCGCGTGAACAGTCTAAAAGTACACGGCAGAGACAACACACTTCGGCTTTACATTGAGCTGCAAGGCACCATCCTGTCTAGCTATTGGGGGTTCCCCTGTCAGTTGCTCATTCGCTTTCATACACCTAGCGGGAGTGTGACTGTGGAGCTTGTGCATGGATCGTAAACACCCCGGACAAGAGCCAGATACCCTCGAAGAAGAGCTGGCCAAAGAGACCCCTACATTTCACGAACAGCTGAGTTTTGTGTTTGAAATTGTGCAAGTGGTTCCTCCGGCAGTGTTGCCTGCACCCCCGCCCGTTCCGCTTGTACTCACGGAACTCGATAACATCGACTTGGCAACGAAGCCTCCCCACAAACCGCCGCCCGGTGCGGTGAAGCCGGGCAGTCCCATCATGCCCCCTTTTTTGGGACAACTTCCTCCCATTAAGATTGAAGGACACAACATCACACACCTCTCTCTTGACATGGCCACCCATGGTTTCACGGGGCGGATGCGTTTTCGGATGTCCGACACAAAACTCCTTGGCGACATCAAGGATACCGACAAAGTAGCCAAGGCGTTTGCGGGCAACAACATCTTGATGCTCAAACTGTGTTTGCGTCCTGTGTACAACGATCTGAAAGCCGTGCCCCCTTTAACCCTTGAAATGGTTCCTCAAATTGTCGGAGCGATTCCCACGATGCCCGTCGTCGTGCCCATCAGTCCGGCGATTGCACAGGCACTCCAGGCTCTTCAAGGACTTCCAGCGGCAGTTGCGGCGGCCATTCAGCAGCAACGGGCAATCCTTCAGCAGAGTCTACTTCAGAATCAACGTGCGCTGCTGCTCATGCAGGAACAGGCCGCGTCTCTTTCGGGAAATCTCTCCCTTTTGCTGGTCGTTCCTCAACCCCCTGAAACCATCGCTGCTGCGACCCAACTGATCCAAGCCCAGTTGGCCGGCAATGCCGCCGGGCAAGCGCAGCTCTTGAAAGAGAGACAGGTACTTCTGGAACAACTCGCAAGACCGATTCCCCCCCCTGACATCAGCGTCGCATTGAAGTCTTTCCAGAATGTTGCGCCTCCGGGGGTCCTTCCCCCGAAATTGGTTCCGATTGTTGCGCCGGTTCCTGCCATGGTGGGAATCCCGCAACTGCTGGAACCAGGACTTTCACCGAACGGCCCTTTGGTTCCCATCGAGATGCTGCTTACGGCGGTCATCACCTCGCACACGGTCTGTCAACATACAAGCCGCGAAGCCAATGATCTAATCGTCTCTGTCCGTGAATATGCGATTGAGTTTTGCGACCCCGCGCAAGCTTTGTGGAAGCAACATTTTCCCATTGAGCTGTACACGAACACATCAATGTCCCAGGTGATCAAAAAGAACGCCAATTTGCTCATCAACGTGAAGGTGAAAAGCATCCCCCTTTCGCTTCCACAAGACCAGATTTTCCTCAATCTGAATCGGCAACACTCCGTTACCGAGCGCGCGAGTTTTTATGACTGGTTGGTCTGGCGGCTCGACGAGATGGAGCACACCCTGACCTACGATTACTCACAGAACATCTACGTCATCCAGGAGCGCCCCCGTCGTCCCAAACCGTTCCAGATTTTTGCAAGAGACATCGCGAAAATCGTCACAACGGGAACCATGGGACGCTTTTATGAGGAGCGACTTAGGAATGACTCCGCGCGCGTGGCGAGTACCCAAGCCGTACTGAATTTGCAGGCGCTTTCTCCCCTGAAGCAAGACAGGTGGTTTCCCACGCCGGTTCCGTTGAACTTTGCCATGGAATACATCAAACGGTTGGCCACCTTTTCCCAGCCATCTCCTGCGTTTTTGCTCTACTTTCGCCGCTTCCCTTCCAGGCCTTTTCCACCGGGTGTGGGTCTTGATTTCAACTTGGACCCCCTTGATTTTCCGAACCACGAATTTGTGATTCCCAAAGCAGCCAGACGAGTCAACCGCGTCGCCCGCATGGTGTTTGAAGCCAAGACCGTCGAAACCGATGTGATGCCCAGGATGTCCGCAAAAAGCACGGGACTGTTTGCGTGTTCCTTGGCGGTTTTTCTGAAAACAGGCCGCGATACAGAGCCCTCCTTACCAAGCTATGTGAAGCCCCGATATCCGCTGGAAGTCGAAGGGATTGTGTATTCCATGATGGGCATGCCGGGAACACAAACGTGGGAAAACGCCTCAACGATTATTGGTAGCCAGCAGTACTATCAAATTCAATTGCCGGTGTTCGGTTGCCAGCTCGTCAAGACCCCTTTCATTCCCAATTTTCAACCTGGACAGTACTTCTATCCTGCATATCGAAAGGAGCACGTACAGGTCAGTCTCTACTTCGACAGAGCCGATCTGGGTCGTTATCTGGACTGGCGACCCATGGCGACGATACCGTCGCGCAATCAGGGGAACCAGCTCATGATCGGGCACGACTTCACAAACGGCGTCACACACAAACTGACGTATGACAAGGACGTGCCCGAATACAAGATACAAAGGCAACGGTACAGCACCATGCAGTTTCTGCGCATGTACCAAAGCGGCATTGAACAGAAGTCGATTCCCCCGATCAGTCCCAAGGTGGATTTGGCCATCCAGAGGGCTACGCTCGCTTTGAGCAAGGCGCTTGAGATCAAGTGCAAGGCGGGGGTAGCCGGACTCCTTTCGCTCATGCCAGGAGGAATGGGGGGCGGCATGAAAGCTGAGGCACAGGTCCCCGGACCTACTGCAAGCCTTCCAGACCAAGTGATTACGATGACACTCCTGAAAGCGCAGGCCAAGCACGCCGCAGCCATGCACAACATCTCTGCGAAATTTTTGAAGAAAAATGCAAAACAGAGTCCAAAAGCAAACCACATCAGAGGCCCACAGGAGTCGGTCCCCCAAGTTGGAAGAAAAACAGACATCACCGCAAAAACTCCGCGTTGGGTTGTGAGGAATCTGCGGAAGATCGTCGCTGAACAGGCCAAACGAGAATTGCAGGAACTCGCAAAGACAGAACAATCGCTTCACGAAACGGACACGAAAGAAACACTCCACTCTACAAAAATGCTGCGGACAGAAAAGCATGCCCGCGTATCCGAAAATGCCAGAATGCGGAAGGCGGACGGACTCCTTGCGCACGAATTGGATGAAAAACCACAGTCGGAATTTGACGCGGATGTCATCGTCGCAGAACGAGCACGCACACCGAACCGCAAAAACAATCCCCAGCAAGCGAGTAGACGGGGTTTGTACGATCAAGGATGGGGCGATATCGGTGATGAAAAGTACCCCTATGCTGTACCGAGTTTCGCTGCCAACGACATACCAAGAGGCAAGGACAGAGACGAGAGCAGAGACGAGAGCAGAGACGAGAGCAGAAACAAGGACAGGGGCAAGGACAGGGGAAAGGACAGAGACAAGGACAGCGACAAGGATTTCGAGGATACAGGCGAAGAAAACAACGACAAATCCCCGCCTGAACTACCTCCGTTGCCCAGGCCCGGATCGGAGACCCAAGGAGAACCTCTCGTTCCTTCCCACTGTCGGTTTGGAATGGACTCTGGGAGTGGGGCTGCTTTGGAAATCGATTGTCCTTCACACAAGGCCAGCCACGCCGTGCTCGTGGGACCACAGGGCATCCGCATTGAGACGGCAAACGGAGACCACAAAGCCAGCATCGAACAACACGGCGACACCATCACCATCAAGTGTCGTGAACTGAAAATCGACGTCGAAAAGTTGTGGGTCCGCTCGCAGAAAAGTTCGAGCTACCAAAGTCTGGGACGGATGACCTTATCCAGTTTGGCTGGAATGTCGTTGCAAACGCCGTCCGGTCTGAACCTCACAGCCATGAACGGGGTCGTTGTGAATGCCCTCAAGGTCCTTATCAATGCGCTCAAGGGGATTCGACTCATGGGAATCACTGGAGGAGTCGGAACCTTTGGGGGCGGGCCTGGCATTCACAGTTTCGGTTCCGAGGTTTCTTCAACAGGACTCCGCAATTCAATGACTGGCGTGACAACTCGTGTGCATGGGACGCAGGTTGAAATTGGACCGCCACCAAAGACGAACTCACTGGATACAGAGAACGATCTGGACGACGAGGATGAGTCCGAAAGGGATTCAGAAAAGGATTCCGAACGAGTCTCCAAAAAAGACTCCAAAAAAGACGCGGAAAAAGCCTCGATGGAAAAGTCTCACAAAGATTTGGGAAGGGAGACTCACGAGGATTCCGAACGAGATTCTGAGCAGGATTCCGAACGAGATTCCGAACGAAGCCAGAAAAACTCAGAGCCGATTTGGCGCGAGAATTCAGAAGACGCCAAGACCGCATCAAGTCTTGTGATGAGGCTCATCTCACCGACCGAAGAAGCTGTCAGACAACGTGGCACAAAGAGAGTGTCCAGGAAGCGTACCGAACAGCAGGAAACAGAATCCCCGGAAGACGACAAACAACCGCAACATACAGAGTCCCGTGCAGCACAACACGAACAGGAAGCAGCAGAGTCCAGCGCGGATGATCGCGAACCCCACAGCCGGAAACAGCGATGGCGGGACCGACAAAATGATGCTTTCGCGCACGACAAACAGAAGAAGGTGGAAGTCCAGCGCGCTGAGCCAAAACAGACTGTTGCAAGCGTGACTTCGAGTGCGAAGGAGGCCGCTGAGCGGATCGGGAATTCACTCTTCGGAGAGGTTGCTCGCAGTGGCCCCATTCCATCGCAGAAACCGGGCAACGTCGAGGCTGCGGCCAAGCTTTTGGCGAAGATCGAGGCGCTCGCAAACGGCGGTTTGGACGACAAGTTTGGGGACTCAGAAAGCACCAAGAGTCATCTGTTGCGAGGAGCGCCGCAGCAGGACCCCTATGTTGTCATGGAGCGTTTGGTGTCTCTGTTTTCACATATGATCTGGGAAGGGATGACTCCCAATGACATGCTGCATACTTTCCAGATCGCGTCAGCAGGAGCCCCTCACCCAATCGCTGAACTGGAAGACATGTTGAAGGCCTTTCAGGCGCGAACCAACCTGGAACAAGACAGCGATGCGGGTCATCCAGAACACCTAACCCCCTATCAAGTGCAGTTCTACCTGGCACTTCAAATGTATCTTGCAGAGTTGGGACATGACCTCCCTCCGGTGGAATCAGAACCCACAAATCCAGAGCACACAGACCTTTCCGATGCGCCCCCTCCCTCGCACTCCTTGGATGATGTGGAGTCGATTACAAATGCAGACAAACCATCCAATGTGGTCGAGATTCCGGGTCTCTCGGAAGCGTCGCTGTTGGCACTCCTGGAAGCCATCCATCGCGACAGACTGCTTGATGTACTCAGATACAGACCGTTGCTGATTCCACAGCTTCTTTCTGCGGCACTCGCGGGACAAGCGGGGGTTCTTTCTGGGAACCACTCTGCTCCATTGCGGAACATTGCGGAAGCGATTTTTGATGCTCGCCCAGAATTGGCTGTGTTGTTCATTCTCCTCGGGCTGGCGGGGAGAGCGGACCTTTTGCCCCCATCGATTGCACCGCATGCCATCCGTGGATACCAACTAGCGAACATGAGCAGTCTGGAAGTAGCCGAACTGCGCGCTCAACTGCTTCAAAAGGAAGTCCCGAACCATGACACAGAAACCATAGGGGTTGCACGAGATCACGAGCCAAACAAGCTCCAACCGATCGTGGACTTTGCTGCTGCTGCAACAGAAGCGGGCCATCTGCCTCGATCTTCGGCGATTGCAATCGCGGAAAATCCCATTGTGGCACTTCATCGACTCCCAGAACTAGTCGCAGCGATGCAGGTGTTGAAAATAACGGCAGACATTGTGGAAGGAAAGCCTCCGCGAATGGATGCAATCGCGGAGGCTGCGGCGTCGCTGGCGGATGATTCATACAAAGATACCTCATCGAGAGCGATCGAAATACTGAAACCTGATCCGAAAAGTGTTGTGAATGCCTCGATGCAGACAGCAGAAAAGAAATTCGCACAAGAGATCGAAAAGGGGGCCATCAAAGAGGCGGGACAGGGGACTGTGAAGGGACAGCCCACGACGCAACAGAAAACAGGGACAGATGCGGCTACTCCGTCGTCAAAGGAAAAGACATCACAAACAACGAAAGATGTAGTCCAAGAAATAGGACAGAAATCGACTACGGACCCTTCAAAGGGGACCGCCAAAGGGGCTGCAAAGGGGGCTGCAAAGGAAACTCCAAAGGGGACTGCAAAAGAAACTCCAAAGGGGGCTGCAAAGGAAACTCCAAAGGGGACTGCAAAAGAAACTACCGAGAAAAGTGCCAAAGAAGGCAGCGAATCATTTCCCAAGCGAATTGTGCTGGATGCGATCACGGAGACCGTTCAGAGCGCCGAAAAAGGGGTTGCAAAAACGCAGGTGTCCTTCTCCCAAAAAGAGGCCCCAAAAAGTGCTTCTCGCGCGCTTGTGAAAGACTGGGAAACGGTGGAAACAATCTTGAAAGCGGCTCCAACCGCTACTCTGTTGAGCCTTCCGGGTGAGAACATTCTCTCTGTTGGAGCATCGATTTTGGGCGCTGCGTTGTCGATAGGCGAGAAGACTCCCGAGAAGACTCCCGATGGGAACTCCGGTAGTATACGGAAACTGTCGGATCTCAAACCCTGGCTACATGTCCTTTCGCAACACAATGACGTGGCGGAACTGATGAACCAGGGACAGCGCGCGGTCGCAGCAAAGCAACTTCCGCAGGATCTGGCCCACGTCCTGAAAAAGACGTTAGAAATTCTTAAAACAAGGGCACTGCATGAGGGCGGAGATCAGGGCAAAACTCAAAGGGGAACTGCGGAAAATGAAACGGCCTTGGCGGAACTCACCGAGGAGTGGCTCAAGACTGAGGGCGAAGCACTTGAACCGCAGAACCAGAAGAGCGAACTGGCGTTCCTTGAGCCCGGAAAAGGCTCGCAAATCAGCAACAAGTGGGAGCAAACAGAGGGCAAAGAGGGACCACTGGAACCAATTGGAGAGGACTGGTTGGCCAAGGTCCTGGCGTTTGCAAAGAATGTCATGAGTGCCGCAAAACAACTGGCACCACGGACAGAACAAGCGGCAGACAAAACAGCACAGCACTTTAAGGAATAGGAGTGGGAGAGCAGCAGGATAGCCGGTCAGAAAGAGTTGCGTTGCAATGATGAGCGTTTGCAAAGAGGCCACAGGTGCATGAAGGAAACCCGGAATGTGCAGGAAAGTTTGCTGGAGGAGTTGCGCCTACTCGACGATGAAAGAGTACGCTACCAACTTGAACATCCGTCTGCCCAGCTTGGTATGGAGGACCCCGATGTCAGGCGTTTGATTGAAGCATTGGCGTACAGCTCGGTGCGTACACGTCAGACGACGATGCGGAATCTGTTTGTGACCTGGAAGCGGCTTCTGTCGGCCTACTTTCACTTCATTTTGCAGCCTCTGCCCAGCATGACGATGCTTCAGGCAGTCGTTACTCCGCAGATGACAGACACGGTGACTCTGCCGCGTGGGAGTTCGATGCAGTTTCGGACCCTCGACGGTGCAGTCGGATCGTTCCAGACTCTTTCGGAACTGCGCGTTGTGCCGATTACGTTAGCTCGTGTTGAGTTGCAATTGACGAAACAGGGGTTCCGTTTGGTGCTGATGTTCTTGTCTCTGCATCAACGGGGGGACAATTTGGGAACGATTCCCATACACATCAACTACCTGGACCACTACCCAGCCTCCCTGAAATTGCATCATCTTCTGAGGAAACACTTGAAAGAGTGCTTCGTGTTCTACGATGGGAATTTTGGACCGAATACGAGTGGAGTCCGCTGTGAAGTGACTTTCGGAATGTACTTCGATCGTCCGTATGAAGACAATGCGCAAAACCCGCTCGAACAGGTCCGTACATTTTTCCATTTTCCGTCGCAGGATCTTATGGTGTATATCACGATTCCCCCTGCTACACAGACATGGAACAGAGTGTATGTTTGCATGGATTTGGACCATGATTTTCCGCGCGACCAACCTTTGCATCGAGACGTATTCCGACCACACACCGTGGCGGTGGCCAATCGTTACCGCGCGTTTTCCCGCACGATCGATTGTGATGGAACCAAGGACGAGTACCCTGTTCGCTTCCTAAACAATGATTCCACTTTTGCGATGGAGCGGCCTTTGGGAGTGTATCGGACGACAGCAAAAGGTCTAGAGCCGCTCGGGCATGCTGCGTTGGGAACCTTCCGTCAGGCATACGAAATCGAGGAACAGACAAGCGATACTCGCTTTCCTTCGTATTCCTTGATTATCCGCAGACCCGAAGCATTCATGGACCCCCAACAGTTGGTGGTCGAGGCGCATTGGTATCAGCCACTGTTTGTGAATGGAGCCGTGGGTCCTGTCCAGGTGATTCCGCTTGAGCGAGTGGCGGCGGGTCTCGATTTTAGGCAAATCGGTCTCCTTTCTCAGTCACTCGATTCCCCTCTGCGTCAAGATCCAGATCGTCTCTTGTACCTTCTATCCCTGAAAATGAAACCGGTGTTGCAAAAAGAAGAACTGCTAGACCTATTGGAGATGTTCGCCTCTTTGGAACGGAGCCCCTTTGCGCGCATGACCAAACTCCTTTCCAAGATCACCCATTCGATCGTTCCCGACGGAACGCTCAGCGGCGCAGGTATTCGTCATGTGTATCACATCGAACTCGCACCTCATGATGACCAGGATACTCCGATGCTCACGCAGTACCTATTGCAACTTGCGAACATTTTGGATGCGTGGGACTACGAAGCACGAGTCGACATTCGGACGACTCCTGACCTGATTCCATTGAAACATGCGGAGATTCCCCGAGCGCAAAGGAGAACTGTGTGAAACTCACGTTATGGAAGATGATCATCATGCTCAGACGAGATATTGCCAATCTCCTTGAACGCACGGTGCATCAGAAAGAGAAAACAAGAGAGCGCAATGGGGTCGCAACAATGATTCCTAGTGAGACACTGGATCGTCTGCGCAGCGAGGTCAAAACGCAGCTTGACACACTCAAGGACAATCTGACCCGAGAGATGGGCGAGAACGAAGTCTACTTGGTGATGTTTCCACTGGTCTTGCTCTGCGATGAAATGGTGATGAGTCATCTACCGAAACAGCAACAGACTAGCTGGCTCCTGCTGCAATCCGATCTGTTCCAGATCAATTACGGAGGAGATGTCTTCTATGACTTTGTCGACGAACGATTGGCGAAGCCAGACACCCCTTCAGTGGTTTTTGAAGTTCTGTATTACTGCCTGGCATCCGGCTTTGTTGGAAAATTCGGGGCTGACAACAGCAAGCTACTTCGGTACAAGGCACTGGTCACAGAGCGTATCCCAGGAGCAGTGAATCCGATTCGGAAGAGGAAAAGGCGACGCGATGCAAGGGAATTGCAAGCTCACGCTGACAAAGCACTCATTCACATGGTTTCGCCAGCTCCGCAAGTGGCACAGAAAAGCCGTTCTTCTGCTTGGTACTATTTGGCTTCGTTGAGTCTCTTGACCTTGTTTATCGGTGGGTTGTTGGTTTTCTCCAACCTGTAAAACAGGGGGTAGAGATCATGGATGAAAAGGGGTATGAAGGCATCGAAAAGGGGGACATAGAATCATGCCAAAGGATTGGGGGTTCCGTTTTGATCCACAAGAGTTACGACAACGCTGGGAACGTGCAAATCCTGCTTGCAAGGAAACCACTCGTCGCGTTGAACAGGACCTCGCGGAGGAGCTTCCGAAAGAGAGTCTTGCGCCTCGTACTCGGGCTACACAAACGCCGGAAGAATTGCGTCAGGTGGCCATCCAATCGCATGTAATCGTGGAAAGACCAGACGAGCTGCTCGTCAAGCTTGCGCAACGCCTGCGCACTGTCTTCCCCGAGGATCGTTTGTCCTTGATCTCTGTGTGGAAGCCCCTTTGTGAGCAAATAACGCTTCTGTCTTCGCAACAGAATGAAGCGCACAGAGGTCCGAGCAGCGTCAGTGTGAAGAGAGAGATTGGACTCCTACTGAAGGAACTGGACTTGGCTTTGAGCGGCTTTTTCCGACGGAAAAGAGAACAAAATCTGTGACACAGTTTGAACCAGCCGATCTGTTGGGAATCACGCAACCGGGTGACGGATTGTTTCGCCGGATGCCGTGGCTAGAGGAAACGCGCAAAGCACGGGAGGCATTCTTTTTTACCCTGGTCAAACTGCATCTGGATCGGTGTCCTGCGTCTCTCAAAAGCAACATGCACAGCGGTGTGGATCTGTATCACGATGCCGTGCTTCGACATCTCGCGCACAATGCAAATCGACCCGCACTTCTGTATCAAACCATGGATTCCCAAGCGGTACGTGTCCGCTCTTCCCTACGCAATGCGGGGAACGAAAAAGCGCTTTGGTCTTGCTTGAGTTATCAAGAATTGCACGAGGCATGTACGGCACGGTGTCAGAAATGGCAGGCCAAGCAACTCAAAGCAGGAGACGCCTTGTGCATCATCTCGGATGTAGAACCAGAGTTACTCATTGCGCTGCTGAGTGGGCTGAGGATGGGCCTGAAAGTGACTGTCCTTCCTCCTCGTGGTTTGGATTTTTTGCACAGACGGATTCAAGCCGTTCCCGATGCCAAGATCTCGACTCCCTTGCGTTACTCTTCGCTTCTGAGCCCGTTCCACGACCGTTGCCTATTTGTCGAAGAACTTCCTACGCCGATATTGGGAATCGATCACCACTACACGTCGCATACGTATTCTCCCAAGGACTCTGTGTTCGCTCTTTTTTCGCCGTTTGATCGTTGGGATGACAAGAACACCGGACCCACAGAATTGCGTGCGCGGGATGTCTTGTTGTCCCTGATGAGAGACGGCCTTTTGCACTTGTCGTTGTGGCCTGGATCGACGGTGGCAGCTCCGGGTTCGGACTCCTTGCAGTATGTTCCTCTGCTCATACTGTGTTGTCTGTTTCATGGGGGAGCGTATGTACACTGTGACCCCTTGTCGCTTCACAATTCTCTGGTTGAAAAGAGTCTTCCGTGCGAACTTCATGTGTTGCTGGTCGGAGAGCAACTTCGTGACAGCGTCCTGATTGAACATCCTCGTGCCAGACCATGGGCACAGTTCGGTCTTCGGCTCTGTCTGATAGAAGCACTGAGTCCAGAAGGAATGCATTGGAATGACTTTGTTCATCGTGCAGACCTTCGGGATACGGAATGTCAAACATGGCTTTATGACTCGGCCATTGGTGGATGTCTGCTGTTTTCGTTGCGGAGAAAAGGCGCTTTTTCACGCTTTTTGCGGGTATCTCCTGTGCGAACGTACACATTGGAATATCCAGGAACATTGCAGGGAGCGAGGACTGGAACAGAGAGTGTAACAGAGCCAGAAACAGAGCCAGAAACAGAGCCAGAAACAGAGACAAACGCAGGGTCATCCAGGAAAGTTAGGCTGCCTTCCGAAATCGGCGTGTTGAATTCGCATAAAAGGGGTTGTGGTTTGCTTCTGTCCTCGCAAGAAGGAGGCTACCTATACTGTGGAACTTATCTGCCGAGCAAACGGGGGCGACCGTATCCTGCTCAGGAAGTCACGGACGTTGTGCAAAAATTGCCGTTTCTTGCAGCATCCTTGGTGGTTTGTGAGCCGGGCGATCGTGGCGGAATAGTGCTTCTGCTGTTTACGGGGCCTGAGCCGCTCACCGTCGCACGTGAACTAAATACGGTCAGGGAATCCATCGTACGAGAAGTCATCCTACAGCGGTTGGGTTCTTCCGCTCTGCCGGATTTCATCGAACAGTTTGCGATGTTCCCAAGAATGAATGGCAAAGAGGTGGATGCTGCTTTTTGCGAACGAGAGTTTCTGCGCGGAACACTAAGAGACAGAGAGGAAGAACCGACCTTTCGTTTGCTGGATGCACTTCGGGTAACGACAAATGCAACGGTCTTGAACAAGAGGAAAGGGGACGCGCAGAGAGCCACCAAGAAAGGGGGAATGGGATGAGTGAGTGGGTTCGCAACGGAGCAAGACTTGTGTGCACTTGGGGTCAAGGGGGGTCTACGTTGGTCGTGCTTTCGCGCGGAGTTTTTTGTACGTCTGGACAGCCATTTGCGACCGTAGAAGACGTGAAACCCGGTTCCAACATCACACCCTTTTCGCGGTGTGGGTCTCCTCCTGTGGTTGCCAGATCGAAGCTAAGCGGGAGTCCCCCTGTTTGCGTTCCTAAACCGATGGGAACATGGGCGCAGCGCGAACAAGTCGTTCAACTGGTCAAGTTGACGGTGCTATCGACAGACGCGGTTTTGCTTTGTTCGGAAGGAGGACAAATCCGAATCGCGGACCCGGCTCCGTGCGCAGTTGCGTTTCCGTCTGGCAATACGCCGAAGGTTGAAAGGAGTGAGGCATGATTGACTTGGATTTTTTTCGACAACCGCTTGGACCTCCGAAGGTCGTTGGAACAAACTCGATCGACGCTGATTTGGATCAAATTCTGTCTATGGCCGAACGCAATCAATTTGTGCCCGCTGGAGAAATTGCAGAGAAACTCTGGCGCGACGGTGTGTATGATGCACGAACATTGGGGGTTCTCTTGTATGCAGTCCTTGATCAACAAGGAATGGGGGCGCTGGAACGGGTGTTTGAGGCTACTCTGCATGTACTGGAGGTACAGTTTTCCCTCGTCGGACCAGCGCACAACAAATTGCGTCATCTGGATGGCGCGCTGCGCTTTTTTGCAACCACTCTTCAAAGCCAATTCAGGTTTGCAAAGAAACTCAATCCAAAGGCGTGGCAAACGCTTCTGGGGGATTGGGAGAAGGCGAATCAGGCCTCCGCGCTTGGGAAGCTTGCCGAGGTGATCGCACATCTGGAGCACACGTTTTCCGGAACACCAACCTATTTGGCAAGGACGGCATTATTACAGCTACAGAAGTCCCTACACGACCTTCCCACCACTCGGAAGGAATCCCCCAAAAAGGAGTCTGCAAAAATGGATGGGAATGCGAACGGGTCGGAGATATCACCGATAGATCGAAGTTCACATGAGTGTTTGGAAATCCATGACACGCAGGGAGTCTTCCCTACCTCGGAGAGACAGCACATGAAGCCACAAGATCCAAATGCAGAAACAGGAAACGCATCAGGGGGAGCGACCGGAAAAACGGGTCCGATCGCTGTGGTGTCAGGAGTGTCTGGACAGCCGACCTTGGTGATCACGTTGTCGCCTCTCATGCACGCACTCATCAAGAAAATTGGGGCCTTCAACAGATTGGTACGTTTGGGTCGCTTCAAACATGCCGCGATCATCTACAAGGACATCGCTGAAACGATCGAAAAATTTGATCCCCGATTGTTCTTGCCGTCGATCTTTGGGGACTACTTTAGCAACATTGTTGCGCATGCAGACAAGTTGCTTCCGAGTCTGGACGTGAAGGATGATTTCGCGTTGCGGGCACTCATGGACCTGTACCGGATTGATTTGGAACTGTTCATTCAAGCGACAACTTGACGCGGGGAATGCGATGTCAGGACAACCAGTTGCACCGACGGAAATGGTTCATGATTTGGTTGAGAATGAGATTGAGAAAAGGGCCACCGACTTCGATCTGTTTGCACTTGTGGATTTGCTCAGGTTTCTTGGCTATCAGGATGAAGAGATCGAATTTCAAAGTCATGACACACTGCTGCATGCAGGATGCGTGGTGGACTCTGTGAGGTTTCGGCGAGCGCCATCTCGTCGAACGATTGTCTGTCTGAACTTGGGTTGGTTGTCCCCTCAAACACCACTCCCAAACTACTTTCGCAGGATTCTGCTCCTCCAAAAAGAGGAGTCCTTGTCTGATTTTCTGGGTTTCTTTTCTCACTGGCTGCTGAAGGGAACTGCAGCAGCGTCATTCCCAGAGCGCGATCAAACCATATCCCGGAATTGGCTGAGCGTTATGGCTCGGCTGTTCAGCCTGCTGGGTTTGCGTTCTACATACACCGTACATTGGGTGTTTTCGCATGTCTTCCCAGAACTTGAGGTTGCGGTAGGTAGATCGATTGTCGAACGAAAAGTTCGGGCGTCTTTCATGATTCTGGGAGAGTGGATCATCGGAGACGGTTCTGTCTGCGGAGGGTTTGCAACGATTCTGGTTTCTGCCGTTTCTATTACGCTGCATGCCGACCATGCCACTTGCGGTTGTGGAAGGCCATGGCCCATAGAAGCGATGCGCAGACTGCACGATCACGTTCTTCCTGCTTTGGATTCGCGGGGTCTGTTTTTGGATGTAAAACTCGTCCTACGCGATCAAAGCAGTTTCATGATGCTGGCACCGAATCAGTTCCTCGGGTTCGAGCCCCTTTCAGGTTCGAGCCAAACTGTGACTGCTCGCACGAAATCGGAGAGGACCATTGTTCTGTTGCAAGGTGAAGCCACTCCGCACAGAGACGACACACAGGCATACCAGAGCACATGATTCCCACGGTAGACATTCCCCCTTCCTAGCATGAGGTCACACAGGGGCCCGTCTTTTGTACGCATACACACCCCATAGAGGCCCCCTTTCAGAGCCCAGATACACAATCCAGTTTTTTTTCACAGGTCTGTCAATCCGAAACGTGCTTCTTCGACGGGAATAGGGTTGATACGGGATGGAAAAGGTGGATTGTAGGTTCACATGGATGACATACTCATCTCATTGAGTATTACATTATCACATTTCAAACATATCATATCTATCTTCTTTACACAGAACTTCGTTGTTTGAGTGTTAAACATATAAACCACATTCAGGCACAAGTCTGTGGAATATGAGTTTGGCATACTTACACCACTTTACATACATTGAAAGTGACTTAAAGACTAGGCAATGGTCGTATAACGATTCTGTTGTACTCTTGGTCTGCAACAAAAAGCTGATGGTCAAACGCGGCGATTTGTGTTGGAACGGACAGCCGTTCAATAGAGGGGAGTGCTGCACTGTTGGGAGCGGAACCGAGAAAACTGGTCTGCCCTAATACACCATCCGCAGGAATGCCATTTTCTGACGGAAACGCATTCCAATACAGAATTCGGCTTTGTCCTCCACTTGACACATAGATACGTCCTTGATTGACGATCACTCCTAGAGGGGCTTCACAAAGGTGTTGATCGGGTCTTGTGTAGCTGGTGACAAAATCAATCTGACACAGAACGCTGTTTCCCGGAATGCCGCTTGCGGTGGGAATGGCGTTCCACACCAAAACGCGATGGTTGGCGCGATCTGCCACCAGAAGTTTTCCGTCATATGTGGTGACACCGCGAGGGCTATACAGAGACTTGGCAGACAAGCCGCCGCTGTTCGCTGTGACCGTCACAAAATCCGCTTGTCCCAACACGATCTTGGCGCTCGATCCCTGGGTCACAGGAGACGGAAACAACAGGACCCTGTGGTTTCCGGTGTCAGACACAATGAGCTGTTCTCCCATCCAAGAGAGTCCGCTGGGCACACGGAATCCAGAGGTACCTGCGGATGCCAATGCCGATGTACAGCTCGTCTGTCCCAAACAAATGTCCGCAGGCTGATTGTTTTGAGTGGGAAACACATTCCAGATCAGAATCCGGTTGTTGCCTGAATCAGCAACAGCGAGTCTCCCATTGAATAAAGAGATCCAGTTCGGACTGGACAATCCCGATCCAGAAACCGCCCCTGTTCCACCGTTCTGGGTACTCTGTTGAAAGTCTGTTTGTCCCAACACCAGATCAGGAGGTTGCGTTCCATCGACCGGAATTTTCTTCCAAAGGAGTATGCGATGGTTTGTGGTGTCTGCGAGCGCCAGACGTTCTCCATCGGTATCGACTCCTTGCGGTCCCACAAACTGCAAAGGGCCGCGAGCGGGGGCGACGTTCGGTAAGACAGATCCTGCATTGGGTTGTCCCAAAATCACATCTGCATTGGCCCCTGAAACGGTCGGCAACGTGTTCCACAGAAGAACGCGATGATTTGAATAGTCTGCAACGGCAAGTCTCTTCCCGTCGGTGGCAACACCAATAGGACGGTTCATGGTGGCTGCGGTTGCCGGCCCCCCTTGGTTGGGACTTCCGCTGGTCATGTTGGGTTGTCCCAACACCAGATCCGCCGCAAGGCCAAACATAGGAACCGTCGTGATCGGATATCGAACGACGCGATTGTTTGAAAAATCTGCGACAAACAGAAAGCGAGGGGTGGATGGTGCAACCGCAGCGCCTGACGGAGTATACAGTGTGGTCGCAGAGAGGGGGCCACCCGCGTTCGGACTGATTGCGGTGAAATTCGATTGCCCAATCACGGCGGTCGCCTTCGCCCCGTTTGCGAACATCGCATTATCAAACACCTGGATTCGGTGGTATCCAGAATCAGGAACAAACAGCTGAGTTCCATCTGTGGAAAGACCTCGAGGATGATTCATTCCTGAGTCTGTTGGACTTGGAATGTTACTCACAAAGTCAGTCTGTCCGGCTACAAACGAAGCCGATGTCTGTCCACCGGCAGGAGGCGTCGTAAATCCCAAGAGACGCGCGTTGTGATAGTCCGAAACAAAGAATCTTCCAGTCGGACCAAAGGCTGCAAATGGAAGTGTGATCCCACGCGGACTTGGATCAGGGGAACCAGCATTGGGCGAGGCGTTTTGAAAATTGCTCTGCCCCCAAATGCGAACCGCAGGAATGGGACCGCGCGTGGGAGCTTGCATGGGAATTTGACCCCAAAACAGCACGCGATACGCCTGCCCATCGCTGACTGCAAGTTGGGTTCCGTCTGTTGACACAGATACCGGCCACCCAAGACTTCCTTCGTTGACACCACCATAGGGGCCGCTACTGGATGTGTACACATCGGGTTGTCCCAACACGGCATCGGCTGGGCGATTGCTCGTGGGAACGTCGTTCCAGATCAACACACGCCGGTTCCCAGAGTCTGCGACAATCAACTTCGTTCGCAAAGGATTGCTCACATCGGGAACGAAGAGCACGGAATAGGGGTTTGTCAATCCATACGCCAAACTCGCGTTCATGACCGTATCGATCTGTCCCAGTACGAAGGCGCGCGTCATGCACTGTCCAGTTGCGCCATCGCAGGCTTGGTCTTGCGAACAGATGGATGGATCTGTTCCACAGTGCTTGGGAATACAAATCCGAGCAGTGGCATCGCAGGTTTCGGTGGGAGAACACGAGAACGGATCTTCGATGCAATCCGCAATTTTTTCGCAACGCTGGCTGACCCGATTGCACTGATATCCAGTCTGGCAGTTTGTTTCGGATAATACGCAATTTGCAGGATTTGATGTGATAAACAGGTCACATCCTGGCGATATAATTGCTAGAATACAAAGAAGTTTTCGCATGAACCACCGATATTACAGCCATGTGATTCTGTTGGATTAAAAGCCAATGAAAAGTCACATGTATCTATGTTATTTTCCCTCAATGAAACTGCGCATAGATTGCTTGCCTCGATCAACTTGAAGGCCTTCTTTTCGTATCAATCGGTTGAGTTGATCACGCGAAATATCCAGTGCATTGGCCGTGCGCGTGATGTGCCACTTTTGCTCATCTAAAGCACGCCTCACTTCATCTATCGACGGAAGAGGACGCGGAGATGAGCGTTTTGCCGAATCGATCCGAGCAGGCCGTGCGGCTGTTTCTGGTTTAATTCCTGACCCAAGCGGCATAATGATGTCGTGGTCACTTTCCGACATCGCTTGACCGAGCAAAAACATCACCTCAGAGACATGTGTTTTATAATTGTGATGGATAAGTTGCTCGACGAGTTGTGGATGAACCATTGGATATCCATTTACGATGAATCTGGAAGCATCCACGTCGTCGGCTTCAGCCTGCTGTTTCAGCAAATGGCGTATCAATAAGGGGATATCTTCTTTGCGAGAATTAACCCCTGGAACGCGGATTTCGCGTTGAAAACGACGCTTGAGTTCATACCGCATCTGTTCGGGTCGATTCGTGGCTCCAATCAGACGGAAGTCTGACTGCTGAAGTCTATTCTCCTCTCCCAAACGAAAGTACTCCCCATTGTGCTCTGTTACGCGAAGAAACAACGGCTGGACTTCCTCGGGCATGTCTCCGATTTCATCGAGAAACAGAGAAGACCCATGTGCCGATCCAAGCAACCCCGCACGTTCCTCCATGCCAGGGTTGGGAAAGTTTTTTTTGTTTCCAAACAGAAGCGCAGAAGCCAAGCTGGGAGGAATCGCGGCGATGTTGTCTGCCACAAGTTTCCGATGCGCGCGATTCGACAGCGAATGGATCGCTTGGGCTGCCAACTCCTTGCCGCAACCACTCTCCCCCACGACCAGGACGTGATAACTTGTACGCGCACACGCAGCGATCCGATCGCGGAGTTTCCACATGATTGGACTCTCCCCGATCATTCCATCTCGATCGGGCTCGCCAAAAGGGGGAACACGATCCACAGGGTATGCTTTCAGCCCAGGAGCGATAAGGGGACGATACGTACAATACAGGAGAAGTTGATTCCTAAGATAAAGGGTGTCTCCCGAACGAACGATTGCTTCTCGCACGACTTGGCCATTCACAGACAAACGACAGCGACCAATGTTGCGAACCAACAGAGAGTCAGTTCCAACACGGATGGCGAGCTGTCTCCGGGAAAGAGACTCTCCGTGCAGGATACTGCTACCCCTTTCAGTCTCTGAGCTGAAGCCCAGACCCTGTGGTCGTTGGCGAAAGAAAACCACGGGTTCTCCCTGCATGTCTGCTTCAGGAAGGAGTTCGCCGTTAGGGGTGATCCCAGAACCCAAAGGGAGTCTAGCTATTGCCCCCGAATTTTCTAACAAGTTCGTCGGGTCTCGTCCCAAGATGTGCTCCGGTTTCTCGGGGTAGAGCAAACCGGTTTCTCCAACGCGATGGGGTTCGCGTGCGGACCATGCAATCACCAGAGCCAGGCATTCTGCTCGTTGAGAGTGCTCAGTATCCATGGGTAACTCGGGTCCCGTGATGGCGGATGGGGCACAAGTACGGTGCTCACTACTCAATGCGGTCTCCTACGCTTGAAATCGGTGCCTAGACAGCCATGAATAGGCAGAAAACTACCGAGCTTCAACCAGAAGCAACCAACATGCCGGAAAGCCTTGTTACCGATTCAAAGCCGTCCATGACACTGGACGTGGTGCGTCAGTGTGACGTATTGCTCTACGCGATGCAAGGCCTGACTTCTGTTGGATCTTCACGCCCAGCCGCCCCACGTTCGATGGTTTCGCAAACGCGAATTGCCCGGAAAAAGACCTCACTTTCTTCATGAGCACCTCCCCCCAACCAGTGTGCGCACAATGCGCGCACACTGTGCGCACAACATCGAGCGCACACTCGAAATGTGGGCGTTGGGAATGCCCAGAGGCAGGTCGCAACCTGAACCTGCCTCGATGTGCATAAGACCGCAGCGGTTGTTTGGCACCGGGCTTGCTCTTTCTCGCTTCCGCCAAAGGTCGGTCCCCTGAATTGGGCCGAAGAGGTACGGCACGACGTGGACAGCAACACCCCCACAAACCAGCCTCCTGACCCAGTGATTGGATCGTTGGTGGGTCGATATCGAGTCGTGCGAAAAATCGCACAAGGGGGAATGGGAGCCGTTTACGAAGCCCTGGACACAGACAACCAACAGAGAGCCGCAATCAAAGTTCTGCTTCCTGAATTGAGCAGTCGCCCGGAGGCCGTGAATCGTTTCTTCCTGGAGGCAAAAGCGACCGGAATGGTGCAGCATCCGTCCCTCGTGCGCATTTTGGAGCACGGAAAAACAGATCTGGGGGAAGCGTTCATCGCGATGGAGTATCTCGACGGGAGGTCGCTTAGACAAGCTCAGGATGAAGCATACTTAGGAACCAGTGCCACAGAGATCGTGTCGCAGATGGCCTCTGCACTGGCTGCGGCACACGCAAAAAGAATCATCCACCGTGATTTGAAGCCGGAGAATGTGATTCTGGTGCAGGACCTGGATGCAACGTGCGGGAAAAGAGCGAAAATCCTAGACTTTGGGATCGCAAAGCTTCTACCCGACGAGGGGACACGTCCCGATGGGAACGCAGCAACGCGAACGGGGACACTCCTTGGCACACCCATGTACATGTCCCCTGAACAATGTCGTGCGTCTTCCCCTCCTGATGAAAAAACGGATGTCTATTCCATTGGAATCATTCTGTATGAACTCTTGTATGGTGAACCCCCTTTTGTATCGGACTCTGCTGGTGAACTGTTTGCGTTGCAGATGTTTGGCACTCCGCCTCGTTTGAAGGACAGAGTTCCCCATGTCGTTGAATCTCTCGACGCACTCGTTCATCGTTTGCTGGACAAACAACCTGCAAATCGCCCGTCGATGGCCGAGCTTGTGGACGCGCTGACCACCATCCCCCAAACGGGTCTTTCGGATGGCTCCATTTCCGAACGCCCTTGCCTTGGCTACACCAACCAACAACGAAAAGTAACGGAACCAGTCGGCCTCCTTGAATCTCAATTGACGACGGGAAATCGGGCAAGCAAGCGTGGCGAATTGATTCAGACCGGCTCTGCCCAGAGAGAACGTACAACGCCATCACTTCTGTTGATCATGCTTGCAGTTCTTGTGGTTCTTGCGGGGTTTTTCTTCGCCCAAAAGAAAAGTCAACCTCCTCTTCCGAGCCCTCAAACGACTACTAATCCATCGGAAAAGCCCTTTCCACTGGTCCTGCCTGATCTGAGCCAATCGGTTATAGAACCAGAACATTTGGATGTAAAAAACGATTCACACAAGGTTCCTTCCGGCGGGACAATAGACCACAAAAAGACAAGCGGAAAGGGACCCAAACCTGGAAAGGGAGGACGAAGAAGGGATTCCGAAGCAACGACGGATGGGAAGGTACAAGTGGATTTGTGGAAGTAATACGATGTCCACGAAGAGTCCTCTTGCACACATTGTACAGACGACAGTGTTTGTGTTCTCTCTTTGCGAAATCCCGCAGGCACACTGCGCGGCACAGGAGGAAGACCTAGCGGCGAAGGGGGAAGGCTTTGCATCGGCGTATGAGGCCGCACGCAAAGCGTACAGCAGTGGAGACTACCAAGCTGCAATCCCCTTTTTGCAAGCGGCGTATGCGGTGCGCCCTCTTCCGGCGCTGCTGTACAACATAGGTCAAGCGTACCGCAAACTTGGAAAGTGGAGCGAGGCTCATGTGTACCTCGAATTGTACCGGAAGGTACATCCGGGAATGACTCCCGAGACAGCCGCAGAACTCGATGCACTCCTTGTGGAAGCGCGTGAAAAGGAACGGCTTGCGAATGCTCCGCAGGTGATCGAGAAAACGAAACTCTTGTACGTTGCCAAAGAGAAACCGATGCCAATTTGGTTGCGCCCCCTTGGTGTGACGACGGGTCTCCTAGGCCTTGGTGCAATCGGCATTGGGGGTGGTATGTTGGGACTTAACGGAACATGTACGCGCGATGCAATAGCCCCTGCTCTGGTCTGTGAACAGGTGTACTCAACGCGCTCGTTAGGAATTGGTCTCGTAGCGGGTGGAAGCGCTGCTCTCCTTATGGGTGTGCCGACGTTCTCCTTCTCATTTCGCAGGCCCTCGAAGTCGGTGTTGGAACAGAGTTCAGAACCTGTGAAACCATTGCCCAGTTTGCAACCTCTGTTTCTGCAAGCCAAACAGGAAGACACCGCTGCCCCTGCGAAAAGACAGGTGCCATCAGTCGTCCCGATCCTTCCACTCTACATTCCCCCTCATGTTCCAGTCGTAGAGCCACCACCGTCGCCGTTGACAGATTCCCCTGAAGTTGAACCTCCTCCTTCCGGCAAGAGAAAGCACAGGAGACGATTCCCTCGTTGAGTGTTCCCAACATGTAGCTTGATCAAGGAGACTAGTCATTTTGGAGAAACAGATTGGTCCGTATCAAATTGTCCGATTGATCGGAACAGGGGGAATGGGCTCTGTCTATGAAGCATTCCATCCGCAAATCGAACGACGTGCCGCGATCAAGACATTGGCCAAAGAACTTCAGCAAGATCCCGAATTTGTACAGCGCTTTTTCAACGAAGCGCGAGCCGCAAACATCATCAATCATCCCAGCGTCGTCAATGTATATGACTTTGGCACGACGGAGGAGGGTGCTCCATACATTGTGATGGAGTACCTGGAAGGAGAAACCCTGCGGCAGCGGATGACCAAGGGAGGTTCAATGGACCCGATGCAGGCCATGAAGACCTTTCGTCAAATTGCATCAGGACTCCAAGCCGCACATGCCAAAAAAATTGTGCATCGGGATCTCAAGCCCGGAAACGTACTGATTGTTGCAGACACCGATGGACCAGACGGTGAGCGGCCCAAAATCCTCGATTTTGGAATCGCAAAACTCGCCACAAGCGCAACCGCACAACCCCTGACACGAATGGGGGTGTCGATGGGAACGCCAGCATACATGTCTCCCGAATTGTGCAGAGATGCTCGTGAAGTTACCGATCGTAGTGATGTGTATTCCCTTGGCGTGATGTTGTTTGAGGCCCTTTCCGGTGAACACCCCTTTGTAGAAGCCATGAAGGCGGACAGCGCGATGATGGCATCGCACATCGGCCAAATGCCGCCTGCACTTGAAAGCAAAGTTCCAGGTCTTCCCGCAGAGCTTTTGGGACTCGTCAACAGAATGCTCGCCAAACAGCCGGATTCCCGCCCAAGTGCAGCAGAAATCGCTGCGACCCTGGGTCGTTTGAGCGGATCAGTCACAGGTCTCATTCCTATTCTGGATACAAGTCCGTCACATCTTCCATCCCTTCCGATGGGGAATCCAACCTTTGGTCTTCGGCAAGACGCAGAAGGGGGATTTTCGATGCTCTTGCGCCCACTTTCGGAAAATCGTGGGGTCGCAATTGGAGCAGGTTTGCTTTTGCTCGTAGGACTTCTGGGAATCGGGATCGTGATGCGGCTTCTGCTATCGGGACAGTCTTCTACTCCACAACAAGTACGTTGGAGCATCGACAGCGAACCGCAAGGCGCGGAGGTCTTTGACGCCATCGGACAAAGCTTGGGACAGACACCCCTTTTTCAAGTGCGAACCTATGCAAGATCCGTGGACGTTCTGTCTATCCGAAAGGAGGGATATGCAGAATTCCGCATTCCCTGTGATCGGAGCAAAGACCTCACGGAAAGAGTCGTGCTGACGGCACTCGCGGCAAACCCAAAGCCGAAAGATGCTGAAGAAACAGAAACACAGAATGTGAAGGACATCGGCAAAAAGGACAGCGGTACAACCAAACTCAAGTCCCACGACAAAAATAACAATAGGGGTAATGGAAAGGGAAAAGACAGAACGAAGAACCAACATACAAAGAGAGAACGACAAGTATTGTAGTAGTGACGCAAAGCGGGGTCGAATTTCCAGGAGGAGTACTTTGCACGGTTTGGTGGGAAGAACCACATGGTTGGGATAGCCATGCTCGGAATGTCATCAGGGTTGGCGGATGGAATGGTTCGTGGGACGAACACTGTCGCGCTGATTCTGCTCGCCATCCTGTTTGTTTCCTTCGTGATCGGGGGGATCTATCTGGTTGTCCGTCTGTTTCGAAAACGTTCACCTACGGAACGACCCAGCCAAGGAGCAGTGAACCAAGCAAACCGCAAACGGCTTCTGTCCATATGGCAGCGCTTTCTTGCACCCCTTCCTGCCAGTGTTCGCGTCGCACTCTCGGACTATGATCACTTTCTGGTCTTTGGTGATCCTGGTGTTGGCAAGAGTGCGCTCATCAGTCGGCGTGTCGATTGGCAGAGCCAAGCCAGTCAGTTCCTCCCAAGTTATACGGCTGACCCCCTTTTGCAGATTTATTTGGGTAGTCGGTGCGTGATACACGAAGTTTCCTCAACACTGCTTCAATCGGCCAGCAGAGAAGCGCACGATGGTTTCCGAAAGTTGTGGAAAACGTCGCTTCCGTCCGCACAAATCCCGACGGTACTCATCGTTCTCAAGGTCTCTGTGCTGTCCACAATGAGTCCCGATGTTTTGCGACAACAAGCCAAGCTGATTCGGGGAAAAATCAATCTGCTTACAGAGATCTATGGGGCACCGATTCATACTCGTTTATGCCTGACGAACATGGAACGGATTTCGGGGTATTCGGAATTTTCGCGCTTTTTGCACAAAAACAAAATTCCACTCGTTCTGGATGCCGGTGGCGACGCGCAGAGCAGTTTGGGGGCCGCTCTGCAAGGATATGAGAAACACCTGCCGCGCGCACTGACGACCATGCCGGTGGGTCCGTTTGAAGCCAGCATTGAGATACTGCATTCAGCACAGGAATTGATGACGCCTGTGCGCGCATTTATCACAGCACTTGTCGAGGGTGCAGTAACCTCTGTTCGGCCCGATGTACAGGCTGTGTACTTCTTCTCTCTTGCATCGGATGAAGAGGTTGGGAATCCGTTTGATCCGGTGTTAGCCAAGGGAACGCGAGCGCCCGGCTTCTTTACGCGAATCTGGCGCTGGTTTTTGGCGCTGGGCATTCGACCCTTGCATACGTTGCTGAGTCTTCTTCTTTTATTCGGGGGGGCCTTTCCGATTTGGTACTTAACACACAGGCACGCGCACAAAGTAAAGCTGGCCACCGACGCAACCGAGGCGTTTGAGAGGAGTGTGAGGCGGGCTCAGGAATCGCTGTCTTCACCGCGGGAATCGGATGTGGTTCGCCGCAGTGAACGGGAAGCCGCTCAGGCTCTCGATCATTTTCGTCAAGACGAGCAGCGTTTTCGTTTGTTCCGTTTGCTGGCACGAAAGGAAAAAGCGGACGCAGAACAGAGTTTTGTGGAGGGATTGCGGCAAGGTTATCTGCGACCGGCGCTGGAATCGGGTGTGCGTCAACGTGCAAGGGACAAAATTCTGTATGCACTTGCGGCGCTGTATGCCGCAAAAGGAACCGCCCTCGGAACTCTTTTGGATACGCAGCGCAGCGATTTTTCAGAAACGTTGTCTCTTCCAGTGGATCTGCTGACAGACTACGTTGCAAACAGTCCGGTAGCCTGGAAAGACAAGGCTCTGCTCCTCTTGCCGCCGATTCCTACCGAATCCGCGAAGTACCCCGTGACGGATCTTCGCCCGTGGCAGGAGTATGTACAAACGATCGCGCACGCGATTTTGCAGCCTTCGATTTCCAACGAACAACTCGAGAACTTGCGAAAAAAGACCCTGAATCTGCGCGAAACAATCGAGCGTGTGCGACGAGCAAGCGTGTTGCGCCGCGTCTATCAAATGTTGGCAGAGGAAACCCCGCTCGACATGAACAAACTGTTTGGGGGAGATGCAGGAGTCCTCCTCCCTGAACCTTGGCTGGTGGACAACCTGACCAACTTGGAACTCCTTTTGCGCTTGATCGAAGAAAGTAGCGCGCAATCCGGCAAACACAGGCACATGAGTCTTTATCAACTCTTGCGCTACGTGAATGCACTGTCGTCTGGAGAAGAGAAACGAACAGGTGTCTCTGCGATAAGATCCACACTCCCCCAAGAGCCCACGCATTTTGCATTTCCGAATGGAAAAATCCTGGAGATCAGCGAACAGGGGTGGCTGGATCTTCTTTTGCGGAGTCGAAAGCGGTGGCTATTGTCCCATCACATTCACCATGTTCATCAAGGCGGGCATTCCCATTCCCATACAAGTCGAGAAACGTGTTGCCGCTGTGTGTCCGAACGGAAGCGAAAAAGAGGGGAATGTGTCCCTTGTGACGATGCGGGAAAGAGCAGTCGCGATCGATCGTGTCGTCCGTCCAGGCACAGCCACGATATGCCACCCTTTAGCCACGAGGAACTCCGACCACGGATTGCACATCTTTTGAGCACCGGAGAACTCCCTGCGGATGATTTGGGAGACGAATACAACCGAACGGTGTTTGACCATGAAGTCCTTCCATTGGTGCGCGAATTGCGGAGGGCTGTTGCGGAAAGCAAGGCGCTTGGACCCGAGGACAAAATCCGACTCACACACTTGGTTCGGAATGAGATCGAGGGGTATGCAGACAAGTACTGCAAAGGACTGTCCCGATACTATTTGAGCTATCACTTTCACATTCGAGGGAGCGGCCATTCCGTCGAGGATGTTCATACCGCGTTGCTAGACATCGTGAAACCCGGCTCCCGTTTTGTGGCGCATGTACAAACCGTGGCGGAAAACGCAGCCTTGTCGGGTTTGGATGATCCGTTTTTGAAACCGCTGGCAGTCTGTCTTGCGGAATTTGAACCCCTGGTTCGGGTTGTGAATCCTGATTTGCTCAAGCGTCGTCGAGAAAAGCCGAATCCTGAAGTCCCACAAAAAGAGAAGGTGACAGAGAAGGAGACACAGAAAACGGACACTCCGCCAAAGTCCGCCGGGAAAGGGAATGACACGGTTGGGAATGGGCCAGGGAATGCGACTGTGGAAGGGAGTGACGAGAAACCGAAAGGGCTTGAACCCTATTTGTCCACGATAGCCAAATTGGCCGAGTCTTTGGATGCGCCGTGGGGCTCACACAGCAAGGGCGACGGAAAGAATCCCGACGGAAAAACAGGTCTTGCAGATCGTTTGGGACCGCTTGGTAAAAGTGCCCTCTTGATGTCGCAACCATCCGGTTCAGGGGATGGTTCTCCTCTTTCTGAAGCAGAGAAATTCTTGGACAAAGCAGGGATTGTGGGCGCATTCCGCAAACCCTTTATGGACCCCTTCTTGGCCGTTTACCGTCGAGGCGAAAAGGACATTGCTACGACCCTTTCCGACCACTGGAACAAAGAAGCTCTTCCAAAATTACAGACACTTCTTCAGCGTTTTCCCTTTCACGCTTCCGCCGAACGTGAGGTTGCGCCTTCTGAACTCGATGTGCTGAACGAAAGCAGTGGGTCTTTTTTCCAAGATGTTCGATCGTTTTATGAACCCGCAATTGTGCTGCAAGACGGTTTGTATCGACCACGGCGCAGCAGTTTGGGTGCCCTTCCTTTGCCTTCCGAGTTGCTCAAAACGGTGAACCAAATCGCAAAGTTGAGTCGGGTACTTTTCGACGCAAAAGGAGGCCGTCAACCACTCCGTTTGACGATTCGGGGTGTACAAGGAAAACGGGCGCAAGAGGGTGCAGGAGTACAGCCATCAGTGGCCTTTTTGCGCGTAGGAAAAAATACCTTCTATGGACTCAACCAGCGCACGACTGCGGATTCGGTATCGATCGAATGGTGGAATCAGGGGGCCGCGCTTGTGGGAATCGAAAGTACATCGAGCAAATCGGGACGCAGACACACGCAGACGTTGGAAGTGGCCGATTCTGCGTGGAGTCTGTTTCGGCTGCTGCAAAAAAGCACTGTGGAAAACGACGGGGAAAGTACGTGGCGGATTCACGATGAGGGAGCGGGAGAAGTTCAAGTGATTCGCTTTGTGATCGCGCCCGATCCCTGGTTGCTGTTTCGGGTTACATCACCATGAACCCCGCGCTGCGTCGATTTTCTTTTGGATGGTGGTGTTTGGTTGCATTGTTTTTGTTGCAAAGTGGGTGTTCGTCTTGGCGAATGTGGGTGACGGTCCAAAGCCACCAAGACACAAACCAGGGGAGGCCTCTGCATGTGCTGGTTCGGACTGTTTCTTCCGAACAATACCGCGACGAAAGTTACGCGGATGTGGTTCAGCTTGCAGTGAAGCCAGACAAGACGGTGATTCGGACTCTCTTGCTTGAACCGAATCAAAAAAGGAGGATGTTTTTGACCGTTCCCAGTGACAAATCTGTGGGGATCTATTTGCTGCTGGATTCAACGACAGGGAGCTGGAAATTGCTGCTTCCTCCACCACTTCCCTGGACGATTTCTGTTCCGCTTGGTCGAACCGGAATGATCATTCCTCAAGTCAAAGAATGTCGTTTGGGAAGGGGACTCCCATAAACGGTACATGTCTTTCCCAACAGCAAGTATGTGCGCGCAGTGTGCGCATGTTGAGCGCACAGACCACTCCCGCGTTTGTCGTCGGGATGAATGCTCTCGGCATGTCCCAAACACCGGGTTTCCCTTGCAAAGTTTTGACCGAATGCAGTGCGGCGGTGATTGGGAAGTTGGCATGGTCAGTGCTGTCACAGTCACGGTATCTCTCACCCCATAAGGAGGACACCGTGAAGTCGATTCAACAATTGATCCCGCGCTCCCGCGTCAACCTGACTTACGAAACCAATGTGCAAGGTCAGCTCAAGGAAGTGGAACTCCCGTTTCGTTTGATCGTGCTGGCAGATTTGTCGCATGGAACGTCTACCGATCGCAGTGTCGATCTGGAAACGCGCCGGCTACGCAACCTGGATGCCAAGAACATCGACGAGCTCATGGAAAACATGAAAATCCGTTTGAAGCTCGCCGCAAAAAATCACCTCGACCCCGAGGCTGGAGAGCTTGAAGTCGACATTCCCATCACGAACCGCAAGTCTTTCAATCCGGCTGAGGTCGCCAGCAACATTCCGCAGATTCGGTCGCTTCTCCTTCTGCGAAAAGTGCTCCTTGAAATGATGGCTCAAGTGGACAACCGCAAGGATGTGCGCAATCTGCTCCAACAGATTCTTGGGAATGCAGCAGAACGCGCGCAGCTGCGGAAGGAACTTGAACCCTTTGGGAATCTGAAGCTTTTGTCGCGCAAGGAGTTGGCCCCCCGAACGGTGCTTGCGTAGAAACAGAATTGGATTCCCAAACGAATATGTTGCCGTTTGAAGAGGAACCCAGCGACGGAAACAGAAACCAAAGGAGTACGTTATGGCCGAGACACCCACTGGTACCCAGACGCGCATTCTGCCTCGCATTCTGGAAGCCGCTCAACTTGGACAAGAAACCAAAAGTCTGACCCGCATGTTTTCAGACCGCTTTGTTGCTGCGCGTGAGGATGTCACGCAGGAGGAGCGTCTGCTGACCGGTTTGGCTGCGATGCTGTGCAACCTGGATGAGTCTGCAGAGCGAATCGAAAAGGGCAAAGTGCTCGAGGTCGTGCGCCAGATTGACCAGACGGTGAACGATCAGTTGAACGAAATTCTGCATCACCCTGTTTTTCAGGATCTGGAAGCCACCTGGCGCGGAATCAATGGTCTTGTGGAAACCACCAATTTCGAATCCAACATCCAGATCGCGTTGCTCGACGCCAGCAAGGAAGAACTGCACCAGGATTTTGACTCGAATTCCACCGACGTGTTCGCCGGCGCGCTGTTCAGCAAAGTCTACAAGACAGAGTACGACCAGTACGGAGGCAAACCCTACGGATGTTTGTTGGGTATTTATGAGTTTGATACGTCCCCTGCCGACCTGTTCTGGTTGCGGAATATGTCCAAGGTGGCGGCAGCGGCACACGCGCCGTTTTTGACCTCTGTGAAACCACAGTTTTTTGGTTGCAAAGACATCGAGGAAGTCGAGGCCATTCGCGACCTGGAGGGTGTTTTCAGTCAACCCAAATTCGGTCAATGGTTGGCCCTGCGGGACACCCCCGAAGCCGCATACGTCGGCCTGGCTTTCCCTCGGTACGTGATTCGTCTGCCCTGGAACCCGGAAACGAATCCGAGCCCCGGACTTCAGTTTGTGGAAGTGACTCGCGGACAACGACAAAACTACCTGTGGGGAAACTCTGCTTTGCTGTTGGCGCGCAACCTGATCCGCTCCTTTGAACAATCCGGTTGGTGTCAGTACATCCGCGGACCAGGGGGCGGCGGACATATCGCGGGTCTTCCAGTCGATACCTTCAACGTCCGTGGAGAATCAGAAGTTCGGATTCCGATCGAGATGTACATTCCCGACTACAGGGAATTGGAGTTTACCCGTTGTGGAATTGCGTCCCTGGTACATCGCAAAGGCACAGCAGAAGCCGTGTTCTTCAGCGTCCCCGCAATCAAGCTTCCCAAGGAATATCGCGATCCGAAGGACACCGAAAATTCCCAACTGGTCACAAACCTGGCGTACACGTTCTCTGTTTCGCGAATCGCCCACTACTTCAAGAGCATCGTGCGCGACAACATCGGCGACAATTCAGACGACAAATCCCTGAAGGAACAACTTACGAGCTGGCTGTCGCGCTACGTAACCACGGCGGTGACTCCGAACGACGTCACCATGCGCCGCTTTCCATTCAAGGCCTGCGCTGTGAAGGTGGACGCTGTGCCTGGTCGCATCGGCTTCTACGATTGCAAGGTTTCCATTTTGCCGCACATCCAGTTTGAAGGAATGGACATCGAACTCAAGCTCGAAAGTCGGCTGGGATAACGACTCCCTTTTCTTGCAGACGTACAAGCACAACGAAGGAGAACACACATGTTTGTATTTGACAAACGACTGTCACCCGAACAAGCAATCAATCACAAACCCAACTCGCGCGCACCATTTGGTTATATGGCCAAATTTGATTTGTCACTGATCGTCACCCCCTTCATCATCGCCTGCAAAGATCCGAGTCTGGCTGCGGCGGCGCCAGCAGCGGCGGCGGGAGCGGGTGGGGCCGAGACCGCTGGGCAGGTCAATGCGGTGGCTCTGTTGACGCGAGTGCGCTGGGACTTGGGAGCGACTGATCCCATTATCCTAGAGGGACTTGTTCCCATTATGCTCAAACAGACGCTGGTCAATCTGTTGTACGCAAGTCTGACAGATATCAGTGTAGACTTTGCAGTGAAAGTCTTTGAATACGATCCACTCTCAACAGCCAAGAAATACTATGCATGCTTTGATGCACCACTCTTGAAAGGCAAAGTCTTAAAGGAAGGGGACCGCGAGCTGGCGATCGACCTCAACGACAATGACGACCTGTCTATCCAAGACAACTCTTTCTATGCGTTTTCGATCAAGATCGTCCCCGCAGGTCTGAATCAGTCGATCATCTTGGCTGCGAAAGACAAGGCACCGATCACCAAGATGTGGGGCCGCACAAACCCCACGTAGCCATCGCCATGAGCCACCTCAAAATCGCCCCTGTTCGTTGGTTTCTTGGGCAGACTGTGTTGCCCGAACACTTGCGTGCCCAACAAGCGACCTCCTTTGCGCAGGCCGACCTCCGTACGCGCTTTTTGGGACGCCCCTGTTACGGGGTGGCGGAACTGTCCTTTTCTGAACCCCTGCTGGAAGACGGGGTGTTGAGTTTGAGCGCACTCACGATCCTCCTTCCAGATGGACAGATCGTGAGTGTGCCGGGCAATGCGATCGTATCTCCCCTCTCTCTCAAGGCCACTTCAGCGACCTACCTCCCTGTCTATGTTCACATCACAGATGAGGAGCTGGGCCGCGAGGGGAACCGCACCTACGATTCCGATCCTCGCGTCGTGGAGCGTGTCCTGCACCGCGCCTACTTAAGCATCAGCGACAAACACGAACGCGCTGTCGGCTCGCTGAAACTGGGCGATTTTCGCAAAGAAGCCGACGGAAGTTGGAAACTCGCAAATACCTACGTTCCCCCATTTTTGCAAGTGAACACGACCCCATATTTGTTTCAACCCCTGTCGGATCTTGAAACCCGTTTGACCAATCTGGAACCGCAAATGGTGGCCCAGCTTCAAGACACGTTTTTGCGTCCCGAACGCTTGCAAGCGATGCGTCGCTGTCTGGCCCTTTTGTACGAAACCTTGTCCACGCTGGCTGATCTAAAGCACCACGTTCCTTTGCATCCATACGACCTGTTTGTTGTTCTGCGCAGGCTCCTTTTGGAACTCTGTACTTTTCATGAAGTCGTTCCAGATCATCCTTCTTTTCCTTATCGACACGACGAATTGGCTATTTCGTTTTTCAGTTTGCTATCAGAACTGAATCGACATTTGCGTCCGGTGTACACGCGATCGACACATCTGCGCTTCGTCAAGAACAATGGTCTGTTTTCGCTGAGCGGTCTTCCCGAAGAAGTGAAGGACTCCCAAGAAGTTTACCTGTTGATCCAACGCGCGACCTTGCATGAACGGATTGATCTGGCCGAGGTCAAAGTGTCGTGTACGTCCCGCCTTGCGCTCGTACACCGTTTGGTGTTGCGGGGTGTCCCTTTCAAACATATGGAAAGACCCCCTTTTCAACATACTTTTGGCCCAGAGGTCGATTTTTATTTGTTGCAAGGGGGCGAAGAATGGAACCACGTTCTGCGCGAGTCTGCTGTCGCTTTCTACGTCCACCCGGTTCTTGAAAAAGCCAACGCATTTCTGTTCTGGCGCTAGGTTTTCACTGAATGATGAGGGGGAGAAACCGTGTCGTTTTTGAATCGCTTTTTGCCGGACGCACCCAAGGATACAGAGGCACAAAGCGTGGTGCGGAATCTAGACCATGTGCTCAATGCGCGCCGGGGCTTTGGTTCACTCCTTCACAGCTTTGGCACCGCAGACTACTTGAAGGAATCGGGCGGAAGTGCCGCCACACAGACTCTTCTGCGTGAAATCAACGACACCATCGCAACGTACGAACCCAGGTTGCGCGTGAACAGTCTAAAAGTACACGGCAGAGACAACACACTTCGGCTTTACATTGAGCTGCAAGGCACCATCCTGTCTAGCTATTGGGGGTTCCCCTGTCAGTTGCTCATTCGCTTTCATACACCTAGCGGGAGTGTGACTGTGGAGCTTGTGCATGGATCGTAAACACCCCGGACAAGAGCCAGATACCCTCGAAGAAGAGCTGGCCAAAGAGACCCCTACATTTCACGAACAGCTGAGTTTTGTGTTTGAAATTGTGCAAGTGGTTCCTCCGGCAGTGTTGCCTGCACCCCCGCCCGTTCCGCTTGTACTCACGGAACTCGATAACATCGACTTGGCAACGAAGCCTCCCCACAAACCGCCGCCCGGTGCGGTGAAGCCGGGCAGTCCCATCATGCCCCCTTTTTTGGGACAACTTCCTCCCATTAAGATTGAAGGACACAACATCACACACCTCTCTCTTGACATGGCCACCCATGGTTTCACGGGGCGGATGCGTTTTCGGATGTCCGACACAAAACTCCTTGGCGACATCAAGGATACCGACAAAGTAGCCAAGGCGTTTGCGGGCAACAACATCTTGATGCTCAAACTGTGTTTGCGTCCTGTGTACAACGATCTGAAAGCCGTGCCCCCTTTAACCCTTGAAATGGTTCCTCAAATTGTCGGAGCGATTCCCACGATGCCCGTCGTCGTGCCCATCAGTCCGGCGATTGCACAGGCACTCCAGGCTCTTCAAGGACTTCCAGCGGCAGTTGCGGCGGCCATTCAGCAGCAACGGGCAATCCTTCAGCAGAGTCTACTTCAGAATCAACGTGCGCTGCTGCTCATGCAGGAACAGGCCGCGTCTCTTTCGGGAAATCTCTCCCTTTTGCTGGTCGTTCCTCAACCCCCTGAAACCATCGCTGCTGCGACCCAACTGATCCAAGCCCAGTTGGCCGGCAATGCCGCCGGGCAAGCGCAGCTCTTGAAAGAGAGACAGGTACTTCTGGAACAACTCGCAAGACCGATTCCCCCCCCTGACATCAGCGTCGCATTGAAGTCTTTCCAGAATGTTGCGCCTCCGGGGGTCCTTCCCCCGAAATTGGTTCCGATTGTTGCGCCGGTTCCTGCCATGGTGGGAATCCCGCAACTGCTGGAACCAGGACTTTCACCGAACGGCCCTTTGGTTCCCATCGAGATGCTGCTTACGGCGGTCATCACCTCGCACACGGTCTGTCAACATACAAGCCGCGAAGCCAATGATCTAATCGTCTCTGTCCGTGAATATGCGATTGAGTTTTGCGACCCCGCGCAAGCTTTGTGGAAGCAACATTTTCCCATTGAGCTGTACACGAACACATCAATGTCCCAGGTGATCAAAAAGAACGCCAATTTGCTCATCAACGTGAAGGTGAAAAGCATCCCCCTTTCGCTTCCACAAGACCAGATTTTCCTCAATCTGAATCGGCAACACTCCGTTACCGAGCGCGCGAGTTTTTATGACTGGTTGGTCTGGCGGCTCGACGAGATGGAGCACACCCTGACCTACGATTACTCACAGAACATCTACGTCATCCAGGAGCGCCCCCGTCGTCCCAAACCGTTCCAGATTTTTGCAAGAGACATCGCGAAAATCGTCACAACGGGAACCATGGGACGCTTTTATGAGGAGCGACTTAGGAATGACTCCGCGCGCGTGGCGAGTACCCAAGCCGTACTGAATTTGCAGGCGCTTTCTCCCCTGAAGCAAGACAGGTGGTTTCCCACGCCGGTTCCGTTGAACTTTGCCATGGAATACATCAAACGGTTGGCCACCTTTTCCCAGCCATCTCCTGCGTTTTTGCTCTACTTTCGCCGCTTCCCTTCCAGGCCTTTTCCACCGGGTGTGGGTCTTGATTTCAACTTGGACCCCCTTGATTTTCCGAACCACGAATTTGTGATTCCCAAAGCAGCCAGACGAGTCAACCGCGTCGCCCGCATGGTGTTTGAAGCCAAGACCGTCGAAACCGATGTGATGCCCAGGATGTCCGCAAAAAGCACGGGACTGTTTGCGTGTTCCTTGGCGGTTTTTCTGAAAACAGGCCGCGATACAGAGCCCTCCTTACCAAGCTATGTGAAGCCCCGATATCCGCTGGAAGTCGAAGGGATTGTGTATTCCATGATGGGCATGCCGGGAACACAAACGTGGGAAAACGCCTCAACGATTATTGGTAGCCAGCAGTACTATCAAATTCAATTGCCGGTGTTCGGTTGCCAGCTCGTCAAGACCCCTTTCATTCCCAATTTTCAACCTGGACAGTACTTCTATCCTGCATATCGAAAGGAGCACGTACAGGTCAGTCTCTACTTCGACAGAGCCGATCTGGGTCGTTATCTGGACTGGCGACCCATGGCGACGATACCGTCGCGCAATCAGGGGAACCAGCTCATGATCGGGCACGACTTCACAAACGGCGTCACACACAAACTGACGTATGACAAGGACGTGCCCGAATACAAGATACAAAGGCAACGGTACAGCACCATGCAGTTTCTGCGCATGTACCAAAGCGGCATTGAACAGAAGTCGATTCCCCCGATCAGTCCCAAGGTGGATTTGGCCATCCAGAGGGCTACGCTCGCTTTGAGCAAGGCGCTTGAGATCAAGTGCAAGGCGGGGGTAGCCGGACTCCTTTCGCTCATGCCAGGAGGAATGGGGGGCGGCATGAAAGCTGAGGCACAGGTCCCCGGACCTACTGCAAGCCTTCCAGACCAAGTGATTACGATGACACTCCTGAAAGCGCAGGCCAAGCACGCCGCAGCCATGCACAACATCTCTGCGAAATTTTTGAAGAAAAATGCAAAACAGAGTCCAAAAGCAAACCACATCAGAGGCCCACAGGAGTCGGTCCCCCAAGTTGGAAGAAAAACAGACATCACCGCAAAAACTCCGCGTTGGGTTGTGAGGAATCTGCGGAAGATCGTCGCTGAACAGGCCAAACGAGAATTGCAGGAACTCGCAAAGACAGAACAATCGCTTCACGAAACGGACACGAAAGAAACACTCCACTCTACAAAAATGCTGCGGACAGAAAAGCATGCCCGCGTATCCGAAAATGCCAGAATGCGGAAGGCGGACGGACTCCTTGCGCACGAATTGGATGAAAAACCACAGTCGGAATTTGACGCGGATGTCATCGTCGCAGAACGAGCACGCACACCGAACCGCAAAAACAATCCCCAGCAAGCGAGTAGACGGGGTTTGTACGATCAAGGATGGGGCGATATCGGTGATGAAAAGTACCCCTATGCTGTACCGAGTTTCGCTGCCAACGACATACCAAGAGGCAAGGACAGAGACGAGAGCAGAGACGAGAGCAGAGACGAGAGCAGAAACAAGGACAGGGGCAAGGACAGGGGAAAGGACAGAGACAAGGACAGCGACAAGGATTTCGAGGATACAGGCGAAGAAAACAACGACAAATCCCCGCCTGAACTACCTCCGTTGCCCAGGCCCGGATCGGAGACCCAAGGAGAACCTCTCGTTCCTTCCCACTGTCGGTTTGGAATGGACTCTGGGAGTGGGGCTGCTTTGGAAATCGATTGTCCTTCACACAAGGCCAGCCACGCCGTGCTCGTGGGACCACAGGGCATCCGCATTGAGACGGCAAACGGAGACCACAAAGCCAGCATCGAACAACACGGCGACACCATCACCATCAAGTGTCGTGAACTGAAAATCGACGTCGAAAAGTTGTGGGTCCGCTCGCAGAAAAGTTCGAGCTACCAAAGTCTGGGACGGATGACCTTATCCAGTTTGGCTGGAATGTCGTTGCAAACGCCGTCCGGTCTGAACCTCACAGCCATGAACGGGGTCGTTGTGAATGCCCTCAAGGTCCTTATCAATGCGCTCAAGGGGATTCGACTCATGGGAATCACTGGAGGAGTCGGAACCTTTGGGGGCGGGCCTGGCATTCACAGTTTCGGTTCCGAGGTTTCTTCAACAGGACTCCGCAATTCAATGACTGGCGTGACAACTCGTGTGCATGGGACGCAGGTTGAAATTGGACCGCCACCAAAGACGAACTCACTGGATACAGAGAACGATCTGGACGACGAGGATGAGTCCGAAAGGGATTCAGAAAAGGATTCCGAACGAGTCTCCAAAAAAGACTCCAAAAAAGACGCGGAAAAAGCCTCGATGGAAAAGTCTCACAAAGATTTGGGAAGGGAGACTCACGAGGATTCCGAACGAGATTCTGAGCAGGATTCCGAACGAGATTCCGAACGAAGCCAGAAAAACTCAGAGCCGATTTGGCGCGAGAATTCAGAAGACGCCAAGACCGCATCAAGTCTTGTGATGAGGCTCATCTCACCGACCGAAGAAGCTGTCAGACAACGTGGCACAAAGAGAGTGTCCAGGAAGCGTACCGAACAGCAGGAAACAGAATCCCCGGAAGACGACAAACAACCGCAACATACAGAGTCCCGTGCAGCACAACACGAACAGGAAGCAGCAGAGTCCAGCGCGGATGATCGCGAACCCCACAGCCGGAAACAGCGATGGCGGGACCGACAAAATGATGCTTTCGCGCACGACAAACAGAAGAAGGTGGAAGTCCAGCGCGCTGAGCCAAAACAGACTGTTGCAAGCGTGACTTCGAGTGCGAAGGAGGCCGCTGAGCGGATCGGGAATTCACTCTTCGGAGAGGTTGCTCGCAGTGGCCCCATTCCATCGCAGAAACCGGGCAACGTCGAGGCTGCGGCCAAGCTTTTGGCGAAGATCGAGGCGCTCGCAAACGGCGGTTTGGACGACAAGTTTGGGGACTCAGAAAGCACCAAGAGTCATCTGTTGCGAGGAGCGCCGCAGCAGGACCCCTATGTTGTCATGGAGCGTTTGGTGTCTCTGTTTTCACATATGATCTGGGAAGGGATGACTCCCAATGACATGCTGCATACTTTCCAGATCGCGTCAGCAGGAGCCCCTCACCCAATCGCTGAACTGGAAGACATGTTGAAGGCCTTTCAGGCGCGAACCAACCTGGAACAAGACAGCGATGCGGGTCATCCAGAACACCTAACCCCCTATCAAGTGCAGTTCTACCTGGCACTTCAAATGTATCTTGCAGAGTTGGGACATGACCTCCCTCCGGTGGAATCAGAACCCACAAATCCAGAGCACACAGACCTTTCCGATGCGCCCCCTCCCTCGCACTCCTTGGATGATGTGGAGTCGATTACAAATGCAGACAAACCATCCAATGTGGTCGAGATTCCGGGTCTCTCGGAAGCGTCGCTGTTGGCACTCCTGGAAGCCATCCATCGCGACAGACTGCTTGATGTACTCAGATACAGACCGTTGCTGATTCCACAGCTTCTTTCTGCGGCACTCGCGGGACAAGCGGGGGTTCTTTCTGGGAACCACTCTGCTCCATTGCGGAACATTGCGGAAGCGATTTTTGATGCTCGCCCAGAATTGGCTGTGTTGTTCATTCTCCTCGGGCTGGCGGGGAGAGCGGACCTTTTGCCCCCATCGATTGCACCGCATGCCATCCGTGGATACCAACTAGCGAACATGAGCAGTCTGGAAGTAGCCGAACTGCGCGCTCAACTGCTTCAAAAGGAAGTCCCGAACCATGACACAGAAACCATAGGGGTTGCACGAGATCACGAGCCAAACAAGCTCCAACCGATCGTGGACTTTGCTGCTGCTGCAACAGAAGCGGGCCATCTGCCTCGATCTTCGGCGATTGCAATCGCGGAAAATCCCATTGTGGCACTTCATCGACTCCCAGAACTAGTCGCAGCGATGCAGGTGTTGAAAATAACGGCAGACATTGTGGAAGGAAAGCCTCCGCGAATGGATGCAATCGCGGAGGCTGCGGCGTCGCTGGCGGATGATTCATACAAAGATACCTCATCGAGAGCGATCGAAATACTGAAACCTGATCCGAAAAGTGTTGTGAATGCCTCGATGCAGACAGCAGAAAAGAAATTCGCACAAGAGATCGAAAAGGGGGCCATCAAAGAGGCGGGACAGGGGACTGTGAAGGGACAGCCCACGACGCAACAGAAAACAGGGACAGATGCGGCTACTCCGTCGTCAAAGGAAAAGACATCACAAACAACGAAAGATGTAGTCCAAGAAATAGGACAGAAATCGACTACGGACCCTTCAAAGGGGACCGCCAAAGGGGCTGCAAAGGGGGCTGCAAAGGAAACTCCAAAGGGGACTGCAAAAGAAACTCCAAAGGGGGCTGCAAAGGAAACTCCAAAGGGGACTGCAAAAGAAACTACCGAGAAAAGTGCCAAAGAAGGCAGCGAATCATTTCCCAAGCGAATTGTGCTGGATGCGATCACGGAGACCGTTCAGAGCGCCGAAAAAGGGGTTGCAAAAACGCAGGTGTCCTTCTCCCAAAAAGAGGCCCCAAAAAGTGCTTCTCGCGCGCTTGTGAAAGACTGGGAAACGGTGGAAACAATCTTGAAAGCGGCTCCAACCGCTACTCTGTTGAGCCTTCCGGGTGAGAACATTCTCTCTGTTGGAGCATCGATTTTGGGCGCTGCGTTGTCGATAGGCGAGAAGACTCCCGAGAAGACTCCCGATGGGAACTCCGGTAGTATACGGAAACTGTCGGATCTCAAACCCTGGCTACATGTCCTTTCGCAACACAATGACGTGGCGGAACTGATGAACCAGGGACAGCGCGCGGTCGCAGCAAAGCAACTTCCGCAGGATCTGGCCCACGTCCTGAAAAAGACGTTAGAAATTCTTAAAACAAGGGCACTGCATGAGGGCGGAGATCAGGGCAAAACTCAAAGGGGAACTGCGGAAAATGAAACGGCCTTGGCGGAACTCACCGAGGAGTGGCTCAAGACTGAGGGCGAAGCACTTGAACCGCAGAACCAGAAGAGCGAACTGGCGTTCCTTGAGCCCGGAAAAGGCTCGCAAATCAGCAACAAGTGGGAGCAAACAGAGGGCAAAGAGGGACCACTGGAACCAATTGGAGAGGACTGGTTGGCCAAGGTCCTGGCGTTTGCAAAGAATGTCATGAGTGCCGCAAAACAACTGGCACCACGGACAGAACAAGCGGCAGACAAAACAGCACAGCACTTTAAGGAATAGGAGTGGGAGAGCAGCAGGATAGCCGGTCAGAAAGAGTTGCGTTGCAATGATGAGCGTTTGCAAAGAGGCCACAGGTGCATGAAGGAAACCCGGAATGTGCAGGAAAGTTTGCTGGAGGAGTTGCGCCTACTCGACGATGAAAGAGTACGCTACCAACTTGAACATCCGTCTGCCCAGCTTGGTATGGAGGACCCCGATGTCAGGCGTTTGATTGAAGCATTGGCGTACAGCTCGGTGCGTACACGTCAGACGACGATGCGGAATCTGTTTGTGACCTGGAAGCGGCTTCTGTCGGCCTACTTTCACTTCATTTTGCAGCCTCTGCCCAGCATGACGATGCTTCAGGCAGTCGTTACTCCGCAGATGACAGACACGGTGACTCTGCCGCGTGGGAGTTCGATGCAGTTTCGGACCCTCGACGGTGCAGTCGGATCGTTCCAGACTCTTTCGGAACTGCGCGTTGTGCCGATTACGTTAGCTCGTGTTGAGTTGCAATTGACGAAACAGGGGTTCCGTTTGGTGCTGATGTTCTTGTCTCTGCATCAACGGGGGGACAATTTGGGAACGATTCCCATACACATCAACTACCTGGACCACTACCCAGCCTCCCTGAAATTGCATCATCTTCTGAGGAAACACTTGAAAGAGTGCTTCGTGTTCTACGATGGGAATTTTGGACCGAATACGAGTGGAGTCCGCTGTGAAGTGACTTTCGGAATGTACTTCGATCGTCCGTATGAAGACAATGCGCAAAACCCGCTCGAACAGGTCCGTACATTTTTCCATTTTCCGTCGCAGGATCTTATGGTGTATATCACGATTCCCCCTGCTACACAGACATGGAACAGAGTGTATGTTTGCATGGATTTGGACCATGATTTTCCGCGCGACCAACCTTTGCATCGAGACGTATTCCGACCACACACCGTGGCGGTGGCCAATCGTTACCGCGCGTTTTCCCGCACGATCGATTGTGATGGAACCAAGGACGAGTACCCTGTTCGCTTCCTAAACAATGATTCCACTTTTGCGATGGAGCGGCCTTTGGGAGTGTATCGGACGACAGCAAAAGGTCTAGAGCCGCTCGGGCATGCTGCGTTGGGAACCTTCCGTCAGGCATACGAAATCGAGGAACAGACAAGCGATACTCGCTTTCCTTCGTATTCCTTGATTATCCGCAGACCCGAAGCATTCATGGACCCCCAACAGTTGGTGGTCGAGGCGCATTGGTATCAGCCACTGTTTGTGAATGGAGCCGTGGGTCCTGTCCAGGTGATTCCGCTTGAGCGAGTGGCGGCGGGTCTCGATTTTAGGCAAATCGGTCTCCTTTCTCAGTCACTCGATTCCCCTCTGCGTCAAGATCCAGATCGTCTCTTGTACCTTCTATCCCTGAAAATGAAACCGGTGTTGCAAAAAGAAGAACTGCTAGACCTATTGGAGATGTTCGCCTCTTTGGAACGGAGCCCCTTTGCGCGCATGACCAAACTCCTTTCCAAGATCACCCATTCGATCGTTCCCGACGGAACGCTCAGCGGCGCAGGTATTCGTCATGTGTATCACATCGAACTCGCACCTCATGATGACCAGGATACTCCGATGCTCACGCAGTACCTATTGCAACTTGCGAACATTTTGGATGCGTGGGACTACGAAGCACGAGTCGACATTCGGACGACTCCTGACCTGATTCCATTGAAACATGCGGAGATTCCCCGAGCGCAAAGGAGAACTGTGTGAAACTCACGTTATGGAAGATGATCATCATGCTCAGACGAGATATTGCCAATCTCCTTGAACGCACGGTGCATCAGAAAGAGAAAACAAGAGAGCGCAATGGGGTCGCAACAATGATTCCTAGTGAGACACTGGATCGTCTGCGCAGCGAGGTCAAAACGCAGCTTGACACACTCAAGGACAATCTGACCCGAGAGATGGGCGAGAACGAAGTCTACTTGGTGATGTTTCCACTGGTCTTGCTCTGCGATGAAATGGTGATGAGTCATCTACCGAAACAGCAACAGACTAGCTGGCTCCTGCTGCAATCCGATCTGTTCCAGATCAATTACGGAGGAGATGTCTTCTATGACTTTGTCGACGAACGATTGGCGAAGCCAGACACCCCTTCAGTGGTTTTTGAAGTTCTGTATTACTGCCTGGCATCCGGCTTTGTTGGAAAATTCGGGGCTGACAACAGCAAGCTACTTCGGTACAAGGCACTGGTCACAGAGCGTATCCCAGGAGCAGTGAATCCGATTCGGAAGAGGAAAAGGCGACGCGATGCAAGGGAATTGCAAGCTCACGCTGACAAAGCACTCATTCACATGGTTTCGCCAGCTCCGCAAGTGGCACAGAAAAGCCGTTCTTCTGCTTGGTACTATTTGGCTTCGTTGAGTCTCTTGACCTTGTTTATCGGTGGGTTGTTGGTTTTCTCCAACCTGTAAAACAGGGGGTAGAGATCATGGATGAAAAGGGGTATGAAGGCATCGAAAAGGGGGACATAGAATCATGCCAAAGGATTGGGGGTTCCGTTTTGATCCACAAGAGTTACGACAACGCTGGGAACGTGCAAATCCTGCTTGCAAGGAAACCACTCGTCGCGTTGAACAGGACCTCGCGGAGGAGCTTCCGAAAGAGAGTCTTGCGCCTCGTACTCGGGCTACACAAACGCCGGAAGAATTGCGTCAGGTGGCCATCCAATCGCATGTAATCGTGGAAAGACCAGACGAGCTGCTCGTCAAGCTTGCGCAACGCCTGCGCACTGTCTTCCCCGAGGATCGTTTGTCCTTGATCTCTGTGTGGAAGCCCCTTTGTGAGCAAATAACGCTTCTGTCTTCGCAACAGAATGAAGCGCACAGAGGTCCGAGCAGCGTCAGTGTGAAGAGAGAGATTGGACTCCTACTGAAGGAACTGGACTTGGCTTTGAGCGGCTTTTTCCGACGGAAAAGAGAACAAAATCTGTGACACAGTTTGAACCAGCCGATCTGTTGGGAATCACGCAACCGGGTGACGGATTGTTTCGCCGGATGCCGTGGCTAGAGGAAACGCGCAAAGCACGGGAGGCATTCTTTTTTACCCTGGTCAAACTGCATCTGGATCGGTGTCCTGCGTCTCTCAAAAGCAACATGCACAGCGGTGTGGATCTGTATCACGATGCCGTGCTTCGACATCTCGCGCACAATGCAAATCGACCCGCACTTCTGTATCAAACCATGGATTCCCAAGCGGTACGTGTCCGCTCTTCCCTACGCAATGCGGGGAACGAAAAAGCGCTTTGGTCTTGCTTGAGTTATCAAGAATTGCACGAGGCATGTACGGCACGGTGTCAGAAATGGCAGGCCAAGCAACTCAAAGCAGGAGACGCCTTGTGCATCATCTCGGATGTAGAACCAGAGTTACTCATTGCGCTGCTGAGTGGGCTGAGGATGGGCCTGAAAGTGACTGTCCTTCCTCCTCGTGGTTTGGATTTTTTGCACAGACGGATTCAAGCCGTTCCCGATGCCAAGATCTCGACTCCCTTGCGTTACTCTTCGCTTCTGAGCCCGTTCCACGACCGTTGCCTATTTGTCGAAGAACTTCCTACGCCGATATTGGGAATCGATCACCACTACACGTCGCATACGTATTCTCCCAAGGACTCTGTGTTCGCTCTTTTTTCGCCGTTTGATCGTTGGGATGACAAGAACACCGGACCCACAGAATTGCGTGCGCGGGATGTCTTGTTGTCCCTGATGAGAGACGGCCTTTTGCACTTGTCGTTGTGGCCTGGATCGACGGTGGCAGCTCCGGGTTCGGACTCCTTGCAGTATGTTCCTCTGCTCATACTGTGTTGTCTGTTTCATGGGGGAGCGTATGTACACTGTGACCCCTTGTCGCTTCACAATTCTCTGGTTGAAAAGAGTCTTCCGTGCGAACTTCATGTGTTGCTGGTCGGAGAGCAACTTCGTGACAGCGTCCTGATTGAACATCCTCGTGCCAGACCATGGGCACAGTTCGGTCTTCGGCTCTGTCTGATAGAAGCACTGAGTCCAGAAGGAATGCATTGGAATGACTTTGTTCATCGTGCAGACCTTCGGGATACGGAATGTCAAACATGGCTTTATGACTCGGCCATTGGTGGATGTCTGCTGTTTTCGTTGCGGAGAAAAGGCGCTTTTTCACGCTTTTTGCGGGTATCTCCTGTGCGAACGTACACATTGGAATATCCAGGAACATTGCAGGGAGCGAGGACTGGAACAGAGAGTGTAACAGAGCCAGAAACAGAGCCAGAAACAGAGCCAGAAACAGAGACAAACGCAGGGTCATCCAGGAAAGTTAGGCTGCCTTCCGAAATCGGCGTGTTGAATTCGCATAAAAGGGGTTGTGGTTTGCTTCTGTCCTCGCAAGAAGGAGGCTACCTATACTGTGGAACTTATCTGCCGAGCAAACGGGGGCGACCGTATCCTGCTCAGGAAGTCACGGACGTTGTGCAAAAATTGCCGTTTCTTGCAGCATCCTTGGTGGTTTGTGAGCCGGGCGATCGTGGCGGAATAGTGCTTCTGCTGTTTACGGGGCCTGAGCCGCTCACCGTCGCACGTGAACTAAATACGGTCAGGGAATCCATCGTACGAGAAGTCATCCTACAGCGGTTGGGTTCTTCCGCTCTGCCGGATTTCATCGAACAGTTTGCGATGTTCCCAAGAATGAATGGCAAAGAGGTGGATGCTGCTTTTTGCGAACGAGAGTTTCTGCGCGGAACACTAAGAGACAGAGAGGAAGAACCGACCTTTCGTTTGCTGGATGCACTTCGGGTAACGACAAATGCAACGGTCTTGAACAAGAGGAAAGGGGACGCGCAGAGAGCCACCAAGAAAGGGGGAATGGGATGAGTGAGTGGGTTCGCAACGGAGCAAGACTTGTGTGCACTTGGGGTCAAGGGGGGTCTACGTTGGTCGTGCTTTCGCGCGGAGTTTTTTGTACGTCTGGACAGCCATTTGCGACCGTAGAAGACGTGAAACCCGGTTCCAACATCACACCCTTTTCGCGGTGTGGGTCTCCTCCTGTGGTTGCCAGATCGAAGCTAAGCGGGAGTCCCCCTGTTTGCGTTCCTAAACCGATGGGAACATGGGCGCAGCGCGAACAAGTCGTTCAACTGGTCAAGTTGACGGTGCTATCGACAGACGCGGTTTTGCTTTGTTCGGAAGGAGGACAAATCCGAATCGCGGACCCGGCTCCGTGCGCAGTTGCGTTTCCGTCTGGCAATACGCCGAAGGTTGAAAGGAGTGAGGCATGATTGACTTGGATTTTTTTCGACAACCGCTTGGACCTCCGAAGGTCGTTGGAACAAACTCGATCGACGCTGATTTGGATCAAATTCTGTCTATGGCCGAACGCAATCAATTTGTGCCCGCTGGAGAAATTGCAGAGAAACTCTGGCGCGACGGTGTGTATGATGCACGAACATTGGGGGTTCTCTTGTATGCAGTCCTTGATCAACAAGGAATGGGGGCGCTGGAACGGGTGTTTGAGGCTACTCTGCATGTACTGGAGGTACAGTTTTCCCTCGTCGGACCAGCGCACAACAAATTGCGTCATCTGGATGGCGCGCTGCGCTTTTTTGCAACCACTCTTCAAAGCCAATTCAGGTTTGCAAAGAAACTCAATCCAAAGGCGTGGCAAACGCTTCTGGGGGATTGGGAGAAGGCGAATCAGGCCTCCGCGCTTGGGAAGCTTGCCGAGGTGATCGCACATCTGGAGCACACGTTTTCCGGAACACCAACCTATTTGGCAAGGACGGCATTATTACAGCTACAGAAGTCCCTACACGACCTTCCCACCACTCGGAAGGAATCCCCCAAAAAGGAGTCTGCAAAAATGGATGGGAATGCGAACGGGTCGGAGATATCACCGATAGATCGAAGTTCACATGAGTGTTTGGAAATCCATGACACGCAGGGAGTCTTCCCTACCTCGGAGAGACAGCACATGAAGCCACAAGATCCAAATGCAGAAACAGGAAACGCATCAGGGGGAGCGACCGGAAAAACGGGTCCGATCGCTGTGGTGTCAGGAGTGTCTGGACAGCCGACCTTGGTGATCACGTTGTCGCCTCTCATGCACGCACTCATCAAGAAAATTGGGGCCTTCAACAGATTGGTACGTTTGGGTCGCTTCAAACATGCCGCGATCATCTACAAGGACATCGCTGAAACGATCGAAAAATTTGATCCCCGATTGTTCTTGCCGTCGATCTTTGGGGACTACTTTAGCAACATTGTTGCGCATGCAGACAAGTTGCTTCCGAGTCTGGACGTGAAGGATGATTTCGCGTTGCGGGCACTCATGGACCTGTACCGGATTGATTTGGAACTGTTCATTCAAGCGACAACTTGACGCGGGGAATGCGATGTCAGGACAACCAGTTGCACCGACGGAAATGGTTCATGATTTGGTTGAGAATGAGATTGAGAAAAGGGCCACCGACTTCGATCTGTTTGCACTTGTGGATTTGCTCAGGTTTCTTGGCTATCAGGATGAAGAGATCGAATTTCAAAGTCATGACACACTGCTGCATGCAGGATGCGTGGTGGACTCTGTGAGGTTTCGGCGAGCGCCATCTCGTCGAACGATTGTCTGTCTGAACTTGGGTTGGTTGTCCCCTCAAACACCACTCCCAAACTACTTTCGCAGGATTCTGCTCCTCCAAAAAGAGGAGTCCTTGTCTGATTTTCTGGGTTTCTTTTCTCACTGGCTGCTGAAGGGAACTGCAGCAGCGTCATTCCCAGAGCGCGATCAAACCATATCCCGGAATTGGCTGAGCGTTATGGCTCGGCTGTTCAGCCTGCTGGGTTTGCGTTCTACATACACCGTACATTGGGTGTTTTCGCATGTCTTCCCAGAACTTGAGGTTGCGGTAGGTAGATCGATTGTCGAACGAAAAGTTCGGGCGTCTTTCATGATTCTGGGAGAGTGGATCATCGGAGACGGTTCTGTCTGCGGAGGGTTTGCAACGATTCTGGTTTCTGCCGTTTCTATTACGCTGCATGCCGACCATGCCACTTGCGGTTGTGGAAGGCCATGGCCCATAGAAGCGATGCGCAGACTGCACGATCACGTTCTTCCTGCTTTGGATTCGCGGGGTCTGTTTTTGGATGTAAAACTCGTCCTACGCGATCAAAGCAGTTTCATGATGCTGGCACCGAATCAGTTCCTCGGGTTCGAGCCCCTTTCAGGTTCGAGCCAAACTGTGACTGCTCGCACGAAATCGGAGAGGACCATTGTTCTGTTGCAAGGTGAAGCCACTCCGCACAGAGACGACACACAGGCATACCAGAGCACATGATTCCCACGGTAGACATTCCCCCTTCCTAGCATGAGGTCACACAGGGGCCCGTCTTTTGTACGCATACACACCCCATAGAGGCCCCCTTTCAGAGCCCAGATACACAATCCAGTTTTTTTTCACAGGTCTCTGTGAATGACGCCTCGTTGGTGGGCTAGGGAGAGGGCGCTGGAGAGT
>DAOLIT010000027.1:0-65709 GCA_035328405.1 Pseudomonadota bacterium | reverse complement strand
GGCAAACCGGTTTGATCAGGTGATCAAACCCCTCGGCCCGCTGGGCGAACCCCTGGGCCCGCCGGGCGAACCCCTGGGCCCGCTGGGCAAACCGGTTTGATCAGGTGATCAAACCCCTCGGCCCGCCGGGCGAACCCCTCGGCCCGCCGGGCGGACCCCTGGGCCCGCTGGGCAAACCGGTCTTTTCGGGCGTTCCACCCCGCCGCACAGTCGCGCCGGTTTCATCCGACATCTTGCTTGCCAATCAAAAAGGGCAGTGCCTAGAATCCACACGTTGGTCGAACCTGTACGAAACGCTCACACAAGGAGTCTCCCATGCCCCCAAAATACTTCCCTCGCGCGGACGCGGACCTATTGATTTGGCTTCAGAATTTGCGGGACCAATTGCCGGGGTGTGCCACGGCGGTCGGCATGGACGCGGCGACCAAGAAGTCGGTGCTCGACCTGTCCACGCAGCTTACGCAGGCGATCGAGGCCGATGAAAAGGCGTACCAAGCCTATCGCACAGCCGTGGCCCACTCGGCGACGATGAAGGCGACCACCCTCGCGTCGCTTGCGGCGGCGCTCGACCATGTGTCTACCGCGCCAGGGTGTACCGACGCCATTCGCGTCGCGCTCAGGCTGCAAGGTTCCCAGACGCACGCCGTGTCCGTAAGCAGCTACAAGGTGCCCCTCGCCGCCGAAGCGATGCCGGGCCGCGTCGTCCTGCGGTGGAAAAAGGGGCCGCTCGACGGCGTCAACGTCTATGGCCAGCGCGGAAGCGAAACCGAGTGGAGATTCCTGGGCCGAGACAACCGCTCGCCGTACGATGACGTCCGCCCGCTGGGCACACCCGGCGTTCCCGAAGAGCGCCGCTACCGCGTCATCGGCGTGGTGGATGACACCGAAGTTACCCCCGAATCCGACACCGTGACCATCACCCTGGGGACCTAAAGCCCCCCTCTCTAGGACGGACTGGCCCAGCGTGCGCGCGGTGGCGAGGCATTGGGAAAGGACGGTCATGGGAACGTCATCGTGCTGCGCCACAGGGGTTGGCATGGGTCTCTTTGGGGTGATGGACGGGGATGACTCGCTTTCCAGAAGATCCATCGGGGTTTTATCGGCGGGAAAAGTCGTGGATGAGGGTGCGCTTTTGGATGTGGCGAGCCAGTGCCAAATCGATCAAGTGGCTCAGCAAATCCGGGTAGGACAGGCCGGAAGCTTCCCAGAGTTTGGGATACATGCTGATGGATGTGAAACCGGGCAACGTGTTGACTTCGTTGAAATAGAAATGGCCCGTTTCGCGGTCGAGAAAGAAATCTGCTCGCGCCATTCCTTCGCACTCAAGCGTCACAAAGGCGAGTGCCGCCAAGCGTTGTACGTCTTGAATCTGTGCGACGGAAAGTGGCGCTGGAACGAGCAAATTCGCACCGTTTTCATCCAGGTATTTGGCTTCGTAGGAATAGAACTCGTGCGTGGGATTGATTTCGCCCGGTACGCTGCACAAAGGGGGCCCACCTGACGCCGCATTTTGCAGGACAGAGACCTCGATTTCGCGGGCAGGAATCGCCTTTTCAATGAGCACCTTGCGGTCAAACCGAAGTGCATCCAAAACCGCCGCACACAACGCAGAAGGTTGCTTCACTTTGTGAACCCCGACGCTGGAACCCGACGACGAGGGTTTCACAAAACACGGATATCCAAGCGCCTGCTCAACTTCCTGTGCAAGCTGTGGCGCGCGTTCCAAAAAGTCGGTTTGGCGGACGGTCAGATACGGAACAACCGGAATGTCTGCAAGCTGCGCCAGCCGTTTGGCCACTTCCTTGTCCATCCCAATCGCCGACGCAAGTACGCCACAACCTACATAGGGGACATCCGCCAATTCCAAGAGCCCCTGAATGGTTCCATCTTCTCCGTTTGTGCCATGCAATACCGGAAACACAACGTCAATGCAGGAAGACGCAGAAGAAGAGGTAGAAGAAGAGGCAGACCTCATGAGGTCTGCACCCCCTTTGAGCGTTGGGGGTTGCAGCGGAAGCAACTGTGTTCCGTCGGAATCTGGAGGATTGGGGGGAAGCACGACCTGCGGCCTTTCGCGGAAAACAGGCAACGAACGCGCCCCCTGTTCAATGAGGGAAACATCGCCCGGATGCCAACGTCCTTCTTTGTCGATCGCGACCGGAAAAGCCGAAAAACGCGCTTTGTCTAGATTGCGCAGCACCGAGGCCGCCGATTGCAGAGAAACCTCATGTTCTCCTGACCGACCGCCGTACAACACAGCAACGTGGAGTTTTCTTTTTTGTGACAAGTGCTTCCTCAGGGGGTCGTGTGTGGCCGTTGCCTATTGAAAACGGGGCACCTTTTCCAGGTCGATTTGTTCAAGAGCCGCGCGAATCACCAGCGACTTGTTGGCCTTGGTCAGGCCCTTTTCTTTGAGTTTTTGCACCAAAGTTTCGAGTCGCTCGATGTCTTCGAGGTACAGCGAAATGCAGACGATTTTGTAATGCGTCGGCCGCGGTTTTTTTTGCCCCACTTCGGTCGTGGGTACGTCGTGGACGACCTCTCGGACAACTTCGCTTGTCGGCGCTGTCGTTTTTGGGGGTGCGGTGCGGTAAAAACCGGTCGCCAAGATGTCGTCGGCAGACAACGGATCGGTCGGGAGGCTTTTGTGAGAGCCGGGTTTTGCGCCCATCGTGTGCGTTTCCTCACTCGAACGTGGCCGGTTCGATCGTCGGTGGAACCACGGCCCGCGAACGAACGAACTCGGCTGAAAGGGGCTGATCCGCACCGATGATTCTTTCGACCACCCGACGGTAATCTTCTGCGCCGGGCGAGGATGCGTCGTACTCGAAAATCGACTGACGGTGACTCGGGGCTTCCGCGAGCCGCGTCGAACGACGCACGGGGTCGAGCAATTTTTCTTTGAAATGGCCGCGCAGCGTCTCCAGTGCCTCGCGGGCCAGACGGATGCGCGAATCGTAAAACGTCGGGAGCACTCCGGCGATGCGCACCGAATGACCCAAGTGACGCTCGATGTCTTTGAGCGTCTTCAACACCTGTTTCACACCGATGAGGGACAGGTAGTCGCACGAAACGGGAATCAGCACCTCGTCGGCATACGTGAGCGCATTTTGATTCAGCAATGACAGCGACGGCGCGCAATCCAAAATCACGTATTGATACCGCTTGTGCGCAGCGCCCATCCGATTCGACAAAATGCGGTCTCTGTCGTGGTCTCGGCGGGCAAGCCAGACCTCCGCTGCCGCGAGCGTCGCGTCCGACGTGATGACTTCAAGTTTCCCGCGCACAGGCACAGCCACTTCGGCGGGGTCTGTTCCGTCGCACAGAACGTGATACAGACTCCGTTCCCCTTTGACTCCCAGGCTTGCGCCGACATTTCCTTGGGCGTCCGTGTCGATGAGCAGCGTCTCGAAACCGCGTTCGGCCAAACCTGCGGCCAAATTGATGGCCGTCGTGGTTTTTCCGGTTCCCCCTTTTTGATTCAGGACCGCGATGCGCCGAGCCCGACGCACTGCATGGCTGACTTCACCCAAGGCGGAGCGCCGACAGCTCAGTTGGCAAAAGTATTGGCGGCGAGGCGGTTCCCCCGCTGCGTGCGGCAGCGTCGCCACTTGATACGCATACTGCGGCAGAAATCGTTGTCCGCAAGTCGTGCAGGTTTGGTACATGGGTGGATTACACGACCCGCTGTGCCTCGACGCAAATTTTTGCTCACCACCGCAGTCAGGCTTGCCAAATCGGGCCGATTTTGTGTAAGGCTCCGGCGCTGTGACGTTGCAAACAAACGAAGTGAAGGTTCGCGTGTATGGCTCGGCGCTTGGGGCCTTTCCGGGCGCAGAATCCGTCGGTGTGGTCGTCGAAGCAGGTTCGGGTGCGCAAGAGCTTGTGGGGCATGCGGTCGTCGTCCCCCGGCTGTTGCCTTGCGGGGAATGTCCGGTCTGTCGGCGTGGCGTCGTGTCGGCCTGCCCTGCGCTTGCGCCGCGCCCCCTCCGTCCCGTGCTGCACGAAGTCCTGCCCGCCCGGTATCTGTACCCCCTTTCACCCCCTTTTGAAAAAACCGTGCCGCAAACCGAGGACTTGTGGCCCTATGCAGTGCTGTCGAATGCGCTGCTGACACCGTATTCTGCGCTGGCGCTTTCGGGGGCTTCAGCAGGAACTGTGGCAGTCGTTGTGGGGCACGGTTTTCAAGCCGCGCTGGCGGTCTCTGTTGCCGAACTTTGGGGGCTTGTTCCGGTGCGTTTTTCGGAAAAGGAAGTGCTCGAAATGGCACCTGACGGGGCGCGGCAAGAGGTCGCGGCGATGGCCGGACGGCACAGTGTGTCTCTGTCGGGGGCTGTCGTTTTGGAAACCACTGGGACCGACGTGGGCCGTGCGCTGGCCTGTTCCTTGGCCCAGCCGGGAAGCTGCCTCCTTTTTTACCCCGCTCCGACGAAGATTGAGCCTGCGGTGGAGGCACCGCATCTGCCGCCTTGGTCTGCGCTGCTGGAATACCTTGTCACACAGCAGGCGACACTGCGCGCGGTGGCTCCGCTGCCGGATCTGTTGCCCGAACTTTCGGCGCTGCTGTCCAAATCGAAGGCCCCGTGGACCGATTGGACGGTGGCCGTATCAAATGGCGAACAGAATCTGCAGGAAGGCGACAACCGCCTGCCCATTTTGCGACTTTAGGAGTACGGGCTTTGGCGAAAGGGGTGCGCGGCGGGGTGTCAAGGGGGAGAAGGGAAGGGGGGTTTAGTCTTTGCTTTTGTTTTCGTACATGGATTCGATGAGGTCGCGGTAGCGTTCCGAGACGACCTTGCGTTTGACCTTCAGGCTGGGGGTCAGCTCGCCGTCGGCTTCGGTCAGTTCGCGGGGGAGGACGGACAGGTACTTGACCTGCTCCCAGGAACCTAGGCGGCTGTTGACCTCGGCTTTCTTGCTCTCGAGGCGTTCGGCGACAAGGGGGTGTTCGTGGAGTTCCTTGTGTTCGGAAGGGGGAGCGTGGCCAGCCTCGGCGAGAATCTGCTTGGCGGTGTCCTGGTTGATCGAGACAAGCGCGGTGATGTACTTGCGGTTGTCTCCGATGACGACGGCTTGGCTGATGATGGGGTCGAGTTTGAGGAGGTTTTCGATCATCTGGGGTGCGACGTACTTGCCGCCGGACGTTTTGATGAGGTCTTTTTTGCGATCGGTGATTTTGATGAAGCCGTCGTTGTCGATTTCACCGATGTCTCCGGTGTGGAACCAGCCGTCGGACTCGATGGCCTCGGCGGTGGCGTCTTTGAGTTTGTAGTACTCGGTCAGGTTGGTGACGCCCCGCGTGAGGATTTCTCCGTCTTGGGCGATCTTGACTTCCAGGGCAGAGTGCAGGGGTTTGCCGACGGTGCCGAACTTGTAGGCATCGAGTCGGTTGATGCTGGTCAGGCTGTTGGTCTCGGTGAGGCCGTAACCCTCAAGGATGAGCATGCCGGCAGCGTGGAAAAACTCGGCAAGTTCGCGGGAAAGGGGGGCCGAGCCGGATACAAACCACTTGAGTCTGCCGCCGAACCGTTCGCGGAGTTTGGAAAACACGAGTTTGTCGGCGAGTTTCCACTGAATCCCAAGAAAACCGGAAGGGGTGCGGCCCGCCTGAACTTCACGGCTGGCTTGCGTGCCGACTTTGAGCGCCCACTGAACGAGCCCCCATTTGACGGCCCCGCCCTGTTTTGCCTTGTTTAGGAACCCGGCGTAGACCTTTTCGTAAATGCGGGGGACGCCGGCCATGAAGCTGGGTTTGACTTGGCCGACGTACTCCAAAATCGTGTCAATGGCGGAGTAGGCGGTGCAAAAACCAACATAGACCGACACGATGGACAGGGTTTTGGCAAACGAGTGCGCGAGCGGCAAAAACAGAAGTTGCCGATCGGTGCGCTTGACGGGCAATGCGGTGACGCCGTAGCGGGTGCCCTCGACAAAGGAGGCGTGGGTTTGGACGACGCCCTTGGGATTGCCGGTGGTGCCCGAGGTGTAAATGATGGTGGCGACGGTTTTGCCTGACATTTGCTTGCGCAACTCGGGGAGTGCGTTGGGCTCGACGAGGCGGTGGGCGCGGCCCCGATCGCACAGCTCGCGCAGGGGCGTGACCCATTCGTCCACCTTGGCGTCGCTTTCGGCGTGGCCGTCCCACAAAATGACTTGCTTCACTTGCGGAATGCGGTCGCGGATCGCGAGCAGTTTTTCGATCTGTTTTTTGTCTTCCGCAAAGACGTAACAGGATTCGCTGTCGTTCAGGATGTACTCGACGGTTTCCCTCAAGCTGGAGGGATAGATGGGGACGGTAATGCCGCCGGCCAGGACGAGACCCAAGTCACACAGGGTCCATTCCTCGCGGGTGCCGCCGATGATTGCGATTTTGTCCCCGACTTTGGCACCTAGGGCAATCAAACCGTGGGCGATGTCCGACGATTTTTCATACGCTTGCTGCCACGTTAGGGTTTGCCATTCTCCGTTGCGCCGGGTCATGAAGGCGGGGGCGTTGGGGGTGGCTTGGGCCCTGTTTGCATAAATTTCGGCGATCGTGTCGCCCGTCAAACCGGTCTCTTGACTCATCGGCAAAGGTCCTCCCGAAAGCGATGTGGTGCCAAAAAGCGAGGTGTTTTGGGAAAAGCACCCCATGATATCGTGCGTCCCGCCCAAACAGCCCAGGCGAAACGTCCGGGACCACGAAAATACGATGCCGAAAGTTCGTCCACAGCGCCGCGCGGTACTGACTCCGCGTGCGATTTATGCCCATTTGGAGCGCAAGGTAGTCGGACAGGAGCAAGCCAAACGGGTGCTTTCGGTCGCGGCGTACGGGCATATGCGGCGGTGCGGTTTGTCTGTGGACCGAAAAGGGGACCTTCGCAAGTCGAATGTGCTGCTGATTGGGCCAACGGGGTCAGGCAAGACGCACCTTGTGCGCACGTTGTCGGAAGTTCTGGACGTGCCGCTGTGCGTGGCGGACGCAACGGAGTACACCGAGGCGGGCTATTACGGAAAAGATGTCGAACAACTTTTGACCGAGCTCTTGTTTCGCGCGCATCACTCGGTTGCTGAGGCCCAGCGCGGCATCGTGTTTTTGGACGAAATCGACAAGCTCGCGAGGCGCACCCAAAGTTACAAAACAGGCGGAGGGACGCGCGACGTGGGCGGCGAGGGCGTGCAGCAAAGCCTGCTCAAACTGCTCGAAGGGCGCGAGGTCTTTGTGCCGCAGAGTTTTTTGGCGCAGTCGGGGCGTCAGGACTTGGTGCAGCTCGACACCAGCGACATTCTGTTTGTCGCCGCCGGGACGTTTGCGGATCTGTTCGAGGCGCAAAAACCGGGTGCGCGAATTGGTTTTGGATCGGATATGCCCGTCGAAAAAACCAAGGACGTTTCGACCGAAGACTTGGTGGCCTACGGCATGCTCGGCGAACTTTTGGGGCGTTTTCCCGTGCGCGTCCAGCTTGATCGTCTGGGCGAAGCAGAACTCATCGACATTTTGTCCGGCTCGGGCGAGTCGCTGCTGTCCGAATACCAGCGGCTGTTTGCGCTCGATCAGGTCCAGGTCGATTTTTCGGCGGCGGCACAAAAAGAGATCGCGCAAGCCGCGCTCAGACAGGGTTTGGGGGCGCGTGCGCTGCGGGGGTTTTTGGAAAAAGTCTGTCTTGACCTCTTGTTTGAAGCCCCCGAACGACGCGGCGAACACATCATCGTGAGCGAGCAGTACGTCCGCCAGCGACTCGATGAAAGGGGCTAAGCGGCCCCGCGCACACAAGCAACCAAGCGTTCGAGGGGCTACGCGGCCCCTTGCACACAAGAAATCGAGGCTTTTCCGGGCCACGCCTTGTGGTAAGCAGCTTGTTGTGCGGTGTTTTTTTGGGTTTGCATGGTTTGTCGGTTTGGCTCTGGCCGGGGCTGGCTGTGGAATGGGCAGCAAGGATGCGCGAGGGTCCAGGCCGCCTCCGCTTGTCTTGGTAAACGCGCCCATCGTCCGTGATGTGCCCGTTGAGGTGTCTTCGCCCGTCGAATTGCGACCGAAAGAGCAGGCGGACTTGTGGTCCAAACAAATGGGCTACCTGAGCGCCGTTCTTGTCGAGCGCGGCGATGTCGTGAAAAAGGGGCAACTGTTGGCTCTTGTTCGACAAAGCGACCTGCCCGATCAGCTTGGCGTCGCCAAAGGCCAGCTTCGACAAGCTCAGGCTGCCCTTGAACAAGCGCGAATCAACCGAGGCCGCCTGGGAAGTTTGGCCCCGACAGGCGTTGTTTCGGCCCACGAGCTTCAACAAAGCAACACCGCGCTCGCCCAGGCCGAGGCCGTCGAGGCGGCGGCGCAAGCCCAGCTTCAAGCGATCGCTGTGCGCCTTGGGGAAATGCGCATCGAATCGCCCATCGACGGTGTTGTGTTACAGCGACGATACGATGCTGGCGTTCTCGTCGGGCCCCAGCAAGGCGCGCTGCTCGTGCTGGGCCGCGTGGACGTGCTGCGTGCATTTGTCGCGGTGCGCGAACAGGAAGCCGCTCAAGTCGCCGTTGGACAAAAAGTCATCCTGTCAGTCGATGCCTTGCCCAAAGAGGAATTTGTTGGAACCGTCGTTCGCCTGTCGCCAGCGTTCGATTCCTTGTCCCGCACCCTCGACGCGGAAGTGCATTTGCAAAACCAGACCGGGCGACTCCGACCCGGCATGTACGGACGCGCCCGCATCCAAGTCGGCCTGCACAAACAAGCCCTTGTCGTCCCCGAATCCGCCGTCCAAATCTCTGGTGTTCAGCGGTTTCTCTTCGTCGAAAAAGACGGCAAAGTGCAGCGTCGATCCGTCACACTCGGCGTAGACGGAGGCACGTTTTTGGAAATTGCCAAAGGCTTGCAGCCCGAAGAAGCCGTCGTCGTCGCGGGGATCGATTCTCTTGCCGATGGGATGTCTGTGCGCAAAAAAAACGGCACCCTCTTTTAGTACGCCCAACGCAGCCTCTCCGTCTCAGCCAGTCTCCCAAGCGCCTGTTGGCAAAAGCGAAATGTACCCAAAGCGTTCAGCAAATTGTGGTACGTCCCTCGTGTGCTTCAGCTTGTTTTGCGAGACTCCATTCGTGCTGCGATTTCCACTGATTTGCGCAGGCAATTGGTTCGCCAAGTCCGTCGAGCCATGAAGGCTGCACAGGTCGATCACGCAGAGGTCTGTTTAACCCTTTCGGACAACCAGGAACTTCACGCACTCAATCGGATGTACGCGGAAGAAGATCATCCCACCGATGTGTTGTCGTTCGCCCAATGTGATGCCTCCACACCGTCGGGGGCAACCTTGCTTGCGCTGGTGCTCGGAGACATCATCATTTCTGTCGAGATAGCCGAGCAACAAGCCCTTTCCCAGGGACATTCCCTTCTCGAGGAATTGCTGCATTTGTCTGTTCATGGTCTCTGTCACCTGTTGGGAATGGATCACCGCGACGCACAAGAGGAACGGTGGATGTTCGGCTACGAAGCTCTGTTACGACAGCAAGCCAGAGCGTCAGGCCGAATCCTTGCGCACCCCTTTCCATCCAGGCCAGGGAAAACGGGTATTGGGGGTGTTTCCAAACAGGAGTCTGGGGGCTTTTGTGGGAATCCCAAAAGGGGGACCAAAAAGTTTGATCGGAAGGACTCTTCAAAAAGCCTAAACAAACCTTCTACAAACTAGAACAGGTCGGCTGTGCGTTCTTTCAGCGTCTCGCGCAGCATGCGATGTGCCCTCAGTCGGCGGGTCCGTACCCCACCAATCGTCAAGCCCAACGATTCCGCCACTTCCTGCACTGGCTTTTCATCAAGGTCGCACTGCACCACCACCAAGCGATACCGTTCTGGGAGCTGCTCGATGGCCCACCTCAACAAATCCGCTTGCTGACTGTCTTCGAGCTTCCACTGCGCGGGTTCCGATGAACCACTCCCCGACAGCCAGCTTGATTCTTTTGGCAGCGATGCCATGGCGCGATGGGTTCGGTCGCTTGCCCGTCGCTCACGCCTCATTGTCATGAGCACCGCGTTTGCACCCACACGATACATCCACGTTCCAACCTGTGCGTCTCCACGGAAACAATCCATGTGGGAAAGTGCCGCCACCAGCGCATCTTGGGCGGCATCTTCCGCGCTGGTTTCATCACGAAGCATCCGACGTGCCTGCCGAACAAGTGCGGGCCTGCTTTGAGCGACGGCCTGAGCCAAGGTTTGGTTGGTTTCCGTGTGAAGTCTCGTCATGTCATCTCTCCGTGGTTTGGACGGCGTTGGCTGTGAACCCATTGCCGTCTCGCGTTTCCCGTCTTGCGTTTCGTTGATCAAGGTTTTACAGACCTTTTACAAACGAGTCAATAAGAATTCTTCAATTTTTAGAAAAATTTTAATTTTTCGTCTGAAAAATTTATTTTTCTACTCGGAAAAAGCCTAAACAAACCTTGACTAATCAGAGTCGATGGATGAGACTTCTAACCATGAACAGGTATCTGATTCAAACCGCTGCACAATTGACCGGTATGTCTGCTGTCCTCATTCGAGCGTGGGAGGCTCGCTATGGCCTGGTTCAACCCGAGAGGACAGCGTCTGGATATCGTCTGTATTCAGAGGAAGAAATCGCCTTGCTCAAAGGCGCGCAGCAACTTGTCAAACGGGGAATGTCCCCTGCACAGATTGCACGGCTGCCCCATGCTCAAGTGATCTCGGGACACCTTGCACAGGCAAATCCCCCCAAAGAACCCGATCGTTCTGGCCATGCTTCTTCGTTAAAAAGATCGCGTCCTGAAAAAACAAACCTTCAACAACTCATGAGTGTTGAAGAAAGGATTGATCTGCTTGTCGAAGCTTTTAGAAGCCTAGACAATGCTGTGGCCGAGGAGCTTCTTTCCGTGCCCATTCGGACGTTGCCGATCGAGCAGGTTTGTCACCAATTGCTTTTTCCATTGCTCGTCGAAGTTGGAAATCGCTGGCATGAGGGCAAGCTTTCCGTCGCTGCTGAGCATTTTGGAACCGCACTGATTCGCAACCATATGACGACTCTGTTGCGTGAGGTTCGGTCTGCATCCTGTGAACATTCCGTATTGTGTGCATGTCCACCTGGCGAGCTACACGACATGGGTCTTCTTCTGTTCGCATTGGAAGCAACTGTTCAAGGTTGGGATGCGCTCTTTCTCGGCGCTGATGTTCCTTTGGCTGAACTCGTGCAAACGGCTCAGAAGGTTCAACCCTCATTTGTTGCACTCTCTTTTGTTTTGCGACCAGAGCCTGAAGAGTTAAGCAAACTTTTGTCGAAGGTTGTTGGTTCACTACCACCTGTGTCGAAGCTTTTGGTTGGAGGCTGTGGGCTGCGTGGACTGACCGATGTCGTGAGGCGCGAAAACGCGCTCATGATGCCCGAAAGCGGAAAACTCTCTGACCTCCATTTCCCGTCGAAAAACCACCCATCACAGCGTTCTCCACGGGTCTCCCATCCACCTAAAAAAAGCCGAGCGCGAACAAAAAGTAAAAAACGCTTGCACGCGACTGCTCGTCCCTGATAGAAGGTCAAGACCTTTTGGACGCCACCCTTTTTGGGGCTGTAGCTCAGTTGGTAGAGCGCTAGAATCGCACTCTAGAGGCCAGGGGTTCGACTCCCCTCAGCTCCACACTTGAAAGCCTGTACTTCTCCTCGGAAGTACGGGCTTTTTTGCTTTGGGGCCAAGGTGGGTTTTTCAGCGACCTCTAGAGCTGGGCAACGATTGGGCAACGATTCATTGCCCACCGGAATCAGCTTTGGCCGCCTTTGAGAACGGTCAGGATTCGCTTGGTGCTGGCGCGCTGGGCGGTGCCGGGGGCGACGTAGCTGCGGAAGGTCACGGTGGGCGACTCGTGGCCGAGACTGCTGGCAACGACGTGGGCAGTGGTTCCGGCCTCGATGGCCAGCGTGCTGTGTAGTCCACGCATCGAGTGAGCGCAGACGACAGGTACTTTGGCCAGCGCGCAGATCCGTTTGACCTGTTTGCGCGGCCAGTCTCGCCAGTGGTGCCCAAACAGCGGTGCATTTGGCAGCTTGGCCTCGGCAAGTCCGCGCAAGTGGGGCTGGAGCACTTCGGGCACTTCGAGCCGTCTCCGTCCAGCTGCTGTCTTGCTGTCGGGAATCCAGAGCTGGCGACCTCCATCATCGAGATCGCGCACCTCGCGCTCGGTCACTTCGCTCGATCTTGGGTCGCATAGCTGACAAAACTCTCCGCGCCTCGTTCGTCGCGGACAACCAATCGCCATTTGTCTCGCTTGGGATAGGGTCCAAGGACGCGGGCTTCGCTTCTCTGTCGGGGCATGGCGTAGCTCCTGCTTGCGACGGGGCAACCAGACCCAGACGCGCACCACGGGACTCAAGCTCATCGACGATGTAGCGGGCCAGCAGGCGAAGCTGCTCACGGGTCATTGCCCTTGATGTTACTGGGCTTTGCCGTCGAGGCTCAAGGTGTGTGGTGGTACGACTGGACTTTGCTGCGGGTCGCAGGTTCGCGGTTAGTTCGTGTTATCCGTTGGCTTGTCGAGTAGCGCGCGACGGATCTGCGTCGTCGACGCCCCGAGCATCCGCGCCGCCCGTCCGATGTCGCCCTCGCACGCTCGCAGACACTCCGCGACCAGCAAGTCCCACAGCGGACCACGACGAGGCAAAATCAGCGAGCGACGGAGCACCTTGCGAACCTCACGAACGGCGGAGTGATTGCCCTTCACCGGCTCGAGCGTCTCTTCCTGCGTTCGATACGGTCCGCTCAGTCCGGCGGTGTTGAGCTGGATTGACATGAGCTGACGGAAAATCTCTTTGCGGTTCGGTGGCGTCTGGGGTCGCTGGACTCCGACAGCGGTGGGCGGCGTGGCCGTCTGTCTGCGAGCAACGGAACGGCGGGGACGGGACGAAGAATTCGACGACTTGGGACGGATCTCTGGCATGCTCAGCCTCCGGCGGGCCGAGGTGTTGACGCACCACGGCACGCTGCGGGGTCGACGGGGTAAGAGCCCGTCGGCCTCGGTTATAGAAAGCCCCTCTCGCGAGGAGCGCGAACGGCTGTCTGGGGAGCCTCGGGGGCAATTTTCCGAATCGTGCCGCTTCCCGAAGGACCAGCGCTTCATAGTACGGTCCGCCAGGATTGTCAATATAAGCAACCATATCGACTGATTATTGTGCGAAGTGGATGTCTCTCTCTGCGACGTGATACCTGGCGGCATGGTTCGCGGACGCAAGAACCCCCTTCACTTCGGAATTGGCAAGCGACTGCGAGCGCTCCGCCGTCAGCACGACATCGGCGGGAAGCCGCTGTCCATCGCTGCGAACCTCTCAGGAACGGCTGTGCTCCGCATTGAGTCCGAAGCGTCGGTTCCGTCCGTTGATGTCGTCTCGAAGCTCGCCTCGGTGCTTCAAGTGTCGCCCGGCTACTTGGCTTACGGAATCGAACCATCGTTGCCGTCATCTGTTGGCGAATCGGCGATGACGCTGGCGGAGCGACTGCGGCAAGTGCGTGAGCTACGTGGTCTGTCTCTCAACGCACTCGCAAAAGTATCTGGGGTGGCCCGGACAACGATCGGTTACATCGAGGGCGGTGAGACATCCCCAAGCGTTGCCACAGTCGAACTGCTGGCGCGGGCGCTGGGGGTGTCAGTCTGCTGGCTGGCATATGCGGAAGGCGTGGCGCAGGAATCCGCAGCGGTCACTACATCCACTCCTGACTCACTCCGCGAGCGCTCAGCCTAGATCCGTATCAACGACAGGGCGCAGGTGCCTGGCGATACGGATGTGCAGCCCATCGGAGCGGTATCGCGGACCCGTCATAGCCGCATCGCCGCTCCCCGGCACCCGTATCGCCGGGACACCTTAGGCATATCACCGGGGGCCATCTCGGTGCGGCTGGAGTTGGGCTCTGTTCACGGCTCAGCTATGCCTTGACCATCGACATTGACGGCTCCGGAGCGCGATACTAAATGGCAAGGGTTGCGAAGGGGGACGATCATGTTGCGGGCGCGGCACTGCTCTTTTTGTGGGGGCGACATTCCGACCAAGGGACGCATCGATCGGAAGTACTGTCGTCCGAGCTGTCGGACCTTGGCATACAGACGAAGACGCAATGGCGGAACAGAGCCGCGAACGGAGGCCTCTTCGCTGCTCGATGCAGTCCGACAGATGGAGCAGCGCTTGCACGATGCAGCGCAGGAAATGGCCAGCATTCGGCGACAGTTCTCATCGGAATTGGGGGCAGAACAGAGACACCCGAAACGGAACTCGGCACAGCGGACAGAGACGATTGGGAGTGAATCTGCTGCAATCCAGGAAGCGGAGCGCGTGCAGCGGCAGACCGCGTTCAGACTTCGTGAGGCCGAGGCGCAGATCGAGGCGCAGCGGGCTGAGCTGGCGGAGGTGTCTCGGCGTGCAGAGCGTGCCCAGCGAGAGCAAGAGTTTGCGCAGCAGCGTGTTAATGAGCTGAGCGATGAGCTACGCCGTCAACGTCTTCTGCTTGAGGCCCAGACACAGCAAGCGCAGCAGCGGCCACCGTGGCAACTATCGCAGCCGACCGTGAGCGAAGTGTCAGAGACTCCCGACCCATGGACCCCACCGACGCAGCGCGAGATCGATGCAGAGCCGCCGCCTGCGCGCTCGAAGAAGTCGCAGCATCGAGGCTCCCAGCCTGGGTCATCGCGTGTTCGCGAATCCAAGTCTCTGACAACGCCGGGGCGATACACAAATCCGAATCCCGACCGATCGGACCATCCCGCAGTGGTGCAGACGGCGTATCGGGTTCTTTATGAGCGGCTGCCTCGCTACATCAAAGACAATCGACCTGAGCTGAAAAGCGATTTCAAACGAGAACTTGCCGCCGAGGACAGTGGAATCAAGCGGCTCTGTCGCTTGCTGGCTCGACGGATTTACTCGGCGATCAAGCGGAACCCATCCATTGAGAACTTGCGCCAGTTTGCAGCCCAAACCGTCGAGGGAGTCTGCAAACAACTCGATGCTGATCCAGTTCAGCGGGCTCTCTGTGGGATGTGGCCAAAGTACGAGCGTGCAACCCTGAAGTGGTTGGCCTACGAGATCAGCGTGGCGATCATAGGGGAGTGGCCGCCTGCGCGAGACTGAAAACGAATGTGCGACGGTTAGAAAAACCGATCGAACTTCTTCATTCGTCGTCGTGCCTTTTCGTCGAGGGCTTCGCGTTTCTGGCGTTCCTCCGGCGTTTCCTTGGCTCGCCTTTGTGCAGCCTCGTTCTCAGTCTGTCTCTTGTAGTCTGCGAAGAGTTCGAATATCGCAAAGAGGCTGGTGCCAAGCTCGCGTCCCAGGGACTCATGCTTTGGGCCTGGCGGAGTCTGTGCTGGCGTCTCTTTGACGAACGGAGCCTGGGCTGATTGGGTCGGTCGTTGTGCAGTGATGGCAGCCGACGATGTGTTCGCAGGCTGAGTGCATGGTGGAGCCTCAATGTGCGGCGCTTTTGAGCCGCTGACTGACTGCGGAATGAGTCGGCCTTCCAATGTCGAGTCACCAATCGGCTCTGCGGGAGTGGCCATACGAAGTGGCAGTGTCTGGGGCGGCTCGACAGGCACCGACGAAGCTTCGGAGTTCGCAACGTCCGGCGGAGGTGCGATGATTGTTGGTGGCTTCGGGATGGCTACTTCTGGCTGGAGCGAAAGGACAGGAACGGCGGCGGGCGCTGGGATGGGTTCGGGTTTGCTCTCTGCATCGGCTGGCGGTGATACGACTGGGCTTCGCGGTGGTTCTGCCTGTGCCGTGATCGATGGCGTCGCTACGGCGTCCTTTTTCCGTTGGCGCTGCGCCTTCAGTTTGCAGCTCGTCGAGCAGTAAACAGCATCGGCGCGGGCTTTCTCGGGGAGCGGTCCTTTGCAGTGCTGACAGACCTGCACGGAACAATACTAACCTAGGCGGAGCACTCTTGTCTGGTGAGGTTGACGGGATTGGGAGACGTGTGACGAGAGCCCTCCGGGGAAGCGCCTCCTCCTGGCTCTCGTCACACGTTCACTTGGCCTTTTGGGGAACCGGGCGTCCGCAGTAGCGGCAGACCGCATCCTGAATCGGAGCCATTGCGAGCCGACGGTACATGCGGCCTTGGCTTGAAATCCACGCCGTGCTGTGGCACCGGGCTGAGTCGCCTTCGCGCTCTGCCGGCTACTCGTCCTCGAAGAAGTCCTCGTCGAGCTTATGGAGGTGGTAGGTCTGTTTGATGGACACACCAAGCCCGTGATCGAGCATCAGGACCGCCAAGCGAGGTCCATCAATGAGCACGATCTTCTGGTCGAGGCCACGGACATATTCATGCGCCTCCCGAGCAAATCCGGCCGTTGTGATGAAGACTCCCTTGCGAGCGCGCTTCCCCAGTAGGCTCCCAGCGAACTTCTGTAGTTCGGGCCGTCCTACGCGCTTGTCGCGCGCCCACTTCTTGGCCTGGACATAGATGGCGTCGAGGCCGAGCTTATCCTCCTTGATCAGGCCGTCAATCCCCTCGTCCCCAGGACCGCCCACCACTTCGGCTGCGTCGGCGATGGATCCTCCGTACCCCATCTTGACCAGTAGCTGGACGACCTTCTCCTCGAAGAAGCGCGCCGACGCACCGACGATCCGTTCGAGCAGTTCGTCCGCGGTCGCACGGCGCAGCGTGTCGTAGCTGGTCGTGAGCAGCTCTTCGGGCGTCAGCTGTGTCAGCGACTCTTCGGCGGCTGCCGTCTGCTTTTCGCCGGGCTGCGATGCGCCGCGGAAGCGCTGGATCTCATCGAACTGCGCAAGGTACTGGAGATCGATTCGGTCCTTACAGTCCTTAAGCGCCTGCCGGCCGCGTGGAGTAATCCGAACCCTTCCCCGGCCCGTCGACTCCAACAGATTCCCTTTTCTGAGATACGTCACAGCCCAGCCGGCGCGGTTATGGAAGGTTGGCTGACGTCCGCTGGGGAGGAGTTCCGCCCGCTCCGCCTCTGAAAGTCCAAACTGCTCGGCCAGCGCCTGTCTCAGGTCGCTGACGGCATGGTCTTTCCCGGTGCTGGCCAACTTGAGCGTCGGAAACATCAGCGTCTGGAAATCGGGGATTGGCATCAGTTCTCCTGCCGACGATGGTAGTCGCAGCACGCCGCCAGACTCAACACTTGATAGTGGAGACGACTCAGCGCCCCAGCATCGCCACCGTTGACTGCGAGGGACGCTTGCACCTCGGCGCTAGCTACGGCACTGTTCTCAGAAATGGGCGACGAAATCATTTCCGACGTGCGGGCCCACCTAGCCGAGCACGATCCCGACGTGCTCGCTGCCATCGAGGACGTAGACCGCTCGCTGATACAGTCGGAGCTGCGGCGGTCACCGCTTGAGCGGCTGGTGGCGTCGGTGCAGCAAGCGCGGTTCTATGAACGGCTGGCGGCGTCTCGCAAGTCGGCGCAAGGCGGTAGCCGGTGACGGGTCAACCCGACGATCCAATCGTCCGGTTGCTGTCGTCGCTCATCGAGGGCAACGTCGAGTTCATTGTGGTCGGCGGTGCGGCTGCGGTGCTGTCGGGGGTGCCGGTCGTGACCAAGGATCTCGACATCGTTCACAAGCGGTCGCCGGAAAATGTCGAGCGACTGCTGACGGTGCTGAGCAAGCTCGACGCACATTTTCGACCTGACTTTGCCCAGCGGAAACTGCGACCTCGGGCCAGCGATCTGACCGGCCACGGTCACCTGAACTTTGACACCAGCTGCGGCCCGCTGGATGTGCTGTGCGAGATATCGGGAGCACGCGGCTTCGACGAGCTGTTGCCGCACACCGCCGAGCTACGCGACTTTGACATGAAGCTGCGCGTGCTCGATCTGCCGATGCTGATCAAGGTCAAGTCCGAAGCGAATCGTCCCAAAGACCGGATGGCGCTGCCCATCCTGATGGCAACGCTGGAAGAACGAACCAAGCCACGCGGCCAGCCATAGCCACGATATCGTTGCCCAGAAATCGCCAGTCATCTCGCTTGCTTGCCCTCGCTGGGCAATGAAACGAATCTCGCTTCCGACGGACCCCAGCGAATCGCACTCTAGAGGCCAGGGGTTCGACTCCCCTCAGCTCCACATCAAATCCCCGTCGGTGAGTCACTTTCGCCACGGGGTTTTTTTATGCCTGGGACACGCTTGGGACTGGCTTGGAACTAACCGTGTCCCAAGGTTTGGGACAAGGATGAGCCCGCTAGGACCCGCTGGACCTGCGCGCGCTCGGCGCGCTCGATTGCTCCAGGGGCGATATAGGCCCTGCGGGTCGTGGTGCTCGACTCGCGGCCCAGCAGCGCGGCGACGGCCTCGACCGCGACCCCCGCCTCTACAGCAGCTCACGATTGATCACAAGTGATTGGGATGAGGGGGGTTTTGGCGGAGGTGGGCGGCGAGGAGTTCGATGCGCTGGAGGCCTCGCGTCAGGACGATGATGCCGGGCGGACCGCCGGAGGACTTGCCGGTGTAACCGCCGAGCTCGGCAATCCACTGGGTCACTTCTCCGATGGTGGGCTGCTGTCCGGGCGGTCTGCGCTGCCGCTGCGTCCCCAGTCGGGCCGCCTCGATTTCGGCTTCGTCAAGCTCCGTCGTCGCCGGCAGGTCCGGCTGCGTCCTCGATAGCATCGCCAATCGCTGTACTCTCACGGCCACCGAGGATAGCAGCACCGCCCAGCGCAGGATGTTCTGTTTGCTGCGCAGCTGCGGCCGCTCGATTTGGCAGGCCCCGGACTTCCACGTCCGATGAAATTCCTCGACCCGCCAGCGCTTGGTGTACCCGTTTTCTTGCCGACGAGCCGCGCCCAGTACTGCTGACTCAATAGCCCGAGCGGCACTCCCTCGGGAGACACTGCAAGCGCATTGATCATCTGAAGTCCGCTCCCTCGGAGGTCCGCCGTCCCGGTGTCACCCAGCCCCTTTTTCCGCTGGTTGTCGACGATGGAGAGGTCCGTCTGAACGACCGCGCTAGTCCGCGAGGTGTGCGCTTGTCTCGCGGAACATGATCCCGATGTGCTGGCGGCGGTGGATGACGTCGATCGCTCGCTGATACGCGCAGAGTTGAGACGGTCGCCACTTGAGCGTCTGGTGTCATCCGCGAAACAGGCTCGGTTTTATGAACGGCTGGCGGCTTCGCTTCCTAGTGGTCCAGATCGGAAGTGGTAAGCATCGTCCCGATCGTAGACTCACCCCAAGTGGCCCGACGGTGGGGTTACTTCATCGGCTCGACTTGGCGACGGCAGAGTGTGCGAGTTGCCCTAGTGTCCCCGGTTTTGATGCGGAGCGGGGAGGGCGGGTGCGAAGTTGGCGGGGCCAGATTGGCCGGTGAGCGGTCAGGGGACTCGCTGTCGGGGCTCTCTGTTGCGTTCTGTTTCGGGTTGGGCTACTCAGAAGCCAAGGAATGGTGCCCGTGTCCGACTCAGACGACCTCGACAAGATCTTTGAGCCGCTGCCGCTCCCGACCGATCCGGCGGAACGGGCGGCACTGTTCGCCAGCATTGAACAGGGAATCGCAGACGTGCGAGCCGGACGGACCATCTCTTGGGAAGAACTCGATCGCCGCATCTGCAAGAAGTTCGGGTGGCCCCGCTCCTGAGTCCTGTTCTGCTGCCTACACGCACGTACCTAACCTTGAATACAAGGTGCTTGGGGTGGGTTGAATTCAAGGTTATTGAGACAAGCTTGAATTCGTGGCCTGATGGCTGGGCTGAATGCAAGGTTGACCATGCGGCGTGACCAGCTCCACCCACAAATCATCGACCGTCTAGAGCAGCTTCCCGCGCCTCATCAGGCGCACTATGGCGTGGTTCCGCTGCCCCCGCCTGAGTCGATTCCCGTCTACGAACTGAACGCGGCCACAGCGTCCGCCATCGAAGCGATTGGTCGGCTCGATGCCATCGTCTCCACGTCGCCACAGCCGTTCCCAGCAACGCGCATCCTGCATCGGCAAGAAGCGGTGTCCTCATCCGCCATCGAGGGCACCCAGAGCACGCTCGACGAGATTCTCGAAATCGACGCGACGGGCGGGGATTCTGGCCACGCTGCGGCGCGGCAAGTCCGCTGCTACTCGCTGACCTTAGAACACTGTCTAGAGGTCGTGCAGCGCGACGGACGAAACGTTTTCACGACGGAGTTTATCAAGTCCCTTCATCGCGACATCATGAGCGCCGATCCGGCCTACGATGATGTGCCGGGAGAGTTTCGGCAGCGCGTGGTGTGGATTGGCGGCGGGGGGCTCGATATCTCGCACTCGACGTTCAATCCTCCGCCCCCGGCGCGTATTGCCGAGTGCATGGATGATCAAGTGCGCTTTCTGCGTGATGATGGCGACGCAGTGGCACCGCTCCCGCTGCCGATTCGGATGGCGCTTGGGCATGCGCACTTCGAGGCGATTCACCCCTTCCGAGATGGCAACGGACGGGTGGGGCGGATGCTGCTGCCGCTCCAGATGGTGGCAGAACGTCATGCGCCGCTGTTTCTCGCGCCGTACCTCGAAGCGCATCGCAGCGACTATTACGGAGCGCTGAAACAGGCGCAGCAGCGGCTTGTGTTCACTCCGCTGTGTGACTTGCTCTGCCGGGCGGTGGTGGCGGCGGTCAAAGAGGTGGAAGACACGATGCGCGCCCTGCACACGCTTCGGGAAGGCTGGGCCACTACGCTGTCCTTCCGGCAAGGGTCGTCAGCGCGGCGGACTCTCGATCTGTTGTCCTCTTGGCCAGTGCTGACGGTGGCGCGGCTGGCGGAGCTACTCAGCGTGAGCTTCCAAGCGGCAAATGATGCGGTGGTGCGTCTGGTGCAGGTGGGAATCCTGACAGAGCGTACGGGCTACCAAAAGAACCGCATCTTTGTTGCGCCGGACGTGCTCCACATCTTGAATCGACCGTTTGGGACTTCGCCGCTTTGAAGCCGAATGGCCTCTAGAATGGAGGTCGAAAAAGGCGCTGTTTTTGGCCAAGTCCCCCGAGTGAGAAAAGGGTAGTTTCCAAAGCCTTTTTCGTCGCAGATTGGGCTTTGTGGAAACTCTAGAGGCGCTCCGCTCCCGTCGAGAGTCGGCCCATTTGGCAGATTATCGAGCACTTTGAAGACATCGCGACGAGGTGGCGCATGAGCGAGAGCGAATCGCAAATCGGATGCTGCGATTGATGTCGCCTGGGCAGTACGGAAATCACGTTGCATCGGCAGGCTACGATCCGACGGCAGATCCGCTGATCGAACGGAAGACGGATGAACTGCGGGTGCTCGACCACTATGCGCGCTGGCAGAAGAAATACATGCGCAGGGTGACGGCCCGGAAGCTCAAGGAACAGCGGCCCATCGACGAGCAAGCCATCGAAGCGGCACTGACGGACGGGTGGGAGTTGATGACCAAGCCGCCGGTCAAGCTGCGAGGGGAGCCGCAGTGGCTCATCATCGGGTTTCGATTGGATGCGCAGAGTGAAGAGTTTCTGTGGAAACAGTCGCTGGAGCGGAGTGGGAAAATGGTGCGACGGATGAACGGGGCCTACTTGTAAGTTTCTGATGCCACCGAAGCCTGTCTGCTCGGGGCCCAGGAAGTATGAACCCGACCTCGTGAAGCTTGCCTTGAGGTGGGACGACTGGCGGCCATGCGCGAAGACGGCCCGGCCAAGAGTCTCGTCCTGCTTCGGCTGGCCAACGTAGACACACGAGACTGAAGCGTTTGTCCGCACACGGCACCGGCACTGCTCGCATCGTAAGCGGCTTTCGTCAGACCGCACTCCCGAGGGACTCCAGTGAATAGAACTCGTGCAGTTTGGCTTGCAGGAGCCTTTTGTCGGGGAGGCGGGTTTTGTACTCGGCGACGAGGGCGGGAGAGAGCGAGCGACTGAGTGCATACTCGACGACTTCGTTGTCTTTGCTGGCGCACAGAAGCACGCCAATTGACGGACCTTCGTGCGGCTTGCGGACATCCCGGTCGAGTGCTTCGAGGTAAAACTCGAGCTTGCCCAGATGCTCGGGCTGGAACTCGCCGAGCTTGAGTTCGATAGCAACGAGGCAAGCTGGCCCCCGATGGAAGAACAGCAGGTCAAGGGCGAAGTCGCGACCGCCGACTTGCAGCGGCACCTCGCTGCCAACGAAGCAGAAGTCGCGGCCCAGCTCGGCCAAAAAACGACTAAGGTTACGCAGCAGGCTCTGATGCAAGTCCGCCTCGCGATGATCCTGGGGCAGATCCAGAAATTCGAGTAGGTAGGCGTCGCGAAAGGCAGACTCGGCGTCGGGATGGAGTTCTCTCAGCGCTGTTGAGACTTTTGGTGGGCTCAGGACTGCGCGCTCGAACAGCGCTGCGTCGATCTGACGAGCGACCTCACGCACCGACCAGCGCTGCTGCGTCGCGATGCGCAGATAGAACACTCGTTCCTCGGGCTGCTTCGACTTGCCGAGGATGTGCAGATGGGCGGACCACGGCAGTTCTCTCAACAGTGTTGAGAGTTCTGGCTGGCCGCAATACGCGTCGAAAAACTGGCGCATGCGCCACAGGTTCTGCGGTGAAGTGCCTGCAATTTCGCCCTCTTGCCCATGCTGGGCAATGAAACGAATCTCGCTTCCGACGGACCCCAGCGAATCGCACTCTAGAGGCCAGGGGTTCGACTCCCCTCAGATCCACATCAAATCCCCGTCGGTGACTGAATTTCACCACGGGGTTTTTTTGTGCCCAAAATCGGGCTGTGGACCCTGTTTTGTGGACCACGCGCAAGTGGCTGCGGGGCCAGCGCCGTACAGAACCTTGAATACACCGCGCCTGGGCTTGGTTGAATTCAAGGTTCTGGATGCAAGGTTGAATTTGTGTCCTTTTGCACGGGCTCAGTGCAAGGTTGACCATGCGTGACCAACTCTGCCCACGAATCGGCTAGTTTTCGTCCAGCCAAGCCAAGGCCTCTGCTTCCGTGTTGAAGAGCTTCATTGCATCGCCGGTACCGATGATGCGCACCATGAAGTTGATGGTGGCCCGGACCAGGGAGCTACTGACGACGGTCGCCATTTTTGCATAGTTGCCGGTGAACGTCTTGAAGTGGCGTCGTGCATCCGCGTGATAGTCCGTACTCTTGTCTACGATGCACAGCACCTTGGCATGGTGAAAGGGCTGTCCCGGCTTGAGCAGGTTTCCCATGGCCTCCGCATCCGCCAACGAGACCTGACCAGAGACCTTGGACACCAAGAGGCGCTGTCCTTTGGGCGATGTTCCTTCCTCGCTAGAAATGGGCATCGGTACCACCTTTCATTTCTTTTTCGTCACGATCTGCACGCCGCGTTCCCGCAGGACGTGGGCAATGGCATCGGCGAGCGTTGGCAGCGAAGCAACTCCTGACAGATCCGACGAGGTCTCGATCAGGCTGCGCGCCAGGTGCGGTGAAACCCCGGTCAGGAGACAGCGCGCACCGAGGAGATGCACCGCCTGAGCCAACCGCAGCAAAGATTGGGTTGTCGCGAGTTCTGCCACCGTCATTCCGGTCAGGTCCAAAATGATGTGCGTGGCCCGCGCGGTGACCACGTGAGCCAGCACAGACTCGGTCATGGTCGCTGCTCGCTCGGGTCCGACTTCCCCGATGATGGGGAGTGCCAGCACGCCCGGCCAGACCGTAATCACCGGGGTAGACAGCAGCCGCATCAGCTCCTGCTGTTGCTCCAGCAGCTTGGCGGTATGCCGGGCGATCTCTTGCTGCTGGGCTTCGCTGTCAGCCCTGGCTTTGGAGACCTCCTCAAGGAGGGTGTTTACCCCGTACTCCAGCTCCAGGATCTGCTCTTGACCTTCTTCTTCGGTCGGAACGCGTGCCAACAGGTCACCTGCTGCCGCCCTTGCAATCACGTCAATGACCCGCTCCAGTCGCTGATATAGCTGACCATGCACGTGCCCGAGCGTATCGCGTTTTTGAAACAAAAAATAGAACTTTGCCCCTCCCTACATGGGCGGACAGGTGTGCTTGGAAAGATGCGGAACGGGCGTTCCCCATGCACAAAAAATGGGCCTCCCCTTTTTGTGCTGAGGCATTCCAGGCAAGATCGGTCTGGCGTCTGTTGTCTTGTTGTCTGGGCATCCTGTGGTCCGAAACAATCTTGGAGGTTCCCCCATGCTTTCCTTTGTCGCGTCTGTGTTTCTGTATGCTTTGGCGTTCATGTTGACCGCACGTGTGGTTCCGGGGATCGAAGTGCGTTCCTTCCGCTGTGCGTTTGGTTTTTCGCTCGTGTTCGCGTTGCTCGACGGTTTGCTGTTCAAGTTGATAGCGTTTTTGACTTGGCCGCTGGTGATTTTGACGCTGGGTCTGTTCTGCATCGTGATCCGAGCGTTCCTGTTTCTGCTGACGGACAAGTTCATCGATGGCGTGAAAGTAGATGGATTTGTACCCGCGCTGCTCGGGTCTGTGGTGACAGGGGTTCTGAACAGCGGAATCACTTGGCTGGTTCACAGACTCTTTTGAACAGAGCAAGCAGACCTACATGGAGAGGCGTTTGGGCAGGTCTTTGAGGGCAGAGATGAGCCGTTCCACTTCGATGTGGTCGAGCGGCACATCGCCAAAACGATGCGCGTAAAAATGCTCGACGAGTTTGGCGAACAGCGGGGCTGACGCATCACTTTGCTCGGCCAAACGGTCGGCCAGCATTTGCAACGTCTCATAAGGTCCGCGTTCAAAACCGCGTTTGCGCAAAAGCGCCATCGTTCGTTTGAGCGCAACATTCCCGTCGCTGCTGAGCTGCTGGACCACACGCGGAAGTTTGCGCCGCCTGCGCCGCAAAAACAGCCACACGACCCCCGCGCACAAAAGGACACCGAACAAGACAGCCACCCACATAAGCGCGCGTGCCATTCCAAAGTCGGTGTTCTCTTTCGCGGTGGTCTTGGACGGCTTCCACAAAGTGGAAAAGCGGTCTCCGAGTTTTTGCTGCGCAAACGTGTCGTATTCCAGCACGTATTTGCCGAAGTCCATTTCGAGCCCGTCGAAAAACTGGCGCATGGAATGAAGGACGGGCAGAAAACGGGGTGAGGTCTGCGGCGGTGTTGGGTCCAACACGACCCATTGACCGTCGAAAAACGCCTCGACCCAGGAATGCGCGTGCTGTTGCCGCACGACGAAAAAACCTTTGGGGTTCCATTCCGTAGACAGGTATCCGTTCACCGTGCGCGAGGGAATGTCCACGCTGCGAAGAAGCAACGCCATCGCCGTCGCGAAATACTCGCAGTGCCCCTGTTTTTGGTGTTCCAAAAACTCGAGAATGGGCTCGGGTTGCGTCGGTTTCCACAGCCGCGTGGTGTAGCGGTAGTGCTTGTGCAAATGGCCGCGCAGCCGCTCTGCTTTTTCGCGCGGGGTTTGCGCACCTTGCACCACAGAATCTGCCAAGCCGCGCAGTCTCTGTTGCAAATTGGGCGGCAAGGACAGATAGGCCCGCGGCGCTGTTTTGGGTGCGGATGACACCGTCGCGGCCTGATCAAAAAACACGCTGTAATGCAGTCGCCCACGCGGGCCGCGTACCAAAAACTGTCCATCGGGCCGCTGGAAGAGTTCGATGGCGGCGGTCGCCGAACTTTCCGCAAACAAAACCGAGCTGGCCGGCCTGGGGTTCGGTGTCGGCAGAAACAGCGAATCGGCCTCGAGCGGCTCCAGATAAATCTCGACCCAGGGCGTTTCGGTCGCTGGAAAAAACTCTCCTGGCAAAAGCGACGCTCGTTTGTCTCGCAACGCAACCGGACGCTCGTTGCCGGGCAATTGCGACCACTGTTTGTTTTCGTAATGCGCAAACGTGACGCCGCGCAGCCGCATCTCGGCGGGCCGTGGGCTGCTGAGCACTTCGACCTGCATCACTTTGCGGGGGTTGTCGCGCAAAAGACCGTAATGGCCCAATTCGAGGTGCTCGGAAAAACCCATCGTCGGCAACGCCCGCCGATGAAACGGCAAATCGACGCTGGCTTGCACCCTGGGAAGCAACACAAACAGAAGCCACGCGAGCAAAAACGTGCCCAGACCCGACGCAGTGGTCACGAGCAAAAACGACCAGCCGACGACGCGGCGCGAGTTGAGAATCCGCTCGACTTCAACGCGCTCGCTCTCGGCGGCTTGACCGTGCCGACCGGGCAAGTGCTTGAGCAGATAGTTTTCCTCCATTTCTCGACGGAGGTGAAACAGCGTGAGCGTCCACATGGCAAACACGACGTACAGAAACAAAAACAGTGCGTAAAACAGGCTGATTTCAACCAGCGTCGCCGCCAGCAAAACCACAAAACTGCATACATACGCCTGCAAGTAATCGCCGTTGTGCCGCCTGTGCCACAGCTTCGCGACCAAAAACAGCAGCAAAAGGTGCAGGCCACCTTCCCACCAGGCATCGTCTTGGGCCGCTCGGTAAAGAAGAAACGAAGTGACCAGACCCAGCGTGCCGTACAGCGAATACCCATACGCATCGCGCTGCATGAATACGCGGGTTTGCGGATCGAAAAAGTACGACGCTACAATCCCCACCGACACCAGCATACATTCCCACACAGGAAGCTCGCCCGTCAGCATCAACATCACCACCGCCGTCGAGACCATCAGGTACGACACGGCTTTGTGGGTTTTGGCGAACCTCACTTGGCCTCCAAAATGTGGCCGCAAGGTTTGTCTTTGGAAAGGTCGGCCCCCGGACGCACCAGGATCAGACTGTCACCGCTGCCGGCGACCGGCAAGGTTCCGTGCCGAGGCAAAGGCGGTGGTTTTTGAAACGGCACATCCGGCGAAACCGTTGGCAAGAGCGCGAGGGTCAGAAGTAGTTTTTGCAAACTCGACGGGCTCCACAAAGGGGACAGCGGCGGGTCCAGGCTGCGCACACACAGACGCACTGCATAACCCTGTTCCAAATAAAACGCCCCGAGGGAAGCCGCCCACGAAATCACCTTTTCGAGGTTGTCAAGTTCGTCGGGGTCGTCCCGTTTGTCGAGCGGCAGCGCATTGTCTACAAACAACGTGACTTGTTGCACCGCCTCGATTTCCTGCTCGCGCACCATTAGCCGTTGACGACGCGCCGAGCTGCGCCAATGGATGTCCCGCGGATCGTCGCCGGTTTGGTATTCGCGCAGCCCGTGGAAATTGCCCCGACGCCCGAGTTTTGGCATCGAACGCTCTCCCACTGCCGACGTGAGCGTCTTTGGAAAATGTTGAAGAGGCACAATCGCCGGATACACCACGATTTCCGAACGATGTTCCACATACCGAGACGAACGAAACAGCGCGAACGGAAACTTCGTCGAGATGCGGAACGCCGAAAACACGTACCGCCCGCGCCGTGGCAACGTGTGTCGATACGCCGTTTGTTGTGTTCTTCCCGACGGGATTTTCAAAAAATAGCAGCGTTTATCGACCACTTTTTCATCGCACAGGTCTTCCACTTCGATCGAAAAGGAAGACAGCCTCTTCTTTTCGTTCCGCAGCGCAATGCCCATCAAAAACGGCACACCGGCATGCAGTCTGGCGGGTGGCGATCGCTTTGGCACGATGCCGCGCAGCGACGCTTCCGCGATGCACAGCGCCGTCACGAGCAGCGCAATCATCATCGACAACAGCAAATACAGCAGGTTGTTTCCGCTGTTCAGCGCGACCACCAGCAGACATCCGCCCGCCGCCATCACCCACACGCCGTCGCGCGTTGGACGCACGCCGCGCAGACGGGTGAGGAAACGCAGCCTCATGGCACCGGAACGCGGTCGATGATTCCTGACAAAATGCGTTCTGCCTCGGCCCGACCGTTGCTGAGCGCATCGCCGTAGCCCGCTTGGCTGCCTCCTGGCAAAACCACACGGTGCGCCAGCGCCGACACCGCCAAATCCCGAAAATCATCCGGCACGCAAAAATCGCGATTTTCCGACAGTGCCCGAGCCTGCGCCGCTCGATACCACGACTGAAAACCACGCGGAGAAACCCCCAGTTGCAGAAGCGCCGACCTGCGTGTCTCCGCCACCAGCCGTTCCGCGTATTCCAGAAGCGATTCCTCGACGCGAACCAGGCAAACCGTATCCTGCATTTGCGTCACGTCTTGCGGTGTCGCAGCCGGCGTCAGGTCTTCAATCGGATCGTATTGGCTGCCCCGCATCACCACGCGCCGTTCGTCCATTCGCGACGGATATCCCAGCCGCAAACGCAACAAAAAACGGTCCATTTGGCTTTCCGGCAAAGGATACGTTCCAAAGTGCTCCAGCGGATTTTGCGTCGCCATCACCAAAAAAGGCTGTTCCAACGTGTACGTGACGTGATCGACCGACACGCGACCTTCGCTCATCGCTTCGAGCAGACTGCTTTGCGTGCGCGGTGCCGCGCGGTTCACCTCGTCCGCCAGCACCACATTCGCAAACAGCGGCCCCTGTTTGAACTCGAACAGGCGCGTTTCTTCATTCCACACCGAAACGCCGATCACATCCGACGGCAACAAATCCGAAGTGAATTGGATGCGCCGAAACGTGCCTCCCGTCGCTTTCGCCAGTGCCCGCGCAAGCGTCGTTTTGCCCACGCCCGGAATGTCCTCCAAAAGAAGGTGTCCGCGCGCCGCAAGCGCCACCACCGCCAGACGGATCACTTCGCTTTTGCCGTGAACCACCTGTCCGACGGCGTGACACAGCCGCATCATCGTCGAGTACGCAGCCCACACCGCAGCGGCTCGAGGAGAGGAAGCGGAAGCTATGCCAGCACTGTTCATCGTCGAGCCCAAGAAGACCTAAGTCGTTAAGTCATTATAGCCTGACCGTTTTCGACCCGTGCGAACAAAGTCCCGCTTCCGTGTTTTTGGGCAACCCGAACCTATTTGCACAAATCCCCAGCGACTTTGCCGCCGCCGTCCACCGGCATGCCACCGATCGCGCGGCCTCGCAGTTCCGCATTCACAAACGACACCCGACGGTTTTGCGCTCTGCCTTCGTCTGTGCGGTTGTCCGCTACCGGCTTCGTCTCGCCAAAGCCCACAGCCAGAAGTCGTTTGCAGTCCACCCCGTGAGCAACCAACCACCGCCCCACCGACAGAGCCCGCTGTTCCGTCAGTTTTTGGTTTGCCGCCGAATTGCCCGTCGCATCCGAGTGAACTTCGATCCGCAAAAGAGAGATGTACGACTTGTCTGCAAGATACCCCTTTACATACGAAAGCACAGACTCCGATTCTGTCTTGAGCTTGTCGCTGCCAGTTTGAAACAGCACCGGCCCCGGCACTTTCAATTCGTTCCCCGACAGCTCGTACCGCACAGGGGTTGTCTGTCCCACACACACGCCCACACCCACCTCAACCACAAACACCACTGCACAAGACGACAACCAGGCACTTCTTCTAAACCTCATCGATTCCTCCTATTCCATTTTTGCGCATGTCTCATCGTACTGACAAAACCCGCTGCATGGCGCGATTGACCAAACCCACGGTCTGTGAGTACCGTCGCGCCTTATGGGAACAAACATCGGCGGTCATTTGGTAGCGCAGGAACTTCATCGGCATGGAGTCCGCGACATTTTCACGCTGTGCGGCGGGCATATCGCTCCGATTTACGACGGTTGCTTGCGGTATGGGATACGGCTCATCGACACGCGGCACGAACAGGCCGCAGCACACGCGGGGGACGGATATGCGCGGCTCACACGCGGCGTCGGGGTCGCGCTGGTCACGGCGGGGCCGGGCGTGACCGATGCAGTCACAGGAATCGCGAATGCGTACCAGGCGCAATCCCCCTTGATCGTGCTCGGCGGTGCGGCAGAACTTCGGTCCACGGGGCGGGGCGCGCTGCAAGAAATGGAACAAGTCCCGCTCATGCGCACCATCACGAAATGGAGCGCGACGGTTCACGATCCCAAACGGTTGCGCGAACTTGTGCAAACGGCGGTGCGCATGGCTGTGTCCGGCGTGCCGGGCCCGGTGTTTTTGGAGCTGCCTTTCGATGTCCTTATGTCGCAAGTTGATGACAACGAGCTTGTCGTGCCGCCGCCTTTGCCGCCGTGGCCGAAGACGCTGGCCGACCCTGCGCAAATCGAACACGTCGCCGCGCTGCTCAAACAAGCGCACAGGCCTATGGTGTTTGCGGGGTCGCAGGTGTATTGGGACGATGCGTCGGCGGCGCTGCTGGCGCTGACGGACTCCCTCGGCATTCCCGTCATGATGAATGGCATGGGCCGAGGCGTTCTGCCCGCCGACCATCCACATGTGTTCAGCCTTGCGCGCCGCCGGGCTTTGAAGGGGACGGATTTGGTGCTCATCGTCGGTACGCCGCTCGATTTTCGCGTCGGTTTTGGCGCGGGCATAAGCCCCAATGCGCACGTCATCCAAATCGACCGCGATGTCAGCCAGCTTGGCAAAAACCGCGCAGCCGAGGTCGCGCTCGCCGGACATACCACGCTGGTGTTGCAACAAATTCAGCAAGCCCTGTCCGGGGAAGCCGCCGCCCTTTCTGCCCGATTTTCCACTTGGCGTGCCGAACTTCGCGACGATGAAACCAAGCAACACGGCAGACTCGTTCCCTACATGAAGGGTGAAAGTCGCCCCATCAACCACTACCAGCTCGCCGACGCACTTGGGCAAGCCCTCGGGTGTGGACCGTGTGGCACCGGACGCATTTCCGAGGACGCCGTGTTGATCGGAGACGGCGGCGATGTCGTCGCAATGGCCGCCAAAATTTTGCCTCTGTCCAGGCCCGGTCAGTGGCTCGATCCGGGACCGCTGGGTTGTTTGGGCGTCGGCGCGCCGTTTGCCCTGGCCGCCAAGGCGCTCGATGTCGATCAGAAACAGCGCGTGGTTGTCTTGTCTGGCGACGGCAGTTTCGGGCTCAACGGTTTCGATTTCGAGACCTGTGTCCGTTTCGGTTTTCCCGTCACCGTCATCGTTGGAAACGACGCAGCCTGGGGGCAAATCCGAGGCCCCCAAGTCATGTTGTTTGGCGAAGAACGCGCCCCCGCGACCAAACTTTGCCCCACAAGGTACGACAAAGTGGTCGAAGCCTTCGGCGGGGTCGGCTATCACGTTGAAGACCCCAAAGACCTTCTTCCCACCTTCCGTGAAGCCCTGTCCCAAGACGCTGTAACCTGTGTGAACGTCGCGCTAGACCCCGCTTTCTCTGTCCAAAGCGGTGCAGCCCGGCTGACTGTCTAGCCGACAACACCGGCAAAGTGCCGGAAAACAACAAAGGGGGGAATCATGCGACTGTCGCCGCAAGCGCCCGTGCTCTTGCTTGCTCACTTGGGCCAAATGGCCTTGTGTCAAAAGAAAAACACCATTGTGGGGCTTTCGATCGCCGACCGAACCGAACGATTTCGCTGCGAGGGTCGCCTCCTTGGTGTCAGCGAAAGCACCCGCTTTTTCGTCGTCGAGCAGACGCCTGGCACATACCTCCTTTTGGATGCCGAAACCGGCACTCTATTGAACCCAAGCGACGCGCTCTGCAACGACCTGCCTTTCGATGCGCGGTATGCCCTCTATTTCGTGGACAAGAATGCCGAGCGGATTCTTTTGCGCTTCATCGATGTCACGTCGCAAGAACCGCAAAAAGACGTATCGATTCCTCTTTCGCGTACCACTTTTACGAGTCTCGACAACTGGATGCTGTGTTCCCCGGACAAACACATCGCGACCGCTTGGTCTTGGGCGTCCGATGACGTGGATGGCGCGTATGGGAGCCTCTATGCCTCCGACGGGACCCGCGTCGATACGAAACCGTTTGCGGGCCTGACCGTTTCCCGATTTCACAGCGTGCCGCCTTTGTATGTTTCCCGAGAACACAATTTGTTGGCTACAGGCACCCAAAATGGGTTCTATCTCTATCAAGCGACGACGGGTGACCCATGGTCTGGCAAGTCCGCCAAGCTTGAGCTTCCCACGTTCGGGGGCGATGTCATCGCTTTCTGCAAACAGGACAAGAACCGCCTTGCTGTGAACAAAGATCCCGTCCTTCAGAAAGACCTACCGAAACAGGGTGCCTGGATTGTCAGGCCCAGACCGGACCAAGCTCTGTGTGAGATTCTGTGCGACTGTTCCGTTTCGCAGCCTGTCACAGGTTTGGTTTTTGGCGAACAGGGCACGTCTCTGTATGCAATCCTTGCCGACCACACCTTCTGCGAATGGAATGCCAGCACCGGAGAGCAACTCGCCTCCACCAAACTCGCGTGACTCCCACCCAACGACCCCCAACGACAAGCCCCAAAGAAAGCAGCGCCACATCCAAGTCTCTTTTGAGGAGAGATTGAGTGGGAATGGGTGTTTCGCCGCAAAGTCCCCCGTCGCTGCGCTTGCTATGTCTCGCCCTTGAGCAATTCCGCCTGATGGTGTGCCCGCAGCGCATCGATCACGTCCTGGAGGTCGCCATCCATGAACTTCTGGATGTTGTGTCGTGTCAGCCCAATGCGATGGTCGGTCACGCGGTCTTGCGGAAAATTGTACGTGCGGATTTTTTCGGAGCGGTCTCCGCTTCCGACTTGTGACCGCCGCGCTTCACGTTCGGCGGACTCCTGTTTTTCTCGCTCAATATCGAGGAGCTTCGTCTTCAAGATCCGCATCGCTGTCGCGCGATTTTTGTGCTGCGATTTTTCCTGCTGACACCGCACGATGATCCCCGACGGAATGTGCATGATTTGCACAGCGGAGTCTGTCGTGTTCACCGATTGACCGCCGGGTCCTCCCGATCGCATGACCTCGATGCGCAGATCTTTTTCTTCGATCTTCACATCGACATCTTCCGCTTCCGGCAACACAGCGACCGTCGCCGCAGACGTGTGGATTCGGCCTTGAGCCTCTGTTTCCGGCACGCGCTGCACCCTGTGAACCCCCGATTCATATTTCAGCTCCGAATAGACCTTCCCGCTCGTCGGTGCCGAAATCATCGCGATGACTTCCTTGATGCCGCCCGCCGCCGCTTCGGACAAACTCAGAAGCTCGACGCGCCACTGTTTTCGTTCGGCGAAACGGCCATACATCCGAAACAAATCCGCCGCAAAAAGCGCCGCCTCCTCGCCTCCCGTTCCCGCCCGAATTTCCAGCACGATGTTTTTGTCGTCGTTTTTGTCCTTGGGCAGCAGCAAGACCTTCAACTTGCCGTCCAGTTCCTCTCGACGCGCCAGGAGTCGCTGTTCCTCCTCCTTGGCCATTTGCCGCAGGTCGGCGTCCGCCTCTCGCAAAAGCGGCGCGTTTTCCGCCAGTTCGTTCGCCGTTTTTTGGTATTCGCGATACGTCGCGACCAGTTCCTCAATGTCGGCCCGTTCCTTGGCCAATTTGAGAAACACTTGTTGTTTGGCGAGCACGTCGGGGTCTGCAAGCTGGACTTCCAGGTCCCGAAAGCGGTCCTCGACCTCGGCCAGTTTGTCAAACATCGACATGGGTTTCGCGAGCCAAAAAGGGAATTAGGCTTTGGGCTTTTTGTCAGCCTTGGGAGCGTCAGCCTTTTTCTCGGCTTTTTCCGCTTTCGGAGCGTCAGCCTTCTTTTCGGCTTTCTCGACCTTGGGAGCATCCGCTTTCAGTGCTTCCGCCTTCTTGGCGGCTTCCACCACCATCGACGAAGTGCCCGGCTTGAGCTGATACCGTTTGTTAAAGCGATCGATGCGTCCCGCAGCATCCAGCAGTTTTTGTTTGCCGGTGTAAAACGGGTGGCAGCGCGAGCAAATTTCGACGGTAAACGAACCACGCGTCGAAGCACTTTCATGCGTAGCGCCACACGCGCAAGTGATGGTGGCCAGTTGGTAGTTGGGGTGAATCCCGGCTTTGGACATGTTTCGAGTTTTCCTTACAAAAGCGACGGACAGAAGCGAGGGGCAAGGCGTTCGCCCTGCACATGAGTCCGCATTACTTATCTTCTCTTTTCTCCGAGTGCAAGACCTTTGCTAGACTTCCCGCGAATCGTGACGTTGCCCCGACTGCCTGGCCCGCTTGAATTTGCTCGCTTGCTTTACGAACACACCGTTCGCGAGCATCGCGGCATCCTCGAAATCACCACAGCAAAAGGCCCCATTCGCTTGCAACTTGGTGCTGGTTTTGTGTATGCCCTCGACGCTGGGCCCGATGCTCCCGTGTCTCCCGAAAGCCAGGTTCGTTACGTTTTGCGGGCGCGCGGAACAGCGCATTTTCATCTTGGCAAAACGTTGTCCGCCCGTTTTTTCGTCGAGCCATTCCGTCCGGACTTCAGCATCCGCGCCCACATCGAAGCCCAACATCTGTCCCCCGAAAAACTCCGCCAGCGCATCGGCAGCAATCCTGTCACCGTCAGCTTTCCGCCCCATCCTTCCGCGCTTTTTCCCGGCGAGCAGGCCGTTCTCGATCGCCTGTTGACCGCCGCCTCTTTTCACGATTTGTGTAGCGTTTGCGATCTACCCCCTACCCGCATTCTCCAGTTGCTTTTGTTTTTGGATGCGCTCGGCGTTCTCGTCGTAGGGATGACAAGCCGCGAACTCGCCCAAGCGTTTGCTCTTCTCGATCTCTCCAAACACGCCACCCACGCCGAGGTCAAAAGTGCGTATCGCCGCCTCGCTCGTACCCTTCATCCTGACCAATTCCCAACAGCTACCCCAACCGAAAAACGCGCGCTATCCGATCGTTTTTCCGCCATCCACAATGCCTACCGTGTCCTTTTGCACCATGTCCCAAATCCTGTCGATCCGCACGATTCGCACGGTCCAAAAAAACACACGGCGTCATGACCGAACCCCTTCCTACACTTCCTAGACACCTCCTGTTGGCTTGCTATGAAGAGGCCGCGCGCGTCTATCCAAACGAAGCGTGCGGGCTCCTGGGAGGTGTCCGAAACTCCCCCGAACTGTCTTGGTTGCGGCTGTGTGAAAACGCCTGGAACCGCCAAAACGCGCGCTCTGTTTCGACCCCCTTTTCAGTAGGACACAGGGGTTTTCGACTTCGCTTCTCCGACGTGATTTGGCTTCTCGAACAAGCCCTTACCGATTCCCCTCCGCAGGTCCTTTTTCATTCCCACGCCGATTGCGGAACTGCGCTTTCGTTCGAGGATCAACACTGCGCGCAGCTTCTGGCCCAGCACGGTCTTTTCCTGGATCACCTCATTCTCGACATCACCCATCGGAACCCCCAAAGCGCCCAACGATACCGCCAAAGCCCCGACAAACTCTCTTCCCTCTGCCGCTATGACGCCACCGGCCACATCCTCCCAAACCCATAATCCGAAAAACGACGAGGGTTCGTAAACAGCCGATGTTTGGCACTTTTCCGAGGCTGTTTTCACACTCTCAAAACGAAAGCCGAGCTCCAAAACGCATGTACAGCGGGGCTTGATAGCCTGTGGGTTGACCGTAGTTTGCGTTTGCCACGATCGGTCTTCCATCCTCGTCCTTCAAGTGCGCCAAGTCACTGATTTTTCCGTTCACAATCGGCGCAACATACGAGTATGTGAAGTCATCATCCACGTTCGTGACTGTCCGTTGGTTGAACAGATTCAGAACATCCGCAAAAACAGACACGTTCACTTTTTGCGAAAGGGGGTATTCAAAACCGATGTGCAAGTCGAACTGGCTCACCATCGGTGTACGTCCCCCTGAACCTCGCGGCAAGATGAAGACTTGGCTGTCGCCGTAAATCGAGTGCGTGCCGAGCACGTTGATCGGACGCCCCGAATAAGCCGAAAAGCTGAGGGACGCGATCAGTGAACCTTTTTTTACCGGCTGTTGGTACGTTCCGATGAATTTCAAGTTGTGCGGTCTGTCATTCGGAAGAGGTCCCATCCGATTCTTCATCATGTCTTGCAGGTCATATTGAGATGAAAAGTTCGGAAGGTTCTCATCCACGACGCCATCGTAGGTTCCAGGATAATTCCCAAGCATGCGCGAATACGTGTAGTTCGCGAGCAGACTGAACCGGTTGGACAGTCTCTTTTGTGCCGTCAAAACGATGCCCTGGTATTCCCTTCTGGGTTTCGGAAACTGTGTCTCGATGGCTTTGTACGCCTCCAACCGAGCCTGTGCTTGCGCCAGCTTCTCCTGTCCCGGCAAAGACGCATCGCCTCGCAGTCGATCGACATCTGCTTGCAATTCCGCAACGCGCTTCGGGTCTGGGGAAACACCGGGATTGGCGATGATGTAATTCGTTCCCCCATCCACAGACAAATCCTCTACAACATTCCCAAGACCCCGATACAGATAGCTTGCAGAGAGCACCATGTCCCATCCGACATCGTAACTGATGCCAGCCACGATCTCGTCCATGTACATTCCCTTCAAGTTCGGCATCACATTTCCATATCGTCCCCCGTTTTGATTTCCCTGGTCCATGTCGTTCAAACGACAGGTTCCTGGTCCCGACGCCTGGGGAATTGGAACCACACGGCCTCCTGGTTGCAAAGCAGCCTGCGCACAGTCGGAAAATTCGCCTCCTGTGAACACTCCTTCTCCAGCAAATTGCCGATCGTTGATGGTCAAGGGAATCGATTGGTAGAACCGTCCGTAGTTCACAAACAGCTTCCCAAGACCTTTCTGTGTGAAGTCCCAAACCGCCCCTGCTCGCGGTGCAATGTTGTCATAAATACCAATCTGCTTGCTTCCATCTGCACCGTGAATTTCCTGCGCCTCCCAACGGACTCCTGCACTCAGCACGAGTCCCGGAATCGGACCTACGTTCCACGCATCGCGAACATACATCACAAAGTTGTTCGTAAACGTCTCGGACGTAAAGTCGTTTAGGAGGATTGTTTCCCCGTTTTTTCCGACGGTCGAATACTGCGCAAAATTTCTAAGGAGCTGTCCATCGGCACTTGTCCGATACATCACGTTGGCAGAAAAACCGTCGTTCGGGTCTCCGTTCGGCCCTGTGTATGCGCGAAAGTTCTTGTTCCGCAGGTGTTCATAATCAAAGCCGAGCTTGATCGCGTGCGTCCCAAGTGCCTGCCAAAAGTAGGTCGCGGCAAGCAAGAGTTGGTGCCGTTGCAAGTCTGTTCTGTTGTATTGACCGTAACCATTTCGGCGGTAATTCGTGATGGGACAGGGGTTGAACAGAACCGTTCTTCCCATCGTGTCTTGCAGATTTTGCCGACGGCAATCAGGGGAATCTTCAAAGTCCGCAAGGGAGTACGGATTGTCTCCTTCCGTCAAATATAGTTGCAGCGGTTTGTCGATGTTATTGGGAGCAATATCGATCCCCTGAAAGTGAAAACCGTAAAGACCACTCAATTGCAACTTTCGATCGAACAGTTTTCCGATGTACCGAACGGTTGCATCGTGTACTTGATCGGTTTCCTTGAACGCACCGTCTTCGACGGCACCAGGCAGATTTGAGCCAAAAAGGGAGTACCCCGAAAATGTCTTGGGACTCGCGATGTACGCGAAGGTCAAGTTGTGATCCGCAGACAGATTGAACTGCAGTTTTGCGATTCCGTTGTAGAGTGTTTTGACTTCGGAATACCCCTGGGAATCCATCTCGTCCGTTGCCATCGCCAGACGACGCGACCCGGCACAAAGAACTGGATCTGCCAGATACGATGGACAGACATACCCCGAATCGATCTCTGCACCACCAGTGCCCCGATCAAACCGACCCCTCCGCACGATTCGATCGATCTGGTTCACTTTGACGGTCGGAGCAAATCCCAAATAGAACCAAACTTTGTCCTTTTTCAGGGGACCCCCAAGTTCAAAACCAATGTCCCCCTGAAGTCCCTCTGTTTTGCGCCGGTACGCGAGAGCCTCACCCAAACGCCCGACGGTATTGGGAGTCAACTGAAACGGTTGACTCGACAGGAACACACTTCCGTGAAGTTCGTTTCCACCACCTTTTGTGACGATGGAAACCACGCCTCCTGTTGCGCGTCCGTACTCGGCTTGATAGCCGCCTGTGATGACGCTGATTTCTTGGATGAAAAATTGGTGTAGTTCCGTACCGATGATGCCGGTATTGGGGTCGGATGTGTTGAGTCCGTCGATGATGAAGTTGTTTTCATTGCCCGTGGAACCAGAAATGGACACGCCGATTTCCCCACCCTGACCGCGCGGCGGATCGACTGTGCCGGGGGCCATCGACAAAACACTCTCGAATGTGCGGCCCCGCACCGCTGTGTTTCGGAGGACCTCCTGGTTGATCTCCACACCGGCTGTGGCGCTCGCGGTGTCCAGATTGGGGGCGCGTTCCTTGATGACCCTCACTTGCTGCGTGACCTGTTTGAGGGGGAATGCAAACGACACAGTGAGGGTTTTGCCGTGTGTGAAGCGGATTCCGGTGCGCTCCTCCACTTTGTCGCCCAGGTAAAAACGCACCACGTAATCGTCGCCCGAAGGAATTTCCGTGATCAGGTAGCGACCATTTTTGTCGGTGATTTCGACTTGCTCTTCTTGCAGTGCCGGACCCGAAACTGTGACGGTCACGCCGGCCAGCGGCTTTCCGTCCACGTCGCTCGTGATCACGCCTTTCAGTTGGCCGTTTTGAAGCTGGGCTTGCGCGATGTGCGGTTTGCACACAAGACCGATTGCAGCCCCCGTCACGAAACGAGACATTTGGCAAGAAAAAACGCCACCGGAAAACAACGCATGCAGGCACCGTCTGTTCATGGATTCGGGTTCTCCCTAAAGACCAAGCGTTCCACTGGGTCGCGCCGAGAACATTCCATCTCGCATTGACCCAAACGGGAACCGACGGTATCACGCGCGTCTCGCAAAGAAGAAGGGGGTGCTTGCAAGTTGGTCGCAGACCGTGGCTATCTCAAAGAGATGAAAAACAAAACGACACCCAGTCACGGGGTTTGGTGTGTGGCGGCCTTGGGTCTTCTCTGTTCGGCCCACATCAGTCGAGCAGAGGAACCAAGTTTTCTGAAAGAGAATGTGGGTCTGCGTGTGCCGGGCCCTCTGTCGCAACGGGTCGCTTCGTATCGGATGCAAGTCCGGCTCGACGAGAAAACGCACGAAGTTTCTGGGAAGAGCACGTTGTTTTGGCGCAACAACGAGCGCAAAGAAGCCACAGAACTTTTTTTCAATCTGTACCAAAACGCCTTCAAGAACCGAGCAACCACGTTCGTGCGCGAAGCCGGGACGCAGTTGCGCGGCGATGAAATGCCGGAACATGGGTATGGAGCGACGGACGTGTCGTCGCTGAAAATCGGCGGCGTCGAGATGGTGGGGAAGGCCGTCGTCGTCGATTCGCTGCTGTCACTCAAACTGGACACGCCGATTCCGGCGGGTGCCACCGTCGAGATCGAATTTGTCTTCGCGACCAAACTTCCGAAGGTGTTTGCTCGGTCAGGCTATGCCGGAGACTTTCACGCCGTTGGACAGTGGTTTCCCAAAATTGCGGTTTTTGAATGTGACAAAGACGCTGTGAAGTGTGGTTTTCGGGCGCACCAGTACCACGGGCACACCGAGTTTTTTTCGGAACACGGCAATTACGATGTGACGGTTGATGTGCCAGCGCGTTTTGTCGTCGGAGCAACCGGCGTGCAAGTCGGCGAGCAGAGCGACGGGACACGAAAAACAATCACGTTTCGCGCCGACGACGTGCGGGATTTTGCTTGGTTTGCTGACCCTCGGTTTGTTGAAACCAAAGCAACGGTTTCGGATTCCCTTGGAGAAGTCACGGTTCGGTTGCTGAATCAGCCCGGCTTGGCGTCGCAAACGTCCAGGCACATCGAGAGCGTCCGCGCGGCGATTCTCGAGGGAGAACAACGCTATTTTCCGTATCCGTACAAGCAAGTCACCGTGATCATGCCGCCTCACGACGCTGGCGGGGCGGGAGGAATGGAATACCCGCAGCTCATCACAAGCTGGCTCACTCCGTTTCCGAACGGAATGCACTGGCTAGAAGCCACCGACGCCCACGAATTTGGCCATCAATGGATTCCGCTGATGATTGGTTCAGACGAAGTGGAAGACGCCTGGCTCGACGAGGGGCTGACTCAGACTTTCACCGCTTGGGCCGTCGATCGGATGTATCCGTCAGGTTGCACCACCCTCGAATGGGGCGGCTTCTGCATCGGCGATCGCGATCTGGATTTTCTTGCGACCCGAGGCGTCGTTCGACGAATGCCGCTCGCTTCCATGAGTCGAAAGCTCGACGGACGGACGTATTCGTCCATGACGTATGGCTACACGTCGCTCATGATGCGCAGTTTGGAAAACCATCTTGGCGACGAAAAAATGCACAAAGCGATGCGTACCTTCGCCCAAAAATACCGATTTCAAAAGCCGCGTCCGACGGATTTCATGAACGCGATAAGCGAGGGTGCAGGCGAGGACCTGACGTGGTTTTGGCAGCAAGCGGTGTACAGCACCCGCGTCGCTGATTATGAAGTGGCCGAGATCCAGAACCAAAAGCACGAGTTGGCCTACGGTTTGTGGGATTGCCCGCCCAAACCTGCGGTGCTGCCCGGCCACACGACGGAAGCCGAGCGCGAACCTTGGCTGCGCGACATTCAAGAAGCCAATCAAGCCGCGTGCGTCGGAAAGCCGGCGGGCAGACATGAACTTGCCCAGCCCGAGAAAACAGCAAAAAAAACCGACGCTGAGCTGGCCAAAGAGTACAAGAACTGGGACAGCGTGGTTTTTTTGCGACGGCGCGGTGAGTTTTTGTATCCGGTGGACGTGACGGTGAAGTTTGGGGACGGTTCGCAAGAGAAGCACACATGGACCTACGCCGAGCAAGTGGCTCACCCCGAGGAACGGTTGAAAATCCTGTATTTTTACCGTCGAGCGCCCGTCAAACAGGCCGAGATTGATCCAGAGTTCAAGCTGGCTCTCGACGAGAAGCGTTTGAACAACGGACTTTTGACCAAACCCAACCTGCGTCCTGTCAATCGACTTGCGCTGACCTTTCAGGGCTTTTTTCAAACGCTTCTAGATCTGCTGACGTTGTAAAAGTCGAGGAACCTGATGATGCAGACGACATCCAATTTTCCGTCGGAAACGGGTTCTTCAAGAGCCGGTTTTTTTGACATCTTACGTACGAGCTTTGGCCGACTTTGTGCGTCGCCTTGGCTGGTGTTGGGCCTGTGGTTCTTGTCTTTGAGCACAACTTTTTTTGCGCTATTGCCAGCCCGCGTGGTGTTGCGCGACGTTTTGTCGCTCCGGCCTCTTGCTGAACGGATCGCCCGAGGCCGCTACGATGTCGGTTTCGTGGAAATCATCGCCGACAACACCTCTGCTTGGAGAGCCGCAATGACCGTCGCGATCGTCGTTGGCGTCGCGTTTCTTGTGCTCCACGCGATGCTGTCCGGCGCGGTTCTGTCTCGGCTGAGATCCAAAGACGCGCCACGACATGCACCGACGGGAACCTTCCTGGTGAGGGCCGCAGAAACGGCAGTCCCGATGGTGAAACTGGACTTGATGTTTGCGCTTTTGGTCCGCGTGCCGCTCGTGTTGCTCGCCAGCATCGCGGCGGGTTTCGCGCTCGGTTGGAAAGCGGTTACCGGGCTTCCATGGGACTCTGTTGTCGCACGTTTGCTGACTGTGGCGGTGTGTGTGGGTTTCGCTTGGAGTGTTGCCAGCGTGTGGCTGAATCTGGCTCGATTGCAAAAACTCGACGACGAGAGACTTTCTACGTGGAAATCAATTTGCGCTGGTTTCTACGCGCTTGCCCAGCGACCCGCGTGGCTTTTTGGGATGGCCCTCGCGATTTGTTCCCTCACGGTCCACGCCGCCATGTGGTGGTTCGGAAGAGGAATCACCGCCAGGCTCGACGCGAAAATGCTGGTTTTGGCAGCGTTTTTGGTTCGCCAAGGGATTTCGCTTCTGCGGACAGCTTTTTCGTTGTGGATGATGGCCGCGACTTGCGCGCTCCACGAACGAAATCAGGCCGCGCAGCCCCAATGAACCGATGTGCTTTGCTTTCGAGCAGGCTGCTATAATCGGCGCAGCTTATGTTTCCGACGCAGCCAGTCAGACGAAAAACAGCCCGCTCCGCCCTGCTTGGCGTGGTGGCCTTAGCGGTCTTTCTGCTGGCTTGGTTCTCGTCTGTGGCCAGCGCGTTTGCACAGGACGTTTCGCCGAATGCGACGATTTCTGAGCGTTCGGCCTCTTCTGCTGCAACCCCTGCCAAAACAGAAATTTCTATCGAGGATGCGAGCGTAACAAGGTCGGCTCCCGTGTCTGCCGACGCGAATTCCGTCGAAGAATTGGATCGTCGCACTCGCGAACTGAGAGACCAGGTTTTTCGCAGCAAAGCGCGGTTGACGTTGCTGACGGAAAAACTTCTCGGTTCCGCGCAAGGCGGTGCGCGACTCGTCGTCGTGCAGTCTGACCAAATGGGTCGGCTTTTTCAGTGGGTCAAGGTCAGTTATCAGCTCGACGGTCGCGAAGTGTTTGTGCGCAACCTGGATGTAGGACGCATCGCTCCGTCGAAGGAACAAACCATTTATGACGGAAATGTTCGCCCCGGAGACCACACCCTCGCTGTAGTTGCCGTGTATCGCGGCGACGGGAACAAAGTGTTTTCGTACTACGACAAGTACACGTTCACGGCCAAGGCTGCGCACCGCTTTTCGGCAACAGACGGCCAAACGACGCGGGTCAATGTCGTCTGCCGCGAAAAAGGAAACCCGCTTCTTACGCGCGTCGAAGACCGTCCGAGTTTTGATTTCCGCGTCGAGAGCACGAAAAAGGCCAACTGACGTGCAGCGCCCGCCTTGCATACCGTCCTTCCGCCTGCCGCGTTTTTTTTCGCGGCGTTTTCTGACGTGGGGCTTTTTGGGAATGCTCGGTTTTTTGGCACCGCAGGTCAGTTCTCGTCGAGGAACCGCCACCGAACAGGCTGCGATCCCGCTTTCGCAGGCACTCGACCAGTTGGAAGCGGCGTTGCAATCGCTCGAAGGAAGCCTTCCGACGGGAAACGAGTCTTCCGCAAAGGCGAAGCGGAGCTTTTCAGCGACCGAACCGCAGACGCCGAGGCAGCTTTTTTTGAGCGCGCAGGAACTTCTAAAACGAAAACTCTATGCTGCCGCCGGAACGCTCGTCGCTGAGGCGATGGCCCGTTCCCCAGAAATTGAAAACGATCCTGAGGCCATGTTCTTGCTCGGAGATGCGCTCTCGGAACAGGGCGACCTGCGTGGAGCAAAACGGGTTTTGGGTCGGCTCGTCGAAAAACACCCGCAAGATGCGCGTACGCTTGTCCGCATTTTGGCGCTGTCCGTGCAGCTTCCCACCGACGAAGACGAGAAAACTTGGCTCGCAAAGTTGGACGCCATTCCGCCTCAACTTCGCCCCGAGAGTGCTGCGTATGCCGCCGGAAAGCTGCTTTTTGTCCGAAAAGACGCTGTTTCGGCTCAAAAATGGCTGGCCTCCGTCGGTGAGACGAGCCCGTATTTTTACCGAGCGCAGTACATTTTGGGTGCGTTGCAAGTGCAAATGGAAAAGCTCGACGCAGCCTTGACGGTGTTCAAAGCGTTGACCGAGCGTCCTTTGGCTCGTCGAGATGATGACCTGCGCGTCGTCGAGCTTGCGCACATGGCCGTCGGTCGCATCTACCACGAACGCGCCGACAGCAAACGCGCGTACGAGGCGTATCTGCACATCTCTCAGAAAAGCAATTTGTTCAAAGACGCGATTTATGAAGCGTCGTGGGCTGCCCTTCGAGCCGACGACACCGAGCGCGCCGAACAATCGCTGAAGTTGCTGCTGCTGGCTTATCGAGATGAGCCGCAAACGGTCCTTCCCGTCGCTGAGGCGCGTTTGTTGCTTGGCGATTTGCTCTTGCGACGGGGAGAACCCGACCTTGCGCACGAACACTTCGCGACGGCACACGCGGATTTGAAGCCGCTCGTCGAGAAAATCCAGCTCGATTTGGCCAATGCACCGGTTTTTGTCAATCGGCTGCGCGAGCAACTCGGTTCACACAAAGGCCCGCTTTCGTTGTCGAGTTTGGTGCCGCAATCCCTTTTGTACTCGCTGCGCACCGACGAGGTATTGACCGACCTTCTGGCCATGGACCGCGAGTTTTACACCACGGCCTCGTCGATTGCAGAGCAGGAAGTGCTTCTTCAAAACATGGAGAAGCAGCAAAAAGCCAACATTCCCGATGGAGCCACTGCAAATCTTGTCGAGCCGCGCAATCGTTCACTGGCGCTTTATCGATATTTGATTGCCCTGCACCGTGCTGGGGCCGAGCGACTGGACACGTTGGTCCAAAACCAGGCCACTCCCGACGAAAAACAACAGCTTGAGGGGTTCGCTCAGAAAAGGGCGCAAGTCGCCAAGGGCGTTTCCGAACCGACAGGTGGAAACGATGCTCTCGACGGAACGAGCAGCGCGCGGCGGCTACATGTCGGTCTTTTGGAGGAAGAACAAACCCTCTATTTGCACTTGTTGCTTCGATTGGGTGTGCCGCAACGAACACAAGCCGATGAAGTTCTGGCTGCGCTTGGCCGGATGGCTTCCGTCGAGAAACGCTTGCTCGATACCATCGGAAAACTCGATCGCTTGTTGGACATGCGCGTCGGAAACATGCAAACCCTGTTTCAAGCCGAGCGGGAACAGGTCGAGAAACAGAAAGCGGCGCTGAACAAGCTTCAAACCGAAACCGCGCAAATCGCAGGGCAAGCCGCGTTTTTGCGTTTTTCTCAGACGGCAGAGGCGTTCAAAGAACTGTGGATTCACTCTCAGGCTGGCCTGGCCGAGGTCGCGTGGGCTCGCAGGCAAAAATCAAACGATGAGCTGGCGCAAATCCAAGCCGACCAAACGCGAGAATTGCGGCTTCTCGACGAGGAATTTGCGGCTCCCGCTGGCTTGACCAAGGTCCCAAAGACCGGAGAGCCGGCGTCAAAACTGGCTGACATTTCCATACCCGGCGATTTTCCGATGGAATTTGCGGGAGATTTTCGTCGCTATCACGAGGCTGCGCGCAGTTACAAGCGTGCGCTGGATGAACTGGGCCGCGACGGATACAAAACGCGGCGAGCGGAACTCAAACAGGAATTTGCCGAGCGTTTGAGCAAAGAAGAGGCCAAAGAAAAAGAACTTCGCGGCCTGGCCATCGCGTCGCTTGAGGATTTTCTTCGTCTGTATCCCCAACATCCGCGTTTTTCGCCCGACGCCATGTTTCGACTCGCTGAGCTGCATTTTGAGCGCACAAACGAAGTGTTTATCAGCCAATCAAAAAGCCAAGCTGGCGAGATGGTCGCGCTTCCCGACTACGCACCGTCAGTTGATTTGTACCGAAGGCTGCTGCGCGATTTTCCGTCGTACCGAAACAGCCATTTGGCCGCGTATCTGCTCGGATATTGCTTGGGCGAAATGGACCACGACGAGGAAGCGCGCCAGGCTTTTCTCGGTTTGTTGTGCCAAAACAAGTATTCGCCTGTCGGTCCCGTCGCGCCGCCCGTCGGTCGCAAGAACAAGCCGCCGTACGATGGTTGCGAACCGATGAAAAGCGACGCGAAGATTCTGGCCGAAACGTGGACGAGGCTTGGCGAACACCATTTCGACAGAGGAGAACTCGACGCGGCTATTTATGCTTATGAACAGGCCATTCCATATCGTGATTCGCCCTATTTCGACAAAGCACTTTACAAACTAGCTTGGTCTTTTTATCGCTTAGACCGGTTCTCCGACGCTGTGAAGCGTTTTGACGAGTTGGTTGTACTCGCGGACCAAAAAAAACTCGGCGATCCCGGAAAGAAAGAAGGGTTCGCCCTTCGCAGTGAGTCGGTCCAGTATTTGGCGCTTTCCTTTGCTGAACGCGATTGGAATGGCGATGGCAAAGATGATCCAATTGCGGGCCTTGCGCGCGCCGAGTTGTTCTACAAAGGGCGTGAAGCCGAGCCGCATGTCCGCAGCGTTTTCCAGCGGATGGGCGACGTGCTGTTCGACCGCACCGAGTATGGCCGCGCCGCTGAGGTCTACCGCATGGCGATAGCGACGTGGCCGCTTGCGCCGGAAAATCCTCGTCTGCAAGAGCGCGTTGTCCTTGCGATGGAGAGATTGCGCAACTTTGAACAGGCTTTGCGTGAACGCGAACAACTTGCTCGCACCTATATGGAAGGAAGCGAATGGGCCAAGCAAAACCGCGATAACGATGCAGCGTTGACCGATGGGCTCAAACTTGCGGATCTTGCACTGATGAATGTCGTTTTGCGACGCCATGAGAGTGCGCAAAAACTGCGCGAAGAAGCGCAAGCGAAAAATGATCCTGCATTGAAAAAACTAGCCGTCGAAGAATATCGCCAAGCGGCAAATTCTTATGATACCTATTTGAAGCAACATCCCAGCAGCAAAGATCGTTACGAATACAGCTACTTTCTCGCGGAGTCTCTCTTTTTCGGCGAGAAATTTCCGGAAGCTGCAGAAGCTTATGAAAAAGTCCGTGATATGGATTCAAAAGGCAAATACGCAGAAGATTCCGCGTATGGAGTCATCAAAGCCCGCGAATTCGTCGTTGCGGATTTTTACAAACAGAGTGGGCAAACGGAACCACCGTTGCCTCAAATGGGAAAAGTAACAACTCCGGTTGTGCAAGTTACGTTGCCCGATGGAGTTGCTAAACTCCAATCTTCCTATGATCGATTTGTGTTGTTGTTTCCAGTTTCTCCGAAAATTCCTTTGTTTTCATATAAGGCAGCGGAAATTGATTTGCGCTACCTGCGTTTTGAGCAGATGCGAGTGAGAATGTCCGACCTTGTAAGCAGGTTTTGCAAGGACGAACGCGCGGTGGACGCGGGAAATGCCATTTTGGTTTCGTATAACATCGAAGGCAATTTGGAAAAATTGGAGGAATGGACTTCTCGACTCAAAGAACGAAATTGCGGCGGGACTTCGCAAATTGCAAAATCGCAGCAAGGATCGATTCAAAAACTCTCGCAGCAAGTTCGTTTCAAGAAGGCCGAGCAGTATCTTTCCCAAAAACGCTATGCTGATGCAGCGGCGTTGTTTATCGAGGTTGTCGCGCAAGATCCTCACGGTACCGACGCTGACAAAGCTCTTTTCAACGCGGCAGTTGCACAAGAAAGCGACCGACGGTACGGCGCAGCAACAGAAACGTATGAACGCATCGTCCGAGAATATCCACAAAGCAAACTTGTCGATGAATCTCTGTTTCGTTCTGCCGTGAATCATCAACGGTTTTTTGATTTTGACAAGGCCGTCACAGCATATCAGCAATTGGGTACTGAGCAACGCTTCAAAACATCGCCACATCGTCATGATGCGCTATACAATGCCGCGTTGATTGGCGAAAACGATCAGCGGTATGCGCTGGCGGCGGATTTGTGGAAGCAATACGCGCAAAACGAAAAAGCTACGCCAGAGGAAGCAACGACCGCATATTTCCGCGCGGCGCTTGCGATCGAAAAACTTGGGCCTGCATCTCGCGCGGAGCAGGAATTTGCGCAGTTTCTTGCCCGGGTTGGGCAAAAGGCTGGCTTTTTGCACCAAATCGTCGAGGCACATGTCCGACTTGCTCGCGCACAACAAAAACTCGGCAATCCATTTGACGCAACGGAAAACCTCAGGCGAGCCGCTCAGATCGGCCAAAAGTTAACGCCTGGTTCCGATGCTGCGGAATACGCCGCAGAAGCCGCCTTTGCGTTGGCTGAACAAAAACTGCAAGAGGTTGAACGGCAAAAAGTCGGCGGTAGCGGCAAAGAGTTGGAAGCATCGATCATCGCCTTCAATAAGAAAGTGCAAGAAGCCGTTTCGGTATACGATAAAGTTCTTTCATACAAACGCGCGAACCACACGTTGGCTGCGTATTTCAGAATGGGTTATGTGTTTGAGCTGTATGCGAAGGCAATGCTCGCTGCGCCTTGCCCGCCAGAAGTCCGTCGGCTCGGGACCGAAGCCTGCGATTTGTACAAAAACAAAATCGAAGAAAACGTCTCGGGTATCGAAGAAAAGGCCAGCCAAAGATATGCAGTTACTTTGGAACAGGCAGCCAAACTCGGTGTTGCAAATCAGTGGACGAAACTGGCAAGACAACGAGCAAATGCGTACAAGCCAGATGTTTTCCCGCTGATCAAAGACGAACATGTTGCAAAACAATTGACCCTTTCGGGCCCAGTTGCAGAAATAGGCAGTGGCGAATTGGCCAAACTTGCCAAGGAAGCTCGCGTTTCTTTGCACGCTGGCCAACATGAAAATGCGATTGTTTTGGCAAAACTCGCACTCAGCAAAGACGATCACCACGTTCCGTCGATGTTGACGCTGGCTACTGCATATTATTTCCAGGGAAAACATGAATTGGCCGCATCAGTAGTTGGCATTGCCCAGGCGCAAGACCAGAACAATGCAGAAGCGTTTTTGCTGCTTGGTTATTTGGCTTTGGCAAAAGAAGATCGAATTGCGGCAACTGCGGCGATCAAGAAAGCGACAGAGCTAGATCCTGGATTTGGATTGGCTTGGCACAATTTGTCGGCGATGTATCTGTTGGCAAAGAACCATGAACGAGCTTTGTTCGCGTGCGAACGCTCGACGGTTCTTTTGCCTGGCTTGGCAGGCACCAAGCTAAATTATGGATCTGCTTTGCGTGGCATGAAACGCTATGCAGAAGCAGAAACGGCCTACAAGCAAGTGTTGTCGGACGAACCGCAAAACCAAGATGCACTATTTAATCTTGGAATTTTGTATTTGGATGCACCATCTATGCCAGGATTTGATGCAATCAGTCAAAAGATGGTAGCGATTCGTTATTTGGAGAGCTATCTGGATACGGCGGGTGCGCGAAGCTCGAAAGACGAGGCTGCGGAAGCGTATATCAAGGAAGCTCGTGCGGCGCTGGAACGAGAGCAGCGACGGCAAAAGAAGAAGACACCTTCGACGGCAGGAGGCGCGCGATGATTTCAACAAAATCGCTTATCGCGGTCAGCGTTGCGCTCGTTTGGGGTTCGGTCGCATCGGCAGAAGAGCCTGTTGTGGAGCGACCCTCAAACAGTTCCGAGGCTGCGCCGAGTGAAAAGTCGGCCACCGACAAAGCAAACCCGGAAAAAGCGAACCCGGAAAAAGCGAGCCCGGAAAAGGCGGACTCTGTGGCAAAAGAGGGGACGGCAAAAGCAGAAGGAAACGCGGCCCCGACGGACGGAATAGCTCCCAAAAGCGAAGCCGCGAACAAAGAGACCACCGAGGCTTCTTCCGTGAAAGTTGAGCGCACAGCGACGGGAGCAAAGTTGTTCCGCATCACCGAAGGGCTTGTGGTGGAAGGCCAAATGCAAAAACCAGCAGCGTTTTACGTGCTGCGTCGCGCGGCAATTCGGTATGACTACGCCGGGCTCAGCAAGAGTTTTTTGCCAAAAATTGGCGCTGCGGTGAAGGCACCGCCATTTTAGGGTTTCGACGATGACCTCAGCTTTTAACGACCGAACCGAGGACGAACCGAGCAGCGGCGAGGAGCTTTCAAAAGCCCTGCGGGTGGGGATTTTTCTTGCGGGCAAACCGCTGGAAGAGCGTTTGTTCCGCACGCCTCGGGAGGTCAGCGTCGGCAAAAAGAGCGATTGCACGATCATTGTTCCGCCCGTCGAGGAATTGGGGTCGAGCGCAACGCTGTTTTTGTCTGGGGAAAAAGGTTGGGAGCTGCAATTCGCGGAGCACCACAAAGGCCGGGTCGCTCTTTGGGATCACTTGGTCGGTTTGCAACAGCTCATCGACGACGGAGACGCGATTCGACACAAGCAGGTCTATCGCCTGCCGCTTTCTTCGTCGGCAAAAGGGGAATTGCGTTTTGGCGATTTGAAGCTGCTGTTTCAGCTTGTGGATGCCCCGCCCATCGCACCGCGTCCGCAACTTCCTTTGTCGCTGCGGCCTCAACTCTTGACGACCCTCGACAAACGACTGGCCCAGGTCGCGCTGGGTTCATTTTTGGCGCACTTTTCGTTTGTTGTGTATTTGCGAGCGATGGAGCGGCCCAAACCGTCGAGCATCGAAGAAATTCCCGAGCGTTTCGTGAAGATGCTGGCCCCCAAAAAAGCCGAGCCGCCGAAACCGCAGGTCACAGCCAAGCCGGAGGCGAAAAAGCCGGACGAGAAAAAGCCAGACGACAAGAAGAAAGTCGAAACGGCGGCAAACGAGAAGGCGGCGACGCAGCCGAAAAAGGAAGAAGATCCGGCGGTGGCAGCGGCTCGGGCGGCAGAACAACGCGCCAAAATGGAACAACAGCTTTCGTCGATGGGTGTGCTCAAGATGCTGACGGCGAAAGGGCCCGACGGCGCGCTGGCGGATGCGCTGAAAGAGGGTTCTGGCGACGGCGATCCAGACAAAGTGTTCCGCGAGGTGGGCGGCGTGGGTCCCGTGACGGGACAGACGGGTTTGGGTTCCGTGCGCGGTGGCGACGGCACAGGGCAAAGCCAGAGCATTGGTGCGATCACGACGAGCGGTCCTCGGGAAGGCGTTTCGACGGGGGAGAAAACGGAAAAAAAGGTGCGTGCGGTGGTTCAGGACAGCGCACCGCAGGATTTGGACCCGGGCGATCTCGATCCGGGGCAAGTGGCCGCCAAGATTCGCCAGTATCGGGGAGCGATGGTGGCTTGCTATGAAGCTGCGCTGAAACGAAATGCGTCGCTGGCGGGGAAAATTACGCTGCGCTTTTCGGTGAATCAGGCGGGAAAAGTCAGTCACGTCGAAATCGAAGTCGATACGGTGCATGACGACGACTTCGCGAAGTGCATCGTCGAGCGAGCCCAATCGTGGCGTTTTCCGGCCCCGAAGGGCGGCGGCGAGGTGCAGTTTGCCTATCCGTTTATCTTCCAATCCTCGAAGTAGCATTTTCGAGGTGGATGTCCCGACGCGGTTTTGGCCGCGCGTTATTTCGGTGGCGTCGGCGGCGGTGATGCCCCAGCCGGCGCTGTTGCGGGCGGAGTCGTCGCTCCGACGGCATCGAACTGGATTCCGAGGAGCGAAAGTTCGACGCCTGAAAAGAAGAAACCGGCTTCGCGTCGCACGTTTTCGGGGGAGTCGCTCCCGTGGACGGCGTTCTGTCCGACATCGGTTCCAAATTTCGCGCGCAGTGTGCCCGGCGCTGCCTTTCTCGAGTCAGTCGCCCCCATCAGATCGCGATACCGCTTGATCGCGTTGTCGCCTTCCAACACCAGCGCCAAGATCGGGCCCGAGGACATGAAGTCCGTCAGCGATTCAAAAAACTTTTTTCCAGCGTGGACTGCGTAAAACGTCTTGGCGTGGTCCTTGGTAAGCCGGGTCATGCGCAACGCCACTGGCTTGAGTCCCGACGAAGCCATGTCCTGGATAATGTGCCACGAATGGCCTTTGCTCACGGCATCGGGCTTGACCATCGCAAGGGTGTACTCGAGAGCCATCTTGGAAACTCCTTTTCAGGCAGGCAAGCCGATCATTCCGGCTGCATGGTGCGTCGATTTTGAAGCAGCTTGCAGCGGATGAAAAGACTCGGCGGACTACCAAAGCCAACCGGCACCAGGAAGAACCGTAGGGACAAGGCTCCCTCTTTGGGTGGGTCCATGCAGGTCCATGCAGGTCCATGCAGGTCCATGTTCGCTCGCTGGTCCCAGAAAGGAACCACCACGGTCTCAAAAATGCACGTGACCATTGACGCAAAGACAAGCCAAATGCGACGGTTAAAGATTGGGACTCAAGGTTGAGCTGAGCATGGGGACTGTAGGCGAGACAAAGGTCAGTACGTTTGCGCATTGGACGCCGCCCAAGTCGTTCGATGAATACCGGCTGCTTTGGCCGCTCGGTCGAGGAGGAATGGGCGCGGTCTACCTGGGTCACGACACGCTTTTGGATCGCGCCGTCGCCATCAAGTTCATTTCGGCCTTCAATCCTGACCTGATGTCGCGCGAGCAATTCCTGACCGAGGCCCGCGCCGCAGCCCGCATCCAACATCCCAACGTCGTGACGGTGTACCGCGTCGGCGAAATCGAGGGCCGTCCGTACATCATCCAGGAGTATTTGCGCGGGCAAAGCCTCGAGCGGACCACCAAACCGCTGCCTTGGCAACAGGTGCTCGACATGGCCATCGGCCTGACCCGAGGTCTGTCCGCTGCCCACCGTCGGGGAGTCCTCCACCGCGATCTCAAACCGGGAAATGTGATGTTGCCGACGGACGGAGGCGTGAAACTTCTGGATTTCGGTCTTGCGAAGTTGACGGATGCAAACCGGTCGCAGGCGATCAGTTTGGACGAAATCGCCGAGGCCGAATTGAAGATGTCGCAGGACGAACGGGCCCCGACTGATTCGGTGGATTTGCTCGCCGCCACCGTGGGGCCTCACGGCGAGGCACGTCCTGCTCTTGTGGCCGCACAGGCACAAAAAGTCGAACAGGAAGCCCGCGACGCACAGCTTTCCGTGTCGCGAGAGGTGACGCCGGTTGCGCGCGGAAAAAATCGCGTTTCCACCGACGCCAGTGGTTTGCCCGCCCAAGAATCACCGGATTCAAGCAAAGACAAAATATCCGCGCAAAATCGCCTTGCGATCGCCTTTGGCCAAGAGGTGCGCGAGGCCTCTGCGCACAGCGACGACGTGTGGCGGGCCGATCCCGTCGAGCGATCGAGCACCATCAAAGGCACACCGCTGTACATGGCCCCCGAAGTATTCGAGGGAGAACCCGCAACGCGCCAGTCCGATCTCTATTCCCTGGCGGCTGTGTTGTACGAGGCCTGTTATGGCAAGCCGCCGCACTACAACACGTCGCTATTGGAGCTGCACCGCATGGTCACGACGACGGACTCCCCGTCCCTGTCGTCTGTTGCGCCCAATGTGGACCCTCGGTTTGCGTCCGTGATTGACAAGTGTCTGCTGCGCGATCCGTCAAAAAGGTACGTGTCCGCCGACGACCTACGAGACGCGCTCGAACACCTGGCCCCTTCGACGCAAAGCCCCTCCGTTCCAGAAGGGAATCCCTATCGCGGCCTTTTGCCATTTGAGCCGCAACACCGCGCCCTCTTTTTCGGTCGCCAATCCGAAATCGGGACCCTCATCGATCGCTTGCGCACCGAGTCTTTCGTCCTCGTTGCCGCCGATTCTGGCGTCGGAAAATCCTCGATCTGTCGAGCCGGTGTGTTGCCCGCCGTCAAAGAAGGTGCGCTGTCTGACCACCTCCAGTACAACATCGCGACGTTTATGCCGGGCCGACAACCCCTGCGCGCGTTGTGCGAAGCCATCGCACTGGCCTTGGGCCGCGACGAACAGCCTCTCATCGCCGCCATCAAGACGGACCCGTCGTCGTTTCCGCGCGTGCTCCGCAACATGCTGCCGCCCAAAACCAGCCTCCTCCTCTTCATCGATCAAATGGAGGAACTCGTCACCGTTTCGAGCGCCTACGAAACCCAGCTCGTTGGTGAAGCCCTCAGCGCGCTTTCCCAAAAAGCCGGACAGTTGCGTATTTTGGCCACCGTCCGCGCCGATTTTGTCTCGCGCATCGCAACCGTTCCCGGTATCGGCGACGACATCAACCGCGGCTTGTTTCTGTTGCGGCCCATGGGCAAAGACAAGCTCAAAGAGGCCGTCACTGGTCCTGCGCAGTTAAAAGGTGTGATGTTTGAAAACGACGAGATGGTCGATGCCCTCGTCGATTCCACTGCCGAGAGTGATTCCGGTTTGCCCCTTTTGCAATTTGCGCTCGCCGAGTTGTGGGATGTCCGCCAGGGCAACCGCATCACCGCCAAAGCCCTCGAATCCATCGGCGGTGTCATGGGTGCGCTCGCTCGGCACGCCGATCATTTGATGGGTTCTCTTCCCCAAGAACGCCGAGGCCTCGCTCGTCGCCAGCTCATGTCCCTCGTCACCATCGACGGAACCCGCGCCCGTCGCACCATCGACGAGCTTACGTTCGGGGACCCCAACGCCAAAAACGTCCTCGAAATGCTCGTCCGAGGCCGTCTCTTGGTCGCACGCGAAACCCCCGAGGGCAGCGCGTACGAAGTTGCCCACGAAGCCCTCATCAAGGGTTGGGGCACGCTGAAACGGTGGCTCGACGAGAACGCTGAACGCCGCGCCGTAAAACACCGTTTGGAACAAGCCACACAAGAGTGGAATCGTTTGCACAAAAGCAAAGATGCACTCTGGTCTGCCAAGCAAATGGTCGAGCTGGCATTGCTTGAACCGGAAGATTATTCTCCAAAAGAAATCGAATTTGTCGAAGCCTCGCGATCCGCCCAAAAACGCGCCCGTCGTTTGCGCCAAGTTGCCCTTTTGATGATTCCCGTTCTGCTTGTATGTGGATATGTTGGCGTTCAAATCACAGCACGGCGAAAACTAGACCGTCAAATCGCCGATCTCGTCGCACAATCGAACGCAGCCCTTCAAATCGCAGAACGGCTTGATATTGAAACCAATCGACTGCGAACAGCGTCTTTTGAACAATTCGATCACAAAAACAAAGAGGAAGGTGAAAAGCACTGGGCGCAAGCGAGAAAACTGGCTCAACAGGCCGACAAGTCTTACAATCGATCCGCACAAATTCTTGAATCTGCTTTGAACCTAGATATTCACCGTGTTGATGTCAGTGAACAACTAGCTCTTTCTCTATACCGCCGCGCACTCAATGCAGAACGCGATCGACAAAAAGACAAACGAGATGAACTCATTGAAAGAATGTCGCGGTACGACAAGAGTGGAAAATTGCAGGCGTTGTGGAATGCACCCGCAAAATTGTCAATTTCAACAACGCCGCAGAGTGCCATGGTTCAAATACAACAATATGTAGACGAGGAAAACGGGAGAAAGTCCCTGACTACACCGAAAGAGCTTGGAATGACACCGTTTTCGGACGAGTCCATTCCCGCAGGTTCATATCTAATCACCATCATTGCTGCTGATCGAGTCGATGTAAGATACCCCATTTTGCTCGAACGAGGCGAACGATTTTCCATAGACCTTGCTTTGCCCAAACGAGAGGACATCCCCAAGGGTTTTGTCTTTGTTCCCAAAGGTCGTTTCTTGTTCGGCTATGGCCAAGATGAAACCCTGCGAAAGAATTTTTTTGGAACGGCTCCCGTTCATCGGGTCACGCTTGAACCTTACTTGATTGCGCAAAATGAAACGACGTTCGGTGAATGGATCGAATATCTCAATGCACTGCCTCCCGCCGATCGAAAAAAGAGAACACCAAGCGTCGCAAGAGGCGGTGGATTGGGTGGTTCGTTAGAACTTAAACAGATTGGCAAAGACATCTGGAAACTTCAGATTCAGCCACAAACTGTTACCTATTCTGCGGCACAAGGCGAGTACATTACATTTACAACCCGTCAGATCCGAAAGACGCAAGATTGGTTGAAATTTCCCATCGCTGGAATTTCCTATGAAGACGTAATGTCTTACATAGATTGGCTTGGAAAAACGAATAAGCTCAAAGGAGCACGATTATGCACAGAACACGAATGGGAACGAGCCGCAAAAGGTGCTGATGAGCGTGAGTATCCACACGGCAATATCTTGAATCCAGAGGATGCTTCATACGATGAAACGTATCAGAAAGTTCCGACGAGCATGGGGCCAGATGAAATAGGCTCGCATCCGTTGTCGAATAGCCCATTCGGGGTGGCTGATATGGTGGGTAGTACTTGGGATATTATGATCTCATCGATTGCCCCAGATGAAATTGCGATTCGGGGTGGAAGCAACTTCTTCGACGCCATCACGGCACGAACCAGTAACCGAAATGCGGTCGAACCAGCGTTTCGCAGCAATGACCTGGGTATCCGCATTTGCCTTCCTTGGCCAATCAAGTAGTCTCTTGCACCACATTCATCGATCTGTGCAACAATTCATGCATGTTAAGATCCTGTACCGTTTGGTTCAATGCCTGGGCGTCGCACCAAACAAACGGATACATCGGATGGCACCTGGCGTGCTTTCTCCAAAGTCGGAGGAAGAAATCTCATGCAGAAATTTACCGTGACAAACCTGTCTCTTTGTCTGACTTTTGCACTTGGATGCGGACAAGCCACCCACGTTCTGACCGACGAAGAACTTGCTGCGCAATGGCAAAGCAGTACAGTCGATAATGGGACACAACTCAACGGCGTGCGAATGAACGGCGTGCGGATGAACGGCGTACGGATGAATGGCGTGCGGATGAACGGCGTGCGGATGAACGGCGTGCGGATGAACGGCGTGCGGATGAATGGCGTTCAGATCAGCGGAACAAACATCACCGGCACACGAGAAGATACGCAAATTACGGTTTCTGCTCTCGACTTGAACAACGCAGATATGGATGCAGAAGACGAAACCGGCGAAGTTGTTCCCATCAAAGTCGATACCGTATTCTATAGCGCAAGTGCCGGAAAGAACCTGTACAACCTGAAACACTACAACGAGGAAACTGGCCAGTATGAATGGATTTGCGGAACCGACACCGGCGGAAATCCGATCGCTGCCATTCCAATTCAGAAGTCCTACCTGCTGACCACCGGCAGTGAAGCAGGGGACGCCTCTCGGTTCAGCATGACCTGCGTGAATGCGGCACTCGGAAAGTGCGTGATGTTCGGGTATCAGGTTTATAACCAAAGCTACCAAGAAACTTATAGCGGAACGACAAGAACTCGCGATCTTGGCCTTTCCCATCAATCTTGCCAGCGGCTGGTTCGCGCTGACTATTGTGGAAATGGCGTTCCACACACGGCAAATGGAACGCCCATCGATATCTATGACACGTATGGAATCATGACGCCTGACAATCTGGCGGGCAACACGCTTGAAGCGGATTGGAGACCCGATGGTGCTCACTGCATTCAACACACTCGTTGGCTGAAGGCAGACGCGAGCGTCACAGGGGCTTTGACGGACCTTGAGTACATTCAAGCCACTTGCCCAGAGCGTTTGGCTGCGAACGACTCAAGTTGTGCAAATGATTCGGCTTCTTCGTTCCATCAATCCAATGGATTTTCGTTGACGGATCAGTCACAACGCAACATTCTGCGCAATCAGTCCTACCAACACTAGACCAAATCACCCGGGTTTTCTCCTGAGCCCTGCGGACCACGAAAACCGGTATCTGCTGGTTTTCTGCAAGTCAATAGGACATTTCCGGGGTGGGTAGTTGCGGACAAATCCTCGGTTTCTATCGAGAAACCGAGCGACTGAATTTGATGTGACAATTCGACGACGGTTCTGTAAACCACTTTCGGTCCTATGTTCCAACCGAAACGCACCATCATGCGCTCAAAGAGTCGCGTGATTCCACTGCGTGCGGCGGCGTCTGTTTCGCGAATCCACAAAACACCTTCTGGGCGCAAAGCAGCAAAAACCCTTGCGAGCAATTGGTCTTGTTGTTCTCTGTCGTAATAATGAAGCACATCAATCAATGTGACCGCATCGCAGGAGGGCAACTCGAAAGTGTGGATGTCGGCGCGTTCCAAAGCAATGTGAGGGAACCTTGCTGCCGCCCGTTTTCCAACAGCGATTTTTTCGGCATCCCAATCGATGCCACGCAGGGTTTTGCCCTTTTTGTACATCGAAAGCGCAATTTCCAGCATGCCCAAACCACAGCCCAAATCGATCAGTTCTGCCTGTTGCGGAATACGTTCGCACAATACGCGATAAACTGGATCTAGGCGATATTTGTATCTTGCATAATAGCGGTATCTGGGATGCGCAAAAGCGAACTGTGTGGCGGCCTGTTCGATGGTTTTTCCAAGCAAATCAGGGGTTTGCGTATTGGATGTCGGATTCGCAGAACGTCGTTGGAGAAGCCAGAAAAACACGCCGCCGCCGACTACCGCACCGACCGCAGAACCCAGCAAAATGCCGCCGCGCAACCACGCATAAAAGAAATGGGCGACTGTAGCATGCAAATGCTCACCCGCAAAGTCGGTTCTGGACAAAGCAACAAAGTGTCCAAAACGCAAATACTCGCCAACTTGAACAGAAGCAAAACCAATCAGCGGAATCATCGGTGGAATCGAGACGTTGGCGGCGGCATACATGATCGGCAAATTTAAACGGAGGACGGTGGCAAGCAATGCGCATAGAAAGAATTGGATACCAAATGTAGGAGTAAACCCGACCACAAAGCCCAGCCAAAGCGCGAGCGCGACCCGAACGGGGCTGAGGTGCTGGCTCAAAATCAGGCGCAAAAACCTCCGAGCATGCACACGCAGCGACGCCACGACCTACATCCCTTCCGTTTCGTTGCGCGACGAAAACTCAAGAAACCGCGCATCCACGAGCTTTTCCTGGCCGTCGTCGAAACGAACCTTGGCGCGCGGGTGGGAAGACGCGGCGGAAAACGCAGAAAAATCAACGACGACGCCTCGACCCAGCGTTTTGTGCCACACGCGCTGACCTGTCCGAGGTGCCACGTCTCCGTCGTATTCGACGCGAACTTCCATGGCACCTTCGTCGGAAGCCGGTTCGGCAGAAGTTGCTTGGTCCGAAGATGGCCCGACCGAATCGAACCTCCGATCGCGATCGGAGACTGTGTCAGTGACTTGTGACGGGAAACGGGAGGCGATGTCGGCTTGGTGGAAGGGGGCCTTCGATCTCCGAGTCGAATCGGAGATCAGGCTCGCTGGGGCTTGCGTGGATGCAAAAGACGGTGCCTCAGCGTCTTCCTGCGGAATTTGCTGCATCCAAACCGCTTCGTCTGCGTCGCCGTCGCGCACCGCACGTTTGCGCACATCCGTCTTTTCGGAAACAGCGCCGCGTCGAAAGCCCGAGCGGTCCTCGACCTCGCTCAAAAGCTCACGCGGAATGGCCTTGACAAACCGGCTCATGTCCATGGGCTGCATTTTGGCTCCCCACAGCCACCGCTGATCGGCGCAAGTGAGCACAAGCTGCGTTTTGGCCCGCGTGAAAGCGACATAGGCCAGGCGACGCTCCTCACCGACGCGCTGGTCTTCGTTTTCCCGCAAGGACGGATTGCCCGCGCGCAGCGACGGAAAAAGGCCCTCCTCCAAACCCGTCACGAATACGACGGGAAATTCGAGCCCCTTGGCGACATGCGCGGTCATCAGTTGCACGCCTTTTCCTTTGCGGTTTTCGTCGCCCGTTTGCAGCGACACGCGGGCAAGGTAGTCGCTCAGCTTCAGTTCCGTCGGTGGGTCGGACAGAAACGCCTCGCCGTCGTCGGGTTTGGGTTGCGCCAAAAATGCAGCGACTGTGGCAGCGGCGACGCGCTCTTCCTCTCCAATCGAACCGAGCAGGGCATCCAGGTTTTGCAGCCTCGCTTCGTCCTCGGGCGTCCCGGTGCTGAGCATCAAGCGATAGCCCGTCCGTTCGAGCACTTCTTGCAGCAGCGACGACACGGAAAGCTCCTCGGCCCGCTTTCCAAGTTCTTCGACGAGCGAGACAAATTGCGCCAAGTCCTGCCGTTTCTTTTTTGCGACGAGGCCCTCTTCCGTCGCAGCCCGCCGAATGGTGTTCCAAAACGAAGCCCCGTCGGCGCGGGCCCACGCAAGCAATTTGTCCACGGTCGTCTGGCCGATGTGACGCGACGGCACGTTGATGACCCGACGCAGCGCCAGCTCGTCGTCAGGAGACAAGCACAGCCGCAAGTACGCAACCATGTCCTTGATTTCGGCGCGCTCGAAAAAACGCATTCCTCCGAGGACGGAAAACGGCATTCCGACGGATTGCAGCGCCTCTTCAAAACGCAACGATTGCGCATTCGTCCGGTAGATCACGGCAAAATCCTCGGGAAAAAAGCCGGAATCCGCTTGCATGCGCAGCACTGTTTCGATGACAAAACGGGCTTCGGCGCGGTCGTCGCGTGCCCGGAAAAGCACAATCGGATCGCCACCGTCTCGACGGGTAAACAGCCGTTTTTCGTGTCTGTCACCGTTTTGCGACACGACCGCGTGCGCCGCATCCAAAATCACCTGCGACGATCGGTAATTTTCCTCGAGCTTCACAATCTGTGCGTCGGGCCAATCTCGCAAAAAATCGAGCAACAAACGCACATCCGCGCCACGCCACCCATAAATCGCCTGATCATCGTCGCCCACGACTGCCAAATTTCGCGTCCGACGGGCCAGAATCTTGAGCAGCCTGTATTGAACCCCATTCACATCCTGAAATTCATCGACGAGGACATGCTCAAAACGTCGCGACAGACTGTCTTGCACGCTCGGTTCGTTTTCGGCCAGCACGACGGGCAAGAGCAGCAAATCGCCAAAATCCACCGCGCCAACATGTCGCAACCGTTCCTCGTACCGTCGATACAGCTTCGCGAGCAGGTCCGTGAAGTAGTCGGTCCCGAGAAAATCCTTCGCGAGCAGCCCTTGGTTTTTCGCTCGGTCGATGTGGGCGCGCAACGCACGCGGAGGCACGATGCGCTCGTCGATGTTCTCCTCGCGGAGCACGTCTTTGCACACCTTGAGCTGGTCGTCTTCGTCCAAAATCGGAAAATGCGACGCAAGTCCGATTTTCGGCGCAAGACCCCGCAACAGACGCGCGCCGATCGAGTGAAACGTCCCAATCCATCGCGGCACCGACTTCGCTGCCGAGAAATCGCCGGTGTCCTGATCCGACAAAAGGCCTTCGACGCGATGCCGAAGTTCGTCGGCGGCTTTGTTCGTGAAGGTCACGACCAGGATGTCTTCTGCGGAGATTCCCCGTCGGACAAGTTCCGCCACACGCACCGTGATGACGCGCGTCTTGCCCGAGCCCGCGCCCGCCAGAATCAGGAGCGGCCCGTCTGAGTGACGAACCGCCTGCCACTGCGAAGGATTGAGAAGAGGTCCCGGCATCGTGTCCGCAGATAATGGATCACATCCGCCCCCATCCGCCCCCCAATTCGCCGCGACTCGATTTTTTATGGAAAGTTGGGCCTAGAATCGCGTGTTGCCACCGTCGAGATACAGGTCTTGTGCGGTCAAATTCGGCTGCGAAGCGATATAGACGGCGAGTTGACCCATGTCTTTTGTCGTTTGGGGTCGACCTTGGGGGATAAAAACGGGCACTTTTGATTGGAAAGAATCCTCGACGCTTTGGCCTGGAGTGGCGAGTTGCTCGGCAGCTCGATACCACATCGGTGTCCATACGATACCAGGACACAGCGCATTCACCGTAACCCCTTTTCCTGCAAGTTCCATCGCGAGCGATTTCGCAAATCCAATTCGCGCAAAATTTGTTGCGCAATACGCCGCAAAACCACCTATGCCTTGTTTTCCAGCGATAGATCCAAGGATAATGATGGAGCCCACGAAAGGCGGATGTTCGGCGTCTGTCGGATTCCCAGCACATTCCTTCTCAAATTTTTGTTCAAAGTAGGGGATGATCGCTCGACACAGATACAAATTGGAGCGAACATTTGTGCTAAATAGATCTTCCCATACTTCGTCTTGCAGATCTCGGACTGGGCCAAGTTTGCCTTCGATGCCAGCGTTATTTACAAGAACATCGATACGGCCAAAACGTTCAAGCGTTTGTGAGATGAGCTGTTCGCACGATGTTCTCACTCGAACGTCTGTGGAGGCGTATCCGATCTTGCGCCCTGTCTCCTTCGCGATCTGCTCGCTGGTTTCACGCAGTTCTGTTTCTCGCCGTCCTGCCAGCATCACATCAGCCCCGGCGCGAGCAAATTCCAGCGCGATTCCTTTTCCGATACCGGTCCCCGCGCCTGTGACAATGACAACTTTTCCATCGTGTCGAAACATGAATCCCTCCCAGATTTTGTTAGGTCAGCTCGATCTTAATGCGTTTCATGTGTTTGCACACAACTTTCATACATCGACAAGAGACCTTCTGCCATTCGTATTTTGATGAATAAAGAACGATGCACTCCACATTGTTCATGTGAAGCATGTTCAAGAATTGAATAATTGGAGCTGCCGTCGCAGAACTCATATAGTCAAAGTTTGTAAAATCAATGATGACCTTGTTATTAGACCATGGCCTGCAACGTCCCCTATCGCAATCCATACCGATCCATCTTCCGTTGTTTCAAAATTGTAATAATCTCCGCCGACCTCACTCACGGTAATCATCTTCCCGCACATTCGCAGTCCAGCGACTTGTCCATCTTTTGGCAACACAGCGGTTTGGATTCGACGAGCAAGTTGCACCTCGGCATCTAGACGCGCTTTTTCTTGTTGGAGAACTCCAATGTCTCCAAGCATTTCAGCCATAAAGACCAAGAAGTCCATTACATTTGAAATCGTATTCTCGGAATAAACTGGAACACGCTTTACTGCATCAATATATTTGTTCTCATCGAAGCCATATTTTTTTGATTGCAATCGAAAAATATCAACATCTGGATTTGAGTGAAACAATTGTCGTGTAAATAGATTTGCGACGTGTTCTCCATTGACATAAATTGGTGCAGCAAAGTCGCGAAGCCCGTTTTTACATGTGTATGCACTGTATTTGCATCCGTCTGCAAGATTTGCAGCAAGTGCAGTATCGCTTTCAAGACATTTTGCTCGTGTTTCTGGGTGGGCACGATGAAAATTCATACACAGATCTTGCCATGCGGAAGTGCGTGGCTGCTTGACGAGAGGTGGGTGGGTTTGGCAAGGTGCGCGGCTGGTTGTGTGTGCGACGCACGCAGGGACTTACACAGAAAGGAAGACACGAGAATGCTTGAAACGACGCTGCTGCTTTTGAAACCGGATTGCACGACGAAAAAACTGTCGGGGGAAGTGATCCGGCGGCTGGAGGCGAACGGTTTTTCGGTGCGGGGCTGCAAAATGCTGAGGCTGACCGACTCGCTTTTGCAGGAACACTACGCGCACATCGCGATGAAACCCTTTTTCAAAGATGTCGCGGATTTTATGAAAAGCCGTCCGGTGATCGCGCTGGCGGTGTCCGGTGACAACGTGATCGCGCGGATGCGGGATTTGCTTGGGCCGACGGACAGCAAGGCAGCGGCAATAGGAACGATTCGAGGGGATTTCGGGGAGGACAAAATGCGGAACATGGTTCACGCCTCGGACTCTCAGGAAGCAGCGACGGCGGAATTGGCTCGCTTCTTTCGGGCCGACGAATTGTTTGAACCGTAGCGGGTTTTCGATTCGGAGCGGGGCGCGAGAGGCGAGTTTCACTCGGATGGAAAATGCCGAGACAAGGTGAAATAGGCGAGCGCGCCCAAAAAGAAAAAGCCGGCACACAGAATGAGGGGGAAAAGCCGGTCGGTTCGTTCCTGGACGGCGGTGCCATACACCTCGCGGTGGGCGGCCTGCACGTCGTACAGGTCTGGGCGTGGCGCAACGGCGGCGGAACCTGTGAGTAGGTTGTCTGCTCCACAGTAGTCACAGGTGGTATCTGTGGGCGATGGTGCGGCGTCGTCTGGGCTGGGGACAGACAAAGGCAAAGTGCAGACGCGGCACAACAAGGTCCGATCGCCTGGGGCGGTTGTCCTGGCTGTGACGAGGCCTCGGACGTGAACGGGCTTGCACCACCAAAACAAAAGGGAAGCGAGGGCTTGCAAAATTCCGACGGTGCAAAGCCCAAGCAGAGCAGCGAGCGCAGGTTTTTGGTGTTGAAACGCGAAAAAGTAACCGACGGCGATGCCGACAAATGGACTGGCGTAAGAACTTGCGGCCAAAAACGTGGGTTCAAGAAACACCCGAGGACGCGCCGCCAGGGCCCGTTGCCACAACGGATCGTGGAGTCGTCTGTGGTGGTCTGTCGTCCGGTAGCGATCGCGACGGCGGAGCAAGTCAGCGTCGAGCTGCCTCTTCGTTTTGCAATGCGGACAAGTCGCAGCACGCGAAAAACCGAGCGGCAACGGCGTTTGGCAGGCCGAACACTGCACGACGGGAAAACGGCTCGGATGCGGGCCGAGCGATTTTTGTAGGTGGTCGATCGAACGAAGTGACGGTTGCACACATGACCTGTAGCAAAATCGCAGCGCTTTTTTCGAGACGGTTTCATCAAGAACGCAGCAAAATCGGCGTGCCCGAATGAGTCCGCTTCCAAAAAACAGGCTTTGATGAAAACGCTGCTGATCGTCGATGACGAAGTGTCGAATTTGGAATCCCTCGAGCGGACGTTTGTGCGGTTTGTGCCGCCGCAGCCGGAGTCGGACCCAGGCGGTCAGGAATTGCAAATTCTGACGTGCAGCGACGGAAAAGAGGCGCTGGAGATCCTGCGGAAGCAGCGCATCGACGTGATGCTGACGGACGTGCTGATGCCGGGGATTTCGGGAATGGATTTGCTGAAAGCGGGCAAAAAGCTCTCGCCCGAGACGGAAATCATCCTGATGACAGCGTATGGGACGATCGAGACGGCGGTCGAGGCGATGAAAGACGGGGCGTACGACTTCATCACGAAACCGCTCAAACGGGCCCATGTGCTGCGCGTCGTCGGAAAGGCGCTGGAACGGCAGACGCTTGTGCTGGAAAATCGCTCGCTACGGCAAAAATTGCTGGCGGCAGAGCGTCGGACGATCGTCGGTGCGTCTTTTTCGTTGCGACGGACGCTCGATGTGATCGCGCAGGCGGCCCCGTCTTTGGCGACGGTGCTTTTGCTCGGCGAGTCGGGAACGGGAAAAGAACTGCTGGCGAGGCAGCTTCACGATTTGTCCCCGAGGGCCGGGAGGCCGCTCGTGCCCGTCAACTGTGCTGCGCTTCCCGAAAGCATTTTGGAAGCGGAATTGTTTGGTTACGAAAAGGGAGCGTTTACGGGGGCCGTTTCTCGACGGGATGGGCGCTTTGTGCAGGCAGACGGCGGGACGCTGTTCCTGGATGAAATCGGCGAGATTCCGTTGCACGTTCAGGTGAAGCTTCTGCGCGTGCTGCAAGAGGGCGAAATCGAGCCGCTCGGCGGAAAATTGCGTCGGGTGGACATTCGCCTCGTCGTCGCCACCAATCGGGATTTGCGCAAAATGGTCAGCGAAGGTCGGTTTCGCGAAGACCTTTTTTATCGCCTGCATGTCATCGCCGTGACGGTGCCTCCTCTTCGCGAACGATTGGAAGATGTCCCCCTTTTGGTCGATCATTTTTTGTCTCGTTTTCGAGAGAAAAATCACAAAAACGTGACTGGCATCAGCCGCCCTGCACTGGACCTTTTGGGTCGCTACGCCTATCCGGGAAATGTGCGCGAACTGGAAAATGCGCTGGAACGCGCCGTCGTGTTGTCGAGGCAGCCCGTGATCGATGTCGAAGACCTGCCGCACGAAATTCGATACGCAGAATTGTCCATTCCCCTCGGGCCGAGCGCGACCGGTCTGCCGTGCTTGTCCTTTCCGATGGGAACTTCGCTTGCGGAAATCGAACATACCGTGATTCACGAGACGCTGAAGTACGCCAAGGGGGACAAGAAACTGGCGTCGCAGCTTTTGGGAATCGCCACGCGGACGATCTATCGAAAACTCGATCGCACCGACGATGAGACCGAAGATTCCAACGAAGAATGAAGCCGTCCTGTCCTGCTCTGTGATGTTCTCGCACCATTCGCGCAGGATGGATCGCAAACCATCCAAACACGCGATCAGTCCGGCAGTCGTGTGGGATACAATGACCCAGTGGGGAACGAGAAGCCGGGGGAACACGTCAACGTCAAGTTGGCGAGCCAAGAGACGCTGCAACTCCCAGTGGACAGAGACGATCGCAACATTCCGGTCGAAATTCCGCCTCAGGAGTCCGGCAGCATTCCGTACCTGTTGTCGCGAGACAAGCTTGTCGGGGGCCGATACATCATCGAAAGTTCTCTCGGAGAGGGTGGCATGGGACGGATTTTCAAAGTCCGTCACCGCGACCTAGACAAGCTGTTCGCCCTCAAAATCATTCACGACGATCTGGCCCGGCAGCCGCACATCCGCGATGCCTTCTACCGAGAAGCGCGCATGGCCGCAGCCATGAATCATCCGAACATTGTGGGTGTCGTGGACTTCGGGCTCGACTCCCTACACGGCGCGTTCATCGTCATGGACTATCTGTACGGAGAGACGCTCGCTGAAAGACTCAATCGCGAACGTGTCCTCTCGACCAACGCCGCCTGCGACATCATGCTCCAATGCGCCGAAGGCCTCTCCTACATGCACGGACGAGGGGTGATTCATTGTGACCTCAA
>DAOLIT010000026.1:39003-66196 GCA_035328405.1 Pseudomonadota bacterium | reverse complement strand
GGAGGGTAGGGGGACCCGCGCCGGGAGATTGGAAGGTTGTGACCATCTGAAAGCCTGTCCGCCAAAGTGAGGGAGGGTCAGAATATCGTATACGTTGTATCGAAGCGCCCTCAACTTTCTAACCCCTATCTGTCCCTACTCATCTGTTCAGTTCCGTCCATTCACATTCAACAAGAGTTCATCCTCTTCATATCTACATAAAATCCCACCAACACAAATTCTCACCCCAGCACAACCCACCCCACCACCACCGCCAACCGTCCCCCAACCCCTCCCCAAAACCACCCCCAAATACACTCCTTTTCCCTCCCACCCCCAAAATCCCAACACCGCACAGCGGAAAAACACCGATCACACAACATCTTCAGCGACGGTAAAGTTTTTCGTACTTGTCGGGACTGTTTCCGCATTCCCAAACTGGCTCAACGTGAGTGGATCGGGGATGGATGTACTTTTTAGCGAGCTGGCATCGGACGGCGTGGTGATTTTCACATACCCAACGCGACGAATTTCGATGCGAGAAATGGCCTCGCCCCCGTTCTGCGCAGGGAACGCCGGCATCGACAACTTCACGGACCCCGCAGCGTCCGCCCGAACGGCAATCTGGAACGGTTCAAATTCGTTTTTTGCGGCGTAAAGCTGCACAGAAGGCGCGGTCGTAGTTGGCGGTGCTGCCTCGCGCAGGATTTTTTCCGTCGTCGGTGCGGTCCAGACAACCATTCCTGATGGCGACGGCAATCTTCCGACTTGCGTCCCGGTTGGCGTGCAGTCGGTACAGACACCCGGATCATCTGGCGGTTGGTCCGTGGACGGGTTGCTGCACGACAACCCCTGACTCAATGTGACCATCCACAAACCCGGCAACAGTACGCCCAAACACATTCTTTTCGACTTCATGGATTCCCCCTTTCGTTTGTCCCAAACCGTTTTTTCCATCGATGGCTTCACGCGCGGTCAAACACCCAAGGCCCGCCCTTCGCGGTTCCAGTGCGAAGCACATGATTCCATAGGCCAGGGGCTCGGTCCTCATGCGCCTTTTGCTCTGTTTCACAACGCGAACAAAACACGGGGGAAAAGAGGCTCTTTTGTAAAAACGACGCAGCGGGCCCAGTGTGTGCATCCAACACCTACCTTCTTTCACACAACCCTCTTTTTCGCGGAAGTGGAACACACCCATGAACACTGAAAAAACGCTTGTCAAAGGTAGCCCGGCCCCTGAGTTTTCGTTGCCCAGCCACGACGGGAAAGCGATCCATTTGTCTGATCTGCGAGGCCAATTTGTGGTGCTGTATTTCTATCCGAAAGACGCGACCCCCGGATGCACAACCGAGGCGTGTGATTTTCGCGATCTGTGGCCGTCGTTTGGGAATGCTGTTGTGCTGGGCGTGAGTCCCGATTCCCTTTCCTCCCATGAAAAGTTCGCGGCAAAGTACAACTTGCCCTTCCCCCTTTTGTCAGATGCAGAAGCAGGGGTTGCGAAACAGTACGGGGCTTACGGGGAAAAGGTGTTGTATGGGAAAAAAACGGTGGGAATGATTCGATCTACGTTTGTCATCGGCCCGGATGGAACTCTGGCCGCCGTGTTTCGGAGTGTGAAAGTCGCAGGCCACGCCGAAAAAGTCCGCCAAACGCTAGTCTCCCTCGGCGCATCGCACGAAACCACCGCTCAGGCATAACCCAACGCTGCCCAAAAAACGCCCCGCAAAGCATTCCGAAACTTTGAAAAGGGGGACCGTTTCTGCTCTTCCCAATCTGCATCTCCTTGCGACCAGGTGGGGGTTACAAATCGACCAGCTGGATCGGCCAGTCGGTGGGCCAGTCGGTCGAAGCGTCACCTTTTGGGGTGTTGGGGGTGGTTTGGCGGAAAGAGGGGTGGAGAAAACGGGCGGCCACCTCGGCGACACGCGCTTCGTCGGTGACAAAACAACGGAGGCGGTCTGTTGGGGGCTGTGACGCTATCGGGGGATCGGCCAGGAGGCTGTGTTCTTGCAAATATGCCTGGGCGCAGGCCGCCATGGTGTCGGCGGAATCGACCAAGCCGACAGGATGGGACCATAGTTCTGCGGCCACTTGCGACAGAACAGGACGGAGCAACGGATAGTGGGTACACCCGAGCACCAAAGTGTCCAGAGCGGGGTCTTTGTGGGCAAGCGGCGCAAGATATCTGCGAACGGCAAGTTGGCTTAGGGGATCGGCGGGATCGGTGATGCCTTCCTCGACGACGGGGACGAGGAGAGGGCAGGGCATGACAGAGAGATGGAGAGCGGGGTTTTTCTGGAGGAGGGCTCGTTCATAAGCCCCGGATCGAATGGTGGCGAGGGTTCCAAGGACGCCAACGTGGCCTGTTTTTGTCTTTTGCGCTGCGGCAAATGCGCCGGGTTCGACGGCACCGATAACACCGACCGGCAGCTCGTTCTGCAAAGTGAACAGCGCGGCGGCGGAAGCGGTGTTGCAGGCGATGAGAAGAAGTTTGACTCGTTTTTGCAGAAGAAACCGGGCGGCGTTGCGGGCATACCGCTCGACGGTTTTTTGGCTGCGGGTGCCATAGGGAACGCGCGCGGTGTCGCCCAAATACAGGATGCGCTCGTGCGGCAATCGAGAGAGCACGGCGGACACGACCGTGAGGCCCCCGACACCCGAATCGAACACGCCGATCGGTTGGTTTTTCTGTTCCGCCAGATCACGCTCGCGATCCGGCGGCAGAACTCCGGCTTTCTTCGCGGGCGTTTTGGGACAAGGGGTCGTCGTTTCGGACATGGACTTCCTCAAAAGGAATGAAACGGAGGGGCGAAAGGGGGCGGTTCGGGACTAGGAAAAAATCAGGCGACCGCTGTCTGTGACTTGGCAGGAAAACGGCAAGGAAAGCGGGCCCACGGCCACGGTTTCGGCCACCAATCGTTGGCGCGCGGGCACCAGCGCGAGACCTCGGTTCAGGGCGTCGGGTTTTGTGAGCAAATGCAAATGAAGCGCGGCCTGATATCGCGAAAGGAAATACTCCAACGCGACATGAAGAACGCGGCGACGGTATGCGCTGGCAGAATCTTTGGCTTCCTCGTTTCGCCTGGCATCGAGTGCGCGGAGCACACGTTCTTGCGCGGCCAAACCGAGCAACTGCCCCGGTAACAACTTGGCTTGGGCAATGACGAGGGGATGTTGTTGCGCGGCGAGCAAAAAACGACCGATTTCATCGGCGACTTGCTGGCTGTCGGCCAACGCCAAATCATTGCCCAGGCCAAACGCGGCGCGGACACCGGCTTGTTTGGGGCCTTTTAAGACGCTGCGAACCGCGTCTCGATACGCCTCGAGGAGCAACGCGCCGGTTCGAGCCGCCTCACTGTGCCGAACCGTTTGCGGAGGCGAAACCTCAAGCGGATCACGCAGCGTCTTGGCATGCGGAGGCAGGCCCAGCAGTTCCTCTCCAATCCGCAGGGCGGCCCCGCACATTTCGCGAGACAGCGTTTTTTCTGCGTGCAGGGCTTTCTCATGTGCGACAAACAGCAAAATGGGTCGAAGCGCCGCGAGGCATTGCGCTTCGGAATACGTCGGAGAGACGCCCTCTTGGCACAAATCCTTGGCCCGCGAAAGCAGCCACGCCACCGCTGCGTGCGTCGAAGAAGGCCGTCGCATCGCCAACGTGCGCAGCCAAAGCGAGGTTTCGGGCTGTGGGGCTTGCACAAGTTTGGCTCGTTGTGTGTTCGGCATCGCAGTTCCTTGCAAAAACAAGATGTAGGACAAAAACCTACGACACCGCGTCAAAGTCGCCAAATTTTTGTGTTACTTTGCGCCGCGCATGCTGGAAGAACGTGTTGCGCTCGCAGTTCTTGTGCCGATTCGCGTCGGAGCCGGGCAGCTCGTGCTCGCGCAAGCTTTCCAACAAGTCGCGGCGGGCTGGCTGGTGCAACCGCTGTTTGTGCAAAAACTTCAGGCTGTGCAAAACGACCCGCATCGGCTGGCGGTGCTCGGGAAAATCGGCGCGCATGTGCTTGCGCACGCGCAGCTTTATGGTGTGGCTTCGTGTACGGCGCAAATCGTGCTCGGGCTTTTGCTGGTGCTGGGTTTGCTGGGAAGGACGGCGGCGCTGTTTTTGTTTTTGGGGCATTTGTGCGCCGCAACGCTGTTCGGCGTTTCGCATTTCGATAGCGCGACGACGTTTTTGCTGCTGTCGCTCATGTCGCTGTCGCTGTCGCCCTGCGGGAGAGTGCTCGGCCTGGACGCCCTGCTCGGTGCTCGTCTCCCCCGCTTTTTGGCGTAACTGCGGGCGCATGTTCGCGTTGCCCAAACGAGCGTTTTTCAGTGGGCAGCGGTCGAGGTGTGGATGGATTTTGGGGGAATTTGGGACGGGGTTTGGGCCACGGCGGGGGGCTTTTGTTCGGGGGCGATGTGATCGAAATAGCCGCGAAGAATTTTCGTCGCTGTCGGCGCAGCAACGTGACCTCCCAAGCCGCCGTGTTCGATGAGTACGGCGATGGCGATTTTGGCGTTGCGACTGGGCGCATATCCGACAAACCATGCGTGGTCGTTTAGGCGATCCCAGCCCGTGGTTTCACCTCGGCGATTCTTGCGGACTTGAGCGGTGCCAGATTTGCCAGCGACATCGAGTCCTTCGACAAACGCGGTGCTGGCGGTGCCTTTGTTGTCCGCGACAACATCCACGAGCGCGCGTCGCATTCGTTCCAGCGAAGACGGAGCGATCGAAAGTGCCCGGCGGAGCGTCGGAGCAAACTGTTCGACGACTTGGCCGGACTGGGTTTCGAGACGCTCGAACAGAAGCGGTTGATACAACTTGCCGCCGTTGCCGAGCGCCGCATACGCCATCGCCAGTTGAAGCACGGACGAACGAACGGCCCCCTGACCGAGCGCGGTGTTGAGCGCATATCCGCCGCGAAAACCGCCGTGCTGTTTGTAGTACTCCAGCGTCGGAACAAAGCCTTGCGCTTCGCCCAAACCGAGCCCGAGCGGCTGACCAAAACCAAACCCTTCGGCCCAGCGCGCCATCCGATCGAGGCCCACTTTTTCGGCCAGGTGATAAAAGTACACATTGCACGACTGCGAAATTGCGTCGTGGAGAGACACAGGGCCGTGCTCTTTCATGCAGCGAAAGACATGTCGCCCCATTTCGTAGCGGCCTCTGCACACCTGTTTCTCGTCGGGGTCGAGAAGCCCTTCCTCGAGCGCGGCGAGGGCGGGAATGACTTTGAACGTGGAACCTGGGTAGTACGTTTCGCGCAGGGCTTTGTCGAGCAGTGGGCGAAACGGATCTTGTTGCAGCCGTTTTGCCTCGCCCAGGCTCAGCCGACCGCCGAGCAAATTCAGGTCCGGGCTTGGAAACGACGCCAGCGCCAGAACTTTGCCCGTCTCGACTTCGACGATGGCCGCTGCGGCGGACGCATGCGCAGAGAGTGCGTCCTCGACGAGTTTTTGCAGTTCCAAATCCAGAGTCAGAACGAGCGTCGCCCCCGGAGACGGCTCGCGCCGCATTTCACTCGGGGCAAGGCGCGCCATTTCGCCGAGTTCCGTCGCACTTTTGCGTCGCCCATACGCATCGACAAAAAAACGCTCAAAACCAGGCGACCCGCGCAGTTTGGTCTCCCACCGCTGCTCGACACCGGCCCGCCCGATCGAATCGCCGTGTCGATACCCCCGCTTCAGATCCTCTGGCCCAGCCAAATTCAAATATCCAATGACGTGCGAGGCGTGTTGTTTGTGCGGATACACCCGACGGGTCCGCGCCTGAATGTCGATGCCAGGCAAATCACCTTTTTCGGATTCGAGCGCAGCGAGTTCATCGCGCGAAATGTCCTCGGCGATGAGAAGCTGCTTGCTCGCGTCGGCCCCGCGCCGATTTTTGATCTTCGCCGTGATGGTTTCGCGCTGCTCGGTAGACCAACGCAGCAGTCGGGCCATCCGCAGAAGCATCGATTCGGACACATCGCGTGGCGTCGCAAAAATCGAAAACGTCGGTCGGTTGTCGGCCAGCACTTGACCGCGCCGATCCCGAATTTGGCCACGCACGGCGGGCAATTCGCGTTCGCGGATGAAGTTGCTCGTGCTTTTTTGGAAATAGTCTTCGCCCAAAATCGCCTGGAGCATGACCAGCCGACCCAGAAGCAACGTGAACACCAGAACCGCAAACGCGGTCGCCACCCGCAACGGCCACGGTGTGCCGAGCAAAAGCGTCTCGCTGGGAATCTCGTGGACCTGCGGCGGGCGAGAGGTAGGTGCAAGACCGACCTTGGGAATGTCGAGCGACCGGTTTTTTCGCCACAAGGTCATGTCCAAAGTGCTTTCGGATGTCTTTTCCGGGAAGAAACCCCGTCGAGCCGACTTAACAAAGAACCCACCGCAGGCGCAACCGCCGCCGTCAGCAGCAGCTGCAAAGGCAGGCTGAAAAGACTGCCCCACGCAAGGCGCGGCTCACCGGAAAACAGCGCCCAAAAAACAAAAAGAAGGACACGAAACAGAAGCAGCGCGAGCACGGCCACACCACTTTGCATGGCCTTGCTGCTGACGAGCAGTTGCAACGAAAGCCGATGCAAAAACAGCAGCAAAAAACCAAACGAAAGCGCGCGAAGACCGGGCGGTGTGCCTTCGATGAGATCGGTCGCGTAACCCAGGACCGCACCGAACGCGAACATTCCCAGCGGCGAGGCTTTGTCGGGAGCGAGGTTTCCCAAACCGCCGCGATGTCGAAGGCCAGCATGCAATGCGACGAGCACGGACAAATCCGGCAACGGAAACCGCGCAAAACCCGAAAGCGTCGTCGAGAGCACGGAACCGAAAACCGCCAAACCGAACAGCCGGACGGCTTCCGTCGGCCTCATCTTGGAACTCCGAAACCGCGCGCCACATCGGGAATCGGCTTGCCGGGTTCGATCTCGGGTGGCGGCGGCGGGGAAAGCACCACCACGACTTCGCGCACATGCGCAAACGGAACGCTCGGTTCGACTTCGATGTCCTGGTACAAGCTCGCGTCGCTTTTTCGGACCGAAACCACTTTTCCGACGGGAATATCGCGTGGAAAACTCCCGCCAAGCCCGGATGTGAGCACCGCTGCGCCGACTTCAATGTTTTCCTTTTTCAGGACGTATTCGACGCGGCAGACGTATCGAGTGTCGCTGCCCGTACCTTTCATGACACCTCGGCTTTCGGTGCGAGGAATCACCACATCCACCGCCGAGCGCGCATCGGACAAAAGCTGCACATCGGCATACGGCCCCACCGTCCGAACAATTTTTCCGACGACGCCTTCGGGAGCGATCACCGGCATGCCCGCGCGCATTTCGACGCCTTCTCGATCGATCCGAATGCGCACGACCCGAAACTGGCGCGACGTTTCGACCGCGATGACGCGCGCGACGACGGTGTCTGCCAGCACTTGAGCGCGCAAATCGAGCAGTTTTTCCAACCGATCGACTCGACGCACAAGCGCTTCTTGCCCGGCGAGTTTCGAGACAAGTTCTGCATTCTGGCGCGACAACGCCGCGTTTTCCTTCTGTACACCGACGAGCGCGACATAACCGGTCCACACACTTGACATGCGAGAAAAGAGACCCGAGCCCGCCGCCTGAACCGGCGCGACGATGCGAACCACCAGACGATCAAAGGGTGTTTGCTTGTCCGGTTTGCGCACACTGGCTCGCAACACGAGCGACAGAACCAGAAGCAGCGCCGCCCCGAACAGCAGCCCTTTTGCGCGCCGAAGAAGCGACACCGTGACCCCTTTCGCCTATTGCACGGCGACTTCTCGCAGAAGCGTCAGTTCATCGAGCGCCTTGCCCGAACCCAGCACAACCGCAAGCTGCGGCGTTTCAGAAACGATCACGGGCAGGCCGGTTTCGTCTCGCAACAGCAAATCCAAACCGCGAAGTTGCGAACCGCCGCCGGACAACACGATGCCTCGGTCCACGATGTCTGCTGAAAGCTCCGGCGGTGTGCGTTCCAAAACGACGCGCACAGCCTCGACAATCGCGTTCACCGGCTCGGCCAGCGCATCTCGAATTTCATCCGAATTGATGTTCAGCGTTTTGGGCACGCCAGCGACGAGATCGCGGCCTTTGACATCCATGGTCAGCACCTCGGGCAGAGGATACGCAGAGCCGATGTGTTTCTTGATGTCCTCGGCAGACCGTTCTCCGATGAGCAGGTTGTACTTGCGTTTGATGTGCTGAACGATCGCCTCGTCGAGTTTGTCGCCACCGACGCGAATCGACTTGCTGACGACGATACCGGCTAGCGAAATGACCGCGACCTCTGTCGTTCCGCCGCCGATGTCCACGATCATGTTGCCCGACGGCTCGGTAATCGGCAGACCCGCGCCAATTGCCGCCGCCATCGGCTCCTCGATCAGGTACACCTCGCGCGCACCCGCCGCGAGCGCCGAATCCCGCACCGCGCGCTTTTCGACTTCCGTGATTCCCGATGGCACGCAAATGATGATGCGAGGTTTGACCAACGTCTGCCGGTTGTGCGCCGCTTTGATGAAATGCCGCAGCATCGCCTCGGTCACTTCAAAATCCGCGATCACGCCATCTTTCATGGGTCGCACCGCGACAATGTTGCCCGGCGTGCGCCCGAGCATTTCTTTGGCTTCTTTGCCGACGGCCAGCACTCGCTTGTTGCCCGTCAAAAGACGCTGAACTGCAACGACCGACGGCTCATTGGAAACAATCCCACGGCCTTTGACGAACGTCAGCGTCGTGGCCGTCCCCAAGTCAATCGCCAAATCATTTGAAAACAGCCCGTACACCCAATCGAAAAGCATGTTCCGCACTCGACTTTCACATCATCACCGCCCACAACCGGCCCGCCGCGCAAAAGACCCAAAGACCGTCCACCTGCCCTGGCGACCACATGTAGGCACAAACTGCGCGGGTTTTATCACCTGGGCACACCCGCCGTAAAGCACTTGCACTTGCTGGTTCCCCAAATTCTCCAAAAACAACTACGCTCGAAAATGAGGTGTAAACGGCTTGAGCGATCCGAGCGAATCCCAGCCCCGGCCCCAGCCCCGACCTTCGGCCCGGTCCCTGGCGGACCTTTTGCGCGAAGCCGAGCTTGTTCACAAGGATGTTCTCGACCGTTGCGTGCGCCACAGCGAGAAAAGCGGTCGCGCGCTGTGGTTTGTGCTTCTGCGCGAAGGTCTGGTGGCCGAACAACAGCTTTTCCGGCTTCTCGACGAAAAACTGAAACTCCCGGTCCTCGAAGACGATCAGCTGGATGGCGTCGTCGTTGCGCCTGAGCTGAAACAAGCCATTACTTCTGTCCTGGCCGGGCACTTGGGCATCTTGCCGCTCGAGCGTTCGACCGACGGACGCAAGGCTGCGCTCGCCATGGTCGATCCGACGCAGGATTTGACTGCGCTTTTGCCCAAACTCGCGTCGCACGGCGTGACTGAAATTCGTCGTTTTTTGATTCGGGTCGGCACGCTGCGTTTGGGCATGGACATGTTCTACAACCGCGCGTGGGAACCGAGCGACAGCGGGCCGCCTTTGGACGCGCCACCGAAAAGCGATCCGTCTGTCGTCACCAAACCCGCTTCTGCTTCCGGCCCTGGTGCCATTTCTGGCGAAATCAAGCCGATATCTGGCGAAAACAAGCCGATATCTGGCGAAAACAAGCCTATATCTGGCGAAAACAAGCGCGTTTCCGGCGAAAACAAGCCAATTTCTGCGGAAACACACCAGGCGGAGCGCGCTCAGCCGCCGCCTGTGCCGCCTATGCCTCCGCTGCCAGTTCCCGTGGCCGTCAGCCAAAAGAACGAACTGCCTCGCAGCGGGAACAGTTTGCCGCCTCGGTCGGCCACGCCGCCGCCTTTGCCTAAAGAAGTGTCTGCTCCCTCGCGAGCGTCCGCACCGAAAGCCACCGTGCCGTCCGTGCGAAGCGGTCCGCATGGTGTCCGGCCTTCGTTTGACAAAAAAAGTGCAGACAAAAAACCAGGCCCGTTGACCCAGGCGGACCTCGTGGTCGAGGAACGGCCTTCCAATTTGAGTTGGGACAAAGATGTGCTGCGCGTACCGTCGCGTGCAATCGCCGCGTTGTCGCAGCCCGAACGCAACGCCTCAATCGTGGATGTGTTGTTTCGGTGCGCCGCGCAATTGTGCGACGAGCTTTCGTCGTCCGCACAAACCCAATGGCCGGATTTGGTCGTGAAAACAGCAACGGCGCTGACCGATCGGATGGGCATGTTGCCGCGTGCTCAACGAGAGCTTTTGCTGGTCGCCAAAATCCATGCGCTTTTGCAAGCCAAGCTCGCCCAAAAAGGTCGTTTGCCCAAACCGCATGGCGATCGGCTGGGATATCCAGGGACCGAGCTGCTCGACGCTGTGCTCGCGCTTTTGCAAAACGAATTTTTGGATTTTTTGCGTTTGCCGCAAGACGACGTTCCGCCGCTGGGTTTGCGCATCGTGACGATCGTGGTGGAAGGCCTCACGCTGTCCCACGAAGGTCTTGCGAACGATCAGCTTGAAGTCCGGCTGCGCACGCACCATTCCGACGGCGAGCTGTTGCGTTTTTTGATCGAACACTGGTCAGTGGAACCGCCCGAGTTTTCGTCTGACAACGAACCGCCTGGCTCGTCAAAACGGTCCAGCCAACTGCCCGAAACGAAGCCAGAAACGAAGCCAGAAACGAAGCCAGAAACGCAGTCCGAACCGAAACCCGAACCCAAGCTCAATTCGACGGAAGCACAGCCCGCGCCTGCTGTCAGCGACCAGCATTCCGCGATCACGCCGCGCATGCCCGAGGTGGCTTGGACGAGCGAAGTGGTTTCCGATCTTTCCTCAGACGGTCTTCTGCCCTATCCTGCGTCGCCAACGGGCAAACCCGGCGAACCCGTCAAGGACCCACGCGAATAGGAACAATGCGAACGCTGCGTGTCGTTTTGGTTCATGTTGTGTTGATTTGCGTCACTTTTGCGACGCTGTACCCAGTGTTGTGGGTACTGAAAATGGCATTTTCACCGTCGCAGGCGTTTTCGCTGACGGTGAATCCTTGGCCCGCGCAGGTGACGCTGGCGAATTTCTCTGACGTGCTGTTTCAAAGGTCGCCCACCGACGGGTCGTATCTTTTTTTCCAGCAACTTTGGAATTCGCTCGTCGTGTCGGTCGCCGTGACGGTCGTGGGTGTCGCGCTGTCGTGTTCGGCGGCGTATGCACTGTCGCGGTTTCGTTTTCCGGGCAAAGACAGCTCGCTGCGCCTGTTTTTGTTCGCGCAAATGTTTCCAGGCGTTGTGACGACGATTCCGTTGTATGTCGTGCTCGAAAAACTGCACCTTTTGAACCACTTGGGCGGTTTGGTGTTGTGTTACGCGACGACGGCCATTCCGTTTTGCGTGTTCATGCTCAAAGGCTATTTCGACGGCCTGCCGCACGAGTTGGAAGAGGCCGTGCTTCTGGACGGAGGAAGCCGGTTCGATGCGTTTGTGCGCGTGATGTTGCCGCTGGCCAGGCCCGCGATCGCCGTGACGGCGCTGTTTTGTTTTTTGACCGCGTGGAATGAATTTATTTTGGCCGCGACGTTCATGAGCCGTCCGAAAAGCTACACGTTGCCGGTGATGTTGAACCATTACGTCGGTGATTACGCGACGGAGTGGGGACATTTTGCAGCCGGAGCCGTGCTGGTTTCGATTCCAGTGATGGCGCTGTTTTACGCGCTCCAAAAGCACTTGGTCGGCGGTCTCACGTCAGGTTCCATCAAGTGACCTGCTATCTTGCGCGGCCATGCTTCCTAGGTATTTGTTTGCGGATGTGGACGACACGTTCACCGTGTCGGGCGGCTTGTGCGGCGAGGTGCTCGCGGCGGTAGAACGTGCGCAGCAGGCCGGTATCGAAGTGATTTTGAACACAGGCCGCCCAGCGGGTTTTGGAGCGGCTTTGTTCGCGTATTTACCGACGCTCGCGGGCGTGATTGTGGAAAACGGGGGGGCGTGGCTCGATCGCGGCGGAACAAAACGCCCGCACGGCCACGAACCGGATTTTCAATTCGCGTATCCGATCGACAAAGACCTGCGATCGCGTTTGGAGGATTTGCAACAGCGCGTGGCGTTTCGGCTGGGTCGTGAGCAACAAACGACGGCGGACAATCGTTTTCGGCTGACCGATTACACCGTGTTGCGGGATTTTCCGACGGGAAATGAAGGAAAAACGTGGCTTCGCGAAATCTCTCGCCTGGTGGACGAAGAAAGCAACCACGCCGGACAATTGCTGGCCAGCTCGATACATCTTCACTTTTCTCTCGACGGAGCCAACCCACGAAGCAAAGCGAGCGGTGCCGAGAAATTGCTTGCATCACGCGGAATCGAAAAAACCGCTGAAACGCTCGCGAGTTGCGCTGTTGCCGTCGGAGATTCCGCAAACGACGCCAGTTTTTTTGTTCCGGGCCGGTTCGCTCTATCCGTCGGTGTGCGCAACATTGTGCGGTATTTGCCCGAACTCGGTGACGCCGTGCCGATGCACGTCACCCAAGAAAGCGAAGGCTTGGGTTTGTGCGAGCTTGTCGCCGATCTCCTCGACGGTCGGCTCGGAATCTAGGTCTTTTCCGAGTTTTGGGTCTTTTTCCACTCTCGACCGACGAACAAGAAAACCACGCCCGCGACAAAAGCGACCATCCCGGCGACCAAGACGTTCCTCGGGTCGTGCTGTTGAATCGCGAGCCCTCCGATTCTTCCCGACGTGTACAGGCCCGCTGCTCCCGAGACGTACCACATGCCCATCATCACCCCAATCCAATCATTCGACGCGATTCCGCCCACCACGGCCAAACCGACCGGCACGATCAAGATCTCGGCCATCACCATCCCAGCGTCGAACAGCAACATGCGAGCGATCGGATTGTAGACGGGTTCGGGCAGCAGCAAGGGCAGGATCGGAAACAGCGAAATCGCCGAAAACAAAAGCCCAGTCCCGAGCAACCGCAGCGGACCAATGCGATCTTGCAAACCGGATATCTCGCGAAGCTGCAACGGCGTCAGACAAATCACCATCAGCGCAGGCAGCCCCACAAACCACGAGGCTGGAACCACATGGCCTAGGACCGTGACCTGCTCTCCCAACGCAGCCAGCGTCGAGCCTTCGACTTGACCGTAGGCGACGTTCACGAGGAAGTTGGCCACGAGCGCCGCGACTCCATACAGTCTTGGCGATGCAAACCATGGTGAAGCGCCACCTTTTGTGGCTGCAAGCAGACGCGTCGCAGGCGGGACCGTTGGCACGGCGACGAAGAAAAAGCCGATCAGCATTCCAATCACCACTGCCAGCCCCGCCACACCCAAAAAACGCTCCGGCGAAGTGAGCCTCAGCGCCACGCCCGCAAAACCTGAACCGGCAATGATGCCCAGGTTGACCGCAAGATGTGCCCAAAGCTGCACCTTCACTTGGTGGGCAGGTTCTTTGGAAACGACACGGCTGAGAGCCGCCGGCGCAGAAGGCTTGAACAGCGAATTTCCCAACACCACCAGCGTCAGCGCCAGCGCCCAATTCTTCAACACAGCAAGGCCCAAATACCCGACGACGAGCATCGCCAAGCTGGTTTTCAAACCACGCGCAACGCCCAGCCACCGATCGATGATCAAGCCTCCCGGCACCGTCCCGATGTAGTTCAGACCTGCGAATGCACCGACCAAGTGAACCGCAGACTGCTGTTCAAGGCCGTGGCTTCGACACAAGACAAACACGAGTGACGACGCCACCACATGAGCCGAAAACCGCTCGCAAAAAACTGCTGAGCAGATCGCGAGGGCTAGCTTCTCAGGTGTTGCCCTTGCCTGAAAAGCCGGTGTCGTCAAGTTTTTTGCACTCCTGACGTTGAGCGAAGAAGCATCTTTTACGAACAACCCTTTTCTCTGCGTGTCCACGAAGACTCATCCAAAGTCCTTCATGTCCCTCGCATGTCTTGGCCAAGCTCACCAGAGCTTCTTTGCCTCGCGGGAAAAAAAAATTCCAAACCACAGGAAATACCGATTTTTGCAGGTGTTTTTGGCTCTTGGCGCAAGCAAGACACAAAATCGCTCAAAAACGACCCAAACTCACCTGAAACCCACCCAAATCGGTCGGATTGGCATGCCACGAGACCAGTTTGCCCGAAAAAGTTTGCGGTATTCTCCGCGCGATGTTTGCGCTGTGCGGGCTGCTCGCGATCGGTTTTCCGTCGGCACTTTCGGGTTCGGTCTCTGCCGATACCGGTCTTGAGTACGACACAAACCCCGCGCGAGTTCCGTCCGATGGTTCGCTCGGCGTGTTGCCCACGGGGGCACCGCTGTTCCGAGGCCTTTTGTCCGGCAAATTGGCTGTGACCGGACCCGTTCACCGGCTGCGCCTGTCCGCCACCACGACGGGAAAAGTGTTTCTGACCCAAGTGCAGCAGCCGCAAAACGTGCTCGTCGCGCAGTTTGACTACGACCACGGCGCGCGAATCGGGCAGTCTTTCGTCGGTGGTTTTGTCGAGTATTACGATGCGTTCCAGGCCGAGGCACCCGTGTACCTCAGCCGAGATTTTCGTTCCCTTTCCGCTGGAGGTCGTTTTCAAGCCACCAAACGATACGACGCGGGCCGTCGCCTCGACGGGAACATTCGGGTCAATGGTCATTTCTTTCATTACAAGCCCGATTCTCTCCAAAGTTTTTTGGCACCAGTTGTCTACACTCAGCTCGGGGCACGTTTTCATGCGGGTGATCCTGACCTCGGCCACGATTTCGATTTGTCTTGGTTTGGCAAGGCCGAGTATCGAACGTACGGGCCTGTGCGTGCGGATTTGTTCTTGTTCGTTGGGACCAGTGTGCAGTGGCAAGGTCCGCTGCTCGTCCAGCTTGGGTACAGCGTGCAGCTCAACCTCTCGACCATGACCCTCGAGAGTTACCAGCGGCATCTCCCGTTTGCCAAGTTCGCCTTTCGTCTGCCCGGCGACTTTTTCGTCACCGCAAAAGTGCAGCTCAATTTGGTCAAAGCTGCGCCTGGGCTTACCGTCCCCATCCAAAGCATCGACGAGGACAACCGCAGTCTCGCCCTGCTCGATTTGGAAAGGCCGCTTCCCAAGGGCTTTTCCTTGAGTGCTCGCTACACCGGCTACTTCGATTTGCCCGCCGAGCGTGCTGCGCCCTACCAGCGGCACACCGTCCTTGCCAATCTGTCCTACCGCTTTGCTTCCCAGTGACGCCTGGTATTTCGACTCATTCGTCGTTGAGAAGTTTGATGTTGTCGTCGCTGAGAGGCTGATTTTCCGGCAAACCAGGAAGCTCCTTCACAGGTTTTACGCCTTTGCTTGTGCCAGTGCCCGATGGGGTGCCTTTTCCCACAGGTCTCAGATTTTGCGGCGGAACACGTTGAGGCACTGCGCCACCTTGGGTTGGCTGCGAACCACCGACTCCTGCCGCAGCATCCCGCGCCGTTCGCCCGCCTTGTGGCGACGTCGGCTCGGTCGCTGCGCCCGCATCGGTCAGCACAATCACGGGAGCCGTGCTGGCCGCGCCCCCATCCACCGCGTTGAGTTTCGGCTTCTGATCTAGACGCAATGTCACCATCCGGCTGTCCGAAGCCATTTCATCAAACCACAGCTCTTCGTCCAAATACCCCTCTTGCCGCAGGACGTACAGTTGTCTACCCGTACCTTGTGGGACATTGTGCGTCCAAGGGGTCTGCCCCATCGCCTGTCCGTCCGCTTTCCGAAACACCTGCACTACCGGAGGCGAGGACGTGATGTTCCAATAAACAAGTTTCGGTTTTGGGGCCAGCAGCTTCGGCAATGTTTTGATTCCGTATGGAACGCTCGCACCCACGAGTCCCAAGCCCAGCAGTACTGACAGCCACAAACCGACCCGCGACCGCGAGCCTTTCGTTACCGCAGGAACACCGCCACTTTGACCGACCGCAGTTCCCACCATCGAAGGTTGGCTGCCCGTGCTTTTCCCCGCTGGCAACGCATCAACCGTCGGAGCACTCGAAGAACCTTGCCCGGAGCCCACCACCGCGACAGAGGGCCCCGTGGATTTCGCTCCCACTGCCGCAGAGGACCCTGTGGATTTTGCTCCCACCGCTGGATTCGAGCCCGCCTGAACCATCCTTTCCAGTTCTTGAGCCACCTGCGCCATCGTTGGTCGTTCGTGCGGCTCCTTCGACATCATCCGATGCACAAGCGCCGCCAGTGGTTCGGGAATCCGGGGTTCCACCTCTCGCAGCGGTTGGGGTTGCGAAAAGATGTGCATGGCCATCACCTCTCCCGGCCCCTCTGCTCGATATGGCACCTTCCCACTGCACATTCTGTACATCACAATCCCGAGCGAATACACGTCCGCCTTTTCCGTGACGTCACCTGCCCCCTTGCACTGCTCCGGTGCCATGTATGTTGCTGTCCCAAGCACAAGCCCTGTGCTCGTCTTGAACTCCTCCGCCCCCGGCCCGCTGTACTCCGTAATGACTTTGGCAATCCCAAAGTCCAAAATCTTGACCCTCTCCCCCCCCGCCACCTCCAAATCCCCCACAAGCATCACATTATCCGGCTTGAGGTCTCTGTGGACGATTCCCTTTTCGTGGGTGGCGGATAGGGCGGAGGCGATTTGGCGGCTGAAACGGTAGATGTCGGGGAGGGAAAGTTTGCCTCCCAAATTTCGTAGGCGAACGGAAAGGGGTTCGCCAGTCAGAAATTCCATGATGATGTACGCAGTGCCGTCGGGAAGAGAACCAAATTCCTCGACTTTGACGATACTCGGATGGTCTACGCGGCTGGCGGTCTTGGCTTCGTTGAAAAACCGGACCATGACTTGGGGGTCCGCTGTCAGTTCGCGACGCAGAAGCTTGATGGCGGCTTTGCGGCCAAGTTGTTCGTGCTTGGCCTCCCAAACGGAACCCATGCCACCTTGCCCTACCTTGCGCATGACGCGGTAATTGCCGATGCGCTGTCCTTCCATCGTGTCGATGCTCCCCTCTTCTCAACTTGTCCGGGCCAAACAGTCTCGTCGAAAGACGGTTGCTTCTTCCTGACGCAACTTTCTTCGGCAGAATAAATGGTAATCAAAATAACGTAGAATTTCCTGATATAATCCGTGTTGCGATGATTTCCGGTCTGCTTGTCGGTAGCTACGGTCTCTTTCGGCGCGTGCTCGTTGTGCTGTTGGTCCTCGGAAGCATGCCAGTTCAGGGTGCTCCCGTGAAAGCCGGCGCGGCTGAGCAGCACTACAATCGCGGGCTGGCCTACTATGAGAGCAAGGACTACCCGAACGCGATACGGGAGTTCCAAGCGGCGTACAAAATCCGACAGCTTCCGCGAATCCTTCTGAACATCGGTCAGGTGTATCGAAAATTGGGGATGGCCTCGACTGCACTCCGTTTTTACGAGCATTATCTGCGCGTCGAGCCGAAGCCGAAGCCGGAGATCAAGCAGGAAGTGGATCGCTACATCGCCATGACGCGCGCGATGCTGGACCCGCCGCCGTTTGAACCAGTGGACACACTGAAGGCGAAGGCAGCAGCAGCAGCAGAAGTGGCGGCGGCTCCGTCGAATGTCACACAAACGCAACAGGCGGCAGCCGATCCACTGGATATTGAAACCGCAAGCCGCCCCACAGAATCAAAGCCTCTGACAGTAGTGGCCATTGCGAAAGAAAAATCGACTGTTGATGGAAAAACGCCGGCAGAAACACCGACCACAGCGGGGCATGACAAGACAGAGATTGGAACTGCGACGCCCCCCCTTTCATCCGTATCGGACCCCAAAAACCGCGTGGCGCTCGTTCCGAAAGCAGGAACAGAGGACATCCCTGCTCAAAAACCTTTTTACAAGCAGCCGCTTTTTTGGGGTGTGGTCGGGGGGCTCTCTGCGGCAGTTCTTATCACAGGAATTGCCGTCGGTGTTTCGCAAAGCAACAGCACTCCTGCAACGATCCTATATCCGACAAAATAGCGTAGGGGGTTCTATGTTCATGGTTGGATTGCGCAGTCGGTTTTTTCTGTCTCTTTGGCTGGTCGCGAGTCTTTCAGGCTGCGGCGACCAGGCTGCGAACTTGGTGCTCGTGAAAGTGAACGGCTTGTCGGCGCGGATTACAGAGCTTTATGTGACCATGCTGCTCGACGATACCAGTGCGAAAAACAGCCGCCCGGTTCCCGAAAGTGGGCAGGACGGATTCGTCGTTCATGAGCAAATGGAACGATTCGGAATCAGCGTTCCAGACAACACACAGAGGGTCTCTGTGGACGTAAAGGGGTTTGATACCAATCGGAGCGTACTGGGACAAGGAACAGGCGTGCTGGAACTCGCAAAGGGGCGTGAGCTTGCCATCGAGCTGACGGAGCCAAAATAGCGACGGGGAGAGGTTGAGAAATGGCGTGTTTTGAATGGGCCGACGAGTTCTGCACGGGTCTGGCCAAGGTTGATCAAGAACACATGCGGCTCGTCGAGATGATCAACGAGCTGCACGATGCGATGCTGGAACGACGCGCGAACGAGGCGATTCGGGAGATTGTGGATGAAATGGCGGAGTACGCAGCGTCGCACTTCTCGACAGAAGAACGCTTGATGTTGCGGCACAACTATCCTCGCTACCGCCAACATCGTCTGCAACATGACGTGTTCACGAACAAAGTGATCGATCTGCAAAAGCGACTGGATGAAAAAATGCTGGTCCTGTCGTTAGAAGTGATCACGTTCTTGAGAGATTGGCTGGCGAATCACATCCTCCGTTCGGACAAGGAATTGGGCGCATTCCTGCTCGGCAAAGGAATCATGGGGTAGTTGGCAGGAACGGACGCCCACAGGGGGAACAGAATCCCTACATGGAGAGTCCGCCGTCTACATCGACCGTGCGACCGTTGAAGTAGTCACACTCAATTCCGAACTTGACCGCGAGCCAGATGTCCTCGGGAACGCCGACGCGACCCACGGGGACGGCAGCGACGAGCGCATCCCGCGCTTTCTGGTTCATTCCTTGTGTCATCGGTGTCTCGATCATGCCAGGAGCAATGCCAATGCAACGGATGCCGAACGGTCCAAATTCTCGCGCCCAGGTGACAGCATTGGCAGCCAGCGCGGCCTTGGCCGAGACGTAATTCGATTGGCCCCGATTCCCATGTCGGGCGATAGACGACATGTTGATGACGACGCCGGGGCGCGTGTTGGTTTCGACCATCTTGGCGACTACCTCGCGGACCATAAAAGTCGCGCCGGTCAAGTTTACGGACAACACGGCGTTCCATTGATCGGTAGGGAGTTTGACGACTTGGCCGGTCGCTTTGTCTTTTTTCACGAGCAGGCCGTCTCGCAAAATCCCGGCGTTGTTGATGAGCCCATTGAGCCCACCCAGTTGGCCGTGCGCCCACGCAACAAAAGCTTGCACGTCGGCTTCGTCGGCAACATTCAAACGCCGACGGTGAATCCCTGCCGGAAGTTCGGCAAGCCCGGCTTCATTTACGTCGCCCGCTGCGACACCCGCACCGGCCTCGTGAAGGCGGCGCGCGAAATGCGCTCCCATGCCCTGCGCAGCACCGGTCACGATGATTTTCATGTCACTCAAGTTCATGGTCTCTTTGGCTCCTTGTGATGGAAGTGCTCGGAAACGAGCGGCGGCAGACTACCAAGTTGTTACATCCTGCGGAAGTGGCCCGGCACAAAGCGCCAACCGCCCGGCGTCGGGACCCAATGGGCTTTTTGCCATACAAAACCGGCGCGCCGCATGACGAAATGCCCAGGAACCCACACAAAACGCATCCCGTTGTGGGTCCAATGTCCGGCGACCCATTCGTGATGCAGCGACGGAGGCATAGGTGCCATCTCGTACACAGGCTGCGGAGGTTGCATCGGCACGACGACGCCACTTTGCGGGGGCTCGTATGGATTCTGTGGCAACTGCGCGTATGGAGGCTGACGCACAGGCTCGAAATGACCCGGCACGAACACCCACTCGTGGCCGACGCGAACCCAGTGCGCCCGAACCCAAACATGATGGGGACGAGACAGCTCGAAGTGACCGGGAACCCACACATACCTACCCATTTGCCAGGCCCAGTGGCCGGGGACCCACACATGCCGATTCGACGGCAACCGAGGCTGCATCTCCATCTGGGGTTCGGGCGGGGCTGAGGGAACGCGAATCTCGGGAGGGCCCGGAGGGACCGGAGGCATTTGTGCGTGCGTGGAGGCCTCGAACCCACACCACAGAAAACAACTCGCCAAGAAACCAAAGACCGTTTTCCGAAACGTCATGACCGATCCTTTCACAATCAAAAACTGGCAACAGAGGCCGAAAACCACTTCGCGCGTCCTCGAACATGCGCGGACTGCTTGGCATTGTACAAAACGGCGTGCTGGGGAGGCGCTCCGCAACTCGGCTCTTTGCAAATCGGGAACCCTTCATTCGCGCGGGTCTTTTCGACCGCAAAAAGCAGCGACTCGGTTTTGGAAAAAGCCGTGGTAGCTTGCGGAAGTGAGCATCGCGACCCGAGTCACACTGCTGACGGTGCTTTTGGTGACGCTGGCTCTGGGCGTGTACGGCACGCTGAGCTTGCGAAGCCGGAGGCTCGAACGGACAGCCGACTTGGAACGGCAGACGTGGTTGTTCGGCTCGGCGTTGAAAGTGACGCTCGAGGCTGCGGTGCAAGACGGATTGTACGAAGACGTACACAGCCTGATCGGGCGCATGCAGGCTGCCGAACGCAACATTGAGGTCACGTATCAAGACTTGCTCCAGCCTTCCAACGATGCGGCGTTTGTGAGTCAAGACGGGTCGGCCCAGCCCAGCCAGCCGGGGCCTGTGGCGAAACCCACTCGGTCGCCGATGCCGGATGCGGGCCGGGAGGAACGGCGTCGGCGCGTAGAAATCACGGCACAGCCGGTTGGAGAACATTTGTTCATCAAGGGTCGCCAAATTTATGCGTATTCCGTGCCTATTTTTGACGCCAAGCATCGGATGGTCGCGATCATGGATTTGGAACGCGATGAATACGAGCTCGAACAAGAAATGGCGCGAGCGACGCGAGACGTGGTGTTGACGTTGCTTGGTTTGGCGGCGCTTTTGTCGCTTTTGGTCGGTTTGTCTGTGCGCCAGGAACTCTCTGCGCCGCTTTTGCGTTTGGTCGGCGGCATCGACGAGGTGACACGAGGCGATTACACGGGTGCGATCTTGCGCGAACGAAACGACGAGGTTGGTTTGTTGGCCGATCGCTTCAACGAAATGACCGGTTCGCTTCGAGAAGCACGCAACGAGATCTTGGCGGGCGTCGAAGCCAAACTCAAACTGGAACAACGGCTCAGGCATTCCGACAAACTCGCCACCATCGGTCAGTTGGCGGCGAGCATCGCGCACGAAGTCGGCACGCCGCTCAACGTGATTGGAGGCCGCGCTCGCGTCATGGCGCGTCGAGCGGAAGATCCCACTGCCGTCCAAAAAAACGCCGACATCATCGCGACCCAGGCCGAACGGATCACCAAAATCATTCAGCAACTTCTGGACTACGCTCGTCGGAAAGCGCCCGCTCGCAGCGAAGTGGACCTGCGCCAAGTTTGTTCGAGCACGCTCGATTTTTTGGAAGTGCAGCTAGGGACACAGCGGGTGATAGCGCAGCTTCATCCGTTTTCCGTGCCGACGCCGCCGCAACCCGAAAGCCTGATTGAACGCGTCGTTCGCGGCGAAGAAAAAAACGCCGCACTCGATGCGCCCGCTCTGCCGATTGTCATGGGAGATGAGGATCAGCTTCAGCAAGTCTGTTTGAACCTTTGCATCAACGCGATCCAGGCGATGCCTGATGGCGGCTCGCTCGATGTGTTTTTGGAAGGGTTGGTCCGTCGGAAACCCGGCCTCGACAAAGCACCACCGTCGGCCTATGTGATGCTCGCCGTCGCGGACACCGGCGTCGGCATTGAAGAAAGCGACATTCACCGAATTTTCGAGCCGTTTTATTCGACCAAAACCGACGGGAAAGCCGACAAAGGCGGGCCACCAGGCAGCGGTTTGGGCTTGTCTGTTTCAGCGGGAATTGTCAAAGACCTTGACGGCTGGATCGAGTGCGAGAGGCGCGCACAAGGTGGGACCATCTTTCGGGTGTTTTTGCCCGCACTCGACCGCAACACGCCCACCGAATATCCTCGTCGGAGTCGCCCGCCCGAACGACCCAAAAACACCCATCACCGAAACCCGCAGGAAGGCAATTCCTTTCCAGCCGATGCGGGCCTCGTGATAAGCGACAACAAGACGCAAAACTGATGGCGCAGCCCCCGAAAAACACCACCAAACTGCCTCCGATCCCCGTCCCGACCGCAAAAGGGCCGCAAAAAGCGGCAGCTTCGCCCGTCCCCCGCGAGACGCCGAGCCCCCGCGCAGCACGACATTCGATTTTGGTGGTCGAAGACGATGCGGCGATGCGGGATTTGCTCGAGGATTCCCTGTCGGACGAGGGCTACCGCGTCGAAACCGCTGCGGGTGGTCATGCCGGTATTGCTCGCGTTCAAAGGGGTGGCATCGATTTGGTTGTCACCGACGTGAAAATGCCCGATCTCGATGGGCTCGATATGTTGCGGGAAATCATGAGCGCATCCGCCGGAGACCGGCCTCATGTCATTGTGATCACCGCCTTTGGTTCAATCGACACGGCGATCAAAGCTGTGCGTCTGGGGGCGCACGACTACATCACCAAGCCGTTCGACATGGACACGTTGGTGTTGGCCGTCGAGAAAGCGCTGGAAGAACGCGGTTTGCGAAAAGAAGTCGCGCGCCTTCAGCAAGAGGTCGAGCGACCTTATCAATTCGACAACATCATTGGGCGCTCTCCGTCGATGCAAGAAGTGTTCGGCTTGATTCGTCGCCTTTCCGCCTCGTCGGTCAACGTCCTCATCACCGGAGAAAGCGGCACCGGCAAGGAACTCATCGCTCGGTCGATTCACTACCACTCGTCGCGGGCCAACAAGCCTTTTGTCGCCGTCAATTGCGCTGCGATTCCCGACCAGCTTCTCGAATCTGAACTGTTTGGGTACAAACGCGGCGCGTTCACCGACGCTCGTCAGGACCGAACAGGTTTGTTTGTCGAGGCGGACCAGGGCACGCTGTTTTTGGATGAAATCGGGGATTTGTCACCGACGCTGCAAGCCAAACTGCTGCGCGTGCTGGCCGAGCGAGAAATTCGGCCTGTCGGTGCCACGCGGCCCGAAAAAATCGACGTCCGCGTGCTTTCAGCGACGCACAAAGACCTTAGCCAAGGCATGCAAAAAGGTTCGTTTCGCGAAGATTTGTACTACCGCTTGAACGTCTTGCAGATTCACCTGCCGCCGCTGCGTGACCGCGCCGAGGACATTTTGCCGCTCGCCGAGCATTTTTTGGCGCAAGCGCAAACGCGGGATGACAAGCGCGTGCAAGGTTTTCACCCGCAAACCGTCAAGCTGCTGCTGTCCCACGGCTGGCCTGGAAACGTCCGTGAGTTGGAAAACTGTGTCGAACGCGCGGTTGCGCTGTGTGAAGGCACGCAGATTTTGCCAAGCGATTTGCCCCATCAGCTTCGTGAAAAACGGCGTGAGGACATTGTTGCCTTCGCGCTGTCTCGCAATATGACCCTCGTCGATTTGGAGCGTGAATACATCCAGCGCGTCATGAAAGAGGAGGGCGGCAACAAAACGCGCGCCGCTCAACGGCTCGGCCTCGACAGAAAAACCCTGTACCGCAAGCTGGAAGAAGCCGGCAAGCAATCGCCCATCGATGCGGACGGAGACCTGGGAAATGGCAGCCCCGACGACCACGATTAACCGACCGCTCCCGCGTGGCGTGCGCCGTCTTTTGCTCGCGTATTTTGTGACGATTTCCGTCGTGGTGTCGTACTACGTGTTGCGTTTTCGATTGCGTTTTGCGGGGCAGGACACCGCCACACATTTGCTCCTGTCCACCCACAAGCGCAACGCCCGCCGCATCCACCAAGCCATCGAGCGGCTCGGAGGTTTGTTCATCAAAGTTGGCCAGCTCATCAGCATCATGACCAACGTCCTGCCCGAGCCGTTTCGCGCCCAGCTTGAAACACTCCAGGACCGTGTGCCCGCTCGGCCCTATTCCGATATTGAGCGGCGTTTTGCCGACGAGTTTTCAGGGCGTTGTCCGCTGGATGTTTTCGCCGATTTTTCGCCCGAGCCCGTCGCGTCGGCGTCGATTGGTCAAGTTCATCGCGCCCGAACCAAAGATGGCCTCGACGTCGCGGTGAAAGTTCAGTACCCGGACATCGACGAAATTGTCCGCATCGATCTCCGCGCACTCGGGCGCATTTTTTGGTTGCTGCATCGCATCGCGCCCGCCCACGGTTTGGATGCTGTTTTCGTCGAAATTCGGGCCATGGTTCTGTCCGAACTCGACTACGCCGCCGAGGCCCAGAATCTGCTTCGCATCGCCTCGAACTTCACACGGTACAAACCTCCGCTGCCCGTCGTGTTTCCACAGGTCATGTCCGCTTTTTCGACCCGGCGTGTTCTGACGACGACGTGGATTGAAGGCGTCAAAGTCTCGAACACTGCCCGTCTCGACGAGCTGGGCATTGACCGTCACAAGCTCGCGCGCACCATCGTGACTGCGTATTGCGAACAAATTTTCCGCGACGGCCTGTACCACGCCGACCCACATCCTGGGAATCTGCTCGTGTTGCCCAAGCCCAGCGAACAACTGTCGTCGGAAACGCCCAGCGCCGATTTACAAGCGTATTTGGTTTTTCTCGACTTTGGTGCCGTCGCTGAACTTTCCCAAAATATGCGAAAAGGCATCGTCGAGATGCTGCAAGCGGGTTTGACCCGCGATACGACCCGGCTCATCGTCGCCATGAAAGACATGGGCTTCATCGCCCGAGGTGCTGACCCGCAAATTTTCGAGCGCGTCGTCGATTATTTTCACGACAAATTTCAGGCTGAATTCAAGCTCGAATCGCTGTCGCTGTCGGATGTCAAGTTCTCACCCGAGCGGGCGCTCTCGGATCTGGCGGATTTGCGACGGCTCGACGTGAATTTGCGCGACTTGATGGTCCACTTTCACGTTCCAAAAGAGTGGATTCTCCTCGAGCGGACGCTCCTTTTGTTGTTGGGTTTGTGTACTGATTTGTGTCCCGAGCTCAACCCGATGCAGGTCATCCGGCCCTACGTCGAGGAAATGGTGCTCGGGAAAAATGGCGATTTTTCCAAGCTTCTCGTCGAAACCACGCGAGATGTCGTGACGCAGGCCGCGCAGCTTCCCGGCGAGCTTCGGAAATTCCTAAGCCGCGCCGTGCGAGGCCAAATCGAAGTCCGTTTCCGAGGCCAGGAAGACACGGCTCATGTCATCCATTCCGTCGCGCGGCAAGTCATCGTGACCGCTCTGTGCATCACGTCGTTTGTCGCGTGGATGATTTTCGATGGGCGGGGACAGCAAACGCTGTCGTTGTACGCGCAACGGGCCAGCGCCGGGTTCGGTGTCTATCTTCTGTGGCTGTGGCTGACCACGCCGCTGCCCAAACGACGCTGACTTCGCCCCTCATTGGTTTGGGTTGGTGCTCAGGGTCAATCAATCGCGCAGACGCCACCGGGTGGTTGTGGGTGTGTCCATGACCTCCACCCCCATGTCCCACAGTTTTTGCCGCAATGCGTCGCTGGTCGCAAAATCCTTCGTTTGCCGAGCCTGCGTTCGTGCGGACAAAAGCCGCTCGATTTCAGCCGCATCCACGCCGCGGTGCGCAATTTTTCGGGCCCGATGGGCTTCCAAGTATTCCAGTGGCACACATTCCAAAAGCCCGAGCACCTGCGCGGCCTGATCCAAATCCGCCGCGAGCCTGTGCAACGTCCGCCGACGCACGTCTTTGGGCGGCGCAGGCGTGACTTTCCCGTCGAGCAAACGGTTTACCAGCGACAGCGCCCCGCTCCACTCGGCCAGCGCAACCGGCGTATTCAAATCGTCGTCGAGAGCCCGCAAAAGCCGGTCCAAAAATCCTTCCGCCTCGGGCAAAACTGGGCCCGGTGCTTCCGGTTTTTGGCCCGAAAGCGCCTCGGCCAAACGCAGCCGCGTTTGATAACCGTACTCGACGCGCTTTTCCGCTTCCTCGAGGCCAGGCAGACGAAACGGCACTGCGTCCCCCTGCGCATCGGGGTCCATGTCCAAATCGAACGCGAGCGGATTCCGGTACAGCGTTGTCAAAAGCCACAGCCGCACAGCCTCGCCGCCGTGTCGTTCGATGCAATGGCGCGCGACGAACATGTGGTAGAGCTTGCGCATCGCCTCGTCGCTTTTGGCGATTTTGCTGCCCTCGGCCAGAAGTTTTTCCCCGAACACCCATCGAAAACCGATGAAACCGTTGTGCATCCAATACCGAGCAAATGTGCCCGGCCCGTGGACGCCCTGCGACTGAGCGCGCTCGTTTTCGTGGTGCGGAAAACGCAGGTCGATGCCACCGCCGTGAATGTCGAAGGTATGGCCCAAGTATTTTTCCGACATGGCCGAGCATTCGATGTGCCAGCCCGGACGACCCGGACCCCACGGAGATTCCCACGACGGCTCGTCGGCTTTGGCCGCTTTCCACAGCGCAAAATCCGCCGGTTCGCGCTTGCCCGGCTCCAATTCCTTGCGAGCCCCGGTCAGAAGTTCTTCTTTCGGGATTTTCGAGAGTTCTCCGTATGCCGCGAAAGACTCGACCGAAAAATACACACTGCCCAAAGCTTCATACGCAAGACCGAGCGCGATCAGTTTTTGGATGTGTTCGAGCATTTCGCGGATGTGGTCCGTCGCACGCGGCTCGACATCGGGAGGCAAACAACGCAACGCCGTGTAATCGCGGTGGTATTCCGCCGTCCATTTTTGGGCGAAAGCTTGCGGATCTTCTCCGCACTCGCGAGCCCGGTTGATGATTTTGTCGTCCACGTCGGTGATGTTGCGAACAAACGTGACGCGATAACCCCGTTTGCGCAGATGCCGACAAAGCACATCGAACACCACCAGAGGCCGCGCGTTTCCGACGTGAAACAAGTTGTACACCGTCGGGCCACACACATACATGCGGATTTCGCCCGGCACGCGAGGCACAAGCTCGACTTTGCGTTGTTCCAGCGTGTCGTACACGAACACTTGGGCCTGAGCCTGGGCCGCAGACATGGATTCTGAATCAGAAGAAACAGTCAACATCGCGCCACAATAAACGTCCCTCCGCGAGGGAGCAACCGGGTCGGAATCGTTGACGAGGCGCGCCGAAACGCTCATACTCCCGGTCGCTTGGCCAAAGCTGCGATCCGCGAGGCC
>DAOLIT010000026.1:0-38903 GCA_035328405.1 Pseudomonadota bacterium | reverse complement strand
GCGCCGAAACGCTCATACTCCCGGTCGCTTGGCCAAAGCTGCGATCCGCGAGGCCGCTTGCCTTGTGTGGAAGGCAAGGGGTCAATCGGGCACGAGAACACGCTTTTCCACAACGTACACGCTCTTGGGTCTTTTTCCTCACAACAAGGTCGTCGAGGTTCGCGACCGCACAGACATCGTTACCCTCATCGGCGAAACCGTGCAGCTTCGACGAGCCGGAACGAATTACGTCGGTCTGTGCCCTTTTCATCAGGAAAAAACGCCCAGTTTTCACGTCAGTCCGTCGAAGCAGTTTTTTTATTGCTTCGGCTGTCAAAAATCCGGTGACGTGTTTCGTTTTTTGATGGATCGCGAGGGGCGCAGTTTCACCGACGTGGTGCGGGATCTGGCCTCTCGTGCCGGCGTCGAAATTGCCGAAGAAGACGCGACGAGACCCGAGAAAAAAGCCCTTCGCATTCAGCAAGAAAGCGACCGTCAGCGTTTGTTGAAACTCAACGCACTGGCCGCACGGTATTTCGAGACTCAGTTTTCCTCGCATCCGCAAGCCGTCGCGTATCTTTCCGAACGAAAAATCGGCGAGCACACGCGCAAAGCGTTTCGTCTGGGATATGCGCCGGATTCTTGGGACGGTCTGCTTCACCTCTTCAGACAGCACGGCGTGCCGCACGAGCTGGCCGAACAAGGTGGTTTGTTGATTCGCAGGGACGGCACCGCTCCCCTGCCTGCGTTTGCGCCACCGACGCCGCAAACCCATTACGACCGTTTTCGCGACCGGCTGATGTGTCCGCTGCTTTTGCCCCAAGCGGGTCGAGACAAAGAATGCGCGGTCATCGCGTTTAGTGGTCGTTTGTTGCCGACGAACCAGCCTCGGACAAACGAGGGTGCCAAGTACATCAACTCTCCCGAGACGCCGCTGTATCGCAAAGGCGAAAACTTGTACGGCCTGCATGTCGCAAGAGACGCGATTCGTCAGAAGCGACAAGCGATTTTGGTCGAAGGCAACTTCGACGTGCTTTCGCTATACGAACACGGTTTTGCGAACACGTTGGCACCCTGGGGCACGGCGCTTTCTGAAACGCAAGTGCGGCTTTTGTCGAGGCTGCTCGGCGACGATGGGCACGTCGTATTGATGCTCGACGGGGACAAAGCCGGACGAGCGGCGACGCTCAAAGACATTTCGCTTTTGTTTTCTTCAGCGCAGTGGGCCGATGTCGCGACGCTGCAAAGGAAAAACCTCGAGGTTCGCGTCGTGAAGCTTCCCGAGGGCGCAGACCCCGACACGCTCGCGCATGAAAATCCCGAGCTTTTTTTGCGACTACTTGGACAGGCCAGGCCTGCGATTGATTACGTCCTCGACGAGCATTTGGAGGGTATGGAAACAGGCGACTTGGCCGCACGAGCCAAAATTCTCGGCAAAATCGCGCCACTGGTCGCATCGCTTTCCAACGACACGTTGCGCGAGCTGTATGTGGGACGTTTGGCCACCGCGCTGGCCGTCGAGCCTGTTGTGCTGTGGCGACAAATCGAACGGTCCAGTTCCGCGCCTCCCGCAACGCCCGCGCCGTCTGCTACACCTCCACAGAAGACCGCACCTGGAAATTCGTCGTCTTCTGGGCCCAAGCCACCGTCGGAAAGGCGGGAAGACGCAACGGCCTCGTTAGACGGAAATTTGCGCAATTTGCTCAGCCTGCTGGCCGGCCACCCAGATTTGTGGGACATGCTGACGGATGAGATTCTGGCCGTTGTCGGGCATCCGGCACTTGCTGAGCTTTTGCGAGAGGTTCGCGAGTTGTGCCATAGTGGCGAGGTTGTGTCCGTCGAAACCGCCTTGGAAATGTGCCCGGTCGAACTGCGTGCTCCCGTCGCTGATGCGATGCTACGTGGCCGTTTTTCCACCACAGAAAATCCCGTTTCGCAGCTCGCTCGTCTGTCGGTCGAACTGCGTGCCCAATCCATCCAACGAGAAGTGCTCGATTTGACGCGCAAGTTAAAACGCGACAGTCGTTCCACGTCGCCAGATGACCGTTTTCATCTTCTTCGCCGCATTCAAGAACTTTCCAAAATGCGCGAAACCCTCTTACATGAAGGCCCCGTCGTACAGACGTCGGCGGCATCTACTGCTCAAGGAGATCCCCCACGATGAATCGTGACAACGCCGAGCGCCGCAAACAGCAGCTCATCACCATGGGCAAGGCCAAGGGGTACTTGACCTATGACGAAGTGAACGACCACATGCCCGACGATGTCGTGTCGTCAGATCAAATCGACGACTGGCTTTCATCTCTCGGAGACGAGGGCATTGAGGTCGTGGACTCTGCGGCCAGCGTCAAGGTTCGGTCGGCCTCTTCCCCGAAAGTTCCCGAACTTATCGACGAAGAGGAGAAAAAAGAAGAAGAGGAAGAAGACGATTTCGACAGCGGGTACAGCAAGACCAACGACCCGGTGCGCATGTACTTGCGGAAAATGGGCTCGGTGTCGTTGCTCACGCGGGAAGGCGAGGTTGAAATCGCCAAACGCATCGAGGAAGGCGAACGCCGCGTTTTGCAGGTGGTGCTCAATTCGTCGATTGCCGTCGAGGAAATTCTGGATCTTGGCGAACGCCTGAAAAAGCAGAAAATCCGCGTCAAAGATGTTGTGCGCGATCTCGACGAGGAAGACGCCGATTTCGACGAAGAATGGCACAGCGAGCGCGTGGTCAAGATCATTGACAAGGCGCGCCGGTTGCAGAGAGAAAACGAAAAAGTCCTCGAAGAACTCGAAGCGCCGTCAGCACAGGAAGCTGGCGCGGCAGCGTCGGCAGCAAACAAGGCTCTCGACGCGAAACGCAAGAAACTGCGCGCCAAGATCGAAACCAACAAAGGCGAAATGTTCGAGCTTCTGTCCGAACTTCGCATCAACAAAAAGGTCATCGATCGCATCGTCCAGAAATTGAAAAGCTTGGTGCTGCGCATCGAAAAAGGCGAAGCCGAGCTGGAGGAATTTGAGCGTCGCTGTGGAATGAACCACAAAGACCTCACCAAAACGCTCAAAGAGATGACGGCCAATCCCGCAAAGGCCAAGTCGATCATCAAAAAACTGGGCGTTACCGCCGAAGAGCTTGAGTCGGCGGCCATCGGCATGGGCGATGCGCGCAAACGCATCATCAAAGTCGAAGAAGAAGCCAAGCTCACCGTCGTGGATTTGCGCAGGACTTACAAAGAAATCCACGAAGGCGAACGGATGGCCGAAAAAGCCAAAGCCGAACTCGTCGAGGCGAACTTGCGGCTCGTCGTCAGCATCGCCAAGAAATACACAAACCGAGGCCTTCAATTTTTGGATTTGATCCAAGAGGGCAACATCGGCCTGATGAAAGCCGTCGACAAGTTCGAGTACAAACGCGGCTACAAATTCTCGACGTATGCGACGTGGTGGATTCGCCAGGCCATCACGCGCGCCATCGCGGACCAAGCGCGAACCATCCGCATTCCCGTCCACATGATCGAGACGATCAACAAGCTCATCCGCACGAGCCGGTATCTGGTTCAGGAACTGGGGCGCGAACCGACTCCCGAGGAAATTGCGGAAAAGATGGAGCTGCCGCTCGACAAGGTGCGCAAGGTTCTCAAGATCGCCAAGGAGCCGATTTCGCTCGAAACGCCCATTGGCGAAGAAGAAGACAGCCATTTGGGCGACTTCATCGAAGACAAAGGCGTGATTTCACCGTCGGATGCGGTGATTTCGATGAACTTGGCCGAACAAACGCGAAAAGTGCTCGCAACGCTGACGCCACGCGAAGAAAAAGTGCTGCGCATGCGGTTCGGCATCGGCGAGCGTTCGGACCACACGCTGGAAGAAGTCGGACAGGACTTTGAAGTGACCCGTGAACGCATCCGCCAAATCGAGGCCAAAGCGTTGCGAAAACTCCGCCATCCAAGCCGCAGCAAGCGGCTCAAGAGCTTCGTCGAAAACTAGCCTCACTTCCCACTTCCCCAGCGCAGAAAGTCGTTCTTGGGCTTCCCAAAGCTACGGGGGCGGTGTGTGAGGGTGTCGGGGGGTGTCGGAAGAGGTCGGAGGGTGTCAGGCTACAGGGCGGGGCTGAGGATCACGCCATAGGTGGTGCCAACTATGTCGCCGCTGAGGCGGAGACAGAACGAATCGCCGGCCTTGACATCCACCTCGAGACCCATCGTGCCACCCTGGCTGTACTGCGTGGATTGAATCACGGCCGTGCAAGCCGCATCTCGCAGACCGATGCCGATGCGTGGGCCCGGTGAGGCGCTCACTTGCACGTAGACTTTCCCAGCGCTTTTCGCGACGAACTTGATGTAGTCGTCTTCCCACGCCGCATCGACGGTGCCGTCCATTCCGAAATAGGCTTTGTCGAGCGATGCGATCGTCGCGAGCGGACTCGCGGGTGAATCGCCGCCCGCCGGTTCTTTCAAGCTGCTCATTTGAGCCGCCGCTCCCGCTTTTGCCGAGATCGAATAGGTGTGCGTGGCCGAGCCATTTTGATCCGACGCGAGGACAACCGCATACGCATCGCCTTTCTTCTGCACGATTTGCAGGACGTTACGCGCAGACGGCGAGTAACCCACTCCCCACGAATCAAACGCTTGTCCCTCGCTGAACTTGCCGCTCGCGGGTGCTGTGTATCCGACCGGGCGTGAATACCCAAAACCTGCGCCCAAATTGGAAAACTGCATGTGAACGACTTGGCTGTCTGCAGCCGTCGTGAATTTGTACAGGTTCGTCGCCCGCCGTTCCGAGATCGTCTCGCCGATTTTGGGCGTGCCCAACGTGAGCACCGTCGCCGCGCGCGCTTTGGCCTGTGGGTTCGCGGTGTCTTTGGGGTCTCCAACGTAGGCAAGTGTCTTCCCAAATGGATCGACCGTCGATGCGCCCACGGCAATTGCCCCAGCCGGTGCCAATGCGTCCACAATCGCTGTGCCCGCAAGACGCACCGTCGATGCGGTCACTTGGCCAATGCTCGAAACCGGCCCGTAGAAGCGCGTCTGGCTGTAGAACGGGTTGTCTCGATAGTCGAGGTTGCGCACGGCCAGATCGACCAAACCACCTTGCACCACCGTCGGCCCCGCCGTCCCACCGGTCGGCAAATCCACACCCAGAGACGGCTGAAGCGTGAACGCACCTTTCAGCGTCAAGTCTTCGTTTGGACCGTCTCCGCCCGCCGGAGACGGCGACGAAATCTGCACGTCGTGAGGTCCGAGTTTTGCGTCGAAGCCAATCTCGATGGTGGCGCGCAGGTTTGCGTTGCTGCCGGTATCGACCTTCACGACTTTGATGGCCGGATCGTCAAACGACAGGGTGCTCGACGAGGAAAAGTGTGTCGCAGCACCAGACAACTGCACCAGCAGGGTGCGACCAGGGAAAGCGACTGCGGGCGTCAGCGACGTGAGCACGGGCGGTGTCGTACCTTTGTCTCCGATGTCGCCCTTGTCGCCTTTGTCGCCTTTGTCGCCCATCATGCCTGCCTCCCCTTTGTCTCCCGGAGGTCCTTGGCACGCGCACAACACGGAAAGCAGCAGACAGCTCAATGTTCGTTTCATGTTCGATCTCCTTGTCCTGTGAATGGCCTTTTTTCCAAACGGTTCCGGCGCAAGACGCTCAGGTTAGAGCTGCGCGCGGACCAGATAGACCTTGTTGTTTGTGTCATCGACGACCTCGAGCGTAGGCCGCGACGGTTCGGGCAAAAGACCTCTCAACGATTCCAGGCGATGCCGCTCGATCAGGAAAAACATCCGTCGTCCCGAATGATTGCGGATGTACTCCTGCAATTTCTCGGTGTTGCGATCACCCAAAAACACCGTTTTTTCGCCGGGTTCGACGCGGTGGTCGTAAATCTGGTTGCAGGTGTAAAAGTTCTCGCCGCGCCAGTACATCATCCAGGCGATGACTGGTTCGTGCGGGCCTTGGCGCAGTCGGAAATACGTCGCAAACACGTGCTTTTGGCTCCAGTGCGGCGAGATATCGACCAAAAACCGATTCAGCACGAAATTCGTCCACACGATCGCAACGGCGACACACAAACCAGCGCCCCACGCCACACGACGAGCGGTCCTCGTAGAAAGCTGGAAACTCCTTTTCAGACGCCACAGCACCGCGCACAAGAACGCGACGCACAGACCGGCTGGCACAAGAAACGCCCAGGCCAACCGAGGCGGAAAAACCGTCGCAGGCGGCAATTTCGAGATGGAGTACGCAACGACTTGCTCGGGCGACGGAGCAAACGCATTTCCAAGCACACACAGCGCCGCGACGAGAAGTCCAGCCAAACACCACATCCACACACCGCGTTTGGGCTTGGTCGAGGACTCGACCGGCTGTGGGTCTTGGTCCGACATGGACGCGGGCAAAACGAACGCAAACACCGCTACCGCCACCGTCGCCAAACCGACAAAAATCCACAAGAGCGAGCCGTACTCGTATCGGTTTCCATACAGACTGACCACCGGCCACGGCCTGCCGACATTGGGCACATTCACGTAGTCGTAGTTGAACAGCCAACCGATCCGAGCCGGAAAGTTCGACAAATCTCGCCCGGCCAAATACGTCAGCGGCACGCCCACCAAAAACAGCAATGCGCGCTGCCTGTTCCGAATCCAGTCGCTCGCCACCTCGCACAGGTCGTCCAAAAACAGCCCCGCAAAAATCGCAAGCGGCGGCAAAGCCGGCAGGATGTAGTGGTGAAACTTGGTGTTGACGAGGGTGACGATGCCAAAATCGACCGCAAACCAAGCAAAGCACAGGATGGACAATTCTCGACGGAGCGCGTTTTTGCTTGATTTCGTCGAATGGTTTTTGCGCAACACGCGCGCCGTCCACACAGACCCCGCTGCGACAATGCCCGTCCATGGAAACATCCCGAGGGCGATCTGTTCGATGTAGTACTCGAACGTACCCCGATCGCCGTGTCGGCCTTGCGCGCGATGAACGTAGTTGTCGCCGATGAGCTCAATCCAAAACGGCTGTCCATGCCGCGCGAGCATGGCCGCAAACCACGGCCCAGCGACGCACAGAAACAGCGCCGCACCGCGCGAAAGCTCGAGGCCGCCTTTGTAACTCCACAGCTCGCGAATGGGCTCGGGGAGTTTCAGCAAAAGACCACTTGGCGCTTCCGTTTGCCGCTCGCCCAAAATTTCGGAAAGACGCCCGGACAAAAACAGAAACATCCCGATGGTGAGCACGGGCATGCCCAAGCCCGCCGGCCCCTTGGCCAGGGTTGCGACGCCGCATAGCACATACGCAGTCGCCAAGTAAATCGCTCGGCGGTTTTGAACGCGCGCACATGCGTACAAAGTGCCCACAAACAACACCGCGAACGGCAGCATCGCAAGCGGCCCCAGCACGCGAAAACCCTGTCCGCGCAAGGTGATCGAAAAGCTCTTGAGCTGCGCGACATTGACCACAAGCTGCGGCAGCACAAACCCCACAAACAGCGCGAGAAAACCGTAAAACGCTCGGTCGTGAGGCCAGGAAAGATCCTGGCTCAAAAACCGCACGCTGCGGCGCGGCAGTGTGGTCGTTGGAGAAAACGGCTCAGCCTGTGGCAAAAGCGCCAACGCGGCATACACAGTCGCGACCGTCATCGGCGCAACAAACGCCATGTCGGTCATCGCCTGCCGTGCGATGAGCGCCCACTGTGTAGACGTAGCCAGCACAAGTGCTGTCCACAGCGCCGCGCGTCTGGACGCAACCCGCTCGACCAAAAGATAGGCCGCCCACACACCCACAATCCCGAGCAGCACAAACGGGAGCCGAAGTGCCCATTCCGCTCGCCAGCCCACCGTCATTTCATTGAAAAACCGTGGGTCCGCGTGCCCCAGCCCAAACGCTTTGAGCGACAAGGCCATCAGCCAAAACGTCAGCACCGGTTTGGAAAAAAACACGCCGGACACCGGATCTTGCGGCGAACCGGGCCACCACAGTGAAATCCAGTCGCCTCGCGCGGCCATTTGCCGAGCCACCTCGCCGTAATGCGTCTCCCACGGGTCCCACAATCCATACGCGCCGGAAAACGGGATGTACAGCAGACACAAAAACGACAGCACCGCAAAGTGCAGCGACGGTTTCCGCGTATGTTTGAAGGCAGCTTCCATTCAAAACAGCCAGATGGCAAAAACAGCGCCGGGCGAAAAGAACAACCCGAGGCGCAAAATCGGCGTGACCATGCCGCAACCTGGCCCGGCCAATCAAGTGCTTTGCGCAGTGAACTTCTCAATTTGAAACGCCCGTCGCAAAAACAAGAGGCTTCTTGCCAAGACCGCTCGGTTTCGATACGGTCCGTCGCGTTTTTCGGGCCTATAGCTCAGTTGGTTAGAGCAGCCGGCTCATAACCGGTCGGTCCCTGGTTCAAGTCCAGGTGGGCCCACAATTCACCACTTCTCACCACTTCGGAGGAAGAGCTTGCGCGATCAACTCAAGCTGCTCGAAGGGCTTCAACGCCACGATGCAAAACTTTTGGAACTCGAAAACCTCTGCAAGGCGCTGCCTTTGCAGGTTCAACAAGTCGAGCGTGCCATTGCGGAACTTGACCGGATGCTCGACGAAAAACGACGAGAACTGAAAGACACCGAGGTCTTTCGGCAAGAGCAAGAACAAGAAAAGAAGAACGCCGCCGATTCGCTTGCACGAGCCAAGTCCAAAAGTTCCCTCGTGCGGAACTTGAAGGAACAAAATGCGGCGCAACGCGAAGTGGAAACGTCGCGGCGGCAGATGGAACAACGCGACGAGGAAATCTCGAAGTTGACGCAAGCGATCAACGAGCAATCGGCCAAGATCGCGGACCACGAAGCGCGAATCGTCGCTCAGAGGCAAGAGATGGCGGTCGAAAAAGACCGCGTACAACAGCGATTGGCCGAAATTTCGGGTCAGCTCGCCGAGGTGAAAGCCGAACGGGATGAGCTGTCGAAGAGCTTGCGGCCCGATGTGCTTCGCAAGTACTCGATGATTCGCATGCGACGTGGCTTGGCGATTGTGGCGGTTTCCGACGGTACTTGTCGCGGCTGCAACATGCGAATCCCGCCGCAGCTTTACAACATTCTCCAGCGAGGAAACTCCATCGAGATTTGTCCTCACTGCAACCGAATGGTGTATTGGGCCAAGTTGCTCGAAGAGGTCACGGAGACGGCTTAGCGTTTGTTTCGAGAACATGGCGCGTGGTCCAAAAGAAACGTCGTCATGAGTGCTTTACGGAAAGCGGCAGTCTTTTTACACTGCCCAAGTTTTTGCACAAGCTTCGAGTCAAGCCAGCTTGTGATCCAATTGCGAAAACCAAATCAGCCCGCGCTGTGTTCCTTTTCAGGCGCGGTTTACGACGAAGGCAAGTGAGGCGATTTCATGCAGGGTTCTCCCGTCCGTTTCGAGTTTGAAGATGTTTCCCCCGTCGAGAAGCGCGTGAAGGTCGAAGTGGACACCGCGCAAGTGAACAAGAAGCTTGACGACAGCTACCGCCAGCTCGGGCGACAGGTCGCGCTGAAAGGCTTTCGCCCCGGCAAAGCGCCCCGTCAGCTCCTCGAGAGCATCTACGGCAAAAAAGTGGCGGCGGACGCGGCGCGTGAGCTGGTTTCTGAAACGATCGGCGAGATCTTGGGCCAACAAACACTGCGGATCATCAGCGAACCCATGCTCGAGGAACTTCCGGCGGCAAAGAAAGACTCCCCCTTGCGGTACAGTGCTCGCATTGAACTGTTCCCAGAGATCGACCTGAAAGAGTACGAGGGCATACCAGTCAAGCGACGCGAGGCCAAAGCCACCGACGAACAGGTAGATGCTGCTCTCGAAAATCGGCGAAAGTCGCAGGTTGAGTATCGTCCCATTGAAGGTCGCACGGTCTCGCAAGCAGGAGATGTGCTCACCATTCGGCTGACCGGCAGCATCGGCCCGCTCACGTACAAGGACAAGGAAATCCAAGTCGATTTGGGCCAACTCGATAGGTCTCCGATTCCCGGCCTTGCCGATGCGCTTGTGGGAATTGCACTCGATGCGACCGCGCATGCGATCGAACTGACCATGCCGAAAGAAGGTATGGCCAAGGAAGTCGCCGGACAGATCGCTCGACTGTCGGTCGCGGTGAAGTCTGCTCATGTGAAGTACCTGCCAAACTTGGATGACGATTTCGCAAAAGACACTGGCGAGGCTGAAACGCTGGCCGAACTCAGGGAGAAAACGCAGAAGAAACTCCTCGAGGAAGACACAGAGGAAGCCCGCCACGAAATGCGATTGCAGCTTGTCGAGGAGCTTCTGAAGCGGAATCCCATTCCGCTGCCTCCGGCGCTGCTGAATCGAATGGCGCGGAGCTTTTTGGAAAATGAACGGGGTCGCGCCCAGCTTCGTGTGAAGTTGTGGAAAGACCACATGAAAGAAAACCCGGACGGCGAGTTCAAACCCACCGCCGAGTTGTTCGCGCAAGCCGCACACGCAGAGGCTGTTCGCAACGCTTCCATCGAATTTGTGATGATGGCGCTCGCAGACAAAGAGAAGATCGAGGCCACCGACGAGGATCTCGAGAAGCACATTGCAGAGATGGCCCAAGAGAACGACAAAAATGTCGCGAAGATGAAAGCCGAACTTCAGCGTGAGGATCAGGGGCTTCGGCAGCTTCGGGCACAACTTCGGATGGAAAAAGCGCTCGACTTCCTTGAGCAAAAAGCCGCCATCGAAACCGCTCAACCGAACCCGTAGTTCTCCCGACCTCCCGACCTCCCGACCTCCCGACCTCCTGACCTCCCGACCTCCTGACCTCCCGACCTCCCGACCTCCCGACAAGGTAGTTCTCTGCCAGAAACGTGGTTCTTGGTCTCCTCTGTGGGGTGAGGAACTCGGTCCCGTTTTTGCCGCGACAAGGCAGCAACAAAAAAGACTCGTCTGCTGCATACACGGTGGGTACAACCCCTGTTCCTCTAGAACAGCCAGCCGTGTGCAGTTCCCAGACGACAAAGCGTAGGCAGAGTGGGAAAGGGGAAATGTGGCGGGGCTAACTGTGTTGGGTGGGTTTGCAGTATCCTGTTTCGATGTTTCAAAGAACACTCGGTCGGCTGCTGTCTCCTTGGCTGTTTTGCGTGGTTTGCGCGGTGCTCACGTTGTTGGGCGAGGGTTGTGATCGCGAAAGAAAAGGGGATGGTACGTCGCCGCTTGGGGGAGACGCCAGCGCGGCTGCTCCGGGGACCCCTGTCGCGGGAAGGACAAACATGCCCAGGTCGAAGGATTGGAAACAAGTAGACAAGTTGGTCGAGGAACAGAAGTTTGAAGAGGCGCTGAAAATCATCGCGCAGATTCGCGGGGCGGCGCAGGCAGCGCAAAACGGAGAGGAATGGACCGAGACGCTGATCAAAGACGTGCAGCTTCAAGTGGGTCTGCACGGGTACGAGACGGCGGTGCGCTTTTTGCGGACAGAACCGTGGCCGAAAGATGCGCTGTCTCAGGCGGCTCTGGAGCTGTACTACGCGCATTCCTTGATGACGTATTTGTCGGCGTATTCATGGGAAATCGGGAAACGCGAAAAGGTCGAAAGCAAGGCAGCAGTGGATCTGAAAGCGTGGACAAAGGAACAGATTTTCCTCGAGGCCGCGCGGGCGTACGGTCGGCTGTGGCCGGCTCGTGGAGACCTTTCGCAGCACAAGGTGAAGGCGCTGGCACCGTACGTGTCGCCGAACAACTACCCTCCACACATTCGGGGGACGTTGCGGGATTCGCTTTCATACCTTGCGGCAGACCATTTGGCGAACACGGAAGGGTGGACTCCCGAGCAATCGAATGAGGTGTTTCGGCTGCCTTTGGCGGCGCTGCTTTCGGGGAAAGCGGAGGCGGACACGATCGGAAAACTCGACGAGGCGGGGGAACATCCGCTGGCGCGGGTGGTGCGGGTTCTGTCGGATTTGGAAGCGTGGCACGCGCAGCAGGGGCACACAGAGGCGGCGCTGGAAGCGAGGCTGGTGCGAATCGAAAAATTGCACGCCTCGTTCCGGGAAAAAGCGGATCGCGAGGCGATGATTCGCTATCTGGAACAGGACCTGTTGCCGCCCAATCGGAACAGCGAATGGTGGGCGAAAGGACAAGCACTCCTTGCGCAGTACGTGAACGAAACGGGGGACAGGGTGCGGGCGCTTGCGCTGGCGGAAGCGGGGTCGCGGGCGTACCCGAAAAGCTACGGCGGCCTGTTCTGTGAATCGCTGGCGCGGTCGATCAAGAGCCCGGAGTTTAGCATCGAGGGAATGCTGATCGATGGCGTGCAAAAACGCTCGATTCAGGTGACGCACAGGAACGTGGGCAAGTTGTATTTCCGGGCGTTCGCGCAGAATTTGCGGGACCGGATCGAGTCGAGCCAGGACTACAACCTGCTGTGGAACAGCAACGAGATGCGCAAGATCGCAAACAAGTGGCCGACGGTGGAATGGAGCGTGGATCTGCCCGCGACACCGGATTACAAAAGCCACGTCACGTTTGTCACGCCGCCGCTGAAGGGGCCGGGCACGTATGTGGTGATGGCGTCGTTTCTGCCGGATTTTTCAGAGGAACGGAATCGGGTCCAGGCGATCAATCTGATCCTGTCGGACTTGGTGATTCACACGCGAGTTCACACAAACAGCGTGGAGGCGATCGTGGTGTCGGGGGACACCGGAAAGCCGGTCGAGGGCGCTTTGGTGATTGTGTACGAACAGAACTGGCGGCAAAAACACAAAGTCATCGGTCAGCAAAAGACCAACGGTTCGGGGCTCGCGCGGTTTTCGTCTTTGCCGTATTCGGGGGTCCTCGTTTATGCCGAACGGGGTCAAGACCAGTCGGTGCAGTCGAACACATTTTATTTGGGACACGAGGGGACGGATTCCTCGTATTCGCGGGCGCTTTTGTATACGGATCGGAGCATTTATCGCCCGACGCAAAAGTTGTTTTACAAAGTGGTCGCGTATGACGGAAACGCGCGGACGGGAAATTACAAAACGGCGAAAAACCAGTCGTTTGAAGTCCGGTTGCTCGACCCAAACAGCCAGGCGGTGGCGACGCAAAAAGTGCAGACGAACGAATACGGCACGGCGGCGGGTGAGTTTGTGATTCCGACGGGCAGACTGCTGGGACAGTGGCGCGTCGAGGCACTGCAATACCACGGCACGGCGTTCGTCCGGGTCGAGGAATACAAGCGACCGACGTTTGAAGTCAGCCTGACCGATCCGACGGTGGCGCTGCGGCTGAACCAAACGGCGAAACTCAAGGGGGAAGCGAAGTACTACTTCGGACTGCCGGTCACGAGCGGAAAAGTGAAATGGCGGGTGAAGCGACAGACGATGTATCCGTGGTGGTGGGGTTTTTGGGGGTTCCGCAGTGCAAACGACGGCGGCAGCGAAGAACAGACTGTGGCCACGGGCGTGTCGGAGCTGCAACCGGATGGCTCGTTCGAGCTTTCGTTTTTGCCCTTGGCAGATGAACGGTTGGGCAAAGCGGTCACGTATTCGTATGCAGTCGCAGCGGATCTGACGGATGAAGGCGGAGAAACACGGTCGGCGAAACGGAGTTTCCGGCTGGGCTTTTCATCGGTGGAAGCACACATCTCGACCGACGTGGGTTTCGTTTCAGAGGGGCAGACGGCGACGTTTTCCATCAGGCGAGCGAATCTGGATGGCGCGCCTCAAAAAGGGGAAGGGAGTTATCAACTGTTTGCGCTCGTGCAGCCGAAAACGACGCTGCCTCCTGCGGAACAGGTGCGGCCTGCGCCTCCGAGAGGCGCGATGCCGGAAACCTTTGCGACGCCGGGCGACAAACTGTTCCCCCGTTGGGACAGAAGCCGGCAAGCAGAGGCGACTTTGGCGTCGTTCGCAGATGGAGAAAAGAAAGCGGCGGGCAAACTTGAACATGGGGAAAACGGGGTCGCGGAAGTGAAACTGCCGGCGCTGACACCGGGTGCATACAGACTGCGGTACACGACGCAAGATGCGTTTTCCCAGACTGCGGAAACGTGGCACGAGTTTGTCGTGTCAGGAAGCAAACCGGTGGCAGTTCCTCTGCTGGTGGTGGCGGAACAGGGGCAGGTTCGGGTTGGGGAAAAAGCGCGGTTGCTGATCCATTCGGGTCTTTCGGATCAAACGGTCTTTTTGGAGCTGCACCGAGACGGAAAACTGTTGGAACGACGGATGCTGACCCCGAAACAGCAAGGGGTCATCGAGCTGCCGATGAAAGAGGAAGATCGCGGCGGCATCGGTGTGCAAGTCTGGGCCGTGCGAGACCATCAGTACATGGCTCGAAACTTGTCCTTCTCGGTGCCGTGGGACAACAAGGAACTCAAGTTGTCGTTTGCGACGTTGCGCGACAAATTGCGTCCGGGCCAGAAGGAAACGTGGCGGATTGCCGTGCGGGGACCGAAGGAAGAAGTGCTCGGCAAAGGCATGGTGGAACTTCTGTCTTATATGTATGACCGGAGTCTGGACGTGTTCGCGCCGCACACGCCACCGTCGATTCTGTCGCTGTACCCGAGCCGTTCGGCGATCTCGTATGGCCGCATCAACTTGGACAGCCAGCATCCTCAATGGGTGCATTCCAACAGCTTGTGGGAAAACGTGCATGTCCCACCCCTTTCGGTGGACAGTTTGGTCTTCCCAGACAGCTATGGAATCGGCGGACCGGGTGCCCGGCATCGCACAGGGGGAATGCCCATCATGCGGTCGTTGCGAGCTCCGGGAGGGATGCCGCCTCCCGCCCCGAAAGCCGCTGCGCCCGCTCGCGCGATGGCCGAAGAGGCACCGGCCATGGAAAAGCGGGAGGAATCCGCAGGTGAATCAAAACCGGATTCAGGCAAAGACAGAGAACAAGGCGGAGGCAAAAACCGTGGTCCGCAGCAGTCCGAAAGCGCAGATGCAGGCACGACGCTGCGTTCCAACTTTGCGGAAACGGCCTACTTTTTCCCGCAACTTGTGACGGAAAAAGATGGAACGGTCGCGATTGAATTTGCGGTGCCGGATTCGGTGACTTCGTGGAACGTCTGGGTTCACGCCGTCACGCGCGATCTGCAAGGCGCGAGTTTGCGAAAAGAAGTCCGCACGGTGAAGGAACTGATGGTGCGGCCGTATTTGCCGCGCTTTTTCCGCGAGGCCGACAGCGCGGAACTGAAAGTCATGGTGAACAACGCGGGGGACAAAAAACTGTCGGGCAAGCTCAACCTGGAGATTTTTGATCCCGACACGCAGCAAAACCTGTTGCCGCTGTTTCAAGTACGGCAAGGGAGCCAGTCGTTTTCCGTCGAGCCGGGCCAAAGCACGAGCGTGACCTTTCCGATGACTGCGCCGCCGCGCGTGTCCACGGTCGCGTTCAAAGTGATGGCTCAAGCGGGCGATTTTGCCGACGGTGAGCTGCGTCCTTTGCCGATTTTGCCAAGCCGCATGCACCTGGTGCAGTCGCGTTTTGTGACGCTGCGGGACAAAGACAGCCGCACGATGACGTTCGAGGACATGAAACGGAATGATGATCCGTCTTTGATTCACGAACAGCTTGTCGTGACGCTCGACACGCAGCTTTTCTATACGGTGCTCAAGGCGCTTCCGTACTTGGTGAACTATCCGTATGAATGTGTGGAACAGACGCTCAATCGTTTTCTCTCTACGGGGATTGTGTCGTCGGTGTATCGCGAGTTTCCACAAGTCGCCAAAGCGGCAGAGGAGTTTGGCAAACGCAAAACGCAGCTCGATTCCTGGGATCAACATGATCCGAACCGGAAGATGACGCTCGAGGAATCGCCGTGGCTCGAACTGTCCAAAGGCGGACGCGATCCAGAATGGGGGCTCATCAACACCCTCGATCCGCAAATTGCGCGGGCGCAAAGGGATTCGGCGCTCCAAAAATTGCGCAAAGCGCAGACTTCATCGGGGGGATTCCCATGGTTTCCCGGAGGTCCTCCGAGTCCGTACATGACGCTGTACCTTCTGAACGGTTTTGCGCGAGCCACCGAATTTCAGGTCGAGATTCCCAAAGACATGGTGCAGCGCGGCTTTCAGTACATGGCGGAACACTACCGTTCGGACTACCTGAAGCTCATGAAACGGAACGAATGCTGTTGGGAATTTCTATCGCTGCTCAACTATGTTGCGACGGCGTTCCCGGATTCCTCTTGGACGGGCGACGCGCTGACGATGAGCGAGCGGAAAGAAATTCTGGAGTACACATTCAAGCATTGGAAGAACCACTCTCCCTACATCAAGGGACTGCTCGCGCTGACGCTCAAGCGGATGGGAAGACCGCAGGATGCAAAGCTCGTGTGGGATTCGGTGATGGATTCTGCCAAAACAGAACAGGACGTTGGAACGCACTGGGCCAAAGAAGATCGGTCGTGGCTTTGGTACAACGACACGATCGAATCGCATGCGTTTGCGCTGCGCGTGCTCATGGAACTCGATCCGAAACATGCGAAGAGGGACGGGCTCGTTTTGTGGCTGCTCCTGAACAAAAAAATGAGCCAATGGAAATCAACGCGAGCGACGGCGGAAGTGATTTATTCGCTGGTTCATTACTTGCGCGCGGAAAAAGCGTTGGGTATTCGCGAGGAGGCCCACGTTCAAATTGGCCCGATGTCGGAATCCTTCGTGTTTGACCCGGACAAGTATGTTGGGAAAACACAGATCCTGATTCCGGGGGCACAAGTCGAGCCGCAGAAACACCACACCGTGAAAGTGGAAAAAGCGACGAAGGGATACATGTTTGCTTCGACGACGTGGCATTTCTCGACGGAAAAACTGCCGGATGAGGCGCGCGGCGATTTCTTCCATGTGGAACGCAAATACTTTTTGCGGAAAAACAACGGGAAGGAATGGACGATTGCGCCGCTCGCGGAAGGTGCGGTGTTGCAACCCGGAGACGAAGTGGAAGTGCAACTGTCGCTGCGCTCAAAACACGCAGCAGAGTACGTTCACCTGCGCGATCCGCGCGCGGCGGGCATGGAACCGGATACGACGGTTTCGCGCTACAAGTGGGACTTGGGAATCTATTGGTACGAAGAAGTCCGCGATTCAGGAACGAACTTCTTTTTCGAGCGGCTTCCCGCCGGGGAATACACGTTCAAATACCGGCTGCGAGCCAACTTGGCCGGGCATTTCCGCGTCGGTCCTGCTCAAATTCAATCACTCTACGCTCCTGAATTTGCCGCGTACTCTGCGGGAAACATGATTCACATCGGCCCGCAGCAGCAAACCAAAAACTAACCGGACGGCGCAAACCGCTGCGCCGCTCCGAACCCCCCGATCCAAAACAAACCGCTCCCCTTCGGAAATTACTTCGCTGCAATCACGCCGCAACTGATTCGCGCGCCGGAATTTCCAGATGGCTGCGTGCGCAAATCGTCCGGTTTTTCGTGCAGCACCACGGCTTTTCCCACGACAGACCCTTCGCCCGGTGCAACGGTGAGTCCCTTGACCAGGATTTCAAGCTGTCCGTTTCCATCTTTTCCGACGGTGATGTTCCCCAAGTCTCCAGCGTGACGCGGAAATTGAGAAAGACCCCCGTGGTCGTGTCCCAAAGGATTCAGGTGGCCGCCCGCAGAACTTGCATCGGCTGCGGAACAGTCCCCTTTTTCATGGATGTGAAGCCCATGTTCACCCTCTGTCGCACCTTTTATGCGAATGGAGATGCGCAAACCGCTTTCGACCTGCGAAAAGGTCGCTTCTCCTGTGGCCGAACTTCCACTTTTGGCTTCCAACATTGCAGTGGCTTGCGCCGTCACTTGCTCCGTCTCTGTCGTCGGTTTGACTTGGGGGCCCGGACATCCCGACAAACAAAAAAGAACGAAAGAACCGACAAAAGACAGAACCCTGTTGCTGTTTGTTTTCATGTGTTTCTCCGCGTACACGCCGCGTTTCCCGCTGCGCTTTTGTTCTGCATGTTGACCCTTGGGAAGATGCCGCTCAAGAGTTCGACAAACCAGCCAACTCTTCGCTGAGTTCCTTCTGTGCGTGTCGATTTCCGGCTCGGCGGGCTTGTTCGAGGCCCAGCGCCAACACTTGTTTGGCTTTCTCGGGATTCGCAAGGTCGCTCGCCAGAAGCTTCCCATACATCAGATATTGCGGCACATAGGTCGGATGCTCCGCAAGGAGTCTTTCAAACGTCGCACCGGCTTCCGCACATTGCTGAAGGCTTCGATATTCCAGTGCGAGACCATACAGGGGAAACGGATCTTCTTTTTGCAGCTCGCAAAAGCGCAACAGTTCCTTCAATCGTTCAGACATCGTCCTCACCTTCTAGGAGAACGCTCTCCTCGCTGTGTTTTTGTGTGTGCTTTGCCCCACGTACCGGTCCCCTGGAATGCAAAAGGAGTGGTTCGAGAAACCCCGCACTGCTTCCAAAACAAGGTCCAACGACCTTGCTGGACCTGCGTTGCGAAGTACGAAGAAAAAAAGGACACACAAGAATGTTGGAGGGAGCAAGACAGGTGGTGTAGGAGCCCACGAGAGGATCTACACCCGGTGTGTTACAGACAAACCCGCGCGGAAGTCTGGAAGACCCCCGCCGTGGTGGTTGAATGGACCTACAGAGCCTCGTAGCGGCTGCCGGGACCGTCGGTGCGCTTGGTGCGCGAGATTTTTCCAGAGCGAACCAAATTGGTCAGGTTGTTTTCGGCCTTGCCGCGTCTTCCCGCTGCATCCCAGTGCTTCCGAATTTCCTCTGTGGTCGCACCATTGTTGGCGCGCAGGAAATCCACAATCAACTGGTCTCCCGTGACTTCAAATCGTCCGGGCTTCACTCCCTTGCGGTTGGCCGGCTTGGCTTTCTTGGAGGACTTGCTCGCTCCGCCCGTCTTCCCGCCCGACTTTGCGGCGGGTTTCCCACCGGCTTTGCCGCCCTTGCTTTTTTTCGAGCTGGCCGCTCCGTCCGACCCACCTTTGGATCGTTTTCCCCCCTCCGTGCTGATGCCGAATTCCTTGAACGTCTGGTCGATCTCTGCAATGGAATCGAGGTGGTGTTGCCGCTCGACGGCCATTTGTTTGATGAGCCGTTCCAAATCTTGCGCAGTCGATTTGGGTTTGGCTGCGGGCGGACGGCGCGCAGGAGCGGGCTTTGTGGTGGTGGTGGTCTTGGCACGGGACGTTTTTTTGGACATGTTTGTTACTCCGATTCCTTTCGTTACACAGGCTGAGATGAAACTTACACAACTCGCTTTGTCTGTACAAGCAGAGTCTTTCTATTTTTTTCAAACAGACTGCTCCGGGAGCCTTCCTGACTGGTTCTCATAGAAGCACAGAGGCCACAAGGAATCACAAGATGGTGTGAAACGGGCTAGGATGCGCGCGATGTGCGGGTCAACGTGCTGCCCAAACAGGCAGATGAGGAAAAACGCGAGGTAAATAACAGTGGAAAAACCGGTGCCAGAGAACTTGCCAGAGAACTTGCCAGAGAACTTGCCAGAGAACTTGCCAGAGAACTTGCCAGAGAACTTGCTGACCAAAAAACTTCGCGCAGGACAGAAGCTCAAGGTTCGTGCGACCTCGCTGACTTCAGACGGACAAGGATGGGTTTTCGATCGGGTTCCTACGCCGATTCATGTGCGCGGACTTCTGCCAAACGAAGAGGCCACTGTTTTGGTCAAACACGTCAGCGCGCACGGCAAACCCGCGCATGCGGAAGTGCTCCGAAGGCACCTGTGCGCCCAAGAAAGAGTCGTTCCGGGCTGTCCGCATTTTGGTTTGTGCGGGGGTTGTTCCGTTCTTCACTTGTCGTATGAAGCACAGGTTGCTTGGAAAACCCGCTGCGTTCGCGATGCACTTTCCCAAGTGACGACTTCCGTGGCGGATTGTGTGAAGGCCCCTTCGCCCGAACATTACCGATGCCGTGCAAAATATGTGGCTGCTCCGCACAGCCGAAGCGGTCTTTTTCTGGGTGTTTACGCGCCACGTTCCCACAACGTGCTTTCGATCGCGAGTTGCAAGACCAACAGCAAAAGCGTGATGGCTGTTGCGCAGACCGTCGCAGAGCAGACTGCTCCTTTCGGAATCCTCCCATACAGCGAGCAAGACCGTCGCGGGAATCTGCGTTACGTGCTCCTTCGCGAGGTGTTTTCCGGTGAAGTGCAAGTCAGTTTGGTGTTTGCACAGTGCGCATCGTTTCAACCCGCGCAGCTTGAAGCGTTTGCGCGAGCGATTGCCGATCGACATGCGTTCGTTTCTTCCGTTGTCCTTCACCACAATCCGAGTTCTCACAACGCGATTTTTTTGCAAAACCACGCTGGAACTTCCGTGCTGAAGCAGTCGCAATCTGGCGCGGAACCAGACACCGATATGGACCTGGGCGGAGCGACGCATGATGAAGTTCTCCTCGGGAACTCCTTTGTTTGGGAACACACCACCGTGCCTTTGCGGCTGTCCGCCCGTTCGTTTTTTCAGGTGAACCGCGAAGTTGCCACGAACATGTATGCAACCGTTGCGGAAAAACTCCGCGCAGAGTCCATCGAAACGCTGCTCGATCTGTATTGTGGTGTGTCTGGGCTTGGGCTCACGGTTCTGCGCGAACATCCGCAAGCCACGTTGTATGGGATTGAGGTCTGTGAAAGTGCCGTTGCCGACGCTCGGGCGTCTGTTCTGGCGGCTGGTTTTGCGGAAGATCGCGCGCGGTTTTTCGTCGGAAAAGTTGAAGATTTGTTGGCCACATTGCCTGTTTCGCAAACCCGGCACGGACGTTCGGTGGCGCTCCTGAATCCTCCGCGAAAAGGTTGCGATGTGCAGACGCTTTCCGCGCTCGTTCAAAAAGCGCCGCATCGCATCATCTATATGAGTTGCAATCCGTCTTCCCTGGCTCGCGATCTTTTGTGGCTGACCAGACAGGGGCACCAGGGGCAAAATCGATATCAGGTGACCGAGGTCATTCCCTTCGACATGCACCCCGGCACCCATCACACCGAGTGCCTCGCTTTTTTGTCCCGCGCGTGTTTTTAGCCTCTTCCACTTCCTAAAAAGGAGCGGTACGGTGCGCGCATGCGCAGCTTGTCACACACCCCCGCTTCGTCGAATGTTTCTTCGCCCACGAATGAAAACCGCCTCGGGCGTTTCGGAAAACTCACCCGAAATTCAATCCGAAAAGTGACCGGTTGTTTCACCTTCCGGCTGTCGCCCGTTCTTGTTGGAAGTCTGGTTTTTTCCGCGTGCGGTTCGTCGCTGGACTTGCCCGAACAAGCTTGGCCGCAAGACACACTTTCAGTTCCTTCCGAACAAAAGAAAACGGAATCCGCGTGCGATACCTCGGGTCTGTCTCCGTCGGGCTACACGATCATCGGAGGCGACCAAGTTATTTTCCCAAGCTGTCCGAGCAAAAAGCCCATCGGCGAGGCGCTCGGTTTTAACGGTCGCCACGTTTTGTTTGTGAATTACGACGGAGTGGATTTGCGCGTCGGCGACAGTTCGATGGAAAACCAGGGAATCCGCGATCCCGGTTTCAAGAACCAAGGCATTGTCACGATCGACCCGTTCGATCCGAAAAATCCGAAACGGCTCGAGGAACTCGTCAAAGTCCACAAGCAAGTCCAAGCCTGGTATTCCGATTACGATGTCGATGTTGTGTTGAGTCGGCCTTTGTCCGGCGATTATCAAATGACCGTCGTTGGGGGCGACAAAACAGACATCGGTTTGGGTGGCGGAATCGTCGGCATTTCTCCCGGCGATTGCAAAAACAACAGCGAAACGAATCTGAACTTTGCGTTCTCCCGTTCTCTTCGGGAAAACGGGGCTCAAGTTTCCGTCACCATTGCGCACGAAGCCGGTCACGCCTATGGCCTTGGCCACGTTCAAAACAACAAAGACATCATGTATCCCAGCGTGACCAACGCGGAGGGTTTCCTGGGAGGCCTTGCCGCAGATGCAGGTCCGTGTGGCTTCAAACCGGGGGACTATCAAGACAGCAAAAAAGTTCTTACAGAGAACTTGGGGGAGCGCCAAGGAGAGAAGCCGGGCAACGCTGCTCCGCCTACCCTGAACATTCTGAGACCGACGGACGGGGCCTCTGTTGAAAAGGATGTGGAGCTTGCCGTTGATGCCAAGGCCGATCGGGGTCTTGACCACATCACATTGAGTCTGTCCAAAGTCGAAAATGGCGAAGCCCGAGGCGCGCATCCCGTCGCTGAACTTCGTCCGCCCCAGTCCGTCGCGCGTGTCCGATTGACCACCACTGGAACGTACCAATTGACCGCGACCGCGTATGACCGCGTGGGCAATTTTGCGTTTTCCACAGTCCGGTTCACATCGGGAACGCCCACGTGCGCCATTCCCAACGATTGCGCGCCCGGTCAAAAGTGTGAAAACAACACCTGTGTGACACCTCCTGTGCCTGCTCCCAATCCGAGCGGAACCGGCGACGATCATCTGCGTCCCATCGGTCAAGCTTGCGAACAAAGCACAGAGTGCAAAGACGGAATATGTGCCATCACTCCGGTCGGCCAAATCTGCACGCACTATTGCAATCCAGACCGTTTGTGCGCCGGAAGTTTGGAATGCGTGGATGGAATCTGTCTGCCTCCCATGTACAGCAAAGGGACTCCCAAACCCGGCACGTTCGGAGGCAAATGTACGCGCAACCAAGATTGTGGCTCGGGCGAATGCAGCGCCCCCACAGAGGACCCCAAAGCGACCCGTTATTGCACCAAAGTGTGCGATCCGGCGCTGGGTTGGGCCTGTCCTTCCTCGATGGAATGTGTGCAGACCGACGGCGCAACCGGTCCCAAAAACCGCTGCATGATCAAGAAAAACGCTGCCGGGGAATCGGGGGAAGCCGGGGGTTGCTCGGTGACGGGTCCGGTCACGGGTTCTGCCTCGGGAACGGGCAGCCCTGACACCGAAAAGCGGAACGGTCTTTCTTCCTTCTTTGCCTTCGGCGCGGCAGTCCTTCTGGGTCTGTGGGCGATCCAACGTCGCCGCCGCTTGAATCCCGCGCTCTGACCCCCAAATCCCCATGCGCACTTCTTCCCGCCTCGCTCTTTCCTTTTCGTTCCTTTCTGTCTTGTCTGTCTGTTCCCTTCCCTTTTTTTCGTGTGAAACTGCGCCCGAAAAACAAGAAGAAGAGACTCCCTCCAAAAAGGAGGAAGCTTGCGTCTACGAAACCGGACAAGCACCTGTTTCCGTCGGAAAAACCATCGAAAAGGGCTCTGTGTTTGCGGGGGTTTCCGAGGTCGATATCGGTCTTCCTGTTGGAACACCCCTTGGGGGCTACACGGCCCGGATGAAGGCGCTGGGAGGACAAGCCCCCGATGCGCGCCGGAGTCCACACGCCAAGGCGTTTGCTCCTTCGGCTGGCATACAAACCACACCCAAAATCCGCGCGATTTTTTTGCAGGCCGGTGCAGAGAGCGTCGTGTTCCTGAAAGCGGATTTGTGTGTCGCTTTCGATCGTCTGGTGTTCGATGTTGAACGGGCTCTGTCCATGGCGGGTTTTCCAGACTCACGAGGACACGTCTTGTTCCTGACCAGCCACACGCATGCAGGACCCGGAACGTATCAAGGCACCTTCCACCTGTCTCTTGGTTTCGATTTGTTTCAGGAGGAGCAATACCAACGCCTCCTTTTGGCCGCAACACAGGCCGCGCTCGCGGCGTGGAAAGCGAAACAACCTGCGAAATTTGGGGCTGGCATTTGGGATGGTTGGGATCGTGCGGACGAGGTATACGCAGACCGCCGCAAAGACGATGACGACATGCCAGGTCCCGACGGGAAACCCATCGGAAAACACAAGGAACAGAGACTCCTTTTGTTGCGCATTGACGATGCGAAAAACGATCCTCTCGCACTCATTTCCAGCTTTCCGATCCATGGGACGGTTGGGGGTTCTGACAATCCGTTCATTTCCACGGACGCGGTGGGCCACATTGAACTGGCAACAGAGGATCGTTTTTCCAAACCCGTAATGGCCATGCACCTGCAAGGTCCAGCGGGGGATGCGTCCCCCAAAGGCGTGTCGGGGTTGTCTGCGTGCGACGACAAAAAACAACTTTGTGAAGATTTTGCGCGCATGGAATCCCTGGGCGAACGTGCCGCGCCGCGTTTGCTCGATCTGTGGCGTTCCATTCAAACGGAAGACACGGCTGCGCTGGAAATCGCGACGCGCTCGGTGCAAAACGGGCGCGAGCTGCGGGTCCGAAACGGGATGACCTATGCCCCCTTTGACCCACAGCGCCCCTTTGATACAAGCGGACTCTTGAACCCAGACGGTTCTGCGCGTTCTCCGATCACGCAATTCAATGTTCCGTTTGGTGCGGGTCTGTGTGGTGACAAAAAGCCGGTGCTTCCCGTCGATGGCATTCCTGGCGCAACCGGTGTTCCTTATGCGTCCTGTGCTGAGCTTTCCGCTGCGCAAACATTCATTTCCGCGATTCTCAGAGTCCCCGAACCCAGACTGCCCGGCTGTGAAACCACGCGCACCACGTTGTCTGCGCTGAGGCTTTCGGGTCTTCCTCTTTTTGTCCGCACCGAAACCGGCGGTCCCGTCGAGGAAGAGCACCTGAAAAACGAAACACTTTTGCTTGCAACCCTTCCCGGAGAGCCCGTTTCGCTGCTTGCCGATGCGTTGCGGAAGAAGTCCCCTGCCGGGGAAAACCGCACGTTTGTTCTTGGGTATGCACAAGGCCACATTGGGTATTTGCTCGGGGTCGAAAATTGGTTGCGCGGTGGCTATGAACCGTCCATCAACATCTTTGGACCGCTCGAGGGAGAGTGGCTTCTTGAACGGTCGCTCGAACTTCTGCAAGTCGCGATGACACCGGAAAAGGAGGACCCCGAAGTTTCCAAAATGGGTCGTTTCGATCGACTGTCTTTTTCATCGGGGACACCGCAAAAAATTACGCCTGTTGCATCTGCGCTCGCCGGGCAAATTCCGGCACAGATTCCGGCGGATTTGTTCGTGCGTTCGCAACGGCCCACCGAGGCTCAGCCCGCAGCTTTCATCAAGCGCGTTTCGGGTCGCGCGGTGTTCGTTTTCTATGGTGGTGATCCCGAAGAAGACACGCCCTCTGTTCGGCTGGAACGCGAGACTTCCCCATCAAAGTTTTCACCGGTTCTCGATGCGAACGGACGAAACATAGGGCCAAGGGGGCGCGATGTCCTGCTCACATACACGCCCTCTCCTGTCGATGCAGCGCCCGGCAAAGCAGAGGCGCATCTGTGGGCGCTCGAATGGCAGGCGGTGGGATATGCCACCAAAACCGCTGCGGGAATCGAGGTTGCGGCTGGCATTCCCGTCGGAAATTATCGCTTTTTTGTGACCGGAAAAAGCGGCGGAAAAACGTACCAAGTGACGAGCCGTCCTTTTTCGGTCACTGCACAAGACGCGCTGCGCGTGACGGCCACCCGAAACGGCGCAAAAATCAGCGGCCAGGCTGTTTTTCCCGTCGGTGCAGGGTTTCGTTTGTTGCGTTTGACAGGCCCGAGCGATGGCGACGTACCCACGTCCGGTTCCCTGCGCGTGACGGCCCAGAGCAAAAAGGACGGAAAGACGGAAGTCCAAACGCTCCCGGCCCCCTTGGGACAGTTCTCTTTGGATTGCACGTTGGATACAAGCCTCGGAATTGATTTGACCGTCGAGGATGAAGCCGGAAACACCGGAAAAGTGAACCTATAAACGGGGGGATTTTTTGGACAGCGAACGGAGACATACCATGCGTTTTGCCCTCACTCGGCCCCGGTTTTGGGCACTTCTGGTTCTTCCCTTGTTGGCACATTGCGGACAGGACCCAACCACCGAAGAACCCATTCAAGAACCCCTTCCCCCCGATCCGCCGGTTTGCACCGCGCCTGCTTCCCCCGTTGTTGAAGCAGGAACTTGCAAAGGACCGGGAGGCGATCCCCTGCCTTGCGATGAAGCGCATCGGTTTTGCAAAGAGAAGTATTCGATTCCGTCCGAAGCCGGTGTGACTCGTGTAGAACTGCGTGGGAATTACAGACCTCTGGGTTGGGACGTTGGGTATCCGCTCAAACTCAGTACCGACGGAAAAGTGTGGGAAGGGGAGCTTCATCTTCCGCATGGTCGGGAGTCCGAAGTGAAGTTTGTCCTGAACGGAAAGGAATGGCGAGACGATCCCAATCCGCTTCATCCTGGCAGCAAATTTACAGCAAAGTGTCAAACGGCACCGATTGCAACGTGTGATCACCAACCGCTTGGGGAAGCCAATTCCTGCACGGAAACCTTGCCTCCGAAAGACGATTTCGACTGGCGCGATGCCGTCATGTATTTCACGTTTGTAGACCGTTTTTACAACGGGAACCGCGACAACGATCTGTTCCTTCAAAAGGACAAGGCCGAACGTCCCGGCGATTATCAAGGGGGAGACTACGCAGGCATCATCCGCAAGATCGATGAGGGGTACTTTGGAAGCCTGGGTGTGAATGTGTTGTGGGTAACGGTTCCGTTTGACAACCCAAACTACCTGAGTCCGATCAATCCCAAGGCCGACAAACGGCAGGTCGGGGGGCATGCGTACAGCGGATACCATGGGTATTGGCCACTCGATCAGTGGCCGGTCGGTGGAAATCGCGTCGAGGAACATTTCGGTACAGAGGGCGAACTCAAGGAATTGGTGGCCCGCGCACACAGCAAAGGAATCAAGGTTCTGTTCGATTACGCGATGGTTCACGTCCACGAACAGAGTGTCGTTTTTGAAGCGCACGGGCCCGATTTGGACACCCGAGGATTGCCGGTCATGTCGAAGGATGGGAAATCGATTCTCGATCCAAGCGGCGCGCTGGCGTGGTTTTGGCCGAATGTCGCGCTGAAAGACGATCTGACCCCCATTCTGAAAAACAACGCGCCACAGGAGTGCATCTGCGGCAGCCAATCGGAAAACCCCTGCCAATGGGATGGAACGGCGGAAAATCCCCTCATCGGTACGCGGTGCGCGTTTCAGGGGTATCTGCCCCACTGGAATTATGACGTGCCGGATGCCCTCAACTATTCCCTCGATTCCGCCGTGCGTCTTTTGCGTGACACCGACGCTGACGGTTATCGCGCAGATGCGGTCAAACACATCAGTGCGAAGTGGTACACAGGTCTCAGAACGCGACTCCTGAAAGAGTTTCCGAACAAGCGAGTGTTTGTGACGGGAGAAACCTATGATTTTGGGAATCGCGACAACTTGAAGCGGTTTGTCGATCCGCAAACCATGCTGGATGGTCAGTTCGATTTTCCGCTGCGCGCGAATCTCGCGTCTGCGGTTCTGTCTCGCGGCACCACCGGAAAGCACCTTCCGATGTGGGAACTTGCAGAGTTTGCGCGGACAAACGACACCTATTATGGATGTGAAAAGGCAGGAGCACCGCCTCCTGTGATGAGTCCGTGGATCGGAAATCACGATGTGGTGCGTCCAATTCACATTGCGGAAAACGAACCCCTTTTCGATGAATGGTCCGACGGAAAAAACAGCGATCCCGCAAAAGAACGGACGTGGAACAACTTGCCCACTCAGCCCCAAACCAAAGAGGCGTATGAACGGCTGGCCAACGCTTTTGCGTTTCTGCTGACGAGTCCAGGAGCACCCCTAATCTATTACGGAGATGAGTATGGTCTTGCAGGAGGAGGCGATCCAGACAACCGGCGCACGTTGTTCTTTTCCGATGGGACTTTGCGCGGTGCAGTCACTTCGTGCCACCAGTTTGGGTTGTTTGATCGGGTGAAAAAACTCGCGGCGATCAGGAAGGCCCATCCGGCCCTGCGACGTGGCCAAAGAAAGACGCTGGAGGCCCGCGATGATTTGTGGGTTTATCAAATGACCACGCAGCTTCCGTTTGGCACAGAGCCGGCTGAAAAGGTGTATGTAGCAATCAACCGCAGCGACGATCCACAGACCGCGTGTACACTCCCGACCGGAAAACTCACAGAGCTTGTGTCGAACGCCACGATTACCGGCCCCGCAATTGTGATTCCCCCCCGACAAACCCTCCTGTTTGTAGAAAAGTAGTTCCTGCTCACGGCCTCGTTCTTGCAGACCTGTTCTCTGTTTGCTTTTTCAGACTCCCAAACCGTCCTTCCGTGTGTTTTCGGATGCGGCGCATGTGCAGGGCCAGTGCGAAACAATGCGGCTTTGCGTTGTTTGGCGTTGATTCTTCGCAAAGGACCCCGATAGCATGGCGGCATGCAGACACAGGATGCGCGCGACTTGGTATTGGACCGTTTGTGGCAACACGCTCGCGCAAGACCCAGCGAGACGGCTCTGTTCCAGCGCAAGACCGACGGGAGTTGGCAGGCGCTCACGTTCGCGGAATACCGAGACCAGGTGTTTCAATTTGCCTGTGCGTGTGTGGCGGCGGGGGTGTCCGAAGGTGCCGCCGTGGCCATTTTTTGTGAGAATCGGTTGGAATGGGTGTTGTCTGCCCTCGGTGCGCAGGTGGCGGGGTGTACGGCGTCCGGGATTTACATGAATTCGACCGCTGAGCAGGCCGCGTACATCCTGGGTCACTGCGGAGCCGAGATTCTGGTGGTGGAGGGGTCCAAACAAATCGAACTTCTGTTTCCGCATCTTTTGTCGTTGCCGAAGTTGCGCCGCATCGTGTCCATCGAACCCCCCGGTTCACACCAACCCCTTCTGTCTCGCCCCGGTTTGATTGTGAGTTTGGCCGAGTTTTTGGCGACCGCAGAAGGCCACGAAAAGGAAACAGAGGCGCGGTTCGCGCGTCTTTCGGGAGGCGGCGTTGCGTCGCTCATTTACACGTCGGGAACGACCGGTCATCCCAAGGCCGTCATGTTGTCCCACACGAGCCTCGCGTGGACTGCACGCACGGGCCTTGCCTCGTATGACTTTGGGGCGCCTGACGTGCTCGTTTCGTACTTGCCCCTTTCGCACATCGCGGAGCAAATGCTGACCATCTACATTTCGATCACCGCCGGGTCGAAGGTCTACTTTGCGGGCGGCATTGACAAATTGAGGGAGACGCTCCTTGCGGCCCGGCCCACGGTTCTGTTTGGTGTGCCGCGCGTGTGGGAAAAGTTGCAAGCGGCCCTGTCTGCAAAGTTGTCCGAACAGACTGCGTTTCAGCGGCGCGTGATTGCGTGGGCTCGGGATGTTGGCAGTCGCGCGGGTCATTATCGTTTGGAACACGGCTCTCCGTTTGGTCTGCTTGCTCTCGAGGAACTGGTCGCGCGCAAATTGTTTTTTTCCAAAATTCGCGCCTCTCTTGGACTGGACAGATTGCGGTACGCTGTGTCGGGGGCCGCCGCGATTCGCAAGGATGTCCTCGAGTTTTTCCTGTCCCTGAGCATTCCCATCCACGAGGTCTACGGCCTATCGGAATGTTGCGGGCCGCTGACCCTCAACACCCCCAAAGCGGGACAGACACGCCTTGGCACCGTCGGTCGTCCGATTCCGGGAACCGCTCTCAAATTTGCGCCGGACGGGGAAATTCTGTTTCTGGGCCCAAACGTCGCGCTGGGGTATTACAAGGACCCCGAAGCGACCGCGCAGACCTTCCAAGACGGGTGGCTGCACACCGGGGATGTCGGCGAACAGGATGACGCGGGTTTTTTGCGCATCACCGATCGAAAAAAGGACCTCCTGCGGACTTCCGGGGGCAAGTACGTGGCCCCCCAACCGATCGAGGTCCAGCTTCGCGCCATACCGCTGGTTTCCCAGGCCGTTGTTGTGTGTGAAGGACAGCGTTTTGTGTCGTGTCTGCTCACGCTCGACCCCGAAAAAACGCAGCGTTTTGCACAGGAACACAAACTTTCGCAAGACCTGTCCGAACTGTCGCAGCACGACAAAGTGCGAGCGGTGTTGTCCGACGGCATCGACCATGTGAACTTGACGCTCGCCAGATTTGAGCAAATCAAACGCTTTTCCGTGTTGCCCCACGAATTTTCCATCGAGCGCGACGAAGTGACACCCACCCAAAAACTGCGTCGCAAAATCATCACCAAAAACTACGCCCCCGAAATCAGCGCGATGTACGCACAAGACCCCGAGGGCGACGTTCCGGGCGAAAACTGAAGCCCAGAAGACGGACGAAAGAAAACCGCCTGATGCTTGTTTCACCGAAACAAACGGGCGGCTTTCGGGCTGTTGCTACTCAGCCTTCTTTTCTTCTGCTTTTTTGCTTTTTTTGCCGCCGTTCTTTTCGGCCTTGGCGGGTTTGTCTTCCTTGGCCTCGTCGGCATAGGCAGCAGAGAACCCACCAATTTTTGGGTTGAGTCGTCCTCAAGAATCCTTGCAAATCCGCTCACCTTTTCGTAACGGATTCCGCGCAAAAAAAGGAAACCATGACTCGAAAAAATGATGTGGTGGGTTGGGGGCAGGCAAACGCCCCGTGGGCCAAGCCGACAGCGAACAGCATCTCAAAAGCGATCGCGATGAGACTTTGTGAAACGGGTTTTCGGGACGCATTCGGCGTGCTCGGAGGTGGCATCGCGCCGTTTGCAGCAGGTTTGTCGATGAGTCCGTTGCGGTTTTTCCACTTTCGCCACGAAGCGGGGGCAGGTTTTGCGGCGCTCGAAGCCCACCGGGTGACAGGGAAACCGGGCTTGGTCATCGTGACGACAGGACCTGGGATTTTCAATGTCCTGAACGCGGTCCAGGCGGCGCGGAGTGAGCGGGCGAAGCTGCTTCTTGTCACGGGTTTTACACCCCGAACGCAGGTGGGAAGGGGGGCGGTGCAAGAAACGAGTCTGGCTTCGATGCCGTCGGAATTGCTCAGGCCCGGAAGTCTGTTCCATGACGTTGCGCTTCCTGAAACAGCAGAGGAGCTAGCGGTGTGTTTGGCCAGGCTGACCCGAGGTTTTGGGGCGGAAGGGCCCTTTGTGGCGCATTTGGGGCTGCCTTTGTCGCTGCAAACGCAGCTTGCAGAATGTCCGTTTCCGACCTTTGGGAAGTGGGAGTACAGCCAGCCTGTGCCGTCGGAAAATGTGCTTTCGGATTGTCTGGATCGACTGAGCGACCCAACGAGTCTTGTGTGGTTGGGGGCCGGTGCGGAAGGGGCCGCTTTCGCGCTGCGGGATTTTGTGGAACGTGCGGAGCTACCGGTGGTGTGCTCTCCGCGCGCAAAAGGGCTTTTCCCGGAAAACCATCGGCTGTTTGTGGGAGTCAGCGGTGCGGGAGGGAGCCGGCGTGTGCGCGACCATTTTGTGAAGAACAGACCAAACCATGTGTTGGTGATCGGGAGTCGTTTGGGGGAAGTCACGAGCTTTCTTTCCCAAGACCTGTGTCCGCAAAAGAGTTTTGTTCATGTGGACATCGATCAAACGGCGTTCGGTGCGGCGTTTCCGAATACGCAGGGGCTTGGGATCGTGTCGGACGCGAAAGTGTTTGCTGAGTCGCTGCTCGACCGCGCGCAGAGCACGCAGTGGTTTTCGCGACAAACCAAGAAGGTGGAACTGCCGCCTCCTGCACCGCAAAACAAGACGTTTCCGCGTACACAGGGCTTGGTTCATCCAGTCTTCCTGATGCAAACGATTCAGGACACGGTGGTGGATGCGACGGATGCACTGGTGTGTAGTGAAGCGGGGACCTCGTTCACGTGGTGCAACGCGCACTTGCGTTTTTCTGAACCGGGTCGGTATCGCACGAGCGCAGCGTGGGGCTCGATGGGTCACTTCACGACCGGATGCGTCGGTGCGGCGTTGGCGACTGGTCGGCGGGTGGTCGCGGTGGTGGGAGATGGCGCGATGCTGATGAACAACGAACTCAACACGGCAGCTCACTATGGTGCGAACGTGCTGTGGGTCGTGCTCAACGATGCGCAATTGGGGCTGAACGAGCATGGCATGGTGGCGTTGGGAATGCGCCCAGTAGAAACGCAAATGCCGCGCACGGACTTTGTTGCATTTGCCAAGTCGCAAGGGGTCGCAGGTCTGTCCGTGCAAACAGAGAGCGAGCTTCACGCAGCGTTTGAGCAGGCGCTTTCGACCTCGGGTCCGTTTTTGCTGGATGTCGCGATCGATCCCACGGTTCCGTCGCCGGTGATCGCAGACCGAATCGCCAGTTTGAAGCGCCAAGCGGCGTGCGGGTAGTCGCAAGGGGGAAAGACAGAACCCCCAAAACAACTCCCAAAACGACCCCCAAAACGACCCCCGAAACGACCCCCAAAAACAACTCCAAAACGAACCAACCCAACAACGTAGAGGCAATGAAACAACATGCAGGCAGGCAAACTTTTGTCCTTCGCCGTCCGCTTTCCTTCGCGCCGGATGACCAACGATTTTTGGCGGGAACACCACGCGGACATGGTGGCGCAGATTGAGGACCTTTCGCTGAACCGAGCCTGGAGCCACAAAGAGAAAGGCACATCCAGCCAACTGTTTGACGAGGCCATGAGTCCCTATTTGTCAGACCCCTTTCGCGGTTGCAAAAACCGGTTCTGGCTGGGGGAAAACGAAGATCCCATAGAATTGGAAGCAAACGCAGCCAAAGAGGCCGTGGCCCGTGCGGGTCTTTCGCTTGCGGACATCGACTATGTGATCGCAGGTTCGTTTTTTTCAGCACACATCGACATCGGCAATGCGGCCTACATCGCAAAGCACCTGGGTCTTTCGTGTCCGGTGATGAACCTCGAGGCGGCTTGTTCGGCATCCCTTTTGGGAATCGAATTGGCGCTGGCTCTGGTCGAAAGTGGTCGGGCTCGCCGGGTGCTCCTGATCGGCTCTTGTTTTTATTCCCTGCGAGCGCCGTCGGATGAACCGGTTTCGATTGCGAACGGAGATGGCATTTGCGCGATGGTGGTGGGCCCTGCAAACGAACCCTTTTTTCTTGGATCGCACACTGTGAACACTCGGGACACCTGCGGTGCGTTGACGATCGACCTCACATCGGTGCGGGAAAAACCTGCGTTGCGGATGCGGCTTGCTCCGGCAGGTGGGAGATTGATTCGCCAGGCTGCCGAGAAATTCCTGCCGGAATGCGTACACGGCGTGCTTCAAAAAACGGGGCTCGCCCTGCAAGACATCGATTTTTTCGCTTTCAATGCAGCGACTGCGTGGATGATTCCGTTTGCGGTGCGCAGTCTGGGAATCGATCCAAATCGGACGCTCAACACGCATTCGACGTTTGCGAACACAGGCCCTGCGTTGGTTCCCACCAGTCTGTTTTATGGCGCGCATGCGGGGCTCATTCCAGAAGGGGGTCTTGTGTTGGCGTATGGAATTGGGAATACCTCGAATGCGTCCGCGATGGTGTTCCGTTGGAAGGACGTAAAACTTGCTCCGATCCAAATTCCGCTGGTCCGTGACGCGGAAAGTGAAACGGCCAGTGAAAAGGGGTGTGAAAAGAGGAGCCAAAAATTGGGGTGAAAAGGGGAGCGAAAAGGGGAGCGAAAGGGAGGGATGTGCGGGGGACTCGGCGGGTTACTTCGACAAGCGGGTGCGCAACAACTCGGCCAGGGCGGCCAGCGCATCCACGACGGTGAAAATCCCAACGACCTTTCCGTTTTGCATCACCACCGCAGAGCCCATCTTTTTCGAGGACATCTCCTCTGCGACCTCATCCAGGGGAGAATCGGGGGACACCGCATAGACATCCTGGCTCATCGCGTCTTCGACCTTCACCTGTTTTGGATCGACATCTTTGAGGGTCTCGATCAAGTGAATGTCCCGAATGGAGACCAAGCCCAGGAGTTCACCTCCGTGCAGGACGGGAAGGTGCCGGATTTGGTGTTCACGCATGAACTTTGCAGCGTCGGCCAGCGGCAAATCCGCACGAACCGTGTGAGGATTGGTGGTCATGTACTTCTGCACTTTGGGAATTGGCTTGCTCATACTCGTTCTCCTGTTTGAGTGGGTTCATGAAACGGGCTTTCCCGAACAGGGGTAACGTGTGAATGTTTCGGCATTTCGTAAAGGGGGACGCACCAAAGAAATGCGTGAAGAAACGAGAATAGTACTTCTCGTCGGTGCGCAAACGGGCCGAGGCTACAGAAGCGGCACAGGCGGTTGCGAAATCGACAGTTCCGCGACCATGTTTCCGACGACCTCGTCGTACAGGACTTTCAGCTCGGTGTCGTTGCGGACGGTTTGATGCAGACGGCCTCCCGCGCTCATTCCGTGTCCACCCGCTGCACCTTTGCTGCCCACCACCCGACGAATCAACTCACCCGCGTGCGAGTCTTCATCTTCGCTGCGAATCGACAGGAAAACCTGCCCTTCGTACTCTCCCAAACACAGGCAGTACCGCGCTTTTTCATACGCGAGCATAAGTTCTGCAATTTCCGCAACCAAGTCTGGGTACGGCACGGAACCCAAATTCACCGCGAGCAGCTCGCCCCAACAAATGGCGCGCCGACACGCCCGATCCATCGCAACAAAATGTTCCCGGCTGAGTTTTGGATTCGTGATCGCGTACAGCTTGGTGTGATCCGCCTGCGCCGACAGTTCCAAATACGCCTCGCGTTCGTGCGGACCACATTCCCGTCCCAGATCGCGCGTTTCCGTTTTGATTCCGTACAAAAACGCTGTCGCCAAATCCGCCGAAAGCTCGATGCCCGCTTGTTTCAGGTAGCGCCACACAATCGTGCAGGAACCGCCAAACTCGGGTCGAATGTCGCACCACGGCACCGTCAGAGAAAGCGGCCTCGTCGGATGGTGATCGATCACAATGTCAGGAAGCCGATGCGGCGGCAGCGAGTTGTTTCCCGTCCCCGGTTGCGTGTCCAGCAGCGCGACAATTCCGAACGAATCCAGATCCAGGTTTTCAAACGGTTTCAAATCGAACCGCAGGACGCGAACCATTGCGCGGTTTTCGGCTCGACCAATGATTCCCGCCATTCCGATCGTGCATTCGATGCCCTGTTTTTCGAGCAAAAGCGACAAACCTGCCGCTGCCGCAAGAGAGTCTGGATCAGGATTGTCGTGCGGCAACAGCAGCGCCCTGGGCCGACGCACATTCGCCCACTCCGATGCCATCCGCAGGGCGTTTGCAAGATCAAAAGCCATCTAGTTTGCACGGTATCGCGGCCCGCGCACTGGAAGCAAGCGCGCTGTGTGCTGCACACCTGCGCGAGTCGCGTCCGATTTTGGGGGCCGTGCGATTGGAATTTGTTTTCGGTCGGGCTCGCGAGGTGTATGTGTGCGGTTTGGATGTGGACACCGACGGGTAAACCAATGAAAAATCGGCACTGGATGGGCGTCCCCTCGTGTAACATGGTGTGGTGTCATGAGCTTTGCCTTCACGCCGCATCGCCAGGGGGATGGCGTCCTAGGCTGCTTCTTTGCCCCATGTGAAATGGAAACGTCGTGCGCGCAGTCGCCGGGGTTTAGGGAGACCATTCTGTGAGTCTTTACAACACCGCTCAGGCTCGACGCTGCGCCACTTGTGGCGAGTTGTATGTGGACGGGGACTCGCATGTTTGCGGAACCAAAAAAGACACCGCCAACACCGTTTCGAGTCCAGGGCAAAAAGCCTTTGAATCCGGTGAAACGCCTCGTGCCGACAGCGACGATTTGGTCGGCACCATCATCGGCGAGCGTTTCGATGTCCTCGAGCGGTTGTCCGCAGGTGGCATGGGCGTCGTGTACCGCGCGCGGCACATCCTCCTTGATGCCGAGGTCGCCATCAAGGTTCTCCTCAAACCGCAAGACGAAGAAGCCCAGTACCGCTTTTTGCAAGAAGCCCAGCTCGCCTGCAAGGTCAAGCATCCCAACACCGTCATCGTGTCCGATTTCGGCGTTCTCCCCGATGGCCGTTCCTATCTCGTCATGGAGTTCCTGCGCGGGCCCACCCTGAGCAAAGTCATCAGTCAGGGCCCCGTCCCGCCCGAACGCATGTGCAAAATCGCCCTCCAAATCGCCAACGGCCTCCAAGCCGTCCACCACCAAGGAATTATTCACAGAGACGCTTACACTTTTTCTATGGTTTGTTTTCACGTTGGCCACTTGAGGTCACAGCGACGGAGACACAAACCATGTACTCTCACAGCATCCGCAACGGCAAGAATCGTTCTTACAAAGTCGTAAATAGTAATACAAATCACAAAATCAGGGTCTTTGGGTACTGTCGCGTGTCTACTGACATGCAAGTGCAACATGGGCTTTCGCTCGACGCGCAGCGAGAGGAAATCAAGCGCGCTGCTGCGGATCGAGGCTGGCTCGTCGATGAGGTTTTCGTTGATGGCGGTTTCTCGGCGAAGAATACCGATCGGCCCGCGTTTCAGCGGATGATGCGCCGACGATAAAAGATGGGCTCCGAGAGAGCCAGCGCTGCGTACCGTCCGGGAAGTGGCGCGTTGATTTCATGGCACGAGCGATGCTTGGCGTTCATCCGTCGGAAGGGCGAGGGCTCGGAGGCCAGCAGGGACGGTGGCGCGAGTTCTATCCACACAAATCGCCGGGCGAGTGCGGCTTCGTCGAGAACATCGGCGTGCTGTGCTGGGAAGATGGCGAGCGACGAGCCTATGCCGCTGAGGCTGGGCTGCTCAGTGCTGCGTTCGGTCCGACGTGGCCAGAGCGGATTCGCGAGCTTTTGGCGAGGCGCGCGGTGGACGGCTCCGACGGGATGCCTCCGTAGTCACCGCTGAGGTTCGCTGGGGAGGGACGATCAACGAGGGCTTGGATTTCGTCGTTCCACCGCGTAGCCCAGCCTGGAGACACCACCGGGAAAGACATATAGGACACCGCGTGCGATTCGGCGAACATGCCGATGCGCGGCTTCGTCGTCAAATCCGAACGCCGTAACGCCGCGCGCTACAGGCTGTCGGCGATCTCGATGAAGCCGCTGAAGCGCTTGAAGTCGTCGAGGTTGTAGGTCAGAAGCGTCCGCACGTCGTAGGCGATCATGGTTGCGACGATGTTTGCGTCGAGAACCTGCTTGCCGCCCGTCGGTACTTGCCCGAGCAAAAAGTAAAGCTGCTCCGCGACGATCGGCAGCTCCTCGGCGACGATGTAGTGCCGCTCCAGCGTCCGCACCGCGTCGATGAGCGCAGCGCGCGTCACGTCGCTCCACAGTCGCTCGTACTTGGTCATCGTAGCCAGATACTCACGAATCACTTGGCGACTGATCCACACCTCGGCATCAGCCTCAGACAGCCGACGCAGGATGCCACGCGCATGGAAATACTTCGGCGACTCGGGGAGCAGCGCGGACACGAGGATATTGGTATCGACGAAGACCCGCTTAGCGTCCGTCGTCACCGTACATGTCCTCGCGACGCAGCGGGAAGTCCTCGGGCCAGCTCGTCAGGTGAAGCTGCGGCAGCCAAGCAAGCGCGTCGTCGTCAGACTTCTTCACGCGCCCCTTCGGCCCCTGAATCACCAAAAGCCGCACGTCGCCCGGCTCCACGTCGTCGGGAAGCTGCACCACCAGCCGCCGATCGGGCGGCACCGTGACATTCAAGCTGACGTTCTTCATGCCCAGCCCTCACTTTCCGCGCCCACCATAGTTCAGCGGTGAGGGAGGCGCAACGGATGGCTTCAGCTCGATCGGCAAGACAACGCCGTCGAGCTTTTTTGTATTGACGGGTACAACTGCCCGTGGAGCGTTGTTACCTAAGGTTCCCAATGGTTGCAATAATAACCGCAATTTGCGTTGATAATTTCGGAAATTTGTCGTCGGATTGATTCCCGTGCTAGCGAGTGCCGTGGTTCGTGGCCGGAAGAATCCCCTGTTTCTTGGTTTTGCCTCTCGTTTGCGACGTGCGCGCAAAGCTGAGGGCCTGACAAGATTTGGCGTGACCACGATGACGACGGCAAAAGACCGTGAACTTGTGGCCAGCCTGGAAGCGGGACATCGGATTCCGCGCCTCGATACCGTCGAAAAGCTCGCGTTTGCTCTCGGTGTGTCGCCCGCCTTTCTGGCGTACGGGCTTGATGGGGCACCAGACTCTTCCTGCGACACGCTGCGTGCGCTCGGAGTGGCTGCACGTCTTCGGATGACGCGAATCGACCAAGGGCTGTCGGTGTTGGCCGTGGCGACAGCTGCTGGGATTAGTCACACAGCCGTCGGCAACATCGAGCGCGGCACGGTGCCGGGCCTCGATACAACCGAAGCACTAGCGACTGCGCTCGGCGTGTCGCCCGGTTGGCTGGCGTATGGAATCGGGCCGATGGAATCGCCGAGGCGACGAGCCGTCCGAGCGGCACAGGCTCAGCCCAGCGCTTCGACCTCATGAGAGGAGTGTCGAATCAGCCTGGCGGGAGTTCCTTTTTGCGACGGGCTGCGATTCGCTTGAGGCTCTCTGCCGTTGGCAAGTCCTCGGGCATCGTTCCACCGAGTTCTTGGATTGTCTGACGAACTTTGGCTCCGACCTCGCGATGTGTGCGGTTGGCGTTGGCCTTGCCAGTGATGCCTTCTCGACGGAGTTTTTCTTCGGCCTGCGTCGCTCGAAACAGGTTCGCGGCCAGCTCGGCGCTGCCCATGTGGTCAAGGATCTGTTCGCTCGGCTGAAGCTGCTTCCGTCGGTGAATGTCTTGGGCCGTCAGTCCGCCATACAACCCCTGATAGCCGTGATTCTGGAAGATGGCGTAATCCTGAGGCTCGACGATACCGCCCCGCGCGCCGCGTCGGCAAGCTGGATGTTGTGCGTCCGCAGCTCGTCGCGCAGCCTCAAGCGACGATCAGCCTCGCTCGCTTCGTCGCTGAGTTCCTGCCGCCGCGTCTGAACCGCAAAGTACGTCTGCCCGAGCGCCACCATCGGCTTACCGGGGTCCGCATTCTGAATCGCCAGATAACAAGCGTACCGAGACAGCAGCGTCGTCTTGATCGTCCGCTGCCCGCCCTTGCCGATCGTGATCATTTCGTTGATATCAACAAAATGATCCTCGACGGGCTGCCCGCTGTTCAGGCAAGCCAGCTTGGCTTTCGCGAGCACCGCCGCAAAGTTGCGCAGATCGGTGTAGCCGAGCGCCTCGGCAAACTCTCGACTCGACCAGCACTCGACCCCCCGAGGGTCCACGCGCCGAATGCTCACAAATACCGAAATGTCAGCTTCCATGGTTCACACCCCGGCCCCTTTCAGATGGTCACAAACGGCGTTCCCGAGGAACAAATAGGCGTGGGCCGACCA
>DAOLIT010000025.1:0-67309 GCA_035328405.1 Pseudomonadota bacterium | reverse complement strand
ACCGGACTCGATCCCGATTGGACCGGACTCGATCCCGATTGGACCGGACTCGATCCAGATTGGACCGGACTCGATCCAGATTGGACCGGACTCGATCCCGATTGGACCGGACTCGATCCAGATTGGACAGGACTCAATCCAGATTGGACAGGACTCAATCCAGATTGGACAGGACTCAATCCAGATTGGACCGGACTCGATCCCGATTGGACCGGACTCATTCGCGTTGGCGCAGGACAGTCTGTTTTTGGGGGATCAGCTTTTGGTGGAGGTGGCGGGGAGACCGGCGAGGCCGCCTCGTCCGCGAGCAATCAGGCGGCCCATGTCTTCCATCTCGAGAGAGGCCGACCGGCGCAGAAGAAGCATGTTGATGGGCGTGTTGGCCTCGGCGGCCAAGAAGGCGGCGCGCAAGACGGCATTCTTGATGTAACCGCCCGAGATCTCGTAGTCCTTGGCGAGGTTCTTCCAACTGATGTCTTTGGACCAGGGCGCGTTTTGCGGGAGCATGGATTTCCACAGGCGTTCTCGCTCGGGGGGTTCGGGGATTTCCATGTGCAAGTGCAGGGTCAACCGGCGTTGCAGGGCCTCGTCCAGGGAGGCTTCCTTGTTGGTCGTCATGACGACGACGCCGGTGTACTGCTCGAGCCGTTGCAGCAAGTAGTTGACGGCCAAGTTGCCGTATCGATCGTTGGACGTTTTGACCTCGGTGCGCTTGGCAAAGAGCGAATCCGCTTCGTCGAACAGAAGGACGGCGTGGGCGCGCTCGGCGGCGTCAAAGACCTTGGCAAGCTGTTTCTCTGTTTCGCCGACCCATTTGCTGACGACCTGCGCCAGGTCCACTTGGTACACGTCCAAGTCGAGTTCTTGCGCAATCAATCCGGCGAGCATGGTTTTGCCGGTGCCCGGAGGCCCGGAAAACAGCGCGATCATGCCCTTGCCGTACCCGACGCGCATGCCGAAGCCCCAGTCGGAATAGACCCGGTAGGCGTACTTGCTGCGGCCAATGAACTCTTTGATGCGCAACATGTCTTCGTCGGGCAGCACCAAGTCTTCCCACCGCGCCGAGACGCTGATGCGCTTGGCCATGTCGCCCAAGTCGTTGCGCAGCCTGCGATCGATGCCGGAACGAATCTGGTCGTGCGTGATTTTTCCCGTGGGACTCAGCGACGCGATCTCTTGGCTCTCTGTGCCCGTATCGAGGATTTCGCCAGGGGTCAGGTGGAACGCGCGGGCGATCGATTCGAGGGACACATCCTCGGCACGAATGCGCTCGGGAATCACGCGCTGCCACAACGTGAGGCGCGCCGGCTCGGGCGGGATCGAAAGTTGGACTTCCTGCATGCTGTGGTCGATGGACAAGCGCGGCGGTTGGACGCTTTCGAGGCCCAGAATGAGAAGCGACGGGTAGCTGACGATGCGTTTGGCCAATTCACGGCCATTGTCATTGAGCAAATCGCCACGAAGCGGCCCAAGGTAGAGCACCGCGCCGCGAAGCAACGCCTCGCGCTGTGCCCGCCGAAGCAAATCATCCAGCGTCCCTTGCTCGGCTTGCGTCGGATCGAACCACAGAAGGGGCCGACCGCTGTGCGCGGCGATGCGTGCGGAAATCTCTTTTTTGCCGCTGCCTTTGGCACCGTAAAACAAAAGCCAGGGCATGTGTTTCAGTTGCTGTTGCTGCGCTGCCTGCTCGGCCATCGACGCGAGCCGTTCGATTTTTTGGCGGACCTTGTCGTCCAGCACCAAGTCGTCGAGGCGTTTTTCCGCGCGCAACATCTTTGCCGTTTTCGCCAGCGCCGGGGCCAGCTCGCCGCGACCGCACAGCGCCGACAACACATCGAACGTCGGCATGATCGCGCGGTAGTTCACCGAGGAGTAACCCTCCATCGAGTCGGGCGAAATGACCTGGATCATCCGCCACGCGAGCAAAGGCCGTTCCGGGTCGAGCGCATCGAGCAGCTGCAACCGATCCGAGCGCCGAAGCTGATAAAGCTGCGAGACGAGCGACAAATCGACGCCACGACGCTGCGAGGAACTGCGCAAGAGCGCAAACACATCGGACAGCGGCGCATCGATGTGCGGGGCCATCGCCACAATCAGCGTTTCCACTTCAAGCGGCGACAAACCCAAGTTGTCAATCATTCGCCCGAGTGGAGCGGCTCGGCGCAGCGCATACAGCGTGCTTTCGACCTCCGTCACCGAACGCGAAAGTTCGGACTCGTCCATGGGGCCGCTCGACGTACCGCCTCGTGCCGCTCGCCGCGCTGTGAAAATACCCTCGATTTCGGCCAGGGACGGACTGTCGGGCTGGGGCCGAAGCTGCGCACGTTGAAATTGGCGCAAACATCGTTCGGCCACTAACCACATGCGGTTCAGCTCTGCGGTGAGCCACTGCTCTGCGGCTTGCCGCTCAGAATCGGTTGCTGTTGCGCTCATCGGCGACCATCTCCTTGCTCGTGTTCTGTGTGAGGGCTATTTGCCGTCTTTTGGCGTTTTCTTCGTCGGCTTTGCGGTTCGCGTTCGTCGGCGTCGCCTGGGATTTCCCCCGCCCCAATCGATCCCGTCGTCGGGGCTTGGATGCGTGTCAAAGTCACCCGCCGAGATTTTTGTGTTCGGCACAAAATCGCCTTCGATGCCCGTCGAAAACAGGTCATCGGGCTCGCGTTGGGTCGGTTCCGCCGATCGAAGCCCGGTTTTTCGGTCGACTTGCGCCCACGTTTTCTGCGGCTTTTTGATCGCCTGGTCGGGAGGCTTGTCTTTTCTCTCAACCAAGTGATGAAAAAGCTGCTCGACGGCCTCTTTGTTGGGCTCGGTTTGCTTGGGCAGCTCCGCAAGCTGATTCGGCGTAAACGCCTCGGTGCGCAGGCTTTCGAGCAACTTGGTTTGCTCGACGCGCTTGCTCTCGGCGATCAGTTGCTCGCCTTGCTGGTGCAAACGCGCAGCCGGTGCCTCAACGTGCTGTTTTTCCTCTTCCTTTTTCTCGAAGAGTTCCTGCTCCCGCCGAAGCTGCTCCTCGTGCGCTGGCATGTAGGCCTCGTCTAGCTTGCGGAGGATCTTCCGCCGCAGAGGTTACTATCGCGCAGATCGCCCCTTCCGCACAACCGCCATAGCCGCAGACACGAACGAGTGCACCTGTCACAACCCGTCCGTATGTTGACCTTGGACCTTGAATTTGGGCCCATCCGTCCTTTTGGATGGCCTGACCACCTTTTCGACGGCCACGAGCCGCAGTGATTGAGACGCTTGGTTTTGAGAAGCAAAAACGCAATGAAAACTGCAAAAACTTGGACCCACTTGTGGGCAAGTGGAGTACTTTGCTGCCTGGATTTTCTTGGAGGCGACATGCAACGACGCTCGCCCCGCCTCTTTTCGGTGGTTCCATTTGTGTGCTTTCTCTCGATGTTCGGGTTTCCGCCCGACGAGACCTTGCGCAGTGTGCATCGGCCTCCGTCCGAACAAGAGCCTGTGCATTTGGTGTTGGATCTCGGTTCGTCTGGGACACGGTTTTGCATGTATCCGATCTCGTTTGATCCCACGGCGGACCCGCGAAAACGATGTCGCGCGCCAACCGCAGGACTGAACCCAACGTGCGTCAAAACGAGCGGTGGCATCGCGGCGCTTGTTCGGAATCATTCGCCCGAGGATGTTCCTGGCCTCATCACGCCCAAACTTCGGCAAGCGTGGGAGGCGCTCGGTGATCTGCGCAAAAAAGGCGACCCCGAGCTGCGCGATCGGATTCGCGGCGTTGTGGCGTTAGGAACCGGCGGCTTCCGCGACCCGAACACGAACCTGCCCGACCCGCGCCCCGAGTTTCTCGCCGTCTGGAACGAGATCATTCGTTTCTATCGCGAGGAAGCCAAGCAAGAACATGTGCTGGCTCGCACCATCAGCGGCTTGGAAGAGGCGCGGCTCGGTTGGCTCGGCGTCGCGCAGCAAGTTCCCGCATCGATCAAAGACAGCTTCGCGATCATCGAGGTCGGCGGTGCATCGATTCAGTTTGCAACCAGCGGACGCAGTCTCGACTACGAAGACCTGTACGCCGCGAGCGAATACCGAGGCCAAGATTTCGTGTTCAACCGCTTCGCCCCGTCAGGCAGTCCCGTCGCAGCCGGTTTTGATGCCTGTTTCCATCCCGAAGACCGCTCGCAACAAGACGGCATCAGTTGCATGGCGTTTTTGAGAAAAACGGTCTTTTCCGGCAGTTCCATCAACCAGCTCGCATACCATTTCTCTCCTCGGCGATTGTTCGGGCTGGGCGCGCCGTGGGTGGGTATTTTTTCCGATTGGCCGTCTGCGCCCCCTTGGCCACCCAAGATCGACACAAGGTTCAATCCCAAACTGATGCCGCGCCATCTGTCGATGTTGGCGCAGCGCGTGTGCAAGATGACCGACGAGGAAATCGCGTCGTTTGCGCCCAATGCGTTCGACTTGAAGAAAAATCCTGCGACGGGCCAGGCTTCCGGCAAGGCGTGTTTTACGCTGTCGTACCATGCGGAATTTCTGCGCGCCGTGATGGAAATTGCCCAAGATGGCGTGATTCTGCCCGGCGGAGACGACCAGTGGCCGCGCGGCGCTTCCGTTACCCACGAATTTTTCCCCGAGTGTTAGCCTTCAAACGCTGCGTTTTGGGGGGCTTGTGCTTGAGGGAATAGGCGTGGTTTGCTCGAGGACATGGGGAAATGGTTTCTTGTTTCGGGATGGTCGCTGAAAGTTGCCAGTGCGCGGGCAGACCGGCTCGAAGTGCTCGCGGACGAAACGGGTTGGATTCCGGCTGACGTTCCGGGCCTGGCTCACGACACCTTGTGGCGGGCCGGAAGACTGCCGAATCCGTATGTGTCGTCCAGCGCGCCGCGCCTTGCGTCCTCGTTTTTGCAAGACGTGTGGTACAGGTGCCGCTTTCAGTTGCCGTCGGACAAAAGCGAACGAGGTCCGTTTCGACTCGTGTTTGAAGGCTTGGATACGGAAGCGACGGTGTGGCTGAACGGCGAGAAGCTTTTGCACAGCGACAACATGTTTTGTTCACACACGGTCCAGGTCGAGTCGTTGCTCAAACCCGGCGAGGATGCGGAACAAGAACTGGTGATCCGGTTTGCATCGGCATTGCGCACGGCTCAAGAACGGCTTGCGACGTTTGGGCCTCGCGTCGTGTGGAACGGAGACGCCGGGCGGGTGTATGTGCGAAAAGCGCAATACGCCTTTGGGTGGGATTTTGGGCCGGCGCTTGTGTCGTGTGGGCCGTGGCGTCCGATTTTTTTGTCGGACAGTCGCGTACACCTGACCAACTTCCGAGCCGACATGTTGCTCGCCGACGATTTGGAATCGGCGACGCTGCGGTTGCATCCCACCGTCTCAGGCGACTTGCTGGACACGGACGTGCTCGATGTGTCGATTCGAGTACACGACCCGCAAGGTCGGGAGCTGTACGCACAAACCGACACGCTACCCGGTTCGGGCGGCCAACTGTGGCGAGAGCTGCCGATTGAAAAGCCGGCGCTGTGGTGGCCCGCTGGACACGGCCCGCAGTCGCTTTATCAGGTTGCGCTTTCGGTGTCGCACAACGCGCAAACGCTGTGTCAGAAAACGCTGCGGCTCGGGGCGCGAAAAGTCGAACTCGTCACGGATTTTGCGCAGCACACCGACGGAGAAAGTTTCTATTTCGTCGTGAACAACCGGCCCGTGTTTTGCGGAGGGGCCAATTGGATTCCGCCGGAACTGGTGCTTCCGTCGGTGAGTCGGAAGCAAGTGTCTCACCTGCTGGATGAGGCGCTGTTCATGGGCATGTGCATGGTGCGGGTATGGGGCGGCGGGATTTATGAAACGGACGATTTTTACGATTTGTGCGACGAAAAAGGCCTGCTCGTTTGGCAAGACTTCGCGTTTGCGTGCGGTCTGTATCCGGGGCACAAGTGGTTCTTGAACAGCGTTGCGCAGGAAGCCGAGCAAGCGGTCAAACGGCTGCGGCACCACCCGAGCCTGGTGCTGTTTGCGGGCAACAACGAGGACTATTCCATCGCGCAGTCGCTCGGCCTGTACGACGGTCCCCGCACACCGCTGCCGTCCCCGCCCGAGCCAGATCAGCCGATGCGTTTCGATGGCCGTGCAATCTATGAGGACACGCTGGCGCAAGTCGTCGCTGAGCACGCTCCGCATGTACCTTATTGGCCCGGCAGTCCGTATGGCCGACAAAGCGCCGACCCCAACGACCGACTCGACGGAGATCGACACATTTGGGATGTATGGCACGGTGCGCAACAGGACTACCAAGCGTATGGCACGCTGTGCGGCCGTTTCGTCAGCGAGTTTGGGATGCAAGGCGTGCCGTCTTTGCACACGATCACAACGGGCCTGGGTTTTGCGCCGGACGGAATCAGCATCTTGGCGGGCCTCAACAAAGGACAAGACGGCCCGGAGCGCATCGAAACGTACCTTTCGCGGAACCTGCCGTCGGTAAATGATTTGCCGAGATACATCTATGCATCGCAGCTTTTGCAGGCCGAGGCGCTGTCGCATGGTTTCGCAGCGTTTCGGCGTCAGTTTGGGCAAGCAGAAACGCGCGGAACGGGCGGGGCGCTGGTGTGGCAGCTTGACGATTGCTGGCCTGGCGTCAGTTGGTCGGTGCTCGAGCATCATTCCGCACAGGATGCAGCGACGGGGATTCCGGTGCGCAGGAAGGCCGCGTGTTACGCAATCAAACGTGTGCTGGCCCCGTGGGCCGTGGGCCTCGCGCACAACGAGCCAAGTCCCCAAAGCGGCAGCGGGTCTGCGCAAATCGAAGTCTGGGCGTGCCACAGCGGCCCGGCAAACAAGCTCCGAACGCTGTCGCTGCGGCTTTCGGGTTTTTCCGCGCACGGCGAGCAGCGTTTTTCAAAAACCATTCCCGTCGAAATCATCCAAAATGCGACCACTGAGCTTGGTGTTTACGACGTGCTCAATCCGAACTTGATCGTCCGGGCCGAATTGCTCGACACGGACTCGGTGCTGGTCGCGCGGTGTGTGCTGTGGCCCCAACCGTTGCGGAATGTTCCGCTCGAAGAACCCGAGGTGTTGCTCGAGGAATTTCCAGGCGACGACGAAACCACCCGCTTGATCCGCATCTCGGTCGCTCGTCCGACCAAAGGTTTGTGGCTGTCTGCTTCAGAACACGCCGTTTTTTCGGACAATCTGCTCGACCTTTTGCCCGATGAAACCGTCGAAATTTTGGTTCGAGACCCGATGCAAACCCCGATTCGGTTGCTGTCTCTCGGCACCTTGCAAAAACGGTAAACACCACGCCGTTTGCGTCGTATGACAAAGCCCCCTGTTGTGTTATGAGGCTCCACACCACAGTACACAAGAGGACACCCTCCCACATGGCATCGAAACAAAGCACGGCAGATTTTTTTCTCGATCAATTTTCAGGGGCCGGAAACGTCACGGCGAAGCGAATGTTCGGGGAATTTGGCATCTACCTCGACGGAAAAATGTTTGCGCTGCTCGCGGACGATCAGCTTTTTGTAAAACCCACGGACAAGGGCCGTGCCTTGTTGGGAACGGTGCAAGAGGGCTGTCCCTATCCGGGGTCCAAACCGGCCTTTTTGATCTCGGGAGACCGCGTGGAAGATGCGGATTTCTTGTGCGAGCTTGCGAAAGTCACAGCGTCGGAACTCCCGCTTCCCAAACCAAAACCCCCAAAAGCCAAGAAAAAGTAGGGGGTTCGTTTGGTACCCGCCACCTGGCAACGACTGCGCAGACAATCACAAGCGGTGGAGTTGTTGCAGATCCGAGATGAGCTTCCGGACGGAATCTCTCGCTTTGGTGCCCGCGTCGTGCCCAGTGGGTCGGTATCCGCTCGGATCGATGAGGACGCGCAGCACCGCGAGGACACTCGCCGCAAGTGCTTCGCGGTGGTATCCCCCTTCCAGCACGAGCAACAACCTTGATTGGACCGACAGGAGCTGCGAAACCATCGCTGCGTAGTCATCTTCCATAAGCGCCATCCCCGCCAACGAATCTCTGCTGTGTCCATCGAAACCGGCAGACACCAGAATCAAGTCCGGTGCAAACCGCCGCAGCGCCGGAAGCACCAGTCGTCGAAACGCCAATTTGTACTCTGCGCCGCCGCTTCCCTCGGGCAACGGAATGTTCACAATGAAACCCTGACCATTCCCTTCCCCAATGGAGGCCGCATCTCCCGTATCTGGATAGAACGGAAACTGGTGCAGGCTGATAAAAAGCACGCCTCCATCTGCACGAAAAATCTGTTCCGTTCCGTTGCCGTGATGAACATCGAAATCCACAATGGCAACTCTGCGTCCCGTCGCACGCACAGCCTGAGCCGCAATCGCCACATTGTTGAACAAGCAAAAACCCATGGCTCGGGAGGGGCCCGCGTGGTGTCCCGGTGGACGCACCAGCGCAAAGCCGTTGTCGCCAGGTTCTTCGCGGCCCGACGCGATTTTCAACGCGAGTTCCGTCGCTGTCCCGGCTGCATGAAACGCCGCATCATAGGTTCCCGGCCCATAGTACGTATCCGGGTCGAGCCACCCCTTTCCTTTGGGATGCAAATCGCCCATTTTCTGGCGCAGATCCTGCAAATACGTCTCTGTGTGAACACGCAGCAATTCTTCTGTTGTCGCCGGACGCGGAGGTATCCACCGAAACCGTCCGACCAAATCCGAAGCGTCAATCGCATCCAGAATCGCCTTCAACCGTTCGGGCTTTTCGGAATGCTCTCCAAGAGGTTGGTGTCCCAGAAACACGTCGCCGCTGGACAAGTAGGTACGCATCGTCAGATTGTATCGCTCGCGAGGCGCAAACCAACGACCAAAAAACCGGCCCACTTGTAGGCGAACGTGATACTTTCCCGCCCCGATGTCGCCCCGTCGCAACAATGAGTCGTTCGCCGAATCGATCGCCGTCGAGCATTCCACATCGGAAACTGCTGGCACGCTAAGCGGCAAACCTTCTTCCTCTTCCTCTTCCTCTCCTTCCTCGGTATCTCAACAGCCCTACGAGCCCTACATCGCTCCCGATGCAGAGATGGCGGAACTGACCCCGAAAGCCATCCTGTTGGGAGCTCTGTTTGGTGTGTTGTTCGGTGCCGCTACCGTCTATCTCGCTCTGCGGGCAGGTTTGACCATCTCTGCATCGATTCCCATTGCCGTGCTTTCGATTGCGGTGTTCAAGAAATTCGGCAAAAGCACGATTTTGGAAAACAACATCGTGCAAACCCTCGGTTCGGCAGGCGAATCGATTGCGTCCGGGGTCGTTTTTACGGTGCCTGCGCTTCTGTTTTTGGCCGAGGGCGAGCGATTTTTCCGTTATGGCCAAATCCTGACGCTGGCGGCTATCGGGGGTGTGATTGGCATCCTGTTCATGATTCCGCTGCGTCGGAGTTTGATCGTCAAAGAACACGGGAAATTGCCGTATCCCGAAGGCACAGCGTGCGCGGAAGTGCTGATGGTCGGCGAACGTGGCGGGGATTTGGCCAAAAAGGTCTTTCACGGCGTCTTTTCCGCGACCGGCTATTGGCTGCTCATGGGTGTGTTGAAACTGTGGCGAGACACGCCGGGACTCAGAACCGGGCCCAAGTCCGTGTATCCGAATGCCAGCCTCGAGTGCAACATCACGCCCGAGTATTTGGGCGTCGGTTATATCGTCGGACCGCGCATCGCGGCGGAAATGACTTCGGGTGGTGTGTTGTCGTGGCTGGCGCTGATTCCGCTCATCTCGATGTATGTGCCAGACGCACAACGGTTGGCGGACTTGCACGCCCTGGGCTACAGCGACGCCAGGATTGCCTCGCTCTCCGTCGCAGAGCAGGTCTATCACGCCTATGTTCGGTACATCGGTGCCGGTGCCGTCGCCTGCGCGGGCCTTCTGACGCTCATCAAAACGCTTCCGACCATCGTCAGCAGTTTCCGCGATTCGCTGCACGACCTGCGCGTCGGAGGAAAAGCGACGACGGTGCGCACAGAACGCGACCTGCCCCTGTGGGTGGTTGTCGCGGGCACGATTGTGCTCGGTTTGATCATCGCGCTGACACCAAACCTGCCGGGCAAATTCCCTGGTTCGTTGGTGATTTCGGCGCTGATCGTCTTGTTCGGTTTCTTTTTCGTCACCGTCGCGAGTCGCATCGTCGGCATCATCGGCAGTTCGTCGAGCCCGATTTCCGGCATGACCATCGCGACGCTGATGGGAACGTGCCTTGTGTTCATCACCATCGGTTGGCGCGGGGACATGTATCAGGCGGCTGCGCTCCTTGTGGGTTCTGTGGTGTGTGTGGCTGCGGCAAATGCGGGTGCGACTTCACAAGACTTGAAGACTGGTTTTCTCGTCGGTGCGACGCCGTACAAACAACAAATCGGTTTGATGATCGGCGTGGTCGTTTCGGTGTTGGTGATTGGAGGAACGCTGCTGCTCCTCGACCGCTCGATTCCGGGTGTGCAGCACGCAATTGGCACCGAAAAATTCCCCGCGCCGCAGTCGATGCTGATGGCGACCATGATCAAAGGACAGCTCAGCCAACAACTTCCGTGGGGTCCCGTTCTCGTCGGTGTGTGTATGGCGCTCATGGCTCAACTGGCCGGTGCACACGCGCTGTCCTGGGCCGTCGGAGCGTATTTGCCGCTGTCCACGACGGCACCCATTTTCGTGGGAGGAATGGTCCGCTGGTTGGTGAATCGCCGACGGACACAACGGTCTGGGGGCCGAGCGGCTGCGGCAGAATCGGACATCGGTTCGGGAATGCTCTTTGCGACGGGCTTGGTCGCTGGAGGCTCGCTGGCCGGAATGCTCATCGCGTTTTTGCAGGGTTTTGCAAAGCCGGTTGCCGACAAATTGGATGTGGGCCACGAGTATTGGGCCTCGCTCGGGCTTCCCGGTGACGCGATTGCGGCGTGCGCGTTTTTCCTGCTCTGCGCTTTTCTGATCCGGCAAGCCCTGCAAGACAAAAAGTAGGCTCTTGTCCGCATAGGCGCACACAGGCGTACATAGGCACAAAGGACTTTTCGATGCAAAAGACGATGCGCGAACGGGTCGCCGAACTCGAAGCGGAGCGAGCCCGTATCAAAGAAATGGGCGGGCCGGACAAAGTGCAAAAACAGCACGATCGCGGCAAATGGACGGCGCGCGAACGCCTGGCGCGGTTTTTCGACGGCGGGCACTTTTTTGAGGTCGGGCTGTTTGGCACACAAATGGGCGGTGCGAATCCGTCGGACAAGCCTCCCGCTGATGCTGTGGTTTGCGGCTATGGGCCCGTCAATGGCCGCATGGTGGCCGCGTGCGCGTACGACTTCACGGTCAAAGGCGGGTCGATTGGCATGACCGGCGAGGTCAAAGTCACACGCATGCGCGAGCTGGCGCTGCGGGCTCGCATGCCGATGGTGTGGTTTATTGATTCGGCAGGTGCGCGCATCGATCCGCAATCACAAGGCGGCGACCACATTTCGCTGTTTGCGGGCTCGGGGTATCTGTTTCGGGAGGAAGTGTTCATGTCCGGGGTCGTGCCGCTCGTATCGGCGATGGTGGGGCCGGGCGCAGCAGGCACGGCGTACATTCCGGGGCTCGCGGATTTTGTGCCGATGGTTAAAAACCAGGGCTCGATGGCCCTCGGGGGACCGCCGCTCGTCAAAGCCGTGACCGGGCAAGAAATCACCGAACAAGAACTCGGCGGCAGCAAAATCCACTGCGAAACGTCCGGCGTCGGCGATGTCGAGCTCCCCGACGAGGAAACCTGTCTCGCGGCGATCAAAGACTACCTGTCCTACATGCCCCAGCACTGCGAGGAAAAGCCCGCCGTGCTGCCTTGCGACGACCCGCTCGACCGGCGCGACGAGAAACTGCTCGACGTGCTACCCCAAAGCACGCGCCAAGCCTACGACATGTACAACATCGTGAAAACCGTCGTGGACCACGGACGCTGCCTCGATATCAAACCCAAGTGGGCCAAAAACATCATCACTTGTTTGGCTCGTATTGGTGGTTATCCCGTCGGCATCGTCGCCAACAATCCTCGGCACTTGGGCGGCATTTTGGACGTGAACAGCGCCGACAAAGCCGCGCACTTTATGCAGATTTGCGATGCGTTCTCGATTCCACTCGTGTTTTTCATGGATGTGCCGGGTTTCATGGTCGGCAGCAAAGTCGAACACGAGGGCATCATTCGCCATGGCGCGAAGATGCTCCACATCATGGCGTCTGCGACGGTGCCGAAACTGACAGTGGTTGTCCGCAAGGGGTACGGTGCTGGGTACTACGTCATGGCAGGGCGAGCTTATGAACCCGATTTGCTCGTCGCGTGGCCCGGTGCCGAAATCAGCGTGATGGGTGCCGAGGGCATGGTCGGCATTGCTGGCAAAAAACTGTTTGGCGGCATGGAACCGGCCCCCGAGGTCAAGGCGCAAATCGTGTCGATGATTCAGCAACACATCGACATCCAAAAAGTCGCCGGGTGGGGTTTGGTCGATGACGTGATCGACCCGCGCGACACCCGAAGCGTGCTCGGTCTTGCGCTCAACATGGCGTGGAACCGCAAAGTCGAACGTCCCGCGCGCAAACGCGGCATCATTCCTGTGTGATTTCGCGCACACAGACCGACCTGTGCGCAGCGTGCGGACAGAGGGCTACTTCCCCGTATAGATAGGCGGTCGCTTTTGCAAAAAGGCGTCCATGCCTTCTTTTTGATCGGCTGTGGCGAATAGCTCGGAAAAGAGCTGTCGTTCCAGCGCATTTCCGTCGGAAAGAGACATTTCCCGCGCCGCATGAAGCGCCTTTTTTGTTTTGGCCACACCGACGGGCGCTCGCGAGGCGATTTTCTGCGCGAATTGTTTGGTTTCCGGCAAAAGATTTTCTTGCGGAACCACGCGGTTCACCAGGCCGATCCGCAACGCCTCCGCCGCCGTCAGGCTGTCTCCGCCGAGCAGAATTTCCGCTGCGACGCCGAATGGCACGCGACGCGGCAAACGCTGCGAACCCCCAAAACCCGGCATCACGCCGATGTTGACTTCCGGCTGTCCAAAGCGCGCGTTGTCCGACGCAAAAATCACATCGCACGCCATCGCAAGCTCCATCCCGCCGCCCAGCGCGTACCCATTCACCGCCGCAAGGACCGGTTGCGGCAGTTTTTCGAGCGCGCTCATCACCTTGTGTCCCAGCTCTGCAAAGCGCAGTGCATCGACGGGGAGCATGGTCGCCATTTGAGCGATGTCCCCGCCTGCGACAAACGCTTTGTCGCCCGAACCGGTCAGCACCACCGCGCGGATCGTTTCCGACGCAGCGAGCTTTTCGCACAGCGAGAGCAATTCCAACAGCACCTGTTCGGACAGCGCATTCCGAGCAGCCGGGCGATGAATCGACACAACCGCGACCGCACCTTCTGTTTCGACCCGCAGGGTTTCAAATGGCCCCAGCATCGTTTCGTTTGTCTGGCTCATGGTGTCCTACCGCTCCAGCGTCAACGCGATTCCCTCGCCTCCGCCGATGCACAGCGAGACGACGCCGCGCGCTTTGTTTTCCCGCATCAGGCTGTACGCCAATGTGACCAACAGCCGACATCCCGACGCCCCAATCGGATGTCCGAGCGCGATCGCTCCGCCAAACGGATTCACTTTTTCGCCGGGTATGCCGAGCAGATCCCGATTCGCGAGCGCCACCACCGCAAACGCTTCGTTGATTTCGTAAAAATCCACGTCGTCTTTTTGCCAACCTGCTCGCGCGAGGGCTTTTTCGATGGCCGGGGCCGGGGCCGTTGTGAACCAAGCCGGAGCTTGTGCGTGTTGCGCCCACGAACGAATCCGACCGAGCGGCGCAAGACCCCGCCGAGCCGCTTCCTCTGCCGACATCAGCACGACGGCAGCCGCGCCATCGTTGATGCTCGAGGCATTGCCCGCCGTCACCGTGCCGTCCTTTTCAAACGCAGGCCGGAGCGTCGCCAACTTGGCCGCATCCGAACCTCGTGCGGGCCCTTCATCGCGAGACACGATCTTCGCCGGGCCTTTTTTCTGCACGATTTCGACCGGAACGATCTCTGCATCGAACACACCCGCCGCCTGGGCCGCTTGTGCTCGCCTGTACGATTCCGCTGCGTAGGCGTCCTGGCTTTGCCGTCCAATCTGTCTTTCCTTTGCACACACTTCCGCAGCCGAACCCATATGAAAGTTGTTGTAGGGGTCCCACAAACCGTCAAATACCATGCCGTCGGTGGCTTGTTGGTGGCCCATCCGAAAACCCGTCCGCGCCGTCAGCAGGTAATACGGGACGTTGCTCATGGATTCCATGCCGCCCGCGACCGCGATGTCCACTTCGCCCAGCGCAATCGACTGTGCCGCCAGCACAACCGCCTTGAGCCCCGACCCGCACACCTTGTTGATCGTTTGGCACGGGACGCTGTGCGGCAAACCTGCTTTGATGGCCGCCTGCCGCGCCGGGGCTTGCCCGATTCCAGCTTGCAGCACGCAACCCATTGTGACCTCGCCCACGTCGGCGGGATTCACTTGCGCCCGAGAGAGTGCAGCTTTGATCGCGATAGCCCCAAGTTCTGGAGCAGAGACTTGCGCAAGGTCGCCCGCAAACCCACCGAGAGGTGTGCGAGCAGCAGAAACGATCACCACTTCACGGCCCATGGCCGAACCGGTCGCGGAATTTGTCACGGAGAGACTCCTTTTGGATGGTCAAGCGACCTTGCCACAAAGCCCCGCTTTCCGACAAGACGGCTGTCACACCCTTTGTTTTTCTTCGCTCTCTGGTTGAAAGATCGTCCGACTCTGAGGTGACAGAACCAGCTCATTCCTGCGAAGATGGACCCTCACAAGGGGGGATTTGTCGATGTCGCTATCGAAACGAATGATCGCCGAGCTTCTGGGTACGTGTTGGTTGGTTTTTGGCGGCTGTGGGGCTGCCGTGTTTGCCGCAGCCTTTCCACAAGTAGGAATTGGTCTCCTGGGTGTGTCGCTGGCGTTTGGATTGACAGTCCTTACGATGGCATATGCCGTCGGACACATCTCAGGTTGCCACCTGAATCCGGCTGTGACGCTGGGCCTTGTGACCGGAGGCCGATTTCCCGCAAAAGAAGCGGCCCCCTACATCGTCAGTCAGGTGATCGGGGGTGCGATAGGTGCCGCGATTCTGTACGCGATCGCATCTGGGAAAGCGGATTTCTCTTTGGCCCAGGGTTTTGCTTCCAACGGTTACGGAGCGCATTCTCCCGGAGGCTATTCCTTGGTCTCTGCACTGGTGGCAGAAACGTTCCTGACGTTCATGTTTTTGATCATCATTTTGGGTTCGACAGATGGTCGCGCACCGTCGGGTTTTGCACCCATCGCGATCGGTTTGGGCCTGACACTGATTCACTTGATTGGGATTCCGATCACGAATTTGTCCGTGAATCCAGCCCGCAGCACAGGAACGGCTTTGTTTGTGCAGGGTTGGGCGCTTGCGCAACTTTGGGTGTTCTGGGTCGCACCCCTTTTGGGAGGAGCGGCGGCGGGTTTCTTCTATCTATGGCTGCTTCCGTCCTCGACGGACAACCCCGATGTACGAGGCCGCGCAGAAGACAAACAGACCTGATCAGAGTTTTCCCTTCGCACAAAATTCCGGCGGTCTTCTAATTCGACAACGTGGACCGATGCGGTGTGGGAATGGCTGTGATCTCTGCAACGCCTGACGCAGCGAGCAGCGTGTGGGCCAACCCGCGCAGAAGTTCAGCAGAAGGCACCCCGTTTTCATCAAAGACCATCCACTCCAGCGCGAGCGCGTCGTCGGGAAGTTCAGCCATGCGCTGTTCCTCGAGACGCAAATCCCAACGGAGATCAGGATTTTTGTGCGCGACGGTTTGAAGTGCGCCCAGAAAACCGCGCAGCGCGCCCAAATCGTCAAACGAAAGCCCCAACACCGCGCAATCATCGCCTCGTTCGGGATGACCCTCGCAAGCAGCCATGGTGAGCACTCCCGGAAACAGCGAAATGACCTCCAAAAGCGGCTGCACGCCTGCATCGAGTTCGGGTTCATGACCAAACGCCTCGCGTTCGGCGCTCAACCAATCCGCAGCCAGAAAGGTCTGCACCAGCGTCTCGTGTTCCGCTGGATGTTGCTTTTGTCCGAACGTCAAATACCGGCTTCCGTCCGCGCGTTCCCAAACTTCCCAGCGCCGCAATTTCGGCAGTGTGGTGTGTTGCATGTGCCCACTTCTACAGGAAAACCGCCGAGTTTGGGAAAACTTGCAACCGAAAACCCTCACTTTGGCACACACAGGGTTATGACGGTGCGCGTTCCCACTGGCGACTGTGGCTGTCGATCTCTCCACACATTCGAGCGCAAGCCGACAAACGCAACGGACTGCTTGGGGCAAAACCGCCGCCGACCCAATGCTGAAAAAACGGCCCGTCGATGATTTCGGCAAAACTGTGCTGGCGAAGGTCCAAATCCGACAAGCCACCTGGCAACTCTGCAAGACGCGCGAGGATTTCCTCCGCCATTGGTGATGGCCACGATTCGTAGATCTGACCCAGCCAGCAACAGGGGAACATATGGCCGGTGGCGCTCACGTAGACCTGCTGGTCGCGCACGGCTTTGCATGCGATGGTGGTGGTGTGAAGGTAGGCGTCGTACGTCTGGCCCCGTTCGCCGAGCCTAGAAAAATCCAAGAAGCTCTTGTTGGTGTGTTCCGAGCCTCCGGGCATTTCCAGGAAGCAATCGACGCGGCCATCTGGCAGAAGAACCGGAAAGCGGTTCTGCGGTCTACCCTCGACGAGAAAGCGCTGCGACTTTTTGACATGGAAGACTGCGACACCCAAGGACGCCGCCAGTTTTTGCGCTTGCTCGATTTGGTGCTCGTTGTGGCGAAACACCAGAAAATCCCATTCGGCGCAGCCTCCGGCTTCGCAGTACGTGCGGACACTTTGCAAAATGCGGTTCCAGTTTGTGCGACGGCGATAAATCGCGTTGGTGTCCTCAAGACCGTCGATGCTGAACCGGACCATCGTGACCAGCCGAGCGAGGCGTGTCCAAAACGCTTTGTCGCGGCCAGATCCGTTGGTGACGAGCTTGATGCGCAAACCGGGCTGTTCTGTCTTGAGGTATTCCAAAATCGGCAACAAATCTCGCGCGGTCAGGGCATCGCCATAGTTGCCGCAAAACAGAAATTGCCGCATCGATCGCAAAAGGGTGGGCGGAAACAGAACGGAAAAATCGGCCAGCGTCAACTCGGTCAGGGGGAGATTCGGATTCGGGAGACCGCCCGAACGCATGCGGGGACACATGGGACAGGCAGCGTTACAACGCGTCGTCAGCTCGACATGGATGCGACAAACCTGCGAAGACGAATACATGCGCATGAGTGAGCCTCACTCCATCGCAAAAGCGGGCTCACATCAATGGGGGAATAGGGGGAAGACGTTATCGCCAACCGTGTCCGCGATGAACCGGACCAGGCGCGGGACGATAAACGGGAGCGGGTCGAACCACGGGCGCGGGATGATACACTGGGCCGGGACGATACACGGGCGCAGGTCGAACCACGGGCGCGGGATGATACACTGGGCCGGGACGATACACGGGCGCAGGTCGAACCACGGGCGCGGGACGATACACCGGGCCGGGACGATACACCGGGCCGGGACGATACACCGGGCCGGGATGGCCGGGACGATGGTAGCCAGGATGGCCGTAGTGAGGTCGATATACTGGGCGATGCCAGCCCCAACCGATGTGTGTATGGTGCGGTCGCAGCGAGTAGTACCTGCCTCCCAAGTACCACCGTCGGTAATAATCATTGTAATACGTGACATACCGAGGCCGCAGCGTGTAGTAATCCGAAGCCCACGGACCGTTGTAGACATAGCCCGCGTTGCTCCACGCGAAGTTTACGCCGACGGGAGCAAACCAGTGCCGATGTGGCCAACTGATGAAGCAATATCCGCCTCCGTGGGTGTGTCCGATGGGATGTTCGGCGACGTACTGATAACCCGTTTGGCTGTAACCGAAATCGCCCACGTCTCCGATGAAGTAAGCGTATCCGTTCGACATGCGGAAGATGTTTTGGTCGAACACGGGATAGGGATGCTCGTGCGCACCTTGGTGGTTGCAGAAACCGCCGCCCTGGTCGTGCGCGATCGGGTGCGGGCCGAAGAAACCGAACGATTGCACTTGGTTGGGATACGCACCAGCCTGATAGTTCGGATCGCTGGGGTCCGGTGCTTGGTACATTTCTTGTCCCTGTGGGTCTTGCCACTGGGCCGATGGGTCCTGCGACGGATCGAGCGTCTGAGCATGGGCCGAACCAGACAGCGACAGCGAAACCAACAGAGAACCGAGGGTGGAAAGTAGGGTCTTCATCGCATTCCTCCTGCCCGCACAACAAAGCGAGTCTTGGACCAAGGCAAACAAGCCCCAAAGCTGCTCGGGAAAGAACCCTTCTTTCCGTCGAGAAAAACAACAATCTACCGGGCCGCGTGAATATTCTAGCCGTCCACTCACCGCCACAAATGTGAACAACCGGCTACGCTGCTCCTTTCGGCGTGCCCTCTCCCTGAGAATGGATTGTGCATTCGCCCAGGGCGGACACACAACGATCAGAAAAGAACTTGCCGACTGAATCCGCGTCTGCTACGCCCAAAAACATGAGGCCTGGGTCGAACCGTCTGCTGCGCTTTGTGCTGTGCGCGTTTTTCGCGGCAAGCCTTTGTCAGGAAGCGACCGCCAAGCCGGGAGCGACGGGGCGTCCCCACAAATCTGCTTCAAAGAAGAGCAAACCCGCGCCGCCTCCGGCGATCGAGTTGGAACACGTTTCCACACACCAGACTTTGCTCCTGCGACCTGTTGCCAACGGAGGTTTTGGCAGAAAACAAATGCAGGCAGTGTCGTCCTTTCTGCGCTGCCACCACACCGGTCGTCGCCACGCGATGAGCGAACGGCTGGTCAACATCCTTTACCAAGTCGCTCGGCACTACCACAACGCCAAGCTTCACATCGTAGCTGGATACCGAGCCCCAAAAATTGCCCGACAAAAAGGCAACCCGAAAAGTCCGCACAAACAGGGCGTCGCGTGCGATTTCCAGGTGGACGGCGTGCCGATTGAAACTGTGCGAGATTTTTTGAGGAATGCATACGCCCACATTGGCGTCGGCTATTACCCCAATTCCGGTTTTGTTCACCTGGATGTGGGGCGAAAGAAAAATGCGTTCTGGGTGGACTATTCCGGGCCGGGAGAGAAAGCCCGCTACGCGCCGCTGCTTCGCAAGGAACAGAAGCGCATGGCTCGGGCCGACCAAGCGCGCGAAACCTCGAAGGCCGCGCCGATGCCCGAAAAGACCGAGCCAGCCTCCAAAAAAGCCGAAACCGCCGAAGCGCCAAACGAGGAAGCCCTGGCGGACAGCTAGTACGACCAGAAACGGTTGCAGGCCTATTCTTTCTCTTTGCAAACATCCAAGCCGCGTAGCGCTTCGGGGTGATCGCTGTTGCGATCTAGCACTTTGCGAAAGAACATCCGCGCCTCTTTGCAGTGCTTCTGTCGGGCGTAAGACTTGCCCAGCAACAAGAGGACTTCTGTCGTCGCTGCCTTATGTTTGATTGCCAATTTTCCCCACTTGATCGCATCGTCGAAACGACTGCGACCAAAGTCGGCTTCTCCCAGACACGCCAACGCTTGACCCCTCGCCTGAGCATTGCCGCTGGCGGCGTAGCAGAAATCGAACGCGACACCATATTGGCCGCGATCAATCGCCACGCGCCCGTCGTTGAGCTTTCCAACTGCCGTCTCGTATTCGATCGATGTGGTGAGCAACCCCGGATTCGGTTTCTTTTTTCCAGCATCGCCGTCTTCGCGATCTTTTTTGCCCGGCGGGTTGTTTTTGCCCGACGGATTGTTTTTACCCGGCGGATTTGCCGCAACGTGGGGACGACCTGCATCGGTACCTGCATCTCGCGGCCTCGGGACCGGAACGGGGGCAGCCGAATCGAGAGACAGCGGTTTTGCAACCACGCTTTGCCCCGCATCGAGTGTGACCTTCGGTGGGGGCGCTGTAAAAACCCAGTAGAGCGCCGCAGTCAATCCAACCAACCCTCCCGCAAGACCTACGGAACCCAAAACAAGATGCCGGCGCTTGGGGCTTCCAACCGTTGACAGGTCGGTCGAAGATGGAGCGACCGGCGGATTCGACGGAACCACAAGAACGCCCGACCGAATCGCCGCCAAGATGCGCTGCATTTCCGCCGCAGCCTCAGCCATCGTCTGCGGTCGATCGTCGGGAGACCGAGACAACATCCGCATGACCAACGAAACCATGTCAGCAGGCATGTCTGTCCGTTTGTGACCGATGTTTTCAGGGTCTTCCGTCGCTTTGCGGATCAGAACGTCCATCGCGTTCTCGCCGGAAATCGGCGCTTTCCCCGACAGCGTTTCGTACAAGATCGCCCCGAGCGAATACACATCGACTCGGGCATCGGCCCCTTTCCCCGTTGCCTGTTCCGGGGCCATGTACTCCGGCGTTCCCATCGCCATTCCCGGAGTCGTCAGCTTCTGTTCTTGAGAATCCCCCAACGACTTCGCGATGCCAAAGTCGAGCACCTTTACGAAGTCTTTTTGTCCCTCGCGCTCGACGAGAAAGATGTTTTCCGGCTTGAGGTCTCTGTGGATGATGTTCGATTGATGGGCCGCCGACAACGCCTGCGCCACCTGACATCCAACCGACAGGACATCAGCGACGGGAAGCCGTTTTTCTTTTTTCAACCATTCGGCCAAATCCCGACCTTCCAGCAGCTCCATCACAAAGTAAAAGGAGCCGTCCACCGTCGTTCCGCTGTCGGTCACTTCGATGATGTGCGGATGCCCGATTTTCGACGCCGCCCGCGCCTCCATCCGAAACCGCGCGACCAATTCTGGGGTTCGGGAGTACACCGGATGAAGGATTTTGATGGCGACTTTCCGTCCGATTTCCGTGTGTTCTGCCTCGAACACACGACCCATTCCGCCCGCGCCAATTTTTCGCAGAATTTTCCAGCGCTCGATCACGGTTCCGAGCATCTTGCCCGTTTCATAGGCCGAGAGATTTTCCAAAACCTGGCTTGGAATTTCTCCCTCGCGCAGTCTCCCTTTGTCGTCGGTGCTTGGCTTTTCGATTTCCTTGAGGATTTCGGCCCGGCGTGCCGCTTTTTGCTCTGCGGCTTCTCGTTCCTTGTGCTCCTGATCTCGCACTGCTTGCAGGCGTTCGTGGACGTGCTCGAGCAGTTCTTGCCGTTTTTGCCGCTCGCGCTCGATGTCTTCGTCGAACAGGTCCGCCATGAAAGCCCGAACCCGTTCTGCATCCGTCGTCACATACTCGCGATTTGAAGCCAAAAACGCTGTCAAATCGGCCCGAAATTGCTCTCCGGTCAGATACCTTTGCTCGGGAACTTTCGCGAGCGACCGCAACACAATTTGGTCAAGCATCGCAGGGATGCGCGGCGCACGCAGCGACGGAGTATCGATGTGCGGATTCCGAACCCGTTCCAGCACCTCGTTTTGATCACCGCTGTGCGTCGGAAAAAGCTGCCGTCCCGTCAGCAGTTCCCACAGAATGATGCCAGCCGCGTAAATATCTGTCCGCCCATCGATCGGTTCTCCTCGCGCCTGTTCTGGAGACATGTAGGACACCTTGCCGTACACAATCCCGGCGGCGGTTTTTTCCAACTTCAGCGTCGAACTGGCTAGTCCAAAATCCGTGAGTTTCACCTCGCCGTTGAAACTGACCAGCACATTCGGCGGAGAAACGTCGCGATGCACGAGTTTGATGTTCCCAAACGTGTGTGCATAGTGCAGTCCGCGAGCGAGTTCCCTCGCGATATAAACCGCAACGTCGATGGGAAACGCGATCCCCTTTTTCGCGCACCGATTCCACACCGCACGAAGGTCTTTTCCATCGATGTAATCCATAGCGAGGTACAACTCGGAATCGACCATGCCCGCGTCGAAAACAGGCACCAAATTGCCATGTGACAGACGAACCACGACCTTGGCTTCGTCGCGAAAACGGTTCACGTACTCTGCGTCAGCAAGGTGCGGCAAAACCGTCTTGATGACGCAAAGCCGCTCCATGCCGCGATCTCCGGTGCATGCCAGATAAAGCGCACCCATGCCCCCCTGGGCAAGCGGCGAGAGCAACGAGTACCGACCGAATGGTCGAGGGAACTTATCGGCCACTTTTTGCCCTCATCCTAACACAGCAATGTCTCGGTCTTTTGGTCTTCGATGCCTCGGACAGACGCGAAACCACGCGTGAATGTGTCCGGCATTTGGATTGAGTCCGGTACATCGGACACTTTTTGCCGTTCAGATCACCGCCCTCGTCGGGAAATGGCCCTCGTCGTTTGGCACGAAACCTGCTCAGCCGCAGCACATGAACATCCGACACCTGGCCAAACAACTTCTCCACTCCGTTGAACAACTTATCACCGCAGTCGAAGACAACGAAGACCTCCGAGCCGGTTTGCAAAAGGAACGCGACCGTCTGGCGCACAACCTTCTTCTTGACTGCCGCCTACCCCACCAAAATCGAGGGGCCAACGGCACCAACTTGCGACCGTCTCGTCGGCTGGAACCGCCTCGCTTGGGGCTACCTGCACAAAATCTCTATCTCGCCTGCTACCACGCACTGGACGCGGGTTTGCTCACAAGCCAGCGGTTTGATGCGCTCATGCTGCTGCTCAACCGAACCAAGAGACATGCCCGTCACAGAGCTTCCTCGTCTCCAACGCCCACGTCTTCCTCGTGCCTGTCTCCTTCTTCTTTGGGTTCGTTGGGCGACAGGGGAACGCTCCAAGGCGCTGGGCTTGCTTCTTGGATACCCGCGCGGACGTGCTTGAGCAGAACCTCGACGATTTGCGCTTGAAATTGACGCACACGCGCCAACCGCTTTGCTCGAAAGCCCTCGACGAAAATCGTGAACACGAGCACGCCAGGATGCGAACCTACATATCCCGACAATACCGACACACCGTTGAGCGTCCCCGTTTTGCCCCTCACCAAGCCTTGGCTCGCGCCGCGAAACCGGTGGTGAATCGTGCCGTCGATACCGCCAATCGCGAGCGTCTGCATAAACTCGGGCCCCAGATCGAGGCTGTGATAAAGCCACAAGAGCATCTTGCTGACATCGACGGGCCGCACCCGATTTTCATAGGTCAAGCCCGAGCCGTTGACGAGCCGCAACCGTTCTGGTTCAAAACCGAGCGGTGCCATCCATTCGGCCACCGCGCGAGCACCTTTTTCCAAGCTTTGGGGCAGGCCAAACCGAGCCGACCCCAGCGTTTTCCACACCACATCAGCGACGAAATTGTTGCTGTCTTTGTTGACCACTCGGCAAATCTCCGAGAGCGGTGCTGAAAGATGCTCCGCCTGTATGAGCAAAGGACCTGGCGGCGGTGGACCAACGCGAAACTCCCCCACATGTGCGATGCCCAAATCTTGCAGTGCCGCAGAAAGCGTTGCCGCGATCCAGGATTGTCCGTCGGGAACGTGTCGCTTGATGATGACTTTGTCCCGTTTCCGTCCGATACGGCCACGCACCTCGACGATCAGATGGCCGTCTTTCCGATGCGTTTCGACGAGGATTTTCGCTTTCTTCCCCGCAACAGTTTTCACCGACGATCGCAAAACGAAGTAGGACGACGGCGGTTCCAGAAAACTCCGCGCCGAACTTCCAACCTGGGTGGGGAAAACTCGGACGCGCACCGTACCTCGATTCAAGGCCAGAGCCCCCGAGCCAAAACCGGGTGCAGGTGCGGGTTTTTCCAAATCCTGTTCAGCCCGAAATTCCCCGTCGAGAAAGATGTCTCCCTCAATCCGCCGAATGCCACGCCGAGAAAGGTCGTGGACCAGATTTACGAGGTCGAAAGGCTGTAACGATGGATCGCCGCTTCCTTGCAAGAAAACGGGGCCTCGCATCACATCGGGGGAAGCACGATCGTCTGCCGTGCGACTCGCCCACAGCGCAGTCCGAAAGCGGAAATTTGGACCCAGCACCGATAGTGCTGCAGCCGTCGTGAAAATCTTGGTGTTCGACGCTGGATTGAACATCGAATCCGCGTTTTGCGCGAAGACCGCGTTGCCTGTCCGCGCATCGTGAACCGTGATCCCGACGCGCAGTTTTCGCAACAACGGATGATGAAGCAAAGCGTCGAGTTTTTGGTGGAGCACACCGATGCGGGCCCCGCCATCTGTCTCTCGAGGATTCACAACGGCGGAACGAACGAAAGAACCACTCAACCGAGGACGAGCTAGCGCCGGTCCAACGACCATCTGCAAGCAAACATGCAGCAAGAGGGGAAGCATCTTGTGCACAAGCGATGATCGCGAGCGTCCGGGCATGGTTTACACCGCCAGTTTCTGCTCCAGATCCAGAGAGGAAAACTTGTTCGTCTCGTTGCTAAAGTCCAAGAACAGAAGATACGTCGCAACCTCTCGCTGGTCAAAGCTTGGGTGCGCCAAGAGCTTCTGGCCTGCCACGACCAATTTCTCCTCAGGAACTTCTTTCATAAAGTCCGCGTCCGTCAGGCCTTTTTGGTGCGGCACACCGATCGCGTCCAGAAAAGCCACCAACATCTCGCCTTTTTTCTGCCTAAGCCACTCAAACAAAAGGACTTTGCAACACGGCTTTCCCGCTGACACGAGCATCCACAATTGGCTCGCCCAAGCCTCATTTCGTTTTCGGAGGCTGGTGTGGTTCATGTGGCGCGTCGCCGACAAACCAACTTCCATCAGAGAAGCCTTCATTGCGGCGCTGTTGATAGACAGAAACATCTCTTTGAATTTCGCTTCACCAAGACGTTTGCATAGTTCACTAGGTGCAAGACTCACGGTTTTCTCCTTCGAGGTTGGCTTCACAAAAACACTTTGTCCGACGGGGTTTTCTGCAACGGGGCACGAGTTTATCTCGACAAACGCGCTTCACGTCAAGCCGACCTCGCGCTGCGATTTCCGTCCGCCACGCACGCCGAGCCAGATTTGTTCATGGACCACTCCGAGTCTGTGCCGATGGCGTTGGCGTGGTTGCTGGGATCTTTTCCGCCGAAACCTCTTTACCGTCTTTGGCGCACCGGAAGCCAATATCTCCGTCTCGGTAGCTTTGTGGAAGCGCCCATCGATCCGAGGCACGCGGCAAGCTCAACATCGAACAACACCCGCCACCGCGCAACACGCGCAGTGTTTCAGGCGAATTGGCAGCATTTTTCTGGGTTTTGACGTTTCGGTAGGCATCCGCCCGGTAGGCATCCGCCGTCCATTCCCACACATTTCCCGCCATGTCGAATACGCCTTCTGGCGTTGCCCCAAGACTGTACGAGCCGACTGCCACCGGTTTCCCAGGAGCACCCTCTTCCGCACATCGGCCATCCATCGCGAAATTGCCAAAATTTCCCCGACGACACTCAAACTCATTTCCCCAAGGGAACCGTCGTCCGCCGCTGCCTCGCGCCGCCTTTTCCCACTCTGTTTCTGTTGGGAGTCGTTTTCCAGACCAGCGGCAGAACGTGTTTGCCTCTTCCCAACTGACAAACGTAACCGGCAACCGCGCATCAGCCTCCTCCCCTTTGTTTATCCGCGCTGGTTTGCAGATCTGCGCCGCCTCGCAAGCACGGTAATCCGCAACGGTGACTTCCGTCCGATCGATCAAAAACGCCGAAAGACACACCTGCTGGGCTGGCTTTTCGTCGGCGTCCCCCGCGTCGTTCCCGCGCACAAAGCAGCCACTCGGTATCGTCGCCATGGATTGAATTCCCACAGCCGAGCCGAGAAACACACCTCCACCCAGCACACCGTACAACAGGAAAAACATGGCCGGGTTGTTACCGCAGTCGCTTATCGAGGCCAACTCTTTTTTCCGTTTCGCACCCGCAAAACCAAGGAGAAATCATGACCAGAACGGAGTTTCTTGCCCGCCCTGAAGCATCGCGCCCAAGAGAACGATTGATGTTCCTTGGTGCGGAGCAACTGACCGACGATGAACTGCTGGCACTGATTCTCGGGTCCGGGGCGGCGCAGCCGCTGGCTCGTCGCTTGCTGGATGTGACCGGAGGTCCGCAAGGACTCCTTCGAGCTGGGCAAACAGCCCTGTGTTCTCTCTCGGGTGTGGGTCCGGCACGAGCGTGCCAAATCAAGGCCGCCCTAGAACTGGGCCGTCGCGCTTTGGCCAAAGAACAGCTTCTCGGTTTGCAAGTGCGCGCACCGTCGGATATCGCCAGTGTTCTGAGCGTCGAGTTGGGTTTGGCTGAACAGGAAGCCGTACACGTTTTTGGCTTGGATGCGCGTCACCGGATTCGTTGTCGTCACGTCGCTGCCGTCGGACAAATCGACCGCGTTCTCGTGAGTCCATCAGACGTGTTCAGGCCGCTCGTGCGCGAAGGCATGGCCGCCGTCATCGTCGCCCACAACCATCCAAGTGGGATTCCGTCTCCGAGTGACGAGGACCAGTTGTTGACAGACCGTTTGTGTCAAACCGGAAATTTGCTCGGAATTCCGCTGCTCGACCATGTGATCGTCGCCAAAAGCGGGTATTTCAGTTTCGCAGACCACGGACTCGTTCGATCGCCACTGACGCCGCTGGCAGCGCCGACAGCACTCGCACCGAAAGCCACCAAAGCAACGAGATGCACCGAAGAAGTTCCCTATCTCGATGCCGATGGTTTGTCGCCGCCATACGATCTCGAACCCGAAACTCCGACCTTTACAAACGCCATCGCACAAAACCTGTCTACGCCCGATCTGCACACCAGCGTCAAAGACGAAACGGATGGAAAAGAATGCTAGGCACACATGCGCGCACACTTGAAACAAACGGTGCTTCCGACTACGTTCCCGCCTTGTGAATCCACTGGTTATTGGTGTTGCAGGCGGCACGGGGTCTGGAAAATCCACGGTGGCCGCCAAAATTGTCGAGGGTTTGCCCGCTGAAAGCGTGGTGGTTCTCGATCACGACAGTTACTACCGTGATCGCTCGGGCATTTCTCGAGAGATGGCCGAGCAGCTCAATTACGACCATCCCGATTCACTCGAAACGAACCTGTTGATTGAACACCTGGCTCATCTGAAGGATGGATATCCGATTGATATGCCTCAGTACGATTTCAAGACGCATTCGCGTTTGAAAACCCGGCGGCGAGTCGAGCCCGCGCCCGTGGTCATCGTCGAGGGAATCCTTCTTTTTGTCGAGCCGGACCTTCGCGCTTTGCTGGACATCAAGTTGTTCGTGGATACCGATGCAGACATTCGGATTTTGAGACGTATCCGTCGAGATCTCGAACACAGAGGCCGAAGTTTTCAGTCCATTCGCGAGCAGTACTACAAGACGGTGCGCCCCATGCACCTTCAGTTCGTTGAACCTTCAAAACGGTGGGCTGATCTCATCATTCCCGAGGGAGGAGAGAATCGCGTCGCCCTCGATCTGGTCATCGGAAGGCTGCGGCACTACTTGTACGATTCTTTTCGCGGCACTCGGATGGACGAAGGCCAGCCCGTCGCACAGTACTAGGACGTTTGCATCCTTGAGTTGCTGCAACGAGGACGGGAAAAGGTCTTCTCCGTTTGTTTGGGTTTGGGCTGTTGACCTCACAATGCCGAGGGCTCTATAGTCCGCCGCACTATCTTGCGTTTTCACGTTTTCCATCGAAAAGACACGGAGGTCTTCATGCGACGACCCGACCCGGCTCGGTCTTCCGAACCGGTTTTTCGTCGCCTCTATGGCTCGCTCGTAGCAGCTTTGCGAGCCCAACACGCCCAGCGCATCGCGATGATCGGAATGTTTGCATTCCTTGTCGTCGTTGGTGCCCTACCCAATGCGCATGCGCAGTTTGGTCCTGGGGGAGGAATGCGCCCAATGGGAGGCGGAATGGGTGGGCCTCAAGGTGGGCCGCCGCCCGACAAACCCGAGGGTCCCGCCGAGGCTGCTCCTTCCACGGGTGCGACCGATGCCGCCTCAGAGCCCATGCCGCCCTGGCCCGAGAAAAAGGGCAAAGAACTTCAGTTCCTTCAGCTCAATGGCTATCTGCGAGGTCGAGGCTTCTATTGGCACAATTTTAACCTTGGGCATTACAACGATACCTCGACACGCGCCAATCCGTTTTCGATCCCCTATTCGGAAATTCCGACTTCGACGGGCGAAAGACCAGCTTCGAGTTGCATCAATCGGAATCCAGGGTCTGGTTGTATTGAGCGGGGTGTGCTCACATCGGATATGCGGTTTAGACTCGACCCCACGCTCAATCTTTCAGAGCAGATTCGCATCAAGTCGCAAATCGACATTTTCGACAACTTGGTGCTTGGCAGCACTCCCGAGGGCTTTTACATCAACGGACGGGGCGGCGCAGCGGACGGCTATCCAACAATCCTGAACCGTAGCCAAGTTCCGCAAGAATCGACACTAAACGCCTTACAATCGTCCATTCGTGCAAAGCGAGCTTGGGGTGAAGTAAAGATACCGCTCGCGGAAATTGCGTTTGGAAGAATGCCGTTCATGTGGGGAACCGGGCTTCTTTATCACGATGGCAATTGCCCTGATTGCGACTTTGGCACAACCGTCGATCGCGTGATGATTACCGCTCGCTTGTGGAACCACTTTGCGTCGTTTATGTACGATTGGGCCGCCGTCGGTGCTACGTCTCAGATCGTCAATAACCAACAATTGACGGGATGGAACTATAACATCGATAACGTGGATGATGTAATGCAAGTGGGCCTGGCGCTCGGACGCAAAGACGATGATATGTCGATTGCTGACGCGCTGAATCGGGGCAAGACGGTCTTCAACTATGGCGCACTTCTGATTGGCCGTTGGCAAGAGTGGGATTTGACATTTAACCCGCGTCCACAGACCACAGCAATCAACCAAACCGGACCGGAGCCTTCTACGTACTACAACGCCCAAGACCTGCAAAAATCGTTGGGCCGTCGCAAGGCTTGGTCCTTTACAGCCGATCTTTGGGGCCGGTTGCAATACAAGAAGCTGACGCTCGAAGTCGAGGGTGCCGCGATTTTCGGCAGCATTGGTGAGTTGGGCGTGTATGGAGACGGTGGCTATGGCGTTGACACGGTGCTGCGCAAGACCACGTTGCAAATACAACAACTGGGCGGCGTTTTTCGCGGGAATTACAAGTTTCTGCGCGACAGCCTGATCATTGGCCTCGAAGTCGGAAGCGCGACAGGCCCCCAGAACGGCGACCCGCGCGGCGAATTGAATTTCCGTCGCGCCCGCGAAAAACCGCAAGGCAAGATCAACTCAGATGGCTTTTATGATCTACGCAGCAGTCGGTTTACGTTCGATCCAGACTTCCATGTCGATATGATTTTGTTCCGACGTATCCTTGGAACGGTTTATAATGCAACCTACATGAAGCCAGCGATCACGTATTGGCTCATTGATAGTTTTGGTGGCCAGGCGGAGTTTATTTACTCGGTGGCCAACAAACCTGCTGTGTTTCCTGGACACGCAATCAACCTCGGCGCGGAAATCAACGCGCGCTTGATGTATAGCAACAAAGACGAGGGTTTCTACGCTGCGCTGGAGTACGGTGTGTTGTTTGACTTGGGTGGGCTATCACAAAAGCAGGAAATCTGGGGCAATGCGTTCGCGGTCGAAGGAACCACGGCACAAGCTTTCCAGGCCAAGATTATGCTGCGATTTTGACCATGTTTCGCCGGGCTTGCTGGCTTTGGGCCATCCAGATCGTTTTCCTTGCGGGTTGCCAGGCTCGTGCAGGCATGTCGTGTCAGGGTCCTGACGACTGCCAAGCCGGGCTTGTCTGCACCAAGCCTCCCCACTCAGGCAGTGGCGCATCAGGGGTTTGCCAGCCCGCTCGCAGAGGACCCGGAGAACCTTGCTCAACACCCGCCGACTGCGCCCCAGGTCTCACCTGTTCAAATGAGACCTCGCGAGACTACGTTGGCGTCTGCCAACCAGCAACCGACGCAGCGATACCAATGTTAGATCTGCGCCAAGACGGAGCATCCTCTGCCGACTTGCCTGGTTGATTTGGCCAAAAGAGCCGATTTTATTCCCCCATAAAACCGTTCTTTTTCGCGTATCCCGCGTTATTCCTCGATAAAAAGGAGGACCTCGCCTTCTTTCGCGGGTAGTCCTTCTTTTGTAATGATTTCCACGACCGTGCCGGTCAATTCGGCCTCAACTGGCATTTCCATTTTCATTGATTCCATGATCACCAGCGTATCGCCTTCGCTGACTTGAGCGCCGATGGTCGTGGTGATCTTCCAGACGTTCCCTGTGATGTGTGCTTTGACTGGGTGCTTGCGCTTGTTCATTTGCCTTGGCCTCTTGTTTACTTGGTCACCGTCGAATCGACGAGTTCGCCTAGTTTCGCAGGCACCGCCTGAAATTTGAGGGCTGCCGAAATGCCGTCTACAAACCGATAGTTGCCCTTTTGGTCCTTCGCAAACACGCAGCGTTTTTTCGGATCGTCGTTTGGCACTGATGCGTCGCCGTTTCGGATGATGGTTCCATCCCCATCTTTGCAAACATCCACCATCGCCGGCGTTTTTTCCGGGTCAGAGGCCCAAAACGTCTCGATTCCATCGCCATCCACGTCCATGTCGGGCATGTAGTGCAGATCCGCGTCTTTCTTGAGTCGCAACACTTCGGCGAGCGCGCCGTTTGCAAACACCGCATCGAACAACGACTGCGGAGGTGTCAGGAAACCCTTCACGTTGATTTTGTCGAGACGGGCCAAACTCACGACCTGAAGAACTCCGCCGAGCACCGCATTGTCGAGATACGTCAGCGGTCCTTGATTTCGGAAAGAGCCTTCCACGCGAGCCCCCGACAGTTCCAATTCGAGCACTTGGTCACTGATGGGCACCGTCACGCGAAACACCGACGGGCCAGCACTCAATTTGTTCGCTGTCACTTGCCCGTTCCGAAAACTCAAGATCGGCTCGCTGTTTGGGCCAAGCGAGATTTTCTGGATGTCCATCGACAGGTTTGCGTTTCCGAATGGATCACATTGAGGCGCGTTGTCTGGAATTCCGTCGCAGTTATAGTCGATCCCGTCGCAGCGTTCGATTCCTGCAAGCACACTCCCGCTTTTTGGGTGACGGAGTTTGGCGAGCGGCACAGGACCATCGTCGGTGGGCACCATCGGGGATACCGCGCGATCATCGCAATCACCGTTGGCCACGGTCACACCGTCGCCGTCGTCGTCAGTTTTGGCTGCGGCGTCGTCTGCGGGCTTGGTCTTGACCTTGTTGTCTGCAAAACCGTCGCAATCATCATCCATGCGATTGCCGATGACTTCCGACGCACCAGGCCGCACGCTTTTGTCGGAATCGTTGCAATCCCCTTTCGCGACACCGTCGTCCGTCTCCCAAGTGTTGTCCTTGCCATCCTGATCCCGGTCTTTCAAAAACTGGCCCAGGTACATCGCGAACTTGGTACACGACGAATCGCCCGACGTTGCGCCGAAAAACTCCATCGGAATGACGACATCGTGCTTTTCTTTGAACGTGCCCTCGAGCTCGGGATTCGCAAGGGACGCGACGGCCCCAAGTTTGTTATCAGGTTTGCCATCGCCGTCCAGGTCCAGGCCGACGCCAACCGCCGCGATTTCCAAATTGCTCACGACCAACCCGCGCGACCCTTTCTTGAATTGGACTTTTTCGCCGGTACATTCCGGTTTTGCGGCAAAGGGATTTTCCTTCGCCGGCTCGATCGGCGGTTCTTCGTCGCTGCCACCACAACCGAGCGACAGCATCGGCAGGCAAAAAACTGAGAGCATTCCGAAGCGAGAAAAAGAGCGAGACCGCATGTTTGCCTCCACGTTGTCTGTTCAGACGGTGTTTTTCGAGGGTGAGCGTTGGACGCAGAAACCACCCGTCGCAATTACAGGTGAGTTCGTCGCCGACAAGTCGTGCATCGTTACAGACGCTTTTTGGTGCGGTCAAGACCATGAACGCGGCTTCCAAAACATTTTCAGCGGTTTCTTGTGCGTCCATTGGCTCAATTCATCCGTCGGTGACATCGCAAACCTAAAAAAACTATTGGCGGCATTCGATGACTTGCCGTAAAGACGCCTGGTTTCAGGTCAAATAGCGGTTGATTCAGACTTGGTGGCGGGCTTTTTAGGCGCGTCGTTCGGTTGAGGCATCAGGGTTCATGGTCACGCATCGATTTTCGTTGTTTACGGCTCTGGCGACGTTCGGTCTGTTGCTCGTCGGAGGCATTGTGCATGGCACGGGTTCGTCGCTGGCTTGCCCAGATTGGCCCCTGTGCTTTGGACAGTTTTTCCCGGAGATGAAAGGGAATGTGTTTTTTGAGCATGGCCATCGCTTGTTCGCGACAGCCGTGGGCGTCTTGACGATCGCGCTGTGTGGTTTTGGCTACGTCGAGACGAAACGCCGACAGCACCGACTGTTGCACCTGACGCTGCCAGCACTCGGTTTGGTGATTGTGCAGGGGGTGCTTGGTGGTCTAACGGTCATCTACAAGTTGCCGACGCTGATTTCGCTTTTGCATTTGTGTACGTCCATGCTGTTTTTTGCACTGGTGTTGTCCATCGCCTGTGTCACTCGACCGTCGAATGCTCGGCTTGATGTGTCCCGTCCGGCGTATTGGTTTTTGGCGGGCACGGCGACGCTGTGCTACGTGCAAATCGCCTTGGGAGGATTGGTGCGACACACAGGCGCAGGGCTCGCCTGCCTAGAGCTTCCGTTTTGCAAGGGCGGCTTGCTTCCACTGGGCGAGCATCCGGTGGTGGTGATCCAGGCGATCCATCGACTGAACGCGCTGTTTTTGGCTGTCGCAGTGGTCCTTGTGTCACTGCTTTTGCCCAGGCTGAGCGGCTTTGCTCGGGCGTGCAAGCTGGCGCTGCCGCTGCTTCTTTCGCTGCAAATCGGCCTGGGCCTGGAAAGTGTGCGGAGTTTCTTGGGACTGTGGCAGGTGACCGCACATTTGGGGTTGGGTGCGGTGTTGTGGGGGCTTCTGGTCGTTGAACTGTGCCTGCTTCAGCCTGCGAAGGCGACTCGCGCGGCAACCACCGGGCTTGCGGGCACCCTCGTCTCGGAACAGGGAGGCATCGTGTGAGTCGCTTCTCAGATTGTATTGCGCTGACCAAACCGCGTGTGACGTGGATGGTGGTTGCCACGGGCGCGGTCGGGATGTATTTGGCAAAAGGCCCGGCGGATTGGCGGCTGCGCATGGTTTTCTTGTTGGGCACCGTGATGTTGGTGAGCGGCGCGAACGCGATGAACATGTATCTCGAGCGCGACATCGACGGTCGAGCCGAACGCACTCGAAATCGCCCCCTCCCGGCTGGCCGGCTACCGCCATGGACCGCGCTGGTTTTGGGCTTGGGATTGGGAACGTCGTCGGTTGTGTGGCTTGCGCTATGCGTCAATCTGCTCACTGCGGTCCTTGGCCTCCTCGCGTTTTTGAGTTACACCGCACTGTATACCCCGCTCAAGCAACGCTCGGCGGGCGCGCTTGTGATAGGTGCTATCCCCGGAGCAATGCCGCCACTCATGGGCTGGACGGCGATCACAAACCGCCTGGATCTCATCGGTTTAACGCTCTTTGCAATCATGTTTTTGTGGCAATTGCCGCATTTCATTGCGATAGCGTTGTTTCGATATGATGATTACCGAAAAGCGGGTTTTAAAACGCTGGTAAGCGAAATGGGTGTCGCAACGGCAAAATTTCAAGTTGTGCTATATTTGCTTTTGTTGTGTCCCGTTGCACTTGTGCTGGTTCCTCTTGGGGTGGGAGGAAAGCTTTATTTGTGGATTGCTTTCGTCTCGGGGATTGGCTTTTTGGTCGTAGGCGTTCAGGGCCTGCGTACGTCTGAAGATGGGCGGTGGGCCAAAAGACTGTTTAAGGTTTCGCTGCTGTATCTGACGGTTGTGTTTGGCGCAATGCTCGCTGGACAAGCCGTGCAAGGCGATGATGCTGTTCCGATGTTTGTGGCACGGCACAACCCAGGTTGAGGGTAGGAAAACATCATGAGAACCCGTTCTTTTTTCGCAAAAATCCTCACCAGCCCAAAATGGGAGGCTCTGTTTTCGGCATTTACTCCGCCCGCAGCAGAGCATCGCAGTCCGCTGGTTCGTACGGCGGTGGCGGTGGGAACCATCTCTGTGTTCGGCGTGGCGCTCGCTACGGCGACCTCGGCGCTTACGCTGCTTTTGGTCGCGGTCGGGATTGTGTTTTTCATGCTGACGCAAATCCTGGGCGTGCAGCTTGAACTTGACCCACAGGTGCTCTTTCGCCAAGCCATGCAGACCGAACGACCCTCCTCGGCACCGAATTAGCCGCACACGAAAACGCATTGAGCGAAAAGCAAAAACAAATGTCTGTTTACGAGCGACATATCTTTGTTTGTACAAACCGCCGCGATCCACAGAATCCAAAAGGCTCTTGTGCGCATAGCGGTTCTGAACAAATTCTCGACAAATTCAAAAAGGAGATTCACGAACGCGGTCTGAAAACACGAATGCGCGCCAATTCATCCGGCTGTTTGGATTGTTGCAAGAACGGACCCGCTGTAGTCGTGTATCCCGAAGGCGTTTGGTATCGAGTGCCAACGGAAGCGGATGCTCAGGAAATCATTGAACAACACCTGCTGTCTGGTGAACCCGTCCAACGTCTGCGCAGCCGCTAACAGACAAACCGTTGGTTATCCTGGCGTCGTCAGGTCGCGGGTGAAAAAGCCCGTTGCGTCGCCTTTGCGCCCAAGAACATTGTAGATGCGCAGTGCCTGCAACTTGCCTTTGACCTTCGTCGGAGGGAGCGCCACGTATTCCACCCGGTCCATCACGGCTTGGAGCGCAAATTCACTCAAGATGATCTCGCCTTTGCCAGCGACGGAACACAAGCGCGAAGCCGTGTTTACTGCATCGCCGATCACCGTGTACTGCATGGTGTGGGACGACCCGATCATGCCGCACACCACCTGACCGATGTTGATGCCCACACCGACCTCAATGGGTTCAAGGCCCAGCGGTTTTCGTTTTGAGTTGAAATGCTGCAACGCTGTTTGCATTTCAATTGCGCATTGAACCGCACACCACGTCGCTTCTTCTACTGGAACGGGCGCGCCAAATAGGCCGATAATTTCGTCCCCAACGTATTTGTCAAGTGTTCCATTGTACTTAAACAAGATCTCAACCATGATCTCGAAGTACTCATTCAGCATGGTGACGATTTCCGTGGCTTTGTGGCGTTCGGCCATCGCGGTGAAACCACGAATATCGGAAAACAACATCGTCACTTCGCGCAACTCACCACCTTTTTCGAGGTGGAGTTTTCCAGATACCAGTTGTTCAACAAGTTTTGGGGAAAGAAGTCGCTGAAACTGTGCGCGGGTTTTCGCTTCTTCTTCGATTTTTTTGGTCAAACGCGCATTTTGAATAGCGATTGCGGCCTGGTTTGCAATAGAACTAAAAAGCTGCAAATCCCGCTCTGTAAATGCATTTGCCGCAATTTGAGAATCCAAGTGCATAACACCCAAAAGCTCGCTGCCATGCATCAACGGAACGCTCATTGTCGAACGAATGCCTTGCAAAATGATCGACTGGCTGTGAACAAAACGACGATCCATGCTGGCATCTGATGACAAGACTGCACGCTTGTTTTGCGTGACTTCATTCAAAATTGCGTTGGAAATCTGAATTTGCTCGTGCGCAAGTTTCGCGTTCTTGTATTTCACGTACTTGGGTTGGAGCGTTCCATTTTCCATCAGCAGAATTACACCGCGATCCGCTGGAAGAAGCTCAAATGATTTGTCCAGAATTTTCGGCAACAGGGTTTCCAAATCAAGGATTCCCATGATTGCCTGCCCAAGTTCATGCGCGATTCGCAATTTCTCGTAATCGCGTTTGAGCGTATCAACCGGCAAATCTTTTGCTGGCATGAAACGCTCAGAACGGTCTGCATCGACTTTGTGCCGAATGTGGCTGTCGTTGAGCGTGTTGTTGGCAATCGTAACGCGCTGAAGCGAATCCTCGTTCGGGCCCCGTTCGGTGTACACCATGCGCGTGTTGCCCATGGTGATTTCGTCGTTGTTTTTTAGAATTTGCTCGGTGACACGAACGTTACCGATATAACTGCCGTTGAGAGACCCCAAATCCTTGAGGAGGAAACCACCGTCCGTTTGGCGGATGATGTGGGCATGTTCCTTCGAGACAATTCGATCAAGAACTTGTATCGAATTTTCGGGGTGGCGACCAATCGTGTTGAACTCGCCAAGTTCAAATTCTTTCCGGCTGCTACCGGTGAGCACGATCAGCTTGGCCAAGTTATGCGCTCCGAGGAAAAGATTTTAGGTCGAAGCGGCGCGACTGTCATCCCTTTGTCATTTTCTCTCGAGGAATGGGGGCTTCTCTGCATGTGTGTCTTTGCGCCAAGTCAGTCACAGCGTCGGCCCATGCGTCGTTTCCATTCAGCGAAGGAACCAAGACGAACATTTCACCGCCAGCCTTCAAGAACGCCTCCCGTGATCGCATGCCAATTTCTTCAAGCGTTTCGAGGCAATCGGCGACAAACGAGGGACAAAACACCACCACGCGCTTGTTGCCGCTCGACGGCAGTGAAGCAAGCACTTCATTGGTGCTGGGCGAAATCCAGCGCGCCCGGCCCAGCCGCGACTGAAAGCACGTCGTATACGTTCCCGGCTCGAGAGCCAATTGCTCGGCCAGCGATCGCGAGGTCTGAAAGCACTGCGCTCTGTAACAATGCGCGTTTTCTCGCGAAAGTTGCGCGCAACAACCGTCGCTGAGCAAACAATGCTGCCCCGTTTTGTCGCCCGCTTTGACTTGTCGCTCGGGAAGGCCGTGATACGAGAACAGGACGTGATCGGGCTGTGCCTGAGAAAGCAGCGAACGACCGACCGCAGCGACGGCAGATAGAAAACCTACGTCACAAAAAAACGACGGCACGACCACTACATTTGGCGTAACAAACCGTGCGCCAGCCTCGCGGTAAAGGTGTTCCAGCGATGATCCAGTCGTTGCGGACGAGTATTGGGGATAAAGCGGCAGCGCAACGATTTGTTCGCAGTCGGCCATTTCGTCGAGGGCCGTGCCAAGCGAAGGCCGTCCGTAACGCATCGCAAGCCGCACCATCCACCCGTCGCCCAACCGAGCCTGAACGGCCTTCTCGAGAGCAAGACCATGGACCAAAAGCGGCGAGCCGGCATCGGTCCAGATTTTCTTGTACGCCTCGGCACTCCGACGAGGACGAAACGGCAAAATGACCAAGTTCAAAAGCAAACATCGCAGCACAGACGGCAAATCGATGACGCGCGGATCGGACAAAAACTCACGCAGATACCGACGAACCGCCGTCGGCGTGGGTGCTTCGGGCGTGCCGAGCTGGAGGAGCAACAAACCTCGCCTAGACATGTCTGTGTGCGCGGCGCAAAAAACAGCTACTCGACGGTCGCGTGTTGTGGCATCTCGCGGTCTGGTCCCGATGGAGCGCATCTTCGCACGGCCTGTTCAACCAGCCGCGCCGCCTCGCGATTCTGTTCGGTGCGCGGCACTTTGGACACGGCCCGTTGCAGGTGTTCATAGGTAAGCACTGGACCTATATGTGCGGCGACATACGCCCGCTGCTTCGGCAGCGCTTTTCCTTTGGGCATCGCGTCGTGCGTGCCTTCCAAATACATGGGCAGCACGTCGATTTTGTGGTGCAGCGCCAGATAACCAATCGAGGCCTTAAACGGCTGCATAAGCCCCGATTCGGAGCGGGTGCCTTCCGGGAAAATCAGCAGGACGTAGCCATCCTCGATGACGCGCGCGGCCAGGCGCAGCGATTCGCGCAACGAACCAGTGCGATCCATCGGAATCAGGTTCGTAAAATTCTCGAAATACACGCGCTTGAGCGGATCGTCGAAAAAGTAGTCTTTGGCCGCGAGTGCGACGAGGCGATCACCCCAGTCTCCGAGCGCGTGTTTGACAAGGCCCATGTCCAAGTGGCTGGAATGGTTCGCAGCGACGATAAATTGCCGCGAGGGAGGCAGATACGCTCGGCCCGTCACATGCGTGTCGAGCACTTTTTCGTACAGCATGCGCTGCCCAGCGTTCAGACCACGATTTCCCACATCGACAAGCCAGTTTGGCAAGACCAGCCGATCGTCGGTGCTCTCGGTGGTTTTCTTTTTTTTCTGGGTTTTGCTCGGCTGAGTTTCTTTGGTCGGTTTCCGTCGTCCCCACTGAGCAATGGCTTTTTGAAGCTCGGGCACGCTGACCACGCCAGTCAAATCCGCATTGTCGGGAACCTGCACACCCGCAGCCTCGAGCGCCACGCCAAGCTCGGCAAAAGACAGCGAATCCAAACCCAGTTCTTGCATCGTCGATTCGGGTCGAACAGCAGACCGAGGCTTTCCCGTCACATCGGCAAGCAAATTGAGCAGCCAATCTCCCGGTGCGCTGGTTCCGGTTTGCGTTTCGGCGGCAGCCTGCCGACGGGTCCGTTCCAGTCGGCGGAGTTCCTCGACGACTTGCTTTCGTTTGACTTTGCGCGTCGCCGTTTTGGGCAGTTCCAAATCGGTCAGGTGAAGAATCTTGATGCGTTTTGCGACGGAGAGCTTGGCAGAAACGAGGCGAACGTGCTCGCGCACTTTTTCGCGCACTTCCTCTTTCGATAGGCCGTCGGCCTGCGGCGCGTCGTAGGCCGGCACGATCAAACACGCAACGGTTTCACCTTTGTCGCCCGAGGCCGGATTGTCGGAAAGTTCCGCCTCGGGGAGCCCGACGACGCAAAGTTCCTTGATGAAAGGCGTTTCTCGGTAGCGTTCTTCTAGCTCGTCGGGATAGACGTTCTCGCCGTTCTGACCGATGATCACGTCTTTCTTGCGTCCGACGATAAACAGGTTGCCCTTGTCGTCGAGCTTGCCCAAATCGCCCGTGTGCAAATAACCGGACTTTAGGGTCTCGCCTGTCAGTTCTGCGTCGTTGAAGTACCCAAGCATCACGTTGGGACCCGACGCGATGATTTCCCCTATGCCGCTTGGGTCTGGCTCGTGGATTTTGACCTCGATGCCGGGCAGCGGCTCACCGACGCTTCCCAGCACGAGCGTTGAACCGGGCCTTGTCACCGTCAGCACCGGTGAACTTTCAGTCATGCCGTAGCCTTCGTACAAATTGAAGCCGAGGCCGCGAAATTCCTTCATGGTCTCGACGGGCAACGCTGAGCCGCCACTGATGAGCAGCCTCAGCTTTCCGCCGAACCGCTGATGGATCGGCAAAAAGAGCAGACGCGGCAAGTTCAGCTCAAAACCCAGCGCCTTGCGGGTTCGTTCGCGCGTCGAGCGCATCAAATCGTACAGCCGAGCCAGCAGGCGCAACACCCACGGCACGGCCTTTTGCGGCAGACGGTCCGAAATCTGTTTGGTGATTCGCCGCGACAAGAGCTGAAAAAGCGCAGGTACACCCACCATTCCGGTGATGTGTGCTGTCGAGAAGGCCTCGGAAAGCGCATCGCCATTGATGTCGGGCAGGTACGCGATTTGCGCACCCCGAGACAAAGGCAAAAGCAAACCGGCGGAAAATTCGAACGTGTGGTGCAGCGGCAGCACGGACAAAATGCCGTCGTGTTTGTCCACATCGAAAACGCCGCCGATTTTGGCAAGCAGCGACGTGAAATTCCGGTTGGTCAGCATGACGCCTTTGGGCCGACCGGTTGTGCCTGACGTGAAAATCAGCGACGCCAGTTCCTCCGCGCGTCCAGTCAACGGCAGTGCGGGCAATTTTTCGACAGGAAGAAGCGCGTGCTGCGTCGGTCCGAAAAGCGCCTCTTTGAAGTTGAGGACTTTGACGTGCGGCATCGACTGACCCAGGGCATTGCGAATGTCGATTCGTGCCGCCACTTTGTCCGAGACGATCGCCGCACAAACATCCCCAAACCGACAAATGTTCATCACCTCGTCGAGGGATGCTTCTTTATCGACGGGAACTACAACCGCAGCAGCTTTCAAAATGCCGAAATACGAAATCGCCCACTCGGGTCGGTTTTCCGACAAAAGCAACACCCGCCCACCGACGGGAACACCCAACCGACGAAGGGTTTCGCTGACCCGCGTCGAACGCTCCCGCAAATCTCGGTAGGTGTATCGCTGGCCATATCCCACAGGCACGCCATCGGCATCGAGCGGCGGCAACAAGCGCATCGCCGTCCGGCTTCGATAGGCCTTGGCCGCCGAATCGAGCATTTCCAAAAGGTCCCGATATGTGTAGACGGTTTTGGCACGCGCGGAAAATTCCTCATCCAGCGACGGAAAAATCCATTTTTCCAGGCCCGGAATGTGAACGTCGAGCATGTACTCGCGCCAGTTGATGGTCTCGGGATTCCAGCGCAAAAGCGTTTGGTCGTGCGGCGTCAGGCTGCGGAAAAGCGCGCGGGTGTTGTCCGCTCGAAAAATGGGCGCGTTGTCGTGGACGAACGGCAAGAACAAATCGAAAATCGACTCGGCCTGGCGAGCAAGCTGCGCGGTGGCGTCGAGTTTTTCCTTCGCGCGTTCGCCGAGCGCCGTCAGCCGAGGCATTCCCCACATTTTGTCGAGGGTTTCGCTGATGGCCGCCGAGGCGCGTTCAGCGACGCCACGCAAAAGCGGCACGCTGAGGTGCTGATACTGCGACTTGCTGACGGGAATGGACTCAAGCCGGGCACGCAAACGATTCATCAGCGCGTCGCCTTGATTCTTGTCGAGCTTGTCTCGGAAATGCCGTCGTTTGTAGAGCCCTGTAAGTTCCACCGAACGCGGCATCCTGAGCGGGCTCGAGTCGCTGGACCCCAAGTGGTAGATCAGTTCGTTGCGCTCGGCAAGCACCGCCGCCGTCGCTGCAATGGTCGCGGAAGCCACCATATCCACGGGTATCAAATCGAGCACGGTATTCGGCGACGCGGGCACCTGAATGTGCCCTTTCAACACCATGAAAATGAGCGGCGCGGTGGTATTAAAGCCCTCGTTCCAGCCGGGAAACGGATAGTTCATCGCCGACTCGACGATGGCGGGCCGCACAATCGCGATGCGGACCGTCTTTTTGCCGTCTTGGCGCTGTGTTTCGGGCAAAGCTGCGTGCGCGCAAAGCTGATCCCCGATGCTCTTGGTGTAGGTGTAGGTGTTCGTAAAGCCCCAATGCTGCGCGCGTTCCATGCCGAGTTCGGTCAAACGCTCGGCGGTCCAGGTTTTTTTCTCTCGCTGAAGTGCCGCTTTCAAATGCCGTTCGTCGTCAGGATCGCGTCCTTCGGCGCGGAGCCGCTCGGCCCCTTTGTCACGAAACATGGACAAATGTGCGCGGTCATCGGCACGCTGGCGGGTTTGTTCGATCAGCCGTTCGCAATCGGCGATCTCGGCGACGGGATCAAAATCGCCTTGGCGCAGCGCATTGCCCGCAGATCGCGATCGATCATGGCCTGGGCGACGGGGAAAATACCCAATCACAGGTTCGTCTTCCCACACTTCTCCTTCGCGCTGACCGGCGACGAAACAGGTCGAGACGTGAACAAGTTTTGCCGAGGTTGCCCGAGCCAACTCGAGTACGTGTTGCACGCCGAACACGTTGATGCGCAACGCCGATTCCAGCGACGGATTGAACGACACAAGGCCCGCCGAATTGAGGATCACGTCGAGCGGTCCGTCTTGGGTGATGAGCGCGAGGTCAGCGTCAGAAAGACCGATGTTGGGCCGTGACACATCGCCCGCAAGCGGAACGACTTTTTCACGCAAAAACGACTCGGTGGCGTCGCCAAACGTCTGCCTCACCGGATCGAAGGGGCGCGATTTGGCGATCTTCTGAAAAAACCGTGTCTCGGCGGTGTATCCAGAACCAGGGCGAACCAGCGCGTACAACTTGCCGAGGTTTGGGTATTTGCACAACAGCATCGACATCGTGACTTTCCCGACGAAGCCGGTGCCTCCGATGAACAGAATGCGCTTGTCTTTGAGCGTCTGAGCCACGTCGAGAAGTGGAGCGGGCACGGTCATGATCGGACGAAGCTACTACGATTGAAGCCAAACCAACAGCCTCCAAGCGATGGACGGCGCATCCAAAGTTGGGCAAAAAGCACCCGACAACTTGCCCGCGAATAGTCCTTCTCTCCGAGGGACGATTTTTGTTAAGCATGCGCCATGTGGAGTGCATGGCCTTTGGTTTTGGGTTTGACGTTGCCGGCAACGCCAGGCGCGGATTTGTCAGATTTGCGAACGCTGGCGGAACAAAGCGGTTTTGTGCGCACGGGTCGGTACGACGAGGTGCTGTCCCTGTGCGAACGCTTTGCGCAGCGTTTTGACAAGCAAGTGCGGTGCGAAACCTTCGGCACGACGCCGCAGGGACGGCGGATGGTGGCGCTGGTTGCGTCGGCGGACGGCACGTTTTCACCGCAAGACATTGCGAAAAAGAACCGTCCGGTGGTGCTTGCGCAGGGCTGCATCCACGCGGGTGAAGTGGACGGAAAAGACGCGGGTTTGGGGCTGTTGCGCAACATGCTGTCCGGCGAGATTTTGCCGGGCGTGCTGTCGAAGCTCACGTTCGTGTTGGTGCCGGTGTTCAACGTCGATGGTCACGAGCGTTTCGCGGCACACCAGCGTCCGAACCAGCGCGGTCCGGTCGAAACGGGCTGGCGCGTCGGTGCGCACAACCTGAACTTGAACCGCGACTACGCAAAAGCCGAAACGCCTGAGATGAAAGCGATGCTCGGGCTGCTCAAGTCGTTCGATCCGCTTTTGTACGTAGATTTGCATGTGACCGATGGCGCGGATTTTCAGCCGGATGTCGCGGTGCAAATCGAGCCAAGGTTGGGAGGGCCAAATGCGTTGCGGGCAGCGGGAAACGAGCTGTCGCAAAAAGTGCTCGACGAATTGCGACGGGGAGGCCACAGGCCACTCGATTTTTATCCGAACTTTGTCAAAAAAGACGATCCCAGTTCGGGCTTTGTGCAAGAGGTGCCTCCGCCTCGGTTTTCGACGGGATATTGGCCGCTTCGGAATCGTTTTGCGGCGCTGGTCGAAACGCATTCGTACAAACCGTATGACCGGCGAGTGAAAACGACGCTGGACACACTGACGGCGCTGCTGCGACATGTGGGAGAACGTGGGAAAGACTTTCTGACGATGGCGCACGAGGCAGATCGGGCCGATGCGAGTCGTCCCACGGGCAGCAAAATCGTGCTCTCGTACGCGACGGGGCCTTTCAGACAGGAGATTTCGTTTCCGGGCTATGCGTACAAGTTGGAACCCTCGTGGATTTCAGGCGGGCTCAAGGTCAGCTACGACCCGCAAAAACCGATGGTGTGGAAAATCCCGTTTTTCCCGACGGTGGTCGAAAAAACGTTGGTGAGGCTGCCTGCGGGATATGTGATTCCGAAAGAACACGCGGGCTGGATGGCAGACAAACTGGGGATGCACGGGTTGTCGTTTTCTCAGGTGCCGAATGGGTTTTCGGGGCCGTGTTCGGTGTTTCGAGCGCGGCAACGGGTGTTTGCAGACGGGCCTTACGAGGGTCGGCAAACGGTCAAAGTGGAGGGCGAATGGCACACCGAACCGTGCGAAGCGGTGCCGGGGAGTTTGTTTGTACCGACGGGACAGCGCGGCCAGACCTTGCTCACGCATTTGCTGGAACCGGATGCGAGCGATTCCTTTTTGCACTGGGGTTTTTTCAACGCAGTGTTTGAGCAAAAGGAATACCTGGAGGACTACATCGCAGAGCAAGTCGCGGTGCAGCTTTTGGCGCAAGACGCGGCGTTGCAAAAGGAGTTCGCCTTGCGGCTGCAAAACCCAGCGTTTGCGGCCAATCCGTCGGCCCGGCTCCAGTTTTTCGCAGAACGACACCCGAGTTTCGACCGTTTCTTCAATCGCTATCCGATTTTGCGCATGGACAAACCTCTGCCGAATCCGAAGGCAAAACCGGTCGCACAAACACTTGAACGATTCGGCCAGCTTTTGCCGTCGCGATAAATGCGCATGCAGAGGCATTTCGCCTGGGTTCTTTTTCTGCTCGGGTTGTGTGTGGGGCCTTTTTGGGAAGGGCCGGTCGCGTGCGCTGAGCCTCCCGTTTCCACGACCGTCGTGCGGCTTTCAGGTGCGCCCGAACCCGCGCATTTGAACCCGTTGTTGGACCCGGATGTGGGGGGATATCGCATCTCTCACGACGTGGTGTGCGAGCCGCTTGTGCGGCGCAAAGAACACGACGGCCAAACGACATACGAACCGGTGCTGGCCGATCGATACAGGCTAGATCGCGACGGGCGGACGTTCGATGTTTGGCTGCGGAAAGGTGTGCGATTTCACGATGGGCGGGTGCTTTCGTCCTACGACGTACAGCTCTCGTTGCAGATGGTGCTTTCGACGCTGCCGGCGAGTTCGGAAACCAGGGCGCTTTTGCGGAATGTGGTGTCGATTCACCGAACGGGCCCGGATGCGCTGCGGCTGGTGTTGCGGCGTGGCACTGAGCAAATTCTGTGGGCGTTGTCGGAATTGCCGATTGTGCCGGCGGCGCATTTTCCCGATGGGCGGCTTGTTCAAAAGCCTTGGAATCGGAAACCGATCTGTACGGGGCCCTATCGCGTGGCGGAATGGAAACGCGGAGTCAGTTTGGTGCTGAAACGGAATCCGACGTATTGGGGTGCGGCACCGGCGGCAGAGGAACTCCGTTTTCTGTTTTCGCAGGACCCGGCAAAGGCGTTTCACTGGTTTCGCTCGGGGCAAGCCGAGGTGCTTCTTCGTGTGCCTTTGCGCTATTTGCCGGATTTGGTGGAACCGGCGTTGCAGCGAGGCCGGTTTTCGAAACTCGTCCCCGACGGCAAGCAGCTTGTGACGCTTTTGTACAGCGGCAGGCACCCGTTGTTGGGGCAAGCGGCGGTTCGGCAAGCGGTTTCGGGCTTTTTGGACCGCGCGCAGTTTTTGGCGGATGTGCGCTCGGGGCTGGGTTCGTTGGATGTTCCGCTGCCGGTGCCCGAAAAACGCGCGCAAGAAGATGCAGAGAAACGTTTGGACCAAAGCCAAATCACAAGGGCGGCACCGGGGAGTGCGCGACTTTTTGGCGGGAAGCTCGTGACGTGGAAATTGGTGGTTCCGCAAGGCTCTGCTGAGCTGCGCGAGCTGGCGACGCGGCTGGTGAGCGCGCTTGGAAAGTTGGGCATCAAATTGGTGCCTGAACTGGTTGAGTTTTCGGCGTTCCCGAGTCGGCTTCGATTGGGCAGTTTTGATTTGGCGCTCGTCGCGTGGAATTTCACGGGCCCCGATCGGCTGTTGGACCCCGAACCGGTTTTGCGCGCGGCGTATCCCGCAAATCACCCGCTGTGGAACCAACTTTCGGCGCGGCTCGCGGATTGGCAGCTCGGCGGCGATCCCGAGCCGCTGCGCAAAATCTGGGAACAAGAACAACCTGCCACCGTGCTGTATCGACCGAACCAGCTTTTCCTGTTTCATCCTGGTCTCGTCTTCGAGACACACAACGGTTTCGTCAACCTGCGAACGCTGCGTTTTGGCCCCTGAGCGATCCCCGAGTGTGATAGACATGGCGCAGATGCCAACAGGGGAAGTGAGGTACGTCCAATGTCGATGAAAAAACCTTCGGAAGCTGAAGAAGAGTATTTCGCCAGAGAAGAAGCCGCCCGCCGTCAGCGCGAAGCCCTCGAGCAGGCCAAAAAACTGGCCGATGCCGAGCGAGAAGCCCAACAAAAGCTGCACCACATGAAATGCCCCAAGTGCGGCATGGACCTAAAGGAAATCAGCTTCAAAGGCGTGAATATCGATAAGTGTTTTCACTGCGGCGGCATATGGTTTGACGATCACGAACTCGACGGCCTGCTTGGGCACCAACACACCAACATTTTTTCGTCGATTGTCGATGTGTTCCGCGCCAAAAAAGTCACGTAACCTCGGTGAAGACTTTTTTATGCCTCGTGTGTTGATTGCTCCGTCTGTTTTGTCGTGTGATTTTGGTCGTTTGGCCGACGAAGTTGCCGCGCTGGAAGCAGCAGGCGCAGACCTCATTCACGTCGATGTAATGGATGGCCACTTCGTTCCCAACTTGACGCTCGGGCCACCCATCGTCGAGGCCATTCGCAGAAACACGAGGCTGCCGCTCGATGTGCATTTGATGATGCTCGCTCCTGAGCGTTGGCTCAAACCGTTTGCCGACGCGGGAGCAGACATCCTGCACGTTCACCCCGAAGCCTGTGCGCATTTGCACCGCGTCGTGGAAAACATCCGTCAGCTTGGAAAGCAAGCAGCGGTTGCGCTCAATCCGGCGACGCCGCTTTCCGTGCTCGAATACGTGCTGCCCGAGTTGTCGATGGTGCTCGTCATGAGCGTCAATCCCGGTTTTGGTGGCCAAGCGTTTCTTTCCCTCGCGCTTCCCAAAATTGCAGCACTTGCCCGCATGCTCGACGAGAGAGGTCTTTCCGAACAAGTGCGCATTTCCGTCGATGGAGGCATCAAGCTCGACAACGCCGCGCCGGTTGTACGAAGCGGTGCGTCGGTGCTGGTTTCTGGCAGCGGCATTTTGGGCACGCCAAACTATGCCGAAACCATCCGACACATGCGTACACTCTGCGACCCGCCGTCTTCATCGACGTAGACCGTGCTCGAGTCCTACCGCGCAAACGACAAACCGAGCGCCACAAACACCCCGTATCGTGGAGCAGAGGCCTCCCAATCCGCGCCCAGCACAACCAGTTTTTGTTCTCGCAAAAAACCCACCGCATGGAGCATCGCAAACGGACGCAGAGCACTTCGTTGCGCGACCGCTCGAACGCCACCGCCCAGACCCACATCAAAGCCGTGACTGGTTTGTGTGCGCGGCAGGTCACGCCCGCTGGTCAGCACCCACGCCGGAGAAGCCGACGCAAACAAATCGATTCCCCACGACCCGGCAAAAAAACGGATGCGGGGGCCGACCGACAGCAACAGCCGCGTGTATTCCGCGCTCCCCGATGGAAGCGGTTGTGGTTTTGGAGACGTTCCAAAGACCTGCACGAGCACTCCAAACCGACGCACATCCGCGCGCTGGGGCGCAATCTCCAAAAGTCCCAGCGCGCCGCCTCCCGGCCGCGGCCAAGCGGCTTCCAAAACCGTGGCCAAACCCCATTCCCAAGAAACGCGCCTCGGAGTCGAAACCATCGTCTGATGGTTGCGCGCCGGGCGAACGGGCAATTGAAACGCAGGCATGTGATCAGCCTGTGACGACGGACTTTGTGCGTGAGTCAATGCTGTGACGATGACCACTGCCGTCGCAGCGGCCAGCGTTTCACACGACGGCCCGAGCCCCAAATCTTGAACGACCAGCAGCGAGCCAGTGTCCGACAACACCTCGACGCGCAACTGATCTTCGATGGGTTCTAGTCGAGCCAGGGCATTTCGTTGCAACAACTCCGCATCCAGTGCTCGTATCTCGGTTTCGATCGCAGCAACCGTCGGACAATTCCCTTCCACCGCGATTTTCAGCGCAAGACCTGCCCAAAAAACACCCACGTTTCCCGTCCTTGTCTTTTCCGTGTTTTCAATGAAGGCACTTTCTGCCCCAAGCCAATTCCTATCGCCTTCCTACCGATTTCCTATCGCCTTCCTATCGCCTTCCCATTGACTTCCCATTGACTTCCCATCGACTTCCCATTGACTTCCCATTGACTTCCTGTCGCACCCCTGTATGTCCTCCTATCGTACCTTTTATGCTTCTATGTAGGTTGGGTCTGCTCATCTCTGTATTGTGAACACAATCGCATTCATCTCCTCTTTTGTCGTCGGAGATTTCAAAAAAAAGATTGGGCAAAACTTCTCCTTCGCATTCACGTAGGTACTCACAACTTCCGCGTTTTATGACATACTCGCGGGCCGAACAACTGTCTTTATCAGGAGTCTGGTGCATGGAGGAGTCCCGCTATTTTGAACTCGATGCCAAACTGGAGTCCTTGCGCGTGCGCAAGCTAGCGGAAGACCCACGGATACTTTCCGCGTACAACGACAAGTTGGACATTGGGTGGCTATATCACGACAACGCGCTCGAAGGAGTCGTGTTGAGCTATGGCGAACTTCGAGATGCGCTTGATCGCAAGATCATTTCGGATGTGAGTCTGATTTCTCTGTACGAGGAAATTCGCAACCACAAAACGGCGATTGATTTTGCTCGCGACGCGGCAAAGGAATTTGCAGCGCAAAAAAAGCGAATTGGCATCATCACCGTCGAGTTCATCAAGCAGATTCACGAAATCCTGACACCGGAAGACAAGGCCAAGGGGAACCCCTATCGGAAAGACAATCCCCTGCATCGTTCGTACTTCCACGAGATTGTCCCCGCCGACAAAATTCCGCTCAGGATGCGCAAATTGTGCGAATGGCTCGACGAAGAAGAGACCCAGAGCCTTCACCCGGTCGCGCGGGCTGCGGGAGCACATTTCCGTCTGATGACCATTTATCCGTGGACCAAAAACAGCGGCAAGGTCGCACGGATCTTGGCCAACCTGCTGCTTATCCGCGATGGGTATCCGTTCGTCGTGATTCATTCGATGGAGCGACAGCGGTATTACGACAGCCTCCGCGCAGACAACGGTGCGCTCGCCCAACTCTCGGTGGATTCGCTGTGCAACTACGTGGAAACGACGCTGCGCTTCTTCGACGAACTGGCCGAACTGCGCCGCGCGGGCTGATCACGCGCCCCGCATGAGAGGCCCTGTCTGTCCGTGCATTGTGAAACCCGTCCTGGTTTCATGATCAAAAACCCATGATGCATACGCGGCGTTCCGTTTGTGGCTTCTTCCTGACAGCTCTTGGTCCGTTCTTTGTCAACAGGGCGCGGGCCCTCGAATCTCCGACAAAAAACAAGGGTCTCACCGTGCAAATCACCGAAATGTGGGCGATTCCCGATCAACACGCAGAGCCGCTTGCGTTTTCTCCCGACGGAAAACTGTGGTTCGCCGGATCACAGCGCGAGATCTTTGTGTACGAAGGTCGTCGCTTCGTCCGAAAACTCGCGCCCGTTTGGATCGCGACTGGAGCGGCGCTGCGCGTTTCTTCCGACGGGAAATGGATCGGAGCTGGCGGTCGCATCTATCAAGTTTCCGATGCGAAAGAACTGTTTGTTCCGCGCGCTGAAGCGTTCGGGGCGCTTCGGGAACCTGGATGGGAATTTGCGAATGCCGTGTTGTCGCCCGATTTCTCGTCTTGCTTGGCTTGGCTCAAGTTCTTTCCCAGTCGCTGTTGTCGTGAGCGCGGTCACGCAGACAAACCCTCATACTCGCCTCCGTCGCCCCTGTTTTTGTTCGATACGAAAACAGCCAAACCTGAACCGGTGCCTATTCCCTCGGTCGATTGGCACCGAGGCGAATTTGGCGCACTGCTTCTATCCGAGCACTTTCTCGTCGCTGGAGGCACACCTCAAGACAGCGCGATTTTTTCGCGAAAACCGCTCAAACACCTGCGCTTTTTGGAGATCGATGGTTCTCCGTCGGGCTTTCTGATGAGCCGTGACGAACAAACCCTGGTTGCAACCAGTCGAGGACGTTTTTTGGACGTTTTCTCGGTGCCGAGTTTTTCGCGACGCGCGCACATCGAGGTTTTCCCCGACGGGAAGTGGTTTTCGGCTGTCGCGCTTCATCCGTCGCTCCCGATCATCGCGGTCAGCGGCTGGGACCCACTTCTTCGCGTCTTTTCTCTTGCCGCCCCCGATGCAGGCCGCCTTGTCGCAACGCATCCGCTCGGACAAGCCAATTCCCTGTCGTTTTCACCCGACGGACAAACGCTGCTCGCAGCGACGACCCGCGACGGAAAGCACTGCGTCGTTCAGCTTTCTTTCACGACGAAGATTTGAACCATCCGCACACGCGACCCGCCCTGACACACGGCTACAGCTTTTTCGCAGCAGGTTTTCCGCCGACAGTGCCTTTTGGAACGGGCGAAAGTGTTTCTTTTATGGCCCGGTCGATCGTGATTTTGGTGATTTTCACGTCGGCGAGTGGGCGATCCATGCCGGTTCGGGGGACGCGCGCGATTTTTCTGACCAAATCGACTTCGGCACACTGACCAAAAATCTGGTAGTGGCCGCCCGCTGCTCCTCCGTCGTCGAGCGGCGGTTGCGCTTGCTCGGTGATGAAAAATTGGGAACCGCCCGTGTTCGAACCCCGGTTCGCCATGGCCAGAACGCCCCCACGATCGAACTTGTGCGGCGCATTTTTCTCGTCGGGAATCGTGTATCCCGGCTCACCGCTGCCGTTGCCTCGAATGTCGCCGCCTTGGATCATGAACGACGGAATCACGCGGTGAAACACGAGCCCGTCGTAAAAGGGGCGCTTCACCCACTCCGACGTGCCTGGGTCGAGGAAAGGACGCAAACCGCGCGCCAAACCAACGAAATTTGCGACCGTCTGAGGCGCGTCTTGTTCGAACAGCTCGCAGTGAAAAGTCCCGAGGGACGTTTCGATCTTGGCCGTCAGTGTGCCTTTGCCCAGCCCTTTTGTGGCTTCTTCGATCGAAAATTTGCCGCCAACGGGATCTTGCGCAGCGACGGAAACGCCTCCGGTTCCAGCCAGCGCGATGCACAGAGAAATGGCCCAAGTTGTCGTCTTCATCGGATGTGCTCCTTGTGTGTGAGTGTGTGCCTGACCAATGTATGCCAGTGTACTGAAAAAGATCGCTTTTTTAGCCGGCAGTTTGCGAATAAACCCGCGCTGCAAACATGTGCCTATACGCGGACGCGCGAACACGCAACCGGGCCAGCCTCGCAAGCAAGTCCGTCCGCGTTTTTCCGCGAGCCAAGTCTTCTTGGACGAGCGTCAAAACCGCGTGCGCCGCTTCTTTCGGATGAAATTGAAGGGCTCGACCGAGGCACAGCGCCGGACAAAATCCTGGGATGGGAATCAGCCGCGCCTCGAACAAATCGTCTGAAGTAATTTCAAGAAAAAAGCGGTTGTCCTCGACGAGAAACCGGCCACCACCGATCAAATCGTCCAGCACAATTTGCTTGGGTTTCAGACCGCGAAGTTGAAACAAACTGCGATAAGAGGCCCGCAACGCCAAAAGGTGCGGCCTGGTTTTGTCGTCGGGAGCCATGGTTGACAACCGACGTTGGACGGGCGTCTGGCCAAAAACGTCGCGGTGTTCCAGCAAAAACCATTCGACGAACGCATCCGACCTCGGCACAAACAATTCATGGCTCGGCTCGACGGTACCCGTCAGTTCGGAATACAGGCGGCGCGCCGACGAAACGGCCTCGACATCGAGGGTTGCTTGCTGCACAAGTTCGTCGAACACGGACCACAGCGCGGCAACTACAGCGGACGACAAAGACCCGCTCCCGAGCACGTTCCAAACACGTTGCGACAAGCTTGGCCGCTGGGACAATCCGACGCAGCCGAGGACAAATCGCACAATTTGCGGCATTTTCGCGTCGGTTGTCCGTCGGTGACATAGGGAAGGTCGCATTGCAACCCAGCCTGACACTCATCGGCAAACAAGCACGTCGCACCGTCTGGTTTGGGCAACGCGCTGGGCTTGGGCAAACACAAATTTCCCGAAAAACTATCTCCCGTCGGAAAGCTGCTCAAAAAGCGGCATGTCAAAGATGCGCCACTGCTGTCCTGAGGACACTCCGCCCCGATTCCGCACGTCGGATAACAAATTCCAGATCGGTCGTCTTCATAAGCTTGGCGCACGCACCCGCCGGGCTGTTTGTCTGGAATTGTGATGACGGTGCTGCACGGATTCCCGTCGGTGGGATTGCACGTCATGCTTTTGAACCGAGGCAAACACGCGCTCACCGTGTCCAAAAACATGCACAGATAGTCGGTCTTCCGACACGTCGCCGCATCGTTGCAACCAGCGACACAATACGACACACCCGACGGAGGAAAGCTCAAACAGTAGTTTTGTGGACCGCAGTCCGCATCCCCGCCGCACATCGCGGAACAATATCCGCCGGGCGTCGCTGCGCCCTTGTCGTCATTCAACAGATTTGTTTTGAAACATACCCGCTGTCCGTTTCCCTGTTGACAATCAGTATCCTTTGTGCATGGGCTCCCGATTTCGCCGGGGCGAATCGTTCGGCCTCCGCCTTGTGATCGCATGTCCGTCGCAGGGTGATGCGCGCCGTCGCACACTTGTTTGAGATCCATCGCCACGGGCCGCATGTCGCCCAGGTCCGGTCCGCTCGGCGGAGGTTCATCGCAACCGAAAAGCAACCCACCGACGAGAAACAGGCCAGAAAAGCAGACCTTCGCGCGTTTGAGCGCACATCGAGCAGGCAAGGTTGTCTTGGGCTTCAAGAAGAGAGGTTGCATTCGTTTGGGCTCCACAGCGTCGTGCCGGAGTAGCAGCGTTTTCGGCTCGGGTCAAGTCCGCTGCCCGGCGGTTGGCTCCGGGGCTGCCGTCGCCAGCAAATCAGCCAGCAACATTTTCGACAGCGACAACCGATCGGCCCGTTCTTTGTCCCCGATGAATGCACGCTGCAAACGCTGATCCGGCGTGAGTTTCCACGGGGATTTCGGCTTGCTCAGAAGACGCACGACCTTGTTTGAGTCGAGGGGCGTGTCGTCGCGCAGACTCAAGCAAAGCCGTGTTTCGACGAGTTCGAGCGACGCACACCGAAGTTTGCGGGCCAAAGATTTGACCACCATCAGCTCGCCCAAACACTTCACTTCGTCGGGCAGCGCACCGTACCGATCGGCCAGCTCGGTCAACGCATCCGAAACCACCATTTCGTCCTCGGCAAGGCTGAGCTTCCGATAAAAATCCAACCGCTGGCCCGTGTCCGGTAGGTATTCCTCGGGAATGTACGCGACCAAATCGCACGTCAAATCGGGATCAAGCGGTCTTTGCAATGGCTGGCCTTGCAACTCAGCGACGGCTTCCTCGAGCATTCGCGTGTACATCTCGAAACCGACGGCGGCGATTGTGCCCGACTGCCTGGTGCCCAACAGGTCGCCCGCACCGCGAATTTCCAAATCGTGGCTCGCAATGCTAAAGCCCGAGCCCAAATCCGAAAAACGCTGCAACACGGCCAGCCGCTGTTTCGCCTCGGAGGTCATGCTCGCCTCGGGCGGAATCAGCAAATAGCAAAACGCGCGGTTCGTCGAGCGACCGATGCGGCCTCGAAGTTGATAAAGCTGTGACAAACCGAACGTGTCGGCGCGATCCACAAACATGGTGTTCGCTCGAGGGATATCGAGCCCACTCTCGATGATGGTCGTACACAGCAGTACATCTGCCCGGCCCTCGACAAAATCGAGCATCACTTGCTCCAGTTCGTCGGATTCCATCTGCCCGTGACCGACGCGAATCCGCAGTTCGGGCAGCATTTCCTGCAAACGGCGCGCCCACTTGCCGATTGTCTCGACGCGATTGTGGACAAAAAAGACCTGCCCGCCTCGTCGCAACTCACGTTCGATTCCGTCGCGGATCAAAGCGTCGGTGTCACGAGCGACAATGGTCCGAATCGCCAACCGATCGGCTGGTGCCGTCGAGATGATCGAGATTTCGCGCACGCCGGACAGCGCCATATGCAGCGTCCGAGGAATCGGCGTCGCGGTCAGCGTCAGCGTATCGACCTGCGAACGAAATTGCCGCAACCGCTCTTTGTGTTTGACTCCAAAACGCTGCTCCTCGTCGATGATGACCAAACCGAGGTCTTTCCATCGCACATCGTTCGACAGCAACCGATGCGTCCCAATGACAATATCGAGCGCCCCGTCTCCCAATTTTTTGAGATCCTGCAACTGTTCGGCGCGCGTCCGAAAACGCGACAGCGACGACACCGTGACCGGCAGCGCCTTCATTCGATTCGCAAAAGTCGCCGCGTGTTGTTCGACCAAAACGGTCGTCGGAGCGAGCACAGCGACTTGTTTTCCGGCCAAAACGGCTTTGGCCGCCGCGCGCATCGCGACCTCGGTTTTCCCGTATCCCACGTCTCCGCACACCAGCCGGTCCATCGGTTGAACGCGATCCATGTCGTCGAGAACCTCCTCGATGGCCCGTGCTTGGTCCGGCGTTTCTTCAAACGGAAACGTCGCCTCAAATTCGGAAAACAACTGCTGTCCGTCGGAATCGAGCGCAAACGAATGGCCTGGAAGTGCTTGCCTTTGCGCATACAGCTTCAGCAGCTCCTCGGCGACTTGTTGGACTTCTTTTTTGACTTTGCTGCGTGTTTTCGCAAACGTCTCGCCGCCCATTCGGTCGAGTTTTGGCGTCGCACCCTCGGCACCGACGTATCGCTGCACTTCCGACAGACGCCAAACGGGCAAATAAAGCTGCCCACCGTCGTATTCGAGGTGCATAAAGTCCACCGAAACGCCGCCCGTCCGAACCGGCAATTTGGTGAGCCCTCGATACCGACCAACGCCGTGCAGCGCATGGACGACGAAACCGCCTACTTCCAGGTGTTTCAAATCGCCGAGCGACGGCTTTTTCGTCGTTTTCGTGGCACGGCGGATTGCTTTTTCGCCAAAAATCTCGGCCTCGGAAAAAATCGACACGCGGTCGAGCGGCAAATCGACGCCTCGGAGCAGCGACCCAACGCGTATCTCCATTTTTCCAAGCAGCGACGGGTCGGAATCCAAAAGATCGAATTGATGCAGCGTTTCGCCCGCTTTTTGTTCGATCGCCAGCGACGACAAACCGGGACGATGCAACGTCGGTTTTAGACCATAGCCGCGCAGCAGAGAATCGAGTCGCTCGCCACCTTGCAACGTCGAAGCGACCAACACCGATCGAATGCCCTCGTCTTGGTTTTTCCGCAGCGCCGCTGCGAGTGGTTTCAGAAGGTGTTCGTGTTTTTCTTTCTGACCGCGTTGCAGTTCCGCCGCGAGGGTTTTGTGATCCTCGCCGCACAATCTCACCGTCGGAACATCAACATCTTCGCCGGTCACGACCAACGGGTCCAACTCGAGGCACACGTTCGAGGCATCGGGTCCGCCGTACACGAGCTTTCGCAGCTCATCGGTGGAAACAAAAAATTCCGACGGAGAAAACGAAAGTTTGTGCTCTGCAAGACGCTTTGCGTGCGAAAGTTCACCGTCGCGATGCAGCTCGCACAGTCGGTCCAAAACACGGTGCGGTTCGAGCACAACAAACGCGGTGCTCTCAGGCAAATACTCTCGGATCGAAACCATCTCGTCGTGGAATGCGGGAATCAGCGACTCGACGCCGAAAAAATCGGAGCCCGATTCGATTTGTTCCAAAAGCTGTCGTGTCCTGGACGACGGATGCACGGCCAAATCGCCCGCATCGAGCAGCCTCTGTCGCACCTTGTGTCCCCGTGTCAGGATCGTCTCGCGAACGGGGTGTACGTAAAACTCTTCGGTTTTGCGCATGGTGCGCTGCGTCGCCGGATCGAAAAACCGCAGCGACTCCACGAGGTCGCCAAAAAACTCGATCCGAATCGGAAAGCGATACAGCGGGACAAATACGTCGAGCACACCGCCTCGCACCGCATACGTTCCGGCGTCCTCGCAAACAGGTGCTCTCGTGTATCCGCCCGAGGCCAAACGCCGGATCAGTTGGTCCCGATCGAGTTCTTCTTCTGCGACGACGATATCGACCAAATCGGCAAACGCGGCCTTTTTGACTACCTTTCGCGACAGTGCTTCGACGGAAGCGACCATGCACAGCGGCGGCAAAACGCTTTTTTGAGACAATCGAAAAAGCGCCGACATTCGAGACAACACCGTCGCTCGCTCGGGAGATGCATCCGACCACGGCGTCACGTCAAACTCGGGCAACACCATCACCGCCTCGGAAGCGGATGGGTCCTCGGTGGTGTGCTCTCGGTGTAAGAAAAATTGCAGATCCTTGCGAAGCGTTTTTGCCGAATCTTCGTCGGCCACGACGACGCAAACGGGCAAAGGCGGCTTTTTCTTCGCTGCAATCCATTTGGCGATGACAAGTGCCTGCAACGGCCCGAGCGCGCCCAAACAGCGGACCCGACGATGCCCTGCTGCCAGCAAGGTTTGCAACGCGGGCAACGCAGCGCGGAGGGGAGACGTGGGAATGTCGTCGATAGAAAGAACTGGTTGTTGTGTTTCGTCGCCTGGAACGACCCGATCCATGGCGCGGCGTTATACCGCATTGCTCTCGCATGCGTCGGCAAAGTAGAGTGGCCTTATGCGTCTCATTTTTGCGTTCGCGATGTTTGGTGCGTTGTGCTCGATGGATGCTGGATCGGTGTTTGCCGACGAAGCTCCACCTCCCATCAAAAAACCACCTCTCCCGGATTTGCCCGCGCCGCCCGACGTGAAAGCCCCTCCTACCGACGGAGAAAAGACCAAAACTGGTCTTGTGACAAAAGTCCTTGCAAAGGGAAATGGCACGGATCACCCGACGGCAGGCTGCGAGGTCAAAGTTCGCTATTCGGGGTGGATGACGGACGGAAAACTGTTTGACACGTCCGAGAAAAAGGGAGCTGGCTTTGTGGCCCAGTTTCCGCTCGACCTGCTCATCAAAGGCTGGCAAGAAGGGCTGAAATTGATGGTGGCGGGGGAAAAGCGGCGCATGTGGATTCCCTCCGAGCTTGCGTATGGAGATACACCACGACGGCCCGGCGGCCCACACGGCATGCTGGTGTTCGATGTCGAATTGGTGGATATCGTTCCCGTCGCTGACAAGCCCAGCAAAAAAGGTCGAAAATAGGGGCGGATGCGGTTTTCCGACGCGGTGCCTTGGGTTTTGGGGCTGGCGTTGTCTTGCAATCGCGTCGAGCACTCGAATGGGACAACCCCGACGGCATCGCCTCTTCCAGCGGTGGCCAAGCAGCCGTTTGCAGCGACGGCGGGTCGATCGGTGTTGTTTGTGTCGGATGGGGCCCTGCTGTTTCCGCTTTTCTGCCACGACCGCGACCGTCGAATGTGGGGTGCCGATTGCGTCGGGCTTTTGCCGACGGGCAAACCAGTGGTTGTGTTTTTCTCGAACCAGCTCGAAGTTGCGCTGGTGCCGTCGGGTAGGTCCAGGTGTGCGTATGCTGGTCAGCCGCTGCCCGCGTTTGCGATGGCTTCCGAGCAAGCGAATGTGCCCAAGGACGGAGTCGCGTTGTGGGCAGACCTCGCGCGGCCCGTTTTGGTGGTGCCTCCGTCGGAAGACGATTGGGTCCGTGAGACACCCAGCCAGCGGCGCGGCATGTTCGCAGCATGTGAACGGCTTGGCTCACAGCCGGTTCGCGAAACCGATCCACCCAAACCGATCGCCTCGTGGGCCGTGGACCTCGACGGAGATGGCGTGCGCGAACGCCTGGACGAATGGGTCTGCCCTGGGCCTTTGGCAAACCGGGTGCTGGTCGGAACGCTGGGTCGGCGACCCGAATTGACGCTGCTTTTGCGTGCGGTGAAAGGTCCGTCGAGTCAGGCGCGTGTTGCTGCCGTCGTGGATGCCGATGGCGACGGCATACCAGAGTCGGTCGTGTCGATTGTCTCGCCAGAAAAAAGGCGCTTTGAACTGGCGCACCTTCGAGACAACAACCTGTTCACAGAGGGTTTTGTGGAATGTGAGGGGCCGGCGTCGAGCAAATCTCCGCGCAAGTAGGCTTTACGCACGCAAGTGGTTTGGGCGAAAATCCGCTCAACCTCCATCAAAAACCAAGGAGACAGAAAGCCCATGAAACCGACTTGCGTGTTGCTTTTTTCATTCGCTGTGTTCGTCGCTGGATGCACGGAAACCAGCAAAGCGTGGGTTCGACCGGATACGACACCGGAAGTCGTCGAACAGCAAAAACACCTGTGCAAGGTGTGGTCCGAAGGTCAAGTTGGATGGCGCGCGGGGCTTTCCGCCGACGAAAAGAGTGAGATGAAGTCGCGGGTCGAGATGTTTTTCCGCGAGTGCATGACGCTCAACCGTTTCAAAGAAGAAGAATCCACGATCGACAAGTAGTACCGACGGAAACCCCCTCTTTTTGACCCGTTTTCAGTTGCAAAAGCCCCTCGCTATTTTTGGTACGAGTTCCAACGCGGGAAAAACCACGATCGTCGCCGGTTTGTGTCGGTTGCTCGCTCGTCGCGGACTTGCGGTTGCGCCGCTCAAGTCGCAAAACATGTCGCTCAATTCGTATGCGACGGAATCGGGCGAAGAAATTGCGCGCTCGACGGCAGTGCAGGCGCAGGCTGCGAAACAAAAACCGCACGTCGCGATGAATCCGATTTTGCTCAAACCGAAAAGCGACGACGTGAGCCAGCTTGTTTTGCTCGGAAAGCCTTTCGCAGATGTGACGGCGGCAGACTATTTTGGGTCGGACAAGCTTCAAAACCTGAAATGGCAAGCGATCGATGCGGCCATTGAAACGCTGAAAAAGAATTACGACGCGATTGTCGTCGAGGGAGCGGGCAGTTGTGCCGAGCCGAATTTGCGGGCACTCGATGTCGTGAATTTTGGTTTGGCGGCGCGGCTGGATGCGGACGTTCACATCGTCGCCGACATCGACAAAGGTGGCGTATTTGCGGACATCCTTGGCACTTTGCAGGTGCTGTCGCTTTCGGAACCGTCGGATGCGTCGCGGGTTCGCGGTTTTTTGATCAACAAATTTCGCGGAGATCCCAAAATTCTCGACGGTGGGATTGATTTTCTGCGGCCTCACATCGGCTCGGCTCGCGTGTCGGTGTTGCCGTTTTTGGACCTGCGTTTGGAAGAGGAAGACCGCATCCGTCCGCGCGCGTGCCCGCATCCCGACGTGGACATCGCGGTTTTGTATGTTCCGCACATCGCGAACGCGACGGATTTCGAGCCGCTGTCCCTGGAAGAACATGTGCGTGTGCGTTTCGTCAGGCACGCAGACGAATTGGGTTTTCCCGACGCGATCGTGCTGCCAGGCAGCAAAAACACGACGTGGGATCTTTTGCACATTCGTCGGTCCGGTTTGGCCGACGCGGTGCTGGCTCAGGTGGGCCGTACACCGATTTTGGGCATTTGTGGCGGTTTCGAGATGCTCGGCCACACGCTGTTTGACCCGGAACGCACCGAATCCGAACACGGCACGGTGGCGGGTTTGGGTCTGCTCGACGTGGATTTTGTTTTTCAGCGAAACAAGATCGTGCGTCCGTGCCGATATTTTCCGACGGAAGACAATCCATTTCGTGAGGCTGGGCAGCTTGCCGGTTACGAAATCCACACGGGCCAAGCGTTGTATCGAACTGCGCTGCCGCTCTTTCAACATCACGGTTCTTTCGACGGAGCGGTGGACCCAAAACAGTTGGTGCTCGGCACGTTCATTCACGATCTGTTCAAAAATCCGCACTTTGCGCGGGTATTCGTCGATGTGTTGCGGACGAAAAAAGGACTACCGAAACTCACGTCCCCGCTGCCACAACCGATCGACCATTTCGAGGAAAACATCGAGCGGCTGGCGTCGGCATTGGATGCGCTGGGGGTGTTTTGATGCGCGGTCTCAGCTCCGGTCAGAAGGCTTTGATCGCTGTCCTGTGCGTGAGTCTTTTCTCTTGCACACATGGACACACCAAGCCGCCCGCTCCGACCGACACGAACAATGTGGCCGTTGCGCCGGTCCCGGTTTTGCCGACCGAAATCGGAACGAGCTACGGCCTGGCACAGACGTTGGAACGGGTTGGCAAAGACGCATTTGTCGTTGGTCGCTGGGATGGAACGCTGTCGCTTTTTCGTTTGTTCAAACAGGGCACGGGCCCGGAACTGCTTTCGGTCGCCGTTTTGCCGTCGAAAAAGGGCGTTGAGGCGACGGTGGTTTTGCCAGACGAAACCATTGTGACCAGTCACGACGAGCATTCTTTGGCGACGTGGACCGCGACCGATGGGAAAGTGTCGCTGCAAGCGATATGGAACTACGACGGAAAACTGGGAACAGCGACGGCAGCACGTCCATTGAAACGAGGAGCGCAAACGATCTTGGTGGTCGGGCACAAAACCGGTTTTTTGTCGTTTTGGACGCAGGCAAAAACAGGTTTGCGGCTCGTCGGTGAAGTGGATGGGCGTTCACCAAAACCGCTCGAGAACTCACTCGAGAACAAAAATCCTCTGTGGGATGTGCGCGGTTTGGTGCAAGCGTCGGACGGCGCGCTCGTCAGCGGTTCCGAGGATGGAGATTTGGTTTTGTGGCAATGGTCGTCGCAGGCGTCAGGGGCGGGCAACCAAACCTGGGCGCGCGAAACAGCTCGGGTGCGATACAGTGCGACGGCGAAGCGCGGAGTCAATGGATTGGCGCTGTTTGAGGATGTATTGGCGGTGACAAGTTGCGCAGTGGGTTCAGAAGACCACAACCTACATGTGTGGAAGATCGCGGGCGGTCGGTTCGAGCGACTCGAAAGCCTTGATTTGAAACAGGATCTGACAAAGCCGCAGGTGTTTTCGTTTGCGGCGGTGTGGTCGGGCGAACCGAATCGTTTGCTGTGGGTCAGCACGCAGGAAGGTCTGTTGTTTCAAATCCAGGTGCCCAAGCGGGGTCTGGCGTTCGCTCGAGTGCAGGGCCGGGTCCCGATCGCCAACGGCACCGGCGCGGCGTTAGTCTATGCAAAGGAGCACAAACTCCTTGTTGCAGCCGGGCATGACGTAAAGGTACTAAGAGCCCCCTAAATGGCGACCCTATCGTTTCGCAAAAGCGCGTGGTTTTTGGTGCGGGGGCTTTTTTGTGCGCTGTGCTGCTTTGCACTGATGGCGAGTCCGGCGAATGCGGCGTATCCGGTGCGTGTGCCTCTCGAGGGAGGCCGTACGTTGGAAATGGCGCGAAAACCGCACCGGATTGTGGTCCTTGGACCGACGCTGTATGCGTACATGTTGGTAGACTTGGGGGCGGCGTCGCGGGTCGTCGGTCTTGCACATTCGGCGGACAATCCGCGCGAGCTGCACGCGGTCCCGTCGGTCGGCCAAAGTCTGTCCCCCGACTTGGAACGCATTGTCAGCCTGTCGCCCGATTTGGTCGTGGGCGGTACCGACGCCGTTTTTGCGCAACTTTCGGCGCTGTCCATCGCGTGTTTCACGTTGGGTCCCCAAAAACAAAGCCTGACGGGCAGCCAGGATGTGTTTTCGCTTCTGCGTGTGCTCGCGCTTTTGGTCGATGGAGACACGCAAGCCGCCGAACGCCTGATCCAAAAAACGCAAACCGAAATGTCGCAGGTTGAAACTGCGCTGGCGGCGCAAAAAAAGGAAACGGTCGCCGTGCTGTATGCCGGGCCACGCGGGAATTTGTTTGCGGCAGGGGCCGAAACGCCAGAACACGAACTCATCTCACGCAGCGCGGGCCAAAATGTATTTTCCCACCTGCGTCGCCACAAACCGGTAAGCGCCGAGGAACTTCTGCGACTCCAACCGGGAGTCATTTTGATCGACGAAAACCAACGCGCGTATTTGACCGTCCAGCCGGCGCTTCACCATTTGTCGGCGCTTTCGCGAGGGCGCGTGTTCGGCATCAATTCGGCGGTGCATGGATCGTCGCGGCTGGGCCAGGCGCTGAAGATGTATGCGAGCCGCATCCATTCCAGGCCGTTTTAGTGCGCAATGCGGCGCGGAACCGTCGGATCTTGGCTCCTGCTTCTGGGCCTTTTGTGTGTGTCACTGCTTTTGTCTGCCTGGATTGGTTCGGTTCATGTGCCTATCAAAGACATGGCGTTTGGGCTTTTGCGCAGACTGAGGCTGATTTCCTGGCCTGAAACACCGCTTGCCACTTTGTTTTTGGATTTGCGTTTGCCGCGCGTGTTGCTTGGCGCGTTGTGCGGTGCTTCGCTTTCCCTTTCGGGAGGTGTGATGCAAGGCGTATTTCGCAATCCACTTGCAGATCCTTATATTCTAGGTCAAGCGAGCGGTGCGACCTTGGGTGCGGCGTTGTGCGCCTTGTTTGGACCGCCCGGTTCTTTTTGGCTTTTGCCGCTGTGCGCATTTTGCGGAGCATTTCTTTTCACGTTGGTTTTGCTGGTCATATCTGAAATGTCCGCACAACTTTATTTTGATCAATCTGCACTGATTTTGGTGGGCGTGGCGCTGGGTTCGTTGGGTTCTGCTTTGACCGGAATTGCACTTTATGCAAGCCAAACCGATCAAGCAAACAGTTTGGTTTATTGGTTGTTCGGAAGTCTTGCGCTGGGACAATGGCCACAAATTGCGCTCTTTTCGGCATGTGCATTGCCGATGGTGATCTTGCTTGTGCAACAATCACATGCGCTGGACTTGCTTTCCCTTGGAGACACGATGGCGGCGCATTTGGGGGTTTCTGTTGTTCCGCTGAAACGTCGTTTGTTGCTGTTTTCATCGGTTTTGACGGCGCTGGTGGTTGCGTTTTGTGGGACGATCGGTTTTGTCGGTTTGGTGGTGCCGCACATGGTGCGAAAGTGGATGGGACCGCGCCACAACAGGCTTTTGCCGTCGTCGTGTTTGCTCGGAGCGGCGTTTTTGCCGTTGTGCGACACGGTTTCCCGCAGTTTGCTCGCGCCGCTTGAGCTTCCAGTGGGCATTGTGACGGCGCTGATTGGCGTGCCGTTCTTTCTGTCTCTGTTGCTCCGGCGTTTGCGCAAGGTGAAGGCATGCTGACGGCGCACGGTTGTTCGTTTTCTTATGGAGAACGGCGCGTATTTTCGGATGTGAGCCTTTCCTTGCATCCGTACGAGTTGCTGGCGCTGATTGGCCCAAACGGTGCTGGAAAAACAACGCTTCTGCATGTGTTGTCGGGTATCCAATCTCCGCAACAAGGACATGTCACGATACAAACTGACGGGAAAGAGGAAGAACTTTTTGGTTTATCCGTAGACGAACGCGCACGCCACATTGCTGTTGTGGAACAATCAGTTGCGCCAGCGTTTGATTTTTCGGTGAAAGAGATGGTTTCGTTCGGTCGATATCCACATCGACATACAAAACATGATCATTCGTCCATTGTGAACGAATCGATGGAAGCGGTGGGTGTTTCTTTGCTTTCAGACCGCATGTTGAGTGAATTGTCTGCAGGAGAAAAACAGCGCGTTTTTTTGGCGTTGGCGTTGGCGCAAAAACCGCGTGTGTTGCTGTTGGATGAACCGCTTTCCCATTTGGACCCAAAACACCAGCAAACCATGATTTCACTTCTACAAACACTTGCGCAAAAAGGTCTTGCGGTGCTGTGGTCTGTGCATGAGTTGAATTGGGCACGCAAGGCGGATCGGGTGGCGCTGCTTTGCAAAGGAGGGTTGCTGGCGGTGGGGCCACCTTCCGACGTGCTGACGCAGGCTCATTTGGAAACGGCGTATGAAACGAAAGTGCGCCTCATTCCGACGGAGCCGGGGGAACCCCCGCTGATTCTGTTCGACCGGGAATAGTGCCCGGTGGAAAGACGGGAACTGCGCGCGATCAGCGACCTGCACGAGGCCTCCACGAAAGGAAAGGTCTGTAAAGGTCGGATTTTTGTTTGCCTTTTTGCTGGTTCGGCGGTTCCTTTTGTCTGTGTTGGTTCGGTGTTGTTGGTTCGCTGGCCCCGCGCGAGGAGGTTTCAGATGAAGGCAGATCCGGTTTTCCCGATTCGTCGTCGTTCTTTTTTGGGTGCGTTGGTTGGGGGTGCTACCTGTTTGTGGGCAACATCTGGGTGCCAGACTGAACGGGGTTCCGCCTCGGATCGCCCAGTGATTGACGAGGTGCTTCCCGACGAAGACGTGTTTGGGTACATCGAGCGCAAAGGGGGCGGTTTTTCGCAACGCCTCTATTTGCAGATCGTGGGCGCAGCCAGCGAATACAAAGAGGGGGACGACGCGATCGGGGTGTCGGCGGTGGATGATGTGTCTCGTCGGCATGCACGGCTTTTGCTCGCGAACACGCGGGTGGGGGATTTGGTCGATCACCCCTTCTTGGACGATCGGTTGGGACAGGCGCTTGCGGAAAGCACGGCAAAGGATGTGGCGCGCGACCTTGCATCCGTGACACTGGGCGGGCTGAAAACAGACTTGCTGACGGGAACGGAAGAGACGTTTCGGCGGGTGAGGACTGGGCTGCGCAGCGAGGTGATCGGTTGCCTGGTCAAACTGTTCACAAACGCCGAGCTTGTCGCGCTGTCACAGCGCATTTGGAACAAGCTGCCGGGCACGTACATCGGCGCGAAGGGTTTTTTGGGGGCCAGGCTGCGGCCCAATTCACCAACGGACTACGAGGACGCCATTTTGATGCAGGTGCTCAATGGTTTTGCGTATGCGGTGGGGGATGTGGTGCTGGCAGGCGACGCAGCGTTCGCAAACACAGGGGTTTCCGTTGTCTCGAAATGCCTCAGCGATATCCAGAGGGTGTTTGGGCTGTCGGAGGTGTTGCCGGTGTGCGCGACGGGAAGCCTGGACCAGCAGGCAAAGGCTGCGGGGCCGGGGGCCATGCTGCACCAGCGCCTTGCGGGGACCGACGCTGCAAATGCGATGGGGGGAGCGCCGGTCGAAAGCATGCTCGCGCACGCAGATGCACGCACGCAGAAATTCGGTCTGTCCCTCGAGACAGGGCAGGGGCAGGAGTTTCTGATAGGGGAAGATTTCGGCGTCGATATGGTGGTGCTCGCGGCGCGGCAACTGGGCTTTGCGCGTGCGCTGAAACATCGAGTCGCAGAGGCGCAAAAGAAGGCCGGTCAACCGCCCGCTCCGTGGGTGTTGGTCCACGCTGTCGCGGGAGCGTTGGGGCCCCTGGTCTTTCGCAACAAAGACCAGCTCGTGCGCTGCTGTTTGGAAGATCTTGTGATGGGAAAACTGCACGGACTGACGATGGGACTCGATGTGTCCACGTCGGTGGAAGCAGAGATTTCACTGGATGACTTGGACGATTGCCTCACACAGGTGACGCCGGCCAATCCTGCGTTCTTGATCGCGATGCCCACGAAAAGAGACCCCACGACAGGTCTGTATTCGACGGCGTTTCAAGACCATGTTCGGCTGCGCGAGACGTTCGGTCTGCACATCACGGCGACGATGGAAAAGCTGTTTCAGGATGTAGGCGTGCTCGACAAGGAAGGGAAACCCACGAGCAAATTCGGGAATGTGGAGTGGATGTTCTGGCAGTACATCCAGCGGAAGGCCCCCGGAAGCATGATTGAACAACACGCCTATGAGAGGGCCAGGTGGTTGATCCAGGAGACAGAACTCAACGGCGCGTGGCTTTCTCGGGGGCACGGGGCCACGCCTGCCGAGATGCCTCCCGAGCTGGCCAAGCGGGTCTACGAGCAATATCAGGGCGCGCGGAAGGCGGTCTGGGCGGAATGGCGACCGAATTTTTATCCGTCGCTGCTCAAACAGGGGCGCGTGAATTCGTTGGCGCAGAATCGAAGGGATTACCTGCTGCGTCCGCGTGCCGGGGAGTTTCTGGACGACGAGGCCATCCGCGACATCCTGAAACTGCGGTTTCACCAGGCCGAGCGGTGGCGTGTCCAGTTGCTGTTTTCCGATGGGCTCTGTCCCGAAGCCATGACCGATTGGGTGCATTTGGAATGGCTCACGCGGAACATCATCAGAGAACTCGTGCCGATCGGTCAGATCGTCGCGCCCGAGCCTCTTGCGTTGCGGGGCGGGCGGGTGCGAGCCGGGTACCGCGTCGGAGAACTCCTGTACCGGGGTCGCAAAGACGGAACCACCAAACTGGCGATCGTACACATCCTTGGACAGCGACCGGACCTTCTGCAACGTGCCTATTCGGTGTATGTGACCATTGCGTCTGCCGACAAGTGGTCTGTCGCTGGGCTCGTGGGACACAGCGACACGAAGGTGTATTCGGGAATCGAGGTCCCGACCACAGACTCGGTCCGCGTCGGCCAAGACATCGGTCAAGACATGTACTGGCTGATGAAGTGCGCTAGCGGGTCGCGATGTCGGTGATGGTTCGGGTCACGTCGGCGATCGCCGAGGCGGTCATGGCGACGCCGTCGATGCTCGGGGCCATGATGGTGAAGACGAGGCAGCCGAGCGCGCCGAGCAGTTTGGCAGAGACGTTCACCGTGTCGGACACCCCGCTGATGGTTTTGAGGGCGTCGGAGAGCTTTTGGGTGGCCTGGGAAATCGCGACCATCTCGCCGGGGAATCTGGGGAGCCGGCTTGCGGCTTCGTGTACGGCGCGGTTGCAATCGGACTGGATGCGCTCGTAGCGTTCAGCGACGGCGAAAAAGTCTTCGAGCGAAAGCTTGCCCGCGTCGCGGTCTTTGTACGCTTGCTCGATCATCCGGTTGGCGGCGTCGCGGAGCGCGCGGGTGATGATGATCGTCTCTTCGGTCGCGTCGATGGACGGGGGCGATGTTGTGGATGGGGGATCAGTGGGTGGCATGGGTTTTTGTGGCCTCGACAAGGGCTTGCTGGAGGGCTTGCTCCGTGCATTCGACCAGAGACCAGTTTGCGGCGGTGGGCTTTTCGAGGGCAAGGGCTTGTTTTGCAGCGTGCGTGCAGGTCTCGATGGTGAGGGGACGTTGGGTGAGGGCGCGCTCGGTGTGTTCGCAGCGGACCGGACAGGTGGACACGCCGCCCAGAACGACGCGCGCCGAAACGATGGTCTTGTCCTTTGGGCCGAGGTCGAAATCGAGCGCGACGGCGGCTTGCACGAGGGGCCGGAGCGGGGTGTCCGCCAAGCGGGCGTAACCGAAGGCCCGGCGGACCGAAGCAGGGGCCGGAGCAGAGGCCGAAACCGGAATCGTGATGCTGGTCAAAAGCTCGCCGGGCAGAAGGTTGTTTTCGACATGGGGACTGTCGCCGGGCGGGCGATAAAGGTCGAGCAGAGGGACGCGACGCTCGTGCGGTCTTTCGACGGAAAGCAGGGTGGCTTGCGCAGACAATGCGGCCAGGGGAACGGCCAGCTCGGAGGCACTCGGCGCGACGCACGCAAGGCTTGTCTGAAGGATTGCGGCGGGGGCTTGCACGCCCTCCAAAACGGCGCACCCCGAACCGGGGAGGCGTCTGCCACAACGAAGGTTCGCCACGTCGCGAAACAGGGGACAGCGGGTGCGTTGCAAAAGCTCTCCGCCCAACGTGGATTGGTTGCGTAGGGCGGGCGTCGCCGTCTGTTTTGTGGCGACCGCCAGAAGGGGAGCGTAGGCCTTTACGAGGGGATCTTGCGCGAGGCGGAACAGGCGGACCTGGGCCCCGATTCGCAATTCGCCCGGGCGGCCCTCGATGGTGTCCAGGGGCAGGCCAGACAAGTCGATCCACTTGTGCGCGGGCTCAACGCCGTGCTGCAAAAGCAGCGTCAGGGACAAACCGCCACCAACGAAACGCGCCTTGGGGTCAGCACCCGCAGCCGCGAGTGCATCGGCGATGTTGTGCGCAACGTGCCATTCCATGAGCCCACCATATCCTGTTTGGCTCTTTTTTTCCCCACACGAAACCGCCCGCCCGGCAAACCCCTCCGCCCCCTCGGCAAACCCCCAGGTCGCCTGCCAAAGAATATGCCGACCCCCCTCTCGAAGGGTAGGTCGAACGCTCCAGAATATGCCGACCCCCCTCGCGAAGGGTAGGTCGAACGCGCCAGAATATGCCGA
>DAOLIT010000024.1:0-68108 GCA_035328405.1 Pseudomonadota bacterium | reverse complement strand
TTCCTTGATGGTTTTCCCGTTGACCTGCGTTCCGTTGCTGCTGCCAAGATCGGTCAGCGTGGCCACGCAACCAAAACGGTCTTTCGTCAATGTCGCTTCGGCATGAAGCTCGGAAACAGAACCGTCGTCGAGTCGGATGTGGCACGTTTCTTTACGTCCAATAAGAAGTGTTTCTTTTGGTTGCAGGGGAAACGCTGGCTCTTTCACGATTCGATTCGGGCCACGGAACACCACGCGCAGTTCGCATCGTGGCTCAGCAGGTTCGTCGAACTCTTCTGACGTGATCTTGATCGTGCCACCCATCAAAGCACCTACTTGAAAGAGACATGGGAAAGCAGACCTGTCGTTCTTGTCAACGACTTCGAGCCAATTCCATGCGTTGCGGGCGCACCGCTCCCGGCAAAAAATCCCCAGATTTTGGTTGTGTCTTGGACAGGCGGAGTCGCAAGAACATCACGCTTGACAGGAAGCTCATCCAATGAAACTCAAACGGGAAACCAACTGCCCTCTTGCCTTGTTGTAAATAAACATTTACTTTCAACTCATCCAACTCCTACACAAAGGTTTCAACATGACCGGAAAAACAATTTCTCTGTTCGCGGTGGCTCTGTGGGGCGTGACCTTCCTGTTCGCGGGTGTGTATGTCTGGCGAGACAAAACAGTCGTGGCCTCAGACCATCGAAAGGAGATCCCGCTCAGCAATCACCAACGGGATCTGGTCCTTACGGAAATGCGCGGCGTGCTCAACAGCCTGAACGGTATCCTGCTCGGTTTGTCTGAGGGGAATCTCGGGAACGTAGAACAAGCTGCGCGGGCATCGGGGATGAAGATGGCCGCCGATGACAGCGCAGGACTCATTGCCAAATTGCCCAAAGAATTCAAACAAATGGGCTTTGGACTGCACAAGGATTTTGACGCGCTCGCGGACGCGGTGAAGGCCGGCGAGAATGCGGCGCAATTGCTCGACCGCACGGCCAAACTGACCAGTCGATGCAACGGCTGTCATTCCGTGTATCGGCTGGGCCTCGAAAAAACCGCCGCACCGACCAACCCCTAAACACCCAAATCGGCACGAGCAAAGGGGTCCGGTTCGGCCCGTTTTTGCTCTCGTCCTCTGTTTCCATGTTTCAAGGTGGATTCTTTCGGGGCGTGCGCTGTAAAACGGGGTGTGACCAAACTGCGCAACAAACACTATTACGACCAGTTTTCTGCCACGTATGAAGAACACCGTGGCGAGGGTTATCACGCCTTTATCGACGACCTGACTTCCGAACTGGTGTCTCGCTACGTGCCGCAAAGCGCGCACTTGCTCGAGGCTGGCTGCGGAACCGGCCTGGTGCTCAGGCGTTTGCAGGAACGCGCCGCACAGGCCGTGGGAATCGATTTGTCGATGGGCATGCTGCGAAAAGCACAGTCGAAACGACTCGATGTGGTGTGCGGATCAGTGACCGATTTGCCGTTTCCCGATGCCTGTTTCGATGTGGTGTGTTCGTTCAAAGTGCTCGCACACGTCGAGCCGATCGAGCAGGCCCTGCGCGAAATGTCTCGCGTGCTTCGCCCCGGCGGCTATCTGTTGACCGAGTTCTACAACACTTGGTCCTTGCGTTACCTCATCAAGCGGCTCAAACGTCCGACGCGAATTTCGGGAGGGATTTCCGACGACGCGGTGTTTACGCGATACGATTCGCTGTCCCAGATTCGCTCGTATTTTCCTGCCGACATACAACTCGAGACCGTGCACGGCCTGCGCGTCCTGACACCGTTTTCGGCGACGCATAGTTGGCCCATTTTCGGCCCGGCGCTCCAGACAGCCGAACGCAAAGCCGCCGTTCTTCCAGGAGTCCGTCGCTTCGGCGGTTTCCTTCTGACCGTAGGCCGGAAAATCGGCTGACCGCAGGCAGGTCCGTTGCATTTTTCTGCTCCATTTCGCACGCGACTCACCAAGATGGTCGAATCGCTGCGTCCTGCACATCCCACAGAGCCTCTGTCCGATCTGCAAAACCACCTGCGCCACTTTTTGGGCCGAGCGATTTTGGTCGCATGGGCCAAGCCACGCGGAGTGACCCTGCCCACTCTGCATGCAGAGGATTGCGCGCTTTGTCGCGACGCTGCCGCATGGACACAAAGTGCGTTTGGTGGAACCGACCAAACCCCTTTCACGGAGGCCCCATTTTCGGAATTTTCGATCGAAGAACTCGGTCAATTGTTCGAGCAAACGCTTGCCTGTTGGGGCCCCAAATCGGTTTCCCCCCACAAAAAAACGGAAACCGTGCGCAACACAGAGGGCATGTTCTTTACGCCCCCCTTTGTCACGCAATACCTCGCATCGGAAACGCTCGGTCGTACCATCGCCGAGGTCTGGAAACACCATTTTTCCGACGGGAAAGCAGACCTCACAACTTGGCTTGCGTATCGCGATGCACTCGCCCGTATTCGCGTATTGGACCCCTCTTGTGGCGCGGGCGTGTTTCTTTTGTCCGCCTGGGACAACCTTTCGCAGGAGTTTGCGCGCATCGATCGCGCCCTTTCCGATCTGGATGTTTCCCTCTCACATCGCGATGCTTTTTCCAACAGCCGCAAGCTTCTCGCCGACCAATTGTTTGGCATCGATCGCAACGCAGAAACCATCGCCTTTGCGAGGCTGTCGTTGTGGCTCAAGGCCGCGATCCCCGACCTTCCCTTCACCCATTGGGATCGTTTCCTGTTGCGCGGAAACAGCGTGATCGGCGACCCCAAAATCGACCCCTTTGCCTGTCCATTTCCCGTTTCCGTTTCCGAGTCTCAGCCTGTTTCCCAACGACAAATGGACGGCTGGCCCGACGGTTTCGAGGTGATTTTGGGAAACCCCCCTTTTGTACGGCAAGAGCAATTGTCCGCGTGCAAAGATCATTTCCGCGCGCACTACGTCACCTACAACGGAAGAGCCGATCTGTTCGTCTACTTTTTCGAGCGCGGACTCCGTATGCTGCGCCCCGGCGGCAGACTCGGTTTTGTTGTATCGAACAAATGGCTCCGCGCGGGATACGCGGAAACCTTGCGGCAGCACCTGTCCACAACGTGCGTCGTGGAAACGCTTGTGGATTTCGGTCATGCACCCCTTTTTCCCGACGCAGATGCGTTTCCGTGTCTGGTCACGTTGCGTAAACTTGCACCCCCGAAAAACCATGCAGTGCAGGTCGCGATCGTACCCCGTCATGTGCTGCAAACAGAACCGCTTTCCTCTTGTGTGAAGCAACATACGTTCTGCATTCCGCAAACGGAGTTGTCTGCTGCACCGTGGCTGCTTGTGCCAAAACAGGAACGGACTCTTTTGCACAAATTGGAGAAAGGAGGAACTCCTCTTCTACAGTACGTTGGAACTCCGCCGCGCTACGGTATCAAAACGGGGTGCAACCGGGCGTTCCTTCTTTCACAGGAAATCGCGCAGAAACTCGTTGCGCAAGATGCCCATGCAGAGGCCGTCCTTAAGCCCATTCTCCGAGGACAAGATATCAAGCGTTGGGTGCCCAAATGGAAGGGAACCCGCTTGCTCGACCTTTCCGATTTTTCTTCGGAACAGGAATTGTCCGATGCGCTCCCTGCCGTATACCGACACGTACGCGAACAGTTGCCCGCGCCTTGGGGAGCAACCGCCTGCCGCAAAAAGCAGCGTCCCGCGTGGAAACTCGCCTCGCGCACCGATGCAAAGGGGGTTGCAAAACAGACCCTGGTTGTGCCTGACATTTTGTGGCGTCCAGACTTTGCTTTGGCCCCCGCAGGAATGCTCGCAAGCAACACCGCGTACCTTGTCCCGTCGTCGGATTTGTGGCTTTTGGCATGCCTCAATTCACCTGCAATGTGGTGGTATTTGTGGCGAACCGCGCAGCACGGAAAAGACGATGTACTCCGCATGTTTGCGAGTTTCCTTTCGACCGTGCCCATTCCGACCCCGACCCCAGCGCAAAGGGAATCCACCGAACGAGCCGTTTCCGAATGCCTGGCTTTGCACGCACAGAAAGCAACCCCCGATGTTTCGCACGGGGATCTTGTCCGTCGGTTGCACCTGTTGGAACAAGAAATCGCCGCGCAGGTTCATGCCGCTTGGGCGCTCACGGAATACGACCTGACCCTCCTAACAACCACCGCGCCGCCTCGCATGCCAGGCCAAGATCACGGGGCACGAAAAAACAGGTGACAAATTCCCTCCCACAAAAAAAAGTAGAGGGAATGGATCACGCAGCACGCGAGGCGCTGTGCAGACGATGTGGGGTATCCTGTCATTTTGCGATTCCGGTGAACGGGCTTGCGGTCGTTTTGCCGGAATTGCGTTGTCGGTATTTGGCCAAAGTCCAGACTCCGCTCCCTGTTGCTACAGCAGACGAGCGATTCCACTGCACCGTCTATGAGGATCGTTTTGAAAAAGCCCCGTGGTGCATGACCGCCGAGCGCGCAGCAGAGGGTGGTTTTTTGGCGCAAGACTGTCCCTACACAAAAGGGGTCGCGGGGTATCGGGGAAAAGTGCGTCTGTCCGCGTCTTTGCGCAAACAAGTGGAACCTGCGATTGTGGCGGAAATTCTGCGTGTGGGGGTCCCGGTGGGAGCAGACCCCTTGGCTGTTCTTTCGCTGCTCAACAAGAACGGCGATCGGTTTCGTCCGATACTCAGCGACGACAAGACCCGAACACTGTTTGTGAAAGACCTTCCTTGTGAACGGGACTCCTGAACGAGATTCCCAAACAGGACTGCTCTACAAGACTCCTGCCACAACCCCTTTTGTGTTTGGATGAGGTCGTGTCTCAAAAGAGGTTTTGGGAATGGGAGTGTTCGGAAAAGGGGTCGTTAGGAAGACGCTTTGTTTTCCCGCAGTGCAGCGTGTGCAGCCGCGAGTCGAGCGACGGGAACTCGATAGGGGGAACACGACACGTAGTCGAGTTTGAGCTTGTGACACAGAGCGATGCTGTCTGGATCTCCGCCGTGTTCTCCGCAAATGCCGCACTCCAGACCGGGCCGTGTTTTCCGTCCCAGACGCACCGCAATTTCCATCAGTTTTCCGACCCCGCGTTCATCCAGCGTCGCAAACGGATTTTTTGGCAGCAGGCCGTGTGACAAGTATTCGATGAGGAAACTCGCCTCCGCGTCATCGCGCGAAATTCCGAACGTGGTTTGCGTCAGGTCGTTCGTACCAAAGGAAAAGAACTCCGCGTATTCCGCGATTTGGTCTGCCGTCAGCGACGCGCGCGGAATTTCGATCATGGTTCCAAATTGGTACTCGATGCGCATTCCCTGTTCGGCCATGACGCGCTGCGCTTCCTCTTCCAAAATGCCCCGTTCCATTTGCAGCTCGCTCGACAGAGCAACCAGCGGAATCATGATCTTCGGTTTGACCACCACACCGTCGCGCTGGCAGGTACACGCAGCCTCGAAAATCGCACGCACTTGCATTTTCGTAAGTTCCGGCAAGTGGATTCCCAAACGAACACCACGCAGACCCAACATCGGATTCTGTTCGCGCAAAAATTGCACCGCGTGCAGCATCCTCTGTTTGACGGAAAGTTCGCGCTGAAGCACCTCGGGTTCGCCATCGCCGAGTTTTTCGCGTGTCTCCAAAATCGCCACTTCGCGCAGAAGTTCATCATGGCTCGGCAAAAATTCGTGCAGCGGCGGATCGATCAGGCGAATCGTCACCGGCAGACCATTCATGATGCGGAACAGACCCTCAAAATCCGCGCGCTGAAACGGCAGGAGTTTCGCAAGCGGACCGGCCCGTTCCTCGTCCGTGCGCGCCAAAATCATCGCCTGGATGTGGGGAAGTCGTTCCGGTTCAAAAAACATGTGTTCGGTGCGGCACAGACCAATCCCTTGCGCACCATGTTCACGGGCCTTTTTCGCATCGCGCGGATAGTCCGCATTCGCCCACACTCCCAGCCGCCGAAAACCATCGGCCCACCCAAGAAGCCTCAACAAATGGGGGTCTCGAATGTCCGGCGAGACCGTCGGCAGTTGGCCCGCAAACACCTCGCCGCTCGTTCCATCCAGCGACACAAAATCGCCCTCCCGAAAGATGCGCCCCGACACCGAAAACAGCCGGTTTTTCGCGTCGATTTCAAGCGCCGCCGCCCCCACCACCGCCGGTTTCCCAAATTGCCGTGTCACGAGCGCAGCATGACTTGTACGTCCACCTCGGCTGGTCAGCACGCCGCGCGCCGCCAAAATGCCGTGTACGTCGTCCGGCTTCGTTTCTGAACGAACCAGAATCACGGCCTTTTTTTCTACTTTCGACAGCCGTTCGGCGGTGTCCGCATCGAACACGATTTGCCCCACCGCAGCGCCGGGCGCAACGTTCAGGCCCGTCGCAATGCACTCGCCCGCTGCTTTCCGCGCCTTTTTCTCTTTCGGATCGAATTGGGGATGCAAAAATGACTCGATGTGAGCCGGCGAAATCCGCAACACCGCTTCCCGCGATTGGATTTGCCCCTCGTCGCACAAATCGACCGCGATCCGAACCGCAGCCCACGCCGTGCGTTTCGCGTCTCGCGTCTGCAAAATCCACAATTTGCCCCGCTCGATGGTGAATTCGATGTCCTGCACGTCGCGGTAATGCCGTTCGAGCCGTCCGCAGATGTCCGCAAACTCGTCGTAAATCGTCGGCATCACCGTCCGCAGCGCCGCGATCCGTTCGGTTTTGCGCGTCCCCGACACCACATCCTCGCCTTGCGCATTCACCAGAAAATCGCCTTCCAACTCGTTTTCCCCCGTCGAGACATTCCGCGTCGTCGCCACGCCCGTGCCCGAAGTCTCGCCCAAATTCCCGAACACCATCGCGACGATGCACACCGCCGTCCCCAAATCGTCTGCAATCCCCGACGCCCGACGATAATCAATCGCGCGTTTCCCGTTCCACGAACGAAACACCGCGCTCGTCGCCAAACGGAGCTGCTCCATCGGGTCCATCGGCATCCTGTCGCCCGACAGTTGTTCAATCACGTTCTTGAATTCGTTCGTGATCCGCTTCAAATCCTTCACCGACAGCCGCGCGTCGTTGTCCACACCCGCTGCCTCGCGCGCTTCCAAAAGCACGTCTTCAAACGGCTCGTCGGGCAGGTTCAGCACCACCGTCCCGAACATTTGGAGCAGCCGCCTGTACGAGTCGTACACAAAACGCTCGTCCCCTGTCAGCTTCACAAGACTCTGCGCAACCTCGTCGTTGAGGCCGATGTTGAGCACCGTATCCATCATCCCCGGCATCGAGAACTTCGCCCCCGACCGACACGACACGAGCAGCGGGTTTTCCGGGTCCCCAAACCGCTTTCCCGTCAATTCCTCGACGCGGTGGAGCGCTGCAAGCTCTTCCTCCCACATACCCGCCGGAAACTGCGCGCCTTCTTTCAAAAAGGCGTTGCACGCCTCCGTGGTCACAACAAAACCCGGCGGAACCGGAATCCCGATGCGCACCATGTCCGCCAAGTTCGCACCTTTGCCACCCAGCAGGCCCCGAACGCCATCCCACGACCCGCATTTTTGCTGCGCTTCGGAAACTTCCGAGAACAAATACACCCACTTGGCCCTCTGTTCGTCCCGTTTCGCAGTCTCTTGTGACATGTCGCCTCTCCTCTGTTTCGGTCTCTGTTTAGGTCTCTGTTTTGGTTTTTAAGATAAGCAGGAGCAGCACCCGAAAACCGGGCGCGCTGGACCAAAGTCCGGGCACAGAGTGGCAGAAACGTTGCGTCAAAAACAAGACCGACCACCGCGTTTCCCACGCACAGCGGCCACCGCCTCACTCGCGAGGCCGCCGCTGTGGTTCGGTGTGGGAAGGTGTGGTTTCTCGACGAGAAGAGGTTATTTTGCGGATTTTATAGGCGGTTTTTTCACGGGGCCTTTTTTGCCGAAGCCCTTTTTGCCCGGCCCAGCCGCCCCGCCCACCGGTTTCTTCCCTTCATTTCCCGTCGGAAGCACTTCCGGCAGCGCGCTTTTTGCCTGAGGCAAATTCGGCTCGAGGATCACAAAGTCCACGCGGCGGTTCAGCGCACGGCCTTTGAGCGTTTTGTTGTCCGCGATCGGTTTGCTCGGTCCAAAGCCCTTCGACTCCAGCCGCGTCGCCTCGACGCCTTTCACAATCAAGTACGCCATGACGCTGCGCGCTCGACGGTCAGACAGGTCGGTGTTGTAGTCCGCCTTGCCTTGGTTGTCCGTGTGGCCCTCGATGCGGACTTTTTTGATGTTCGGGAACGCGCGCAAGGCCACCGCCACCGCATCCAGCACCGGATAACTGAGTTTCAAAATCGTGTCCTTGTTCGTCGCAAAAAACACTTGTTTGAGGATCACGATTTGCCCACTTTCGACGACAACCAGGCCCGGACAACCGTTTTTCTTTGGATCGGCAGACGGCGCACCTTTTTTGTCGGGACACGCATCCACCGGATCGGGAATCGAGTCTTTGTCGCGATCGGGGGCCGGGCAACCCAGCCGCATCGGATCGGGCAAAAGCCCCGCGTGAACGTCTTTGCACTGGTCTTGGCTATCGACCACACCGTCCCCGTCTTGATCTTTGTCCGGGCACCCTTTCCGGTTCGGATCGGGCGTTTTTCCTGCCGCTTCCGTCGGACACAAATCGTCAGGATCGAGCACGCCATCCTGATCCGTATCCCCTGCCGGGCACCCTTTCCGGTTCGGATCGGGCGTTTTTCCTGCCGCTTCCATCGGGCACAAATCCATCGGGTCCAGCACGCCATCGCCATCTTTGTCCCCCAGCGGACAGCCTCGTCGTTCGGGGTCGGGATGCTTACCCGCAGCCACATCCACACACAGATCCTCTGGATCTACGACACCGTCTCTGTCCCGATCGTTGGGCAACGGGCAACCATGCTTGCGAGCATCCCGGCTGGCCACACCCCGCTCTTGCGGACAAGCATCGCTGTGATCAGGAATCCCGTCCTCGTCTGTGTCTTTTTCCTTTTCTTTGGGCCACGGCGCGTAAGACAGACGAGCCAAAAGCCGCACATCAGGGGCCCCCGGAATGTTCAGGAAGGTCGTTCCCCCTCCCAACGAAACTTGCACCTGTTTTGCGACGCTGTAATGCGCTCCGACAAGCAGGTCGATGCCCATCGAATCGGTGCGGAATGCCCGCCTCTTTCCCTCAGCATCTTTGGTCAAAATCGACGAAACCAAAACTTCCGGCCCCACCGCCAAACCGAGCGCCGTATTCGCATACAAAATCGCCGCGCCAAACTGGATTTCGGCCCCGCTCGTGTTCGACGGTGCCGGCTTCAGCGTCGAGATCGTCGCCCCCGGTCGCCACAGAAAACCCGCCGTCGCAGACCACAGAATCGAATGCGTCAGGCCACCCGCGATGAGTTTCGGAAGCACGCGAACGCCGCTTTCTCCCGTCTGAGCAGGAAACGGAGGAGGATTCCCGAACGAGTTGATCGGAATGAACACATCCAAACCCAGACTCAGCGACGCTGGATCTCTGTAGGGTTGCCCTACCAGACGGGCGCGAGCGCCGATTCTGGGATCTCCGACGGCCAACCCGGACGTTGGGGCCACACCGAATTTCGCCTCTCCGCTTTCATACAGCGTGATCGGCATCGACAACGAAAACAGCAACCGATCGAGCACCGAGCCCGCAATGTCCAAATGCCCAATCAGTTGGTTCCCAATGATCGGCCCACCCGGCACAAACGCTCCGTTTTCAAAGCGCAACCCATACACGAGCGGATTGTGTGCGTAGTTCAGCGTCAACCCCGCCGCAAAATAGCGCGTTGCGCTAAACCACGGATGCTCGACCAACAGAGACCATTCGCCCGCTGCGGTCGGTTCATAACGGTTGATTTGAAAACCTGGGCCCGCTGTTTGCGCGAGCGCCGAATCGGACGCGGCCAGAAACAAGACCAAGGCAAGCCAAGACACGTATTTTCGCACGATCTTCCCCTATCGGATGGGCCGACGCCGTCGGCGCAAAAAGAAAATGGCGGAACTTGCCGCGAAAGTTGCAAACGCTGCGGACGACGATGTGCGCGTCGCGAAAACCGGTGTGACGCTGCACCCAAAGCCGCCGCCCCCAAGTTGTACGGACCGATACGACGGCAAGGCAAAGTCATACAAAACCGACGCCGACGCCGTGTTGTTTTCCGGCAGGTCGTCGGGAACCGCGCTCGATGCGTCCGCCGAAAAAACCAGTTCCGGCAGGTCCTCTGTAGGTTCCAAAACCACCACGGCTTCGTTTGTCTTCATGTTCGACAGTTGCGCACCCCTGCACACATAGCCGTCTTGCGCCGTTCCCGAGCACGAAAGCGTCGCTGAAAAGGGTTCTTGGCTTGCGCGAAAACCTGCCGGAATCGAAAACCGCAGTTCCACGTCTCGCGCATCCGACGGGCCCATGTTCCGCGCCGCTGCGATCACCGTCACCGGCTGCCCTTTCGACGGAGTTTGCGGTGTCAGCGTGACCAATGCTTGCACATCAGCAGACGGCTGAATCGGCACGCTCAGCAACGCCGTGTTGTTCGCGGGATTCTCTTCGGTCGCGCCGCTTGGGGTTCCCACACTGGCCTGGTAGACCAGTTGTCCCGTCGCTGACGACGGTACGGACACCGATACCCGGTACGTCGCCTTCTGACCCCCTGACAGGCTGGCCGCCGAGGAAAGCGTTTGAAAACCCCGGTTCGGATTGCAATCGGCAACCTCCCCCGAGGCCGTCGGCGTCGCCGTGCAGGTCCAATTCACCGACGACATACCGCCCGGAGTCAACACACCGCTAACCGGTGCCCCCAAAGCCAGCTCCGTCCCCACGTTTTCGACCGTGACTTGCAACGTGAAAACCCGACCAGGCACCGCACTTTTTTGGCTGCTGCTCACAGACACCGACAGGTCGGTCAGAAAGCACCCAGGCAAGGCGTCTCCAGGAGAATAGGAAAGCTCATCCCCGTCGTTGCCGCGCGTCGCCCCGTTCGCCGGAAATTCCGACAAAGCCGTGGCCAAAGTCCCCCCTTCTGCTGCTCCGATGGCCGCCCGAGTCACCGAGATCGGCGCAATGGCCGGCAATTCAAGCACGCCTCCGCCTCCGCCTCCGCCAGGCCCCGCCGCGTCCGTTCCCGACGGATTTCCGTGCATTCCGCCCAGTCCTCCGTTTGCTTGAACAGACAACGTGCCTTCCAAACTGGGCACAAGCAGCGCAGCCGTGCCGCCGCCGCCCCCGCCCCCTGCACCCTGATCGTGTGACGGCCCCGTCGTGCTTGCTCCAGGATTGCCGTTCGCCTGGATTTTTCCGCTGCCGGACAAACGTGTGCCCCACAACCACACAAGCCCACCCCCAGAACCTCCCGCCGCACCATTTGCCGCCGTTTTGCCATTTGCATCCCCGCCACCTCCACCCCCGCCCAAAAACAGTCGCGCTTTCGGATCTTGCAAAAGAGGATGGCCTCCCCGCCCCCCACGTTCTCGTCGCTGATTGCCTGCCCACGCCGCATCGCCGGGCGCAACCGTTGTCGCGTCTTTGTCACTTGTGCTGCCCGAATACCCCCCGCGTCCCCCGCCTCCCGATGCCGTGAGTTTGTTTTGTGCGACTTTTGCCGGGTCCAAGTCCCAAGCCGTTTTCCCAACCGCATTTGGGTTCATCACCCCATGACCGTCATAGGCAAAACCAACCCCTCCGTTCGCACCCCCACCACCCCCGCTTTTGAAACCATTTCCGCCTCCGCCTCCGTTCGCGGGTGCCCCACGACCAAACGGTCCGCCTTGCGTTGCATACTCTGTCGCACCCCCTGCCACACCCTCCCCTTTTGCTGCACCTTGAGCAGCCGTGCCGACGCGAAAACCGGCGCGGTCAGGGGTTTCATCCGTCTGCGTCGCCAACCCCGTTTGAGCGGCCCCGCCTCGGAAACCTTGCCCGCTCGCATCGATCGCGCCCTCTACCGAAAATGCCCCCGATGCGCGAATCGCAACGATTCCTCCCGTTTGTCCATCCCACGCCCGTCCGATGATGCTCGTGTTCACCGGAACAGAGACATTTCCATACTGCGGCACGCGCACCACTTGCGTTTTCCCGGCCACGGAGTAGGCATTCCGCAAACCTCCGCATCGCGCATCCAAGAGAACACGCGAGCCCGTTGTGTCCACACTCCGCACGCGCAAAAGTTCGTAATGCCCCGAACCTTGTATGTTTTGCACAGCGCCGTACTGCTCGTCGTCCGTCGAGCGCATGTCGGCACCCTGCATTTGGATGATCATCACAAGGTCATCTTGTGAAAGCCCAAGCCCCGCGACATTTTGCACAGTGACTTGCGCGTCTCCCACACTTGCAGACACGGTCAGGGGTGCGTACTTGTTGACCACGTCCGTTTGGCTTTTCGCCGTGTAGTTCCCGTCGGGATTCACCACCAAACTGTTGCGCTTCGTCCAAAAAGCATTCTCGGGTGAATCCGCCCCACACCCCATTCCCAGCGCGCAGACTGAAAGTGCAAGCCCAAGCCCGGTTGTGTGCAGCATCCCTTTTGACACGGTATCGGGACGAAATTGTACCTCTTTTCGTAATTCAAATTACGAAATACATGCGACTCATTCAGCGGAATCCGATTCACCGGGGCATGTAGTGAAACACCTGTCCGGTTGAGGACACGCTCCAGACATTCCCGCTGCCAGTTCCGAAAGCCGCCAACAGATCCGATGCAGGAAGCGAATGCCCCCGCCAAGCGCCATCAAAGCGAAAAACCTTGCCCCCGTCGCCAGCAACCCACAAATCCTTTGCGCTCAGTCCCCAAATGGCATGGAAACGTGTGGTTGCGCTTTGAAAGACCATCGTCCACGCGGTGCCGTCATATGCGTATACGACCCCCATGTACCCCTGAGTCGCAACGTTTTGATTCCTATTCCCAACCGCCCACACGCGCCCAGACGTGTCCCCCCAAATGCACTCAAAGTCGATTCCGTCATTCACTTTCTCAGCAAAAAACTCGCCGTTCACTTTGTGCGCAACGACCCCCCCAAAGCCGACCACCCACACTCTGCTGGGCGATGAAGTCCATCCCGCTCGGAGTTCCGTTTCCGCGATTGGAATGTTCTGAGGCGACCAAATCCGACCATCCCATGCGACCAGCGCAGCCTTGGTTCCTGCAATCCACACATTGTTTGCATCCGAGCCAAAAACCGCTCGCAAATCTTGGTCTACCGTCGCGACGTTCCCCACGGGTTGCCAAGCCGAACCATCCCACTTGGCCAAAAATCCATGATCCCCTGCAACCCAAACATTCTTTTCATCCGCCCCCCAAATGGAATGCAGCGGAGATGAATTCACTTTCTTTGATTGCTCAACCGATTGAGAAATGGTTTGTAGGGCCCACCCGCCTGAACTTTGGGGCTGCAAAACGGAACCCGTTTCCGAAGCCATCCAAGCCCGATTGAGGGAATCGGACCAAACAGAATAGATTGCTTTGTCCTTCGCTTTCGTTGGGACACCTGTGGCCTCGGAAAAACACCTGACCAAATCGCCTTGCGGACAGACTTTCGGATACACGTCCACGACCACTTCCGATGCAGCGACAGGCAGAAACGTACAGCGATGCTCTGTTTCCGTATGTTTTGAGGCACAAGCCCCCGAAAAATCGACCAGATAGTCCTTGGGAAACGGATTCACAGACAACTGGATGGGTTGACCAGCAGGCACCATCACAGGTCCGCAGGAGGTCGTACAATCCACTCCCAATGGAGACGAATACACCCTCCCTTCACCTGAAAAGGTGATCTTCAAGGGACAAAATTCGCTCGATTTCTGTTCCAGTTGAACGTGCGTAGGGCGCATTTTTCCACGTGTCCATACGAGTTCCGCACGGCCTTTAGAAACTGTACATTCCGTCTTCCCAAATGCCGTGACTTCGACGTCAAGATGCCCATCAGAACCCTCTTGAGGGGACATGACAAACTGTGGAGTTGCGGGTTCTACAATGCTGATCTTGGGCTCCTTCCCTTCAAACCGCGTGCGAATTTCCAGTTTCGCGGCTTCTCTTGGGAGGCCAGTCAGGTCCACAACAATGTCGTTGTTCGCACAGCGGACCAAATTCAAACAACCAATGAGACTCAAAAATTGGACTGAAAAGATGCGCACTGTTCCCCTCCCATCGATTCCCATTGTTTCTTACGGGTTAATTACAGGAGCATTCGGTGTCCTTTCCCACGTCCCCCAAACGATCCCCGCCACGCCTCCGGCCAGCACCACCGTCGTGAGCGTCCAAAACCACCACGTCTTATGAAACGCCCTTTTCGATTTTTTGGGAGATGCAAAAACCACTTCTTTCTCGACCGGCATAAACAAAGGAAAATCCGGCATCGACCCTGGTTTCGAGCTGGTGGGGACTTGTGTCCCATGACTCAGCGCCTTCACTCGTTCGCTCAAATATAACTCCAACATGTTGACCGTTGTGGGACGACCTGCGACATACGCCGCAGACCCCCGAATCGCTTCAAGCAAAGCGCGCGTGAACACCCCGTTTCCTTCAAATTCCATGGAAGAACCGACCCCGGTGGACGCCGCAAAAACCACCACACCGTTCTGCGCCGCAGACAATTCAGTCACAAAAGCTGAAATATCCGCCTGCCCGCGCATTCCCCATTGTCCAAACAGATTCCCAGAATGGCACGTATCCAGAAACAGAATGACTTTTCCCGGAGTATTCCTGAGCGTCGCTTGGATGTCCTCCTGTGACACCATGGACCGCATCATCGCGGAAAGTTCTGCATCCTGCGGAAGAAAGTAGTACCGGCCTGTAGAGGGATCGTTCATTCCGTGGCCTGCCAAAAACAGAATCGCGACATCTCGCGCGGTGGTTTCACGCTGGAACCATTGAAACGCATCCAGTATCGCTGCTTTCGTCGCTGTTTCGTCCGAAAGGAGTCTCGCTTCGACATCTCTGTACAAGAGCCCCGTTTGCGCTTTGAGTGCGTGTACAAACTCCGTTGCATCTTTCTCTGCATACCGCAGCCTGAGCCTTGAATCCCGATACTTGCTGACCCCGATCGCAACGGCATACAGCTTGGGTTTCAGCTCAGGGGAAGGTGGTTCCTGAATCGACAAACGCAGCTTCACCGGATCACTTCGTTCCGTATTCGTTTCTGCAACAATCGACAGCACTCCTGTTTGGAAAGGAAGCGTGAGTGGAATCGAAAAACACTGTTCACCCGTCTGCAAATCGTGATCGCTGCACGAAACCCCTTTGATGACAACACCGCGCGTTTTCAGTACTTCAGGAGGTTGCTTTGGTGCCTCTGCGGGTTGTTGTTGGTCTGGCTTGTCCACTTGAGCCAGCAGCCGATCTCCCCAAAACACGACCACTCGAAGCTTCTCGCTGGAATCAGGACTTGAGACACCCACAAGCAACGTCACTTTTGCGCTGGAAAGTGCGGTTTGCGGAAGGGGAACCAACACCCGAATGTTCGGTTTTTTCGTCGACTGTTCGTCAGTATGAACGGTGGCCGTACTCGAAGACGTATCCGGTTTGGCAGCCGCTTTTGAGGGACGCAAAATGCGTTTGTGCGGTTTCGCAAGACCAACCGCTTCCACAAACAGAATGAGGACAACCCACAACCAACCAAATCTCATCCGGTCCCCCGTTCCAGCGATCTGGCTCAAACGAACAAGCTGTTTTGCCCTGTGCTTTTCCCTCTGTTATTCGTGCTGATAGGAAAACTCAACCACGGCAATTCCCGATGTCTGAAACAACCCCTGCCGAACTGCTTCGCGCTCCCCCCGATTCTGAAAACGGATTCCCCGATTCCCACTCGTGAGTGGCTCCGGTGGCGGATCGCGCGTCATTTCGACGACACCGGTTTGCAAAAATGACAGCACTCCTGTTTCCGCAAGCGGCTTCATCGAACCCACTACATACAAGGATTCTGGCCCCTTTTTGTCATCCAACTCGATCCAGGTGGTCGCCGACGGAAGATCGATCTCCTGATCAGGAAGAATCGATGGAGCAGCCATCCCCGGTTCAGGAAGGAGCAGCTGAAATGTCCCGGTCGCGTCTTTTTGCGCAACGTACAAGTGGATGGCTTCGGTTCGCTCGACGACCACATCCACCGCAAGGACCAACTTGTCGCCGCGTTTCAACACAGCTCCGTTTGAAACGGGTTGCGCTCCGGCCTGTTCGATCTTCCTGACCAAGACACGCATCGCGCCCAGGCTTTGAAGCGGTTTTTCCGCCACTTTTGTAGGCCCTGAAGTACACGCCACGAGGGGCAATGCAAACGCCAATAAGAACGACCTTCTGCGCATGATGTCCTCTTTGTTTGTGTCCCTACCATCCTCCACACATCTCGTGGATATGTAGGAAAAAGACAATTTATTCTACGGAAGCCGCACAACGAAAGCCAACAGATTCTCGGACCCGATTCTGTTCGGCTCGGCTTCTGGTTTCGCTGCGAACGGACCAAAGCGGCCAAATGAAACTTCCTCCGCGAATGACACGAAACTGCGACGGAATCACATGACCTACGCCCGAAACCAACGGATTCTTACAGGGTTCTTGACATGATGGATACCGATCGGAAAACACGTCCGCGACCCACTCAGGCAAGTTACCCGCCAAGTCGTAGACACCCTCGGGAGTCACATCTTGCGGAGAAGACGCTACGGGTTTTGTATTCCGATCCGCAGCCGCGCACTGCTGGCTGGGACCACGCGCGACGTGAACGCGCGCACAATCGGGCGCTTCAAACCCCCACGGAAACAGCCTGCCTTCGACACCACGAGCCGCAAAATCCCACTCTGCCTCCGTCGGCAAACGCATTCCCTTGGAAAGACAATATCGTTGCGCTCCGTCCCAGGTCACACGGTTCATCGGCAAGAAATCATTTCCTTTGGGCACTTCATATCGATTCTTTGCTCGATTGAATACAATTCCATTGGCAGGTTCATAACTAGGATAAAGGTCCGTTAATAAGACATTTTCTTGATATAGATAGCGTTCCTTTTCAATATGCAAATCCGTCTGTTTGTTCAGCCATTCCGCATAATCTGCATTCGTCACTTCCGTTCGATCGATGCGAAAGGCAGACAATTCCACACGATGCGCGGGTTGTTCGCGGTCAAACAACGCCTTTTCTTCTGTTTCACAATTGGTCGCACCAGATTTTTTGCACCAGAGGAGAGCCGAATCCAATTCATCGGAGGTACTTCCAAGCGTGAACGTACTGCGTGAAAACTCGACGGCTCCACTTGGTGGACGCGGATTCCTCTTCAGAAACAGAGTCCCCCCAATTGCCGCAGACAAACTGACAACAGAGACTCCCAAAAGCCACTTGACTCTGTTCGTGATCGACAGAGTTCGGATAAAGAAAGACGGCGTATCCTCGAGTGGTTTGAGCGCCTCGAGCAGCTCGACAGCAGACGGAAAGCGACCTTTCACGTCGAACGCGAGACATCGATCCACGATCGTCGCCAATCTCGGATCTATCGTCCGATTTTCACTCAGGACAGAAGGCGCGGGTTTTTCGAGAACCAACTCCCGCAAAAGAGCGCAAGTGGGTGCCATGTGGGGGGCATGACCGGTCAACAATTCAAACATCACGATGCCAAAGGAATACACGTCTCCACTCGGCGAAGCAGGTTCCCCCCGCCAGGCTTCAGGAGACATATAAAGGGGAGTTCCCAACATCACCCCATCCTCGGTCAACGTCAATTTGTTGACCTGCGCAGAACCTCCCGACGTAGCGCTGGGTTCGCCTTCTTGCTCCCTTTTCTTGTGGGGCGGAAGTGTCTCCGCCCCTTGTCCTCCAACAGCCCGGCGTTTGCCACTTGAGATCACCACCTCGGGGGAAGACAACGCAGCCCCATCCGAGACGGCCAAATTGTCCACCACCTTGGCCAAACCAAAATCGAGCAGTTTGATCACGCCCCGCGTCGTGAGCATGATGTTCGCGGGCTTCACATCCCGGTGCAAAATGCCGCTTCGGTGCGCCGCTTCCAGACCTCGCGCAATCCCAAGCGCGATCGGAAGTACTTTTTGCCACTGCAGCGGACGTTCCAATTTGTCCAGACTCTGCCCCTCAACAAATTCCGAAACCAGATAAGGGGTCCCCTGATACTGGCCCACGCGAAAAATCGTCACGATGTTTGGATGGGACAGACGGGCAATCGCACGAGCTTCGACCCAAAATCGCTCCTTCTGTGAGGGATCAATTTCGACCCCTTTTAGGAATTTGACCGCGACCCGCCGGTACAGCGCGGTATCCATACAGAGCACAACCTGCCCCATGGTGCCCTCGCCCAACGTGCGGAGCAGCCTGTACTCATCGAATCGTTTGGGCGGAGAAAACGAAGGCGGACTCATTCACCGGTTCGGATTGTCTCTTTGGATGATAGTTTGTAAAGCTTCATTTTCGTGGTGAATGTGCGCACGGGCATCGAGATAAGCTCGGCGGCGCGGACTTGAACGCCCCCTGACGCCGCGAGTGCCTCGGACATGCGTTTGCGTTCGAGTTCTCGGATTTCGTCGTCGATGGGCCGAAAATGCAGTGGGCGATCAATGGTGGGTTTGGGGGACGCGGGCTGAGGACCCTCGCTCTGCGTTTCAGAGAGCAAAGTGTGTTCAAGCTGCTCCTCGACGTGCCACGGCAACAGCGTCTCGCCATCGACAGTCGCAGCCAAAAAATCCATCAAATTCCGAAGCTCGCGAACATTGCCGGGCCAACGATGTCCGAGCAGCTTGTGCATCGTCGGATCAGCAATCGTCAGCATCGGGCGATTGAGCTTCCGGCACGCCGCAGACAGCAGCACACGCGCAAGCACCGGAAGTTCGCGCGGCCTATCGCGCAAAGGTGGCAACGTCAGCCGCGCCGAGCTCAACCGAAAATACAAATCTCGACGGAAGCGGCCCGCTGTTACCTCCGTTTGCAGATTCCGATTCGTTGCCGCCACAAAACGCACATTCACCTTATGTTCCCGCACATCTCCCACACGCATGACGCGCTGCGTTTCCAGAACACGCAAAAGCTTCGCCTGGATGGACAGCGGCATTTCCCCGATCTCGTCGAGGAACAACGTACCTCCGTTTGCGGTTTCGATGAGCCCCTGTTTCGTCGTTACGGCCCCCGAAAACGCGCCGCGCTCGTGTCCGAACAACTCACTTTCCACCAGATTTTCCGAAAAAGCGGAACAATTCAGGGAAAGCAGCGGCTTGTCCCGTCGAGACGAATGGTGGTGCAACGCCTTCGCTGCCAACTCCTTGCCGACCCCTGTTTCCCCTTCGATGAGCACAGGGAGTTCCGCTTTCGCGAGCCGTTCGATGAGCGCATACAGCTTTTTCATCGTCGGTTCGACAAGCAGGATTTTTGCATCGCCGAGATCCATCGTGATGGCCGTGTCTTCGACGACAATCTGCTCTTTGGAAAGATCCGACGCTTGCGCTGCTGATTGACAGGCCAAAAGGAGTGCATCGGGATCGCTCCCATCCCGAGGACACGACAGCACACCGACACGCACGTCAATGTTTCCGATTTTCAGTCGAGATACCAACCGTTCCGCTTCCTGTTTCGCACTGCTCCTATCCCGTTCTGGCAACAGAACCAACAGATCGTTGTCGCCCGTCCATGCCACGGAATCACACAACCGCAGCGACGAATGGACCGTTTCCAATATCGCCGGACGTCTGGACGCGCCGCCGGCAAAGTGAAAACAGAGAAGCGAAACGGGGCGCAAAAAACCAAGCGACCGATCTGTTTCTTCTGCCAAACGCGCCCGAAAATCCGACGGACTTTGCACTTTGCGACCGGTTTGCGCCAAAAACTCGCGGTGGAAAATCAGCGTCGCACTGCACAGCGTGATGACATCCCCCGAGAGCAGCTCGCGCGGTTCCCGAATCAGTTGCCCGTTCGCGTGCGTCCCGTTGCGACTCCCCATGTCCTCAATCCACGCATCGCCTCCTGTCACATTCACCCGAGCATGATGCCGAGACGCAGACGTGTCATCGAGTCGAATCGTCGCGTCGGGAGAACGCCCAATGATCACCTCTCCGCTTTCTGGAAGCTCAACGGGATAGGAAACCTGACCATCGATGACCAAAAAATAGGCGCGTTCCTTGGGTGGCGGTACAGGTGACGACACGGCCTGTATCGTCGCAGTCAATGTCTGGTCTGTTTTTTTTGGTTCGTGTTCTGTGGTCATCGTTTGCTGCATCATACGCAGTCAAAAACAGAGACAGCAGAAAAACCAAGTGGGTGTTGCAGCACAGGACGGCAGGATCTCCGCTTCGTGATACCTTGCACGAATGGAACCGTTCAAACCTGTGACCCAACATCCTGTTTCCGATCTCAGTCTTCCCGAGCGAGCCCGCGCTGCATTTTCGGAATGGCAGAGCCGAAAAAAGCAGAACTACTTTGAACACGACGCGGACCTGCAAACCCTTCTGCGCCACCACTTGGGGGAAGCTGTTTTCGAGCAGGAGTCGCCGGGGTTTTCTCGCTTTGGACAGGAATGTGCGACGGTTTTGGATGAACTGATTTGCGAAAACAACCGCGACGAACACCTGCCTACATTGAGACGTTACGACGGCATCGGTCGTCGAACAGAGGAAGTCTGTTTTCATCCCTCGTACTATGAAATCGGTCGCCTTGCCTATCGAACAGGGGCCATGTCTCGGTACGAAACACCAGGGCAAGAGCGCATCCAACTGGCGTATGCGTACTTGCTCGCACACCATGGAGAAGGCGGGCACCTCTGTCCGTTCGCATGCACAGCAGGCCTGATCAAACTCCTGTTGGCGCGTGCAGATGATGCCTTGAAAGCGCGGCTTCTGCCTGGCCTGCTGCACACCGATCGCCTGGACCCCGCACACCATCACGGAGCCCAATTTCTGACGGAAATTCAGGGCGGTTCGGATGTCGGACAGAATGTTGTTCGTGCAACTCCTTGTGGCGATTTCTATCGCATCAATGGAGAAAAATGGTTCTGTTCCGTAATCGATGCAGATTTGTATTTGGTCACGGCACGGATTCCCCATTCACAGCCAGGAACTGCGGGTCTTGGGGCGTTTGTCGTTCCGCGCAGACTCCGTAATGGTTCGCCAAACGGGGTCTTCATCCGTCGGCTGAAATACAAGCTAGGAACACGGAGCATGGCCTCGGGGGAAGCCGATTTTGTGGATGCGGTGGCGTGGTCCATCGGAGCACCCGAGGGAGCGTTCAAGCAAGTGGTAGACATCGTGCTCAACACAAGCCGAACGTACAACGCGATTGCGGCGTGCGGAATGATGCGCAGAGCTGAGATCGAAGCCACTACGTTTGCTGCGTGCAGAGAAGCGTTCGGTCAGAAAATTGCGGAATTTCCGTTGGTGAAAAGAACGCTGGGAAGAATCACAGAATCGCGGCGAAAGGCGATCGCTGGGACGTTTGCGTTGATTGCGCTCGCAGATCAAGTTGCCTTGGGAGTCGCCGATGAAAACACGCGAGCCGTACACCGTTTGGTCGTGAACATGAACAAGTATTTTACGGCGGTGCGCGGAACAACTGTCGTCCGTGATGCCATCGAAGTGTTGGGTGGAAACGGAACGATTGAGGAGTTCTCTGTTTTGCCTCGTCTTTTGCGAGATTCGATCGTCATCGAAGCTTGGGAGGGCACGCACAACGTGCTGTGCGCGCAGGTTCTTCGGGATATGCAGAAACTGCATTTGCACCAGGCGTTCTTTGCTCATCTCCGACGATGGACCAAAGACCAAATGCTGCTTGCAGAGATCGCCGATGCAGAAGAGAGAGTGCGCCGTCTCATGTCTTTGCAAAAGGAAGACGCCGCACTAGAAATCCGAGACACGGTGGATGTCCTGATGTCGGTTTGGCAGAACATCAGCGTGCATGAAACACTCCCACGTGCCCATAACATACATTCCCAATGAACCCAACTTGACTCAGGTGAGCGGGAAACGTCTGAGAAAGGAACAACATGCGAAAAATGAGTTGCTTGGTGTGGAAACAGAGAGCCGACCTCTGGCTGTTTTGCAGCGCGGCCCTGTGGCTGTTTTTGGGCAGTTTTCTACTCTTTTCAGTTTCTGCTTTTGCAAAAAATCCGTTTCTTTATGCAAGCACAAACGACCGCGCGCTTGCGACCTTTTCTGGAACGGAATGGGGCGATGAAATCGGAAAGAAAGAAGTCCCCCTAAGTTGCAAGGTCGTCACAGTGCGAGTGGGAAATTTCACTTGGGGTGATGCGTACTTGATCTCGTTTGAGTCGGTGAAATCACAGACGGGAAAACCACGAAAGCTGGACCCCATTCTGCTGTGGACCACCGACAAGGAGATCGTCCGAGTCTCCACAGACAAACCAGAGGAAGAAATAAAAAAACTGAAAGAACGCTCTGCTGCGCCCAAATATGAACAATCGGACCTTTTGGGAATCAGTCAGGGCAACAAAACATACAAGGAAACAGGCCTCACAGTGGCCAAGATCACGACAAAGGGGGATACGCTGCGCTACACATGGAATCACAAGAGCGGACACTTTTTGATTCTGGAATGGAAACGCGGCGTGGGCCTTGTGGAATACGCCCAAAACCGAGGTGCCAGAAGCGATGGTTTTCGCCTCAAACGCGGCGTTTCTTCCTTGTAGTCAAGTCTCGTTTTCCGTCGCTGCTTGTCGCCCGTCGCCTTCTCTACCTATACTGACCCTCTCCCTTCCCCCTTTGCCTACTTCCGGCATACCTGTGTCAGCCTTATCGGACTCCTATCTCCCCTTGCCTTTTGTGTAGTCCGTTTCCTCCTTTGCGTTTTTTTTGCTGAAAAACGCAATGTCTGCACTTTGTCGTTTTCTTGTTCCACCTGTGTGCGGTACGCTGGGGGCCGGAAAGTCATGGATTATCTGCACAACACAAATAGGAATACACACAAACAACACGGGGGAGTGGATGTCCACAACTGAGAAACACACACCGGTAGGGAATGATGTGACACAGGGACAGACTTTGGATGGTGGTTGGCTCAGGAAGGAACGAGAACGCGTTGCGCTGGGAAGAAGAAAACTTGGGGATCATTTGGGACTATCGGAAGTTGTCTTGACGAGGGTGGAAACCAGGAAGCTTCCGATTCCGTCTGCATGGCTCCCAACGCTTTTGACGTTGGGTTTCCGCATTCCCGGTGAAACCGCGCAAACAACAAGTGAAACCGCGCAAACAACAACTGTGGGGGAGGTTTTGGAGAAGCAAACAGAGATGGCACCGAAAGCAGAACATGTGGTGAACACCCAGAATGACCCCAACATCGTGAATGTTGCTGTTCCGTCCACAGAACCGCAGCAGGAAGACAGCAAGGCATCCCCCGAACTGGAACAGAAGGACATACTCCCGAAATCGGATGCGGAACCCCAAAATGGGGTGGCCGATGTACAGCCGAAAGGAGGTGCGGTCACTCCTGCGCAGGAAACCGTCGTTTCGAGTGGAGAACAGGAGGGAGCGCGGGGAGCAAAAGCGATGGAACCTGGGTTTTTCTGCGGAAAGTGGCTTGGGGAACGGTTGTCGCACATCACACTGTCGAAAGAGGCGGTGTGTCGGGCGCTTGGATGTACGTTGACCGAACTCCGGTTGCTGGTGGATTTGGACCTCCGTTTGCCGCATCGGTTTATTTCGCCGTTCAAACGGCTGTCGATTGTGACCAATGCAGAGAGTCTGCAAGCGGTGACGTTGCCGTCGGTGATTCGATACGATGGGATTTGGCTTTCGCGGCAACGGGGCTTGCTTGGGATGAGCAAAGAGGAGCTGGCCGAACACCTCCAGATCAGCGCAGCAGACCTGGGTTACATCGAAGCAAAGGTGTTGCCACTGCCTGTGGGTTGGCCGGAGCAGCTCGACGCGCTGCGGAAGGAACACGGTCTCAAATCGCACAAAAGTCTGTCGGAACAAGGACGGCGGGGGCCAGGTCGGCGATGGAATTCCGGTCGTCCGATTGGAGACCACGGGGGAACTCCCTCTGCTTCGTCTTCTGCTTCGTCTGCTGCTCCTGCAGCTCCCCGTCCATACAGACGTCGGATGCAAAATGCAGACACGAGTTTTGGTGAGTCGATTGTGGAACAGCGTGTGACGTTTGGGAAACGGATCGGGGCTTCTCCGCACGAAGTTCTTGTGATGATTGCGCAGGACTTGCTGGCCGCGAAGGAGCACGTCGGTTTTGGATACGACGCGCTCCAAGCCGCAGCAAAGCTGCTGCTGCAAAAAACCAGTTAGCGCGAACGCGAGGGACGCGGCCTCGGCCCGGCCCAAAAAGCACATGGTCTTCGTGGTATAAGCCGCGCATGCAAAATGCGTCCTCTGGCTGTTCCGATTCTGCGACGGTAGATTCCACAAAAACCTTCTCAATTTCCGATGTGCGGGCGGTGTACGACCTGCCGTTGCCAGAGCTTCTCTTTCGCGCGATGTCGGTTCATCGCACACACCACAACCCCACCGAAGTCCAGCTTTGCTCGCTTCTGTCTGTGAAAACCGGAGGCTGCCAAGAAGATTGCGGCTATTGCTCGCAGTCGGCCTCCCACGGTATGGCCAAAAAGGAGGCGATGCTATCTCTCGACGAGGTGCTGGACAAAGCGCGTGCGGCTCAAGCAGCCGGAGCGACACGGTTTTGCATGGGCGCGGCGTGGCGGAATGTGAAAGACGGGCCTGCGTTTGCGCAAGTTCTGTCGATGGTAAAAGGCGTGCGGGGTTTGGGAATGGAAGCGTGTGTCACCCTCGGCATGCTGACGCAAGAACAGGCGAACCAGCTCGCCGAGGCGGGGCTTTCGGCCTACAACCACAACCTGGACACGTCGAGGTCGTTTTATGGTCAAGTCGTGACGACGCGGACCTATGACGACAGGCTGGAAACGCTCAAGCGGGTGCGAAAGGCCGGCATCGGACTGTGTTGCGGCGGAATCATCGGCATGGGAGAAAGCATCGACGATCGGTGTGCGCTGCTGCATACATTGGCGTCGCTTCACCCACCACCTGAAAGCGTGCCCATCAACGCCCTCATTCCACAGCCGGGCACACCTCTTGCGAATCTTCAACCGGTAGACCCACTTGACCTTGTGCGGACCATCGCGACCGCGCGCGTGTTTTTGCCGAAAAGCCGCGTGCGCCTGTCCGCCGGTCGGCAATTGCTGTCCAAAGAAGCCCAGGTGCTCTGCTTTGTCGCGGGCGCAAATTCGATTTTTTACGGAGATCGGCTGCTCACCTCGGACAACCGGTCTACAGACGACGACAAGGCCCTTTTGGCCGCCGCTGGCCTGCGCCCCGCTGAAGCGTGATGCGCGTTTTTCCCCTGGGGCCACGCAAGCGCGATTCCCAAAGAACGCTGTGTCTGCGTTTCCCGGACGCGCCGCCGCAAAGCGAGCTGTTCGGCGAATGTCCGCACTGGCAAGCGCCACGTCTGCTTGTGCCCGGTCCCGACAAGGTGCCTAGCGTCACGCTGTCGCTATCGCCGGGCGTTTATGCGTACAAACTGCGCACGCCGGACGGACGGTGGCATGTGCCGGGGGACGCTCCTCGCACCCGCAGCCAAAACGGCCTTCGCAATCAGGTGCTGTGCGTCGGAGGCACCGAGGAACCCGTCCTGCATGTTCCGGCCTCTCCGTGGGTGTTCACGCTGCCCGACGGGCGGCTTGTGATCCGAGCGGCGCTGCGGAAAGGAGTTTCGGACTCGCTTTCGGTGGTGACGCTAGACTCACAACCACCCAAACCGTGGCCGATGCGGCTCGTCGCCCACGAGGACGAACACCTGCTGTTCGAGACGGGTTTGCCGACGTGCGCACAACCGATTTCGTATGTGTTTCGTTTGGCGAGTGGCCGCATCGTAGGTCTGCCCGATCAAACCGCTTTGGCTGTCTTGCCTGAACCGAGCGACGCACCTTCGTGGTGGCTCGACGCGGTGCTGTACAGCGTATTCCTCGACCGATTTCGCCGAGGCGATGGCCTGCCGTGGCCCAAACTGACCGACGAAAAAGCCCGTGCAGGCGGCGATCTGGACGGTGTGCGCGCGGCGCTGCCTTACCTGGCCGATCTGGGGGTTACGGTGCTGCACCTGACACCCGTGTGCCAAAGCCCGTCGGCGCACCGATACGATGCGGAAAATCCCCTCGTCGTGGACCCGGCTCTCGGCGGAGAGGCTGCGCTTTCTCGGCTTCTGTCTGACGCTTCTCGGCTGGGCGTGCGCGTGCTGCTCGATCTGTGTTTGACCCATGTCCATCGCGATTTTTTGCCGTTTTGCGACGTGCGAGCAAAGGGCCCCGCGTCGCCGTATGCTTCGTGGTTTCGCGTGTACCGTTGGCCGTTTTCCGACGGTCCCGATCCAGGTTATGAGCACTACCAACACGGTCAATGGCAGTTGCCGCTTTTTCAAACGGACAACGACGACGTGCTCGATTGTTTATGCGGCGTTGCGCGTCACTTTTTGTCGCTGGGGGTGGATGGTTTCCGACTGGATTCTGCCGCCGACGTTCCGCAAAAGTGGCTCGCAGCCCTGAAGCACACCGTTCACAAGGTCAAAAAGGACGCGCTCGTCCTCGGAGAACTGACGGTCAACAACCTAGGTCATTACGTTCCATTCGGGCTGGATTGCGCAACGGATTTTGCTTTTCAAACGGCGACGACGCGGTGGCTTTCGGGATCTTTGTCGTCGGTGGCGCTTGGCGAAATGCTCTCGGCGCGGTCGTTTGATAACGGTCCTAGCCACGCGGCGCTCACGTTTTTATCGACGCACGACACGCCTCGACTTGCGAGTTTGTGCGGCACACAACGCGCTCGGCTGGGCCTGGTTTTGCTGCTGTGTCGGCCCGAAATTCCGATGTTGTACGCGGGCGACGAGCTGTCGCTGTCTTCCGCAAGTCCTCCGCGCGGCTTCGAGGATGTCTGGCCCGAACGAATGCCTTTTCCGTGGGCAGAAATTTCCGACGATCACCCGACGCTTTCCTTGGCAAAAACGCTGGTTTCCGCCCGTCGGCAATTCGTCGCGTTGCGCCGAGGCGAAGTGTTGCCGTTGCCGATGCCAAACGACACAAACCTGTTTGCTTTTCGGCGGCAGCACGGATCGGAAATGCTTGATGTGTTTCTGAATCCCGACGACAAACCAGCCCATTTTGCGTTGCCCGAAGGTCCCGGCGAGCTTCATCCGGTCTGCGTGCTCGGATCGGTCGAATTTGCGCCTGGCGAGGACCCGCACGAAATCACGCTCGGGGCCTGCTCGGCGTGGGTCATCCGTCGGAGTGAGCCACGAGCGGCACTTGCAATCGGTCGCGAGCTGCTCGGCACCATGGATTCGCGCCTGGAAGAAGCGTTTTCCCTCGGCGCGACGCACGGTTTTTTTCTGCCCTCGAAGCTGTACCTGACACTGACCGAGCGTTGCAACCTGCGCTGCCAGCACTGCATCACACACGCACCTACCCGGACCCGCGACGGCACGGCTCGCTCGATGCAACCGTGGGTGCTCGATGCACTCGACGAGGCGTTTTGTGCGGCGAATTACCTGGGTTTTTCGCACGGCGGGGAAAATCTGCTGTCGCCGTTGTTTTTTGACACACTCGCGCGGGCCAAACAGGCGCGGGACGGGCGACGGCTTGACGTACATCTGCTCACCAACGGCATGTCGCTTTCACCGCTGGTTTTGGAAAAACTCGTGGCCGCAGGCGTGAACAGTTTGGCGATTTCGCTCGACGGTGGCACCGCGCATACAAACGACTCCATTCGAGCCGGGGGCGACTTTGTGCGCATTTTGTCCCACCTGCGCGACGCGGTTTCGTTCCGAGAAGCGACTGGCGCGGACCTGCGCCTCGGGATTTCGACGGTGCTGCTCGCGCAAACCGTGGACGAGCTGCCCGAGCTGGCCCGGCAGGCGGTGGCCTTGTCGATCGATTGGCTCAAAGTCGAGGAGAGCTATCCCGTGAATCTGTTTGCAGCCCGGTCTGGCGCGTCTCCGCTGGCCGAATCGGTGCAGGCGCAAGTCAGCGCGGCGCGGGCGATTTGTGAAGCGGGCGGTGTGGTGTTTGTGGACCACCTTTGCCCACCTGTAGGCTGTACCTGTCACGGCGAGCCCGACGAGCGACTTTTGGAATTTCGCGCGACGGACGATTTTGCCAACCGAACGACGTTCGCTCCGTGTCGTGCGCTGTGGGAGATCGCGTGCATCGATCCAGACGGGCACGTTCACCCCGGCGACTACCACACCACAAGCGCCGGCTCGTTGTTTGAACGGTCGTTTTTCTCGCTGTGGAACGGCGAACCAGTGCAGGCGCTCCGTCGAGACGCGCTCGCTCACTCGTATCGCAGACCGTCTACAGGATGAAGCCGTGCGGCACGCACCGACGGATATACCGTCGCCAAAAGGGAAATCAGCACGGTGATGCAAGCGGTGAGCACAAGTTCAAACGGCGAAATCTGCGTCGGCAAACGCTCGATCATATAGACGTGAGCGTCGAGCAAATAACCCATTCCCTCGATGAGTTTGCAGGTCAACACGCCCAGAATCAAACCGAGCAGTACCCCCAACAAACCAATCGCCATCCCAGCGACGCGAAACAGCGACGAAATCGACCTCGGACTCATGCCCATCGCTTTCAAAATCGCGACCTCGCGGGTCTTGTCGATCACCATCATCGTCAGACTCGCGACGATGTTGAACGCTGCGACCAAAATGATCAGAAACAGCACCAACGACAGCACCGTTTTTTGCAGAGCCAGCGCCGCAAACAGGTTGTGGTTCAGCTCCTCCCAATCGAGGCTGCGATACGGTGCGCCGCCGAGCATGGCGACCAGTTCAGCACCCGTTTTTTTGGCCCGTTCAATCGAATCCGTCCGAATTTCAAGACCCGAAACGACATCCCCTTGGCCGACAAGTTGTTGTGACGGTGCCAACGCCGCCAGCACAAGACGACGATCGTAGTCGTCGTATCCCGACGAAAAAATGCCGGCCAAACGAAATTCTTGCGACCTGGGTGGCGCGGCCTGCGTCGGTTCGCTCCCGGAAAGAGCGTCCAAATTCAATTGCGGCGCGATCAGCCGCAGCTTGTCACCCGGTTGCGCCTTGAGTTTGCGCGCAAGCTCTTTCCCGATGAACAAACTGGGAAGCGGCGGTCCTCCAGAATTGGGTACGGATTCGGTTTGAAGGTCCGAAACCAAAGGTGGTTTTCCGGTGGACAGTGGCAAAAGCCAAGAATGAAGGCCCAACACAATGTCTGCTCGGTTTGGATCGATTCCTTTGACCAACACACCCGCCGCAAGCGCACCTTCTTTGGCGATGAGCATTTCATTGTAGACAAACGGACTACCCGCCTTCACCGACGGATGAGACAAACATTTTTTTAGCGCGCTTTCGTATTCGTGAAAGTCGATGCCGTATTTCAGGATCAGAACGTGCGCATTGAAACCGACGACGCGGTTGCGAATTTCTCCTTGAAAGCCAGACGTGACAGCCATGACAACCGTGAGCGCCGCGACCCCCAACAAAACTCCCAGGACTGCAACGGTGCTGAAGACGGAAAGGACGTTCAAAAGACCCGCAACGACGGTAAAAAGCGGAAGCGCGAGTGCCAAAACCGCAAACTGCGGAGTTTGAGCTCCGGGGACGAAAAAAAACGCGATTTCAACAGCGACGGTCAAAACCAGCGAAAGACCCGCGAGAAACAGAAGCCCTCGGTGCGGTCCGCGTCGAAACAAGTAACGCATCGCAAGAAACCGCTCGTGAGGACGCGGCCACAGCGACGAAAATGCTCCTGAAGAAGCGGTCTTTGGCTCAAAAGAGGGACCAGGGGAAGCGTAGGCCATGAGAAAAGGGGTCCCCTTATACCAGTCTTTTTCGACGGGCGGAACGACGGTGTTTGGTAGGGTGTGCGACAATACCCTCGCCGCGCCGGTGACAGAGAGGGGTTTCCGACGGCAGTGCCTCTGGCGGCAGTGCCTCTGGCGGCAGTGCCTCTGGCGGCAGTGCCTCTGGCGGCAGAGCCTCTGGCGGCAGAGCCTCTGGCGGCAGAGCTTCCGACGGTAGATCTCGCAGCGTCAGACGCAGTTCCCTGACGCGCAAAAGCCGCTCGATGGTTCCGTTCTCTGGATGAGTCCGCAGGGTTTCCAGATTGCGAATCGTTGTCCAGGAAAGCTGGCTTTTGACCGCCAGTTGCCGACGACTCAAGCCAGACATCTCTCGTCGCTCGCGCAAAAGCGCCGCGAACGCACGCCGCCAGGCCGGACTGTACCTCAACCGACGACTGCGCTCGGGGCGGATGGCCAGCGGTGCCAACGCTTCAGCGATGCGCTCGATGTCACGGAGCGCAGCCCGAAGAAGGTCCTGTTCAGACGGCGCACAGTTCTTGACGAACCCTTCCAATTGGCCCGCCGCGTCGATGAGCAAACGTCGGGCCTGCCACGGCGCGTGGGTTTTGCGAAGTTTGCCTGGTACGACTTGCTCACTTCCCAGACTCCTGTGGCCAAACCCACCGGGCATCTCGCGGCTTTCGGCCTCGCTCCCTCGGTCGCCGAGGCGACGGCCACGGCTCGGCTTTTCGTTCCAGGCGCGCTCGCGAGCGGCTCCGGTGGAATTGGTCCGCGCTACGTCCGGAAAGTGACCAGGTCGTACTTGCGGTTCCGAGGGAAACGGAAGTTCAAAAGCCTTGAGGGTTCCGACAAGCTCCATGCCCTGTGTGTACGCGCCCAGCGCACAAACCCCGCGCTTTACCCCCAAAATACGACATTTTGCCCATGGCACGATTTATGCTGGCCCTTGTGCTGGATCGGCCAAACGATCAGGCTTCGATTTCCTGTTGGGCGGGTGGTTTCGTCGAAGACTGCGACTTCTTGCCGTTTTCAAACTCGTCGAAACTCACGAGCAAAAAAACAAAGCTCATGCCAGCGAGAACGGCTGTCGGAAGCTGGCCTGTCTCGGGCATGTGCCAATTGGCGACCGCTGCGCCCACCGCAAAGACCGACAAGGCCATCGCAAGCACATACGCGACAAACTGGCGCAGAAACAGGCCCACCGCAGCCAGGAGACTTGCCAAGAGAAGTCCTCCGAAACCCAGCAAATCGAGCGCCAGAGCCCTTGCGTCGTGGTGCAAAAACGGCGCACGCAACACCGGAAACACAAGCGCTACCGCGAACAGAACGAAGGTGCAACCCACGATGTCAGGCACTGCGCTTCGACGAGACGACATGGCCGACAGACTATCGTGGAACTTCCTTTAAGTCAGCATTCGCCCGCAGTGCTTGCTCAAAAACGGCTTGGGTCTGGTTCACACAATCGTCTTCCCGAGCGCCGACAGAGCCAGCTCGATGCACAGCCGGGTGGTTTGGTGTCCTACGTCGTTCATCGGGTTGAGTTCGACCAAATCCAGCGATCGCAAAAGTCCTTGCTCAGCCACAAGCTCGAGCAACAAATGCGCTTCTCGGTACGTAAGGCCGCCGCGCACGGGCGTGCTGACGCCTGGCGCGTACACCGGGTCCACCGCGTCCAGGTCGAACGACACATGCAGCGCCGCACAACGCTTCGTCAGGTCATCGAGCGCCTCTGTGACAACCGCGTACATGCCGCGCTGATCCAGATCCTTCATCGTGTAGTACCGAATGCCGGTCTCTTTCACGAAAGTCTGTTCGTCTCGATCGAGATCGCGAATCCCCAAAAGGACGACATTTTCGGGCCGAAGACGTGGGCCCATTCCGCCCGTATGGACCAGCCGCTCAAACCCCAGCCCGAGTACCGTCGAAAGAGGCATTCCGTGGATATTTCCCGACGGAGATGTCGCCGGAGTGTTCATGTCCGCGTGCGCATCCACCCACAAAAGACCCAATTGCCTACCTTGCTGCACCCAAAAATCCGCCGCTCCTTTGATCGAGCCGATCGCAATCGAGTGATCGCCGCCCAATATCAGCGGAAACCGCCCGGCTCGCAGCGAGGCTTGCACTCGAGCAAACACCTCGTCGCAAATTTGGCCGATCGTCGAAACATACAGCGGTTGACTCTCGAGCGTTTGCGGACCCAGCCGTTCGCGAAAAGGAACCATCACGTCGCCGCCGTCGAACGCTCGAATTTTCAGTTTTTCCAACCGATCCGCCAAACCCGCCACCCGCACCATGGCAGGCCCGACGTTAGCGCCTCGAATGTTGCAGCCCAAGTCGCAGGGGACACCGATGATTTCGACAATGTTTGGACGTTGGTTCATCGCGGTTTCCAGAAAACTTGTGTGTTTTGGCCTTTGTACCGAGAAGCGCGCGCGATGGAAAGTCCGCTGCCCATGGGCGTTGGGGGTTTTGGCACCCATTCCACCCACCTTTCGGGGACTTTCCCCCCAGGTTCAGACCACCGATTTGAGCGGCAACAACGACGATTCCTCGTCGGAAACGCCCTCGCTTTTTGGCCGCGTATGGGCTTTGAGATGTTTGGCACGCAATTCGCATCGTCAAGGCTTCGGTCGTACAAACAAACCCAAAAACGAGAGGTTCCCATGCGTAAGTTCTTCTTCTTGTCAGTGGCAGCGATGGCGGCTCTTCCGGCCTGTGGTGGCAGCGATTTGATCGCGGTGGAGGCGCAAAGCAACGATGGCCAAGAGGTGAGCGCGCAGGCGGTGTCTTTGATCCAAGCGCGCGGCGCTCAGCTTGGCCTGGACAACAACGATGTGTTGCGCCAGCGCAACCGCGAAGTGGACGAGTTTGGTCAAGAACACGTTCGGTTCGATCGGTTTTACCGTGGCCTGCCCGTTGTTGGTGGCGACTTTGTGGTTCACTCAACAGCGACGGTGCGCGAGGAAGAAACCTTTTCCGCGATGCTGCTTCGACCAATTTCCGCGAGCCAACGTCCCGATTTGACGCCGAGTCAGGCCGAGAGGTTCGCGCGACAAACCTGGAACGTCGAGCGCGTCGTGGCCTCGGCACCCAAATTGGTGATCCATGCACTCGGAGAGGAAACCGATCAACCACTCGCATACGAGGTTGTAAGTGAAGGTGTGCTCTCCGACGGTACCCCAAGCGTGCTGCATACGTTTGTCGATGCCAAAGATGGCCGTTTGCTGAGCGCGTATGACGAAATTGAGACGGGTGCGGTCGGCGGACAGGGACGCGGCCTGTACGTCGGCACGGTGTCGCTCAACACCAATCAAAACGGTTCCAAGTACGAGCTCATCGATGTCGGCCACGGCTACTCGCCAACGATCAACTTGGCCAACAAGACCTCGGGCGGCTCGGTGTTCAGCCAAACCTCAAACTCCTGGGGAGACGGCACGACCGGCAACGCAGCCAGCGCAGGTGTCGATGCGCACTACGGGGCGACCAAAACGTGGGACTACTACAAAAACGTACATGGTCGCAACGGCATCGCCAACGACGGCAAAGCCGCCCAATCCCGCGTTCACTACAGCACTCGATACAACAACGCCTTCTGGTCCGATTCCTGTTTCTGCATGACCTACGGGGACGGCGATGGCAGCGTGCTCAAACCTCTGGTCGCGATTGACGTGGCCGGACACGAAATGAGCCACGGCGTCACTTCGCGCACGGCCAAACTCGTGTATTCGGGCGAATCAGGCGGTCTGAACGAAGCAACGAGCGATATTTTCGGCACTGCCGTCGAGTACTACGCAGCCAATGCCTCGGACCCTGGCGACTTTCTGATCGGCGAAAAAATCATGGTTGGCAGAAGTTTCCTGCGCAACATGGCCGATCCGGTGGCCGACGGAGCATCGCTTGACCACTACTCGAAGTATCGCAGCGGCGTCGATGTCCACTATTCGTCGGGCATCGCCAACAACTTCTTCTACCTGCTTTCACAAGGCGGCAAAAACCGCACGTCCGGCCAGACCGTCACTGGGATCGGGCGTCAAAAAGCCGAAAAAATTTGGTACCGCGCCCTGACCGCGTACATGACTTCCTCGACGAACTTCAAAGCAGCCCGCACGGCCACTTTGAATGCCGCCAAGGATCTGTACGGATCGACCGGTGCCGAATACAAGGCCGTCGGCACGGTTTGGACCGCCGTCGGCGTGAACTAGAAATCCACCGTCCCTCGACGAAAACGCCTGTTTGTCGCGACCTACTCGGAGCGGCAAGCGGGCGTTTCTCGTTTACGGCGCTGATTTCTTTGGGGTCCGCTCGTCCTTGACAATCTCGCCGCCTTTCATCACGAACGGAATGTTCTCGAGCACCCGCACATCCAACAGCGGATTCGTCGGCACCGCCACAAGGTCGGCATAAAAGCCCGGCTGAAGTTGCCCAACCTGCTGTTCCCATCCCAAAAGTGCCGCAGCATTGATGGTCGCGGCTTGGATCGCCCCGAGCGGCGTCATTCCCAAGTCCAGCAGCGCGGCAAATTCGTGGCCGTTGAGGCCGTGCGGATACACCGACGAATCCGTCCCAAACGCAATCTTGACCCCCGCCCGAACCGCCTTCGACAAGCGAGTTCTCGCGTCTTTGGACATGTTGTACGCCTTGAGGATTTTCTCGGGAGGCACGCCCGGAAAAGCAGCGTCCGGAGTGAAGTACGACCACAAGAACACAGTCGGAACCAAAAAAGTCCCACGTGATTTCATCAGTTGGATGCACTCGTCGTCGATTTCCGTGCCGTGTTCGATGGAATCCACGCCGGCTCGCACAGCTTGTTTGATGCCCGCTGTTCCGTGCGCATGCGCCGCAACCTTTTTGCCCAACCGTTTGGCTTCCGATACCAGTGCCGCGAGTTCTTGGTCGCTGTACTGCCCGCTGTTTGGATTTGTGCCAACGGACAAAAATCCCCCTGTGACCGCAACTTTGATGACATCAGCGCCGTATTTCACAATCTCGCGAACTTTGCGAACGATACCCTCCGGCCCGTCTGCCACACCTTCTTCGGTGAATCGAAACGGAGCGGGCAACAGGTTGGAATCCATGTGCCCTCCGGTCGAGCCCATCGACGGCCCCGACACCACCATCCGAGGCCCAAGCACATCGCCTTCCACGATCGCATCGCGGAGCGCGACATCCGAGAACCCTCGCGCGCCCAGATTTCTCACGGTTGTAAAACCCGCCAAAAGCGTGATTCGGGCATGTCTCGCCCCGAACAACGCCTCTCTGGGAGCAGAAACCCCAAGCCACGGAAAACTCGCCACATCCGCTCGGTACGTCAGGTGCGTATGTGCATCGATGAGTCCCGGCAAGACCGTATGGTCTCCCAAATCCACGATCGTCGCGCCCGTTGGGGCCCGCGCAAGCAATGTGGGTTGCGGTCCTACTTCTTTGATCCGTCCGTCTTCAATGAGCAACGCCTGCTGTGCCAACAATTTTCCTGTCCGCACGTCCAGCAATTGCCCTGCCTTCACCACCACAAGCCCGCTTTTTGCGAAGGTCCATTCTCCGTGGAAAAGAACCCCGAGCAAAAAAAGGAGGCTTACAAAACGTCCTACCCCCATGAGGTGAACTCCTGTTCCTTTGAATCGGCCTATTCTCCCTTGTGTCTGCCAATTGTTCGATATTTTTCTGTACTGTTTCCTACAGCATTTTTTGTCTGAGTTTGAGGGGTTCATGAGCAATTTCGCTACAGTAGCTAGCCCCTCTGACAGACGGTACGATTGGACTGAGGTCTGCCGCCCATGTCAAAGCAAAGCGATCTTCGCCCTTGGTACGCATCGCTACCGTTGTTTGGGATTCTGCTTTTTGCCCCCTTTTTCCTGCTGCTGACCTGCGGCCCTCAGTTCCTGTCCCAACCTGAAGAGCCAACCCAGAAGCGACCCCGTTTGCAGGTGGCGGAAACGGATACAGGTGTGTCCGTAACGGTCCAAGGCGCGCTGTCCCCATTTCATCCGCGCTTTTCCCGCTGCGATGTTCAGCCGACCGCGTTGCCGCGTTTCGCGATTTGCAAAGCGTTTGACCGAACCACGGTGCTCGCTTCCGCCAAAACGGAAATGGTCGAGCTGATCGGTCTGTTGGTCCCACCTGACGCGACCGGTGGCTGGTCCGCAGATGGAAACACCTATCTACTCTGGAACAAGATCATCGAGACTTCGCCATCCTTGCGCGTCGCCTCCATCCCGAAACCGAGTCTTTCATCCCCAACGCTTTCGTCCTCAACGCCTCCATCGACCGAGCCTCGGTTTGTCGGGCTCGCCAACCACACCCGATGGGCGATTTGGGAGGACATGCGCCCACATGGAAAGGGTGCCACTCGGCTCATCGTGACCCACAGCATGGACGGAAACGTCTTGTTTCAGTTGACGTTGAACGAGCCGCACATCGTCGAGCAGTTTCTCCGCAAACCATTCGACCCACTCGACATAGATCGCCTGCTAAAGGAGGCAGATCCCTTCGCCCACGACACAGCACCAACGGCAACTCAACCCTACGATGAGGCCGAGGACGCCACTTCTTCTCAAGACACCAGCGTAGAGTGACGTTCCACCGCTCGAACAACACGCCGTCGGGGATTTGCTTCGTCGCGTCGAATCAACGGTCCGCAGGCTCTTTGCGCGGACTTGGCTGGTTCGCTTCTGCGATCGGCGCATCTACCGTCGGTGAATCCCACGGATACTCAGCCGGCGCAAGCGGTCGAGGAACAATCAGCGCAGCTCGCTTGATCGGTGGTCCCGGCTCATCTGGTTCAAAATGCTGGTTTTGCTGATCCGAAAGATCCGCGATCGAGCCGTCTCCATAATCCAAAAAATCCTGTTCGTCATCGACGATCCGGGCAAACGCCAAATCTTCAACAAAGGACAGGATTTTCTGAACAAGCGACTGGGTGTAGCTGCGTTCGCTCGACAAAACCACAAAGGCAAGTTGAGCCGTTTCGAGCGATTCCGTGTCACCGACCTCAGCGATGGCGCAGTTCCATTTTTGTTGGACGCGATCTTTGATACGGCGCAGCACCGAACGCCTGTCTTTCTCGTTGTGACAGTCCTCGAGTTGCAACGTGATCCGACAGACACCGACGATCATGTGGAAAAAGCAGGCTACGCCAGCGTGGGCGCGATCTCTTCGACTTCATACGATTCGATGACATCGCCGACTTTGATGTCCAAATAGCCTTCGATCGACATGCCGCACTCATAGCCTTGCTGCACTTCGCGAACGTCGTCTTTGAAACGCCGCAGCGAACCGAGCTTGCCGCTGTAAATCAGCACCGAGTCTCGAACCAACCGAGCGAGTGCTGAACGCTTGATCGTTCCCTCGCTGACCGAACAACCGGCGACGACGCCCACTTTTGGAATGTTGAAAATCTCGCGCACTTCGGCTTTGCCCAAAAGCTTTTCGCGCTTGACCGGTGCAAGAAGACCCGCCATCGCCAATTTCACATCGTCGATTGCGTCGTAAATGATGTCGTAGAGTTTGATGTCCACGCTTTCCTGCTCGGCCAAATTCGCGGCCTTGCCCGCCGGACGAACGTGGAAGCCGATGATGATCGCGTTGCCCGCCTTGGCCAAGTTGACATCGCTTTCGGTGATGCCGCCGACGCCAGACTGAATCACCGTCACCTTCACATCTTTCGTCGAGAGCTTGCCAAGCGCGCTGCCGAGCGCCTCGACAGAACCCTGCACGTCAGCCTTCAGAATGACCTTCAGGTCCTTGAGGCCGGCCTTCATCGCATCCATCAGCTTGTCAAGAGAAACCGGACCCGCTTTTGCACGATCGCGATCAATCCGACGTTGGCGACGGTGTTCGACCAACTCTTTGGCCGCGCGCTCGTCGGCGACAGCATTCAGAACCTCGCCTGCTCGTGGCACGCCCGACAAGCCCAAAAGCTCGACCGGCATCGAGGGTCCCGCCTGCGAAAGCGTCCGACCCTTGTCGTCGCTCATTGCGCGAACTTTGCCCATTTCCTCGCCGACGACAACCGTATCGCCCATACGGAGCATTCCGTCCTGCACAAGAACCGTCGCGACGGGCCCACGTCTGGCGTCCATCCGCGCCTCGATGACCACGCCCTTGGCCGCCTTGTTCGGATTGGCGCGCAATTCCAAAACTTCGGATTGCAGAGCGAGCATCTCGAGGAGCTTGTCCACGCCCACTTTGGTGCGAGCCGACACGTCGCAGAAAATCGTCTCGCCGCCCCATTCCTCGGGGTTCAGCCCATGCGATGCAAGTTGCTGACGAATGCGATCCGGTTGCGCACCCGGCTTGTCGATCTTGTTGACCGCCACGATGATAGGAACTTTGGCGTCTCGGGCGTGGTTTAGCGCCTCGACTGTTTGAGGCATGATCCCATCGTCGGCTGCAACGACCAGCACCACAATGTCGGTAACTTGCGCACCCCGAGCACGCATCTCCGTGAAGGCTTCGTGTCCTGGTGTATCCAAAAACACCACATCGCCTGCCTGAGAAGTCACTCGATAGGCACCAATGTGCTGCGTAATGCCTCCCGCCTCGCCCGCTGCCACGTTCGCATTTCGGATCGCGTCGAGCAGCGAAGTCTTGCCATGATCGACGTGGCCCATGATCGTGATCACCGGAGCGCGCGGCTTCAAATCCTCCGGCTTGTCGGTGACTTCGTTCACGACGCTTTGCTCTTGGAAAGCGGTCGATTCCACTCGCCACTCAAACTCAGTCGCGACCAGTTGCGCCGTATCGAAGTCGATCGGGGAATTGATCATGACGTTGCGCATGCCAAGTTCCCAAATCTTCTTGAGCACGTCGGTAGCCTTTTGCGCCATCTGACGCGACAGCTCGGCGATCACGATCGTTTCGCCCATTTTCACGACGCGCTTGTGTTCGGCTGCCGTGGTGATCTGTGTCTTGCCTGGTTTGCGGCCCGGAGGCAGCTTGCCTTTGGTCGGTTGGCTGGGACCCACAGGCGCACGCCGAGATTCCTGCGTACCACGTAGGCGTTCTCCCGACACCTCTTGCCGAGGACCACGCCCCACACTCGGTTCGACCGGCACTTCGGTCCGTTGGTCTCCCCGGTCCCTTTGATCTGCGCGCACATGTCGCGGGCTTTCGCTGCTGGGCGCTGGCTTCGCCGCCGGTTGCGGCTTGAAAGCGGACAAATCAATCACGCGACCCGTTGGGCCCAGCCCTTCCAACGACCGCCTCGTTTGCGCGGTCACAAAGACTTTTGCAGGAGCCGACACGGGCGTTGACACCGAAGATGGCGTTCCATGCGCGGAGACCCGATTCGGCTCGCTCGGCACAGCAGGAGCAGCGACCCCACGACGATCGGCCCCAGCCGCTTCCGTTGAACGCTCGGGCTGTGGTTTTGTCCCCTTTTCAACTCGCAGAGGGGATTTGCTCGCGGGGATTTGCATCACCCGGACTCGCTCCGCCTCTGGTTTGGCCTGCTTTGCGGCGGGCTCTGTTTCTGCGGGCTTGGCCAAAACCGGCTTGGCTGAAACCGGCTTGCTTTCAGCCACTGCGGCACGCTCCGGCTCTTTTGCCGTGTGAACCGTTGGGCCTTGGACCGTTTCCGTTTTTGCGGGCCGAGCCGCCTGAACGGGCTTGCTGTCGGTCTGTGTCGCAGCATCTGGCGCAGCTTTTGTCGGAACCGCTTCTGCGACGGGAGCCTCGGGTTCAGCCACCTTGGGTTTGGTTCGCGGTTCGACCGCCTTTGTCACAACAGCAGGCGTGGCCGACTCACTTTTTGCCGCAACCGCCGCACCTGTCACTGGAGTTTGCACAACCGGCACACTGTCCCGACCGGGAGCGTCCGTTGTCGTCGGCACAACCGGTGCGAGTTCGGCGGCCTTTGCGCGGGCCGTCTTTTTACCCGACTCGTCTTTCTTGGCTGAGGGCTCTCGAGGCCGCTCATCCTTTGCCGCCAAATCCTTTTTCGCCTCAGGCATTTGAGCGGGCCGAACCTCTGCCACAGGCGGAGTCTCCGCAATCGGTGGTGACGAAACTGAGAGCACCGGACGAGGCACCGTTTCGACCCCTTTTGCCTTGGGTGCTGCTTCGACTTTGGCCGCTGGAAGTTTTTCTGCGTCTTTCTTTGGCTCTGGTCCTGGCCCCGTTTGCGGCCCGCTGTGCGTCGCTGAAGAAGCGACTTTGGGTGCAGACACAACCGGTTTCGGTTCTGCGGCGACCTGTCCGGCGGACACAGCACCGCCTGGGTTGACGACCCGAACCACTCGCTTGACGGGCTCAGTCGGAGCAACGGACGCTGTCGGGCGAAATTCAGGCACAGGCGGCACAACAGGTACGTGCTGCGCTTCCGGGTGTAGCCGACTTCCGTCTTTGGCCCGACGACGGATCACAGTGTCGTTGACCCGCTCTTGCACCGTGTTCTCGTGCCGCTCTTTTTCAAAAGCCCGACGGACTCGGTCCACCTCGTCACGCTCAAGACGCGACATGTGATTCTTTGCATCAATGCCCAGGGCCCGGATTTTCTCAACCAAGTCCTTTTGGGGCATCCCCAGCTCTTTGGCCAACTCGTAAACGGCGACTTTTGAGCCTGCGGTCCCGACGCTCTCGGTGTTCATGGGTGGTTGTCCTGATTGTTCAAACTGAGTGCAGGGGCAGGGCCCGGTGACGGGCTGTCCAAGACGGCAGCAAGTTGGTAGCACGCTGCGACATCACCGACGAGGACCATGCGCCGCAGCGACCGCGCAAATCCAACTTTTAGGGCTGCTTTCATGCACCCCTCTTGCCTGTGAACATAAACGCCACGTCCGAATCGCCTCGGGCCCAGATCGAACGAAAGATGCCCCGATGGATCGGCCCACGCCCGAAGCAGCGTCCCCTGATCGGCAATCTGTCTGCATCCGACGCAGGTCCGAAACGGAACGTGCCGCTTCGAGGTCTGCCTGCGATCTTTCGTTGATGAAAAGTCCATGGGGGATTTGCCTCTCTGCCTGTTAGCGACTGCTCCGAGACAAAAGGCGAACGACTCTTCGTTTGACCTCGCGTGCCTCATCGAGGGTCAAGTCAGCAGCTTGAGCAAGCCGTTCTTCGTCTTCCTCTTCCATCGACTCCAGCGTCGAGTACCCGGCATCCAGCAGACGCGCAAGAATGTCCGGCTCGACGCCAGGCAACATGCTCTGCGGTTTCGCCGCCTTCGATGGCGGAACGACTCGGCTGGGACCATCTGCCATCGGCTGCATCGACGAAACCGCACCGGCCTGAGATCCCCGATCAACCAGCACGAGGGGCGGCTCTCCTCGTTTGCAACGCTCGTCGTTCACGAACGCAAGAGCCGCATGTTTCAAACGAACTGCACCCGCCTCCCCTCCCACTCCGGGCACGTTACGCAAATCCTCGATTTTCGCATCGGCCAAGTCCGCCACCGAGCGCCACCCCAACCGGAACAGCGTGCTCGACAGTTCCTCGGACGAACCCTCCAGCCCCGCGAGCACTTGGCGTTCGATTTGTTCCATCTCGCGCACGCGGCTTTCCGCATGAATATCAATCCGCCAACCAGTCAGTTGCGACGCCAAGCGAACATTTTGGCCCTTTTTGCCAATCGCCAGGCTCAACTTGTCGTCGGGAACAATCAGTTCCATCGTGTGATTTTCGGCATCAATCACGACACGCGAAACTTCTGCCGGAGCGATCGCGTTGCAAACAAACCGGGCGGGGTCTTCGCTGTATGGAACGATGTCAATTTTTTCGCCGCGAAGCTCTTGCACGACGGCCTGCACCCGAGAGCCTTTGATCCCGACACAAGCACCAACGGGATCGACATCTCGGTCGCGAGAACTCACTGCGATCTTGCTGCGCGAGCCTGGTTCTCGAGCGGAAGATTCGATGCGAACAATCTTCTCGTAGATCTCGCTCACTTCCTGCTCGAACAGTTTTTCGAGCAAACCTTTCGAGGCCCGAGACAGCACGATCTGCGGACCCCGCGCATTTTTTTCGATATCGACGCAATACGCCACGATCCGATCGCCAATCCGATAGTTCTCTCGAGGAGCCTGCTCTCGCACCGGCAAGATCGCCTCGGTTTTTCCCAAATCCACGATGATGTTTCCGCGCTCGAACCGTCGCACCGTTCCGTGGATGATTTCGCCTTGACGATCGCGATATTCATTGAACGTATTCTCTCGTTCGGCCTCACGAATCCGTTGGACGATAACTTGCTTCGCCGTCTGAGCTGCGATCCGTCCAAACCGCCTTACCGTGTCGTGAAGATCCAGAATGTCGCCGTACTTGCGTTCCTGTTCAGAGGCTTTTTCTGCATCTCCGTCGGTGTAAAAAATCTGAAACAGAAGTTCATCGCCGATGTCAGCGCGCAACCCATATTGATCGGCGTCCGCTTTGGCGATGTCCCGTCCCTTCAACTCGACGGAATCCGAGACAATGCAGACCTGAAATAGGTCCACCTGCCCGCTGTCCTCGTTGAATTGCGCCTCCATCTCACGTTCGAGACCAAAGACCTTCTTGGCAGCGGTCATGATGGCTTGCTCGAGCGTCTGAACCAGGACCTTTTTGTCGATCCCTTTGTCCTTGCCCACTTGCTCAAGCACCATCGAGAGGTTGGGTTGCATCGCGTTTCCCTTGTTTCCCGGCCCGTTCTTGGGCCGATTCGTCAAGACCTGTGATTTTTGCTTCTTTCAGACGAACTCAAACACAGCGTTGGCTTTTTCGATTTCTCCGATCACCAATTCAAACTCGCCCGCACCATCGACCGCGATTTTCACGCGCTCTCCATCCACCGAGGCGATCGTGCCGCTGAAGTTTCGCCGTGGAACGGCTTCTGGCGAAAGCGGCCCTTGCAAAAGAAACGACTGTTGCGCGTCTGGGCGAAGTCGAATCTTCGCCTTTTTCCCGACGAACCGAGCAAAGTCTGCGCTCTTTTTGAGGGGCCGATCGACCCCCGGAGAACTGACTTCCAAGCTGTAAGCGACGGGCAGCACGTCGTGAACATCAAGCAGAGCCGAAACCTCACGCGACACCGACGCGCAATCGGCGTGCGACACATGACCCTGGCCCGGCAACCGATCCATCGTCACGCGCAGAACCCACCCAGACGGACCCCGAGTCCAGTCCAGATCGACCAATTCGTACCCTTGGCCGTCCACGACTGGTTCGACGAGTTTGTGCAGTGCTTTTAGGTCAACGGGTTTCATGGCTTTTTTCAAAAAAAAAGGCGGGTCCGGGCGGACCCACCTTCCGTGGATTCCTACCAAAATGTATCTCCGCCTATATCAGAAGCTCGGCGCGTCGCGCAAGAGACAAGCTTGGCAGCGACGGAGAGAACAAGCGGCAAAACGTGTGGTTTGGCTCGCAAAAAACCGCAAAATCATGGTCCAACCATCAAATCGACGATGCCGTCAACCGCGTGCCTGCCTGTGCCGCCGTTTGGGAAAGGAGGGCCTATTTTTGGTCCGCATTTGCGCGGTTTGTGTTAGTTCCATCCCACTTCACATGGCGCTTGAAACACAAAAAACGCACGAACTTCTGCGGTCCCTTGGGGAGCGGCTTGCTGCTCTCCGAGGGCATCTTTGACATCGAAAAACTGGAAGAGCGACTGCTGGAACTGGAACAAATCTCGTCGGACCCCGCTTTTTGGAACCAACAAGACAAGGCGCAGGGTCTTTTGCGGGAACAGGCTGCGCACAAAGCCACCGTCGGGGATTGGCAACGGTTTACTCGCGAACTTCAGGACGCCAAAGTCTTGCTCGAATTGGCCGAGGAAGCGCAAGACGAAACCGAAGCGACCGAGGCCCTGCGACAGGCTCGCCTCGTCGAGAAATCCATCGAGGCGATGGAACTTCGTCGGATGCTCTCCGGCGAGCAGGATCACACCGACGCGCTCGTATCGATCAATTCCGGGGCTGGCGGCGTTGATGCGCAGGATTGGGCCGACATGCTCAGACGGATGTACTACCGCTGGGCCGAGCGCCGAGGCTACTCCATCGAAGAACTTGACCTTCAAGAGGGCGAGGAAGCGGGCATCAAATCCGTCAGCTTCGCCGTCCGGGGCCAAAATGCCTTCGGCTATTTGAAAGCCGAGAGCGGCGTGCATCGTCTGGTGAGAATTTCTCCGTTTGACTCGAATGCCCGACGGCACACCGCCTTTGCTGCCGTGTATGTCTACCCCGAAATCGACGATTCCATCGAAATCGACATCCGCGACGAGGACCTGGAAGTCCAGACGATGCGGTCAGGTGGTGCCGGCGGACAGCACGTCAACAAAACGGAAAGCGCCGTACGGCTCATCCACAAACCCAGTGGCCTCGTCGCCAAATGCCAATCTGAACGGTCTCAACACAAGAACCGTTCGACCGCGATGAAAATGCTGCGAGCCATGCTTTACGCCCAAAAACTGCGCGAGCAAGAAGCCAAAATCGACGCAGCCAACAGCCAAAAAAAATCCATCGAGTGGGGCAGTCAGATTCGCTCCTACGTTCTCGCACCTTATCGCCTCGTTACCGACCACCGCTGCGATCTCAAAATCGGCAACGTCGATGCTGTTCTCGACGGCGATTTGGACGAATTTATCAAGACCTATTTGATCCAAGCCGCAAGCTGAGCCCAGATGTCCAGCGTCGCGTCCCATGTTTTGTCATCTTCGACGCGGGTCGAATGGTTTGCCGTCGCTGCTCCCGGTTTGGAAACCTGCCTTTTTCACGAATTGTCCGCACTGTTTCCCGACTCTGCCCGGCGCTCCGAGGCAGGCGGGACGACGGTTTGGGGTTCTCTCGAAACCCTTTTCCGCGCCAATTTGGAGTCGCGCACAGCGACGCGCGTTTTGCTTCGGGTTGGTCGTTTTCGCGCGCTGCACTTTTCGGAATTGCGAAAAAAGGCGGCTGCGCTGCCCTGGCCCCGGTTTGCAGCCCCGATGGTTCGTCTGCGCGTCTCGGTGGCCGCGCACAAATGTCGGTTGTTTCATTCCGATGCGATCGCCGAGCGCGTCGTGTCGGCACTTGGCGATTCGGGCGTTGTGCAGACCCAAGATCCCGACGCCCCGCTTCTTCATGTTTTCGCGCGCGGCGAACAGGACGAGTTTCTGTTTTCCGTCGATTCGTCGGGCGAACTTTTGCACAAACGCGGATATCGCCAACAGGACGGCCACGCCCCGATGCGCGAAACTCTTGCGCCCGCCTTGCTTTCCCTGTCTGGTTTTGACGGACAAGTCGCCCTGTGTGATCCCATGTGTGGGTCCGGCACACTCGCGATCGAGGCCGCGCACCTTGCGCTTTTGCGAGCCCCCGGCTTGCTCCGCCGGTTTGCGTTTTTCGATTGGCCCTTGTTTTCTAAGCCGGTGTGGGAAACTCTCGTCGCCCACACGAAATCGAACGAGCGACCTCAGCCTCTCGCGCCGATTTTTGCGAGCGACCACGACCCGCGCATGGTCGATTTGGCTCGAAACAACGCCGAACGAGCCAACGTCTCCCAGCACATTGTTTTCCAAACTTGTTCCGTAAAACAGTTGACGCTCCCGACGGTGAAAGCCGGTCTGATTGTGTGCAACCCGCCGTATGGAAAGCGGCTGCGCGACGGGCAGATCGTCGCCACGTACCGCTCGCTGTTCCAGCTTGTTCGTCGCCATCCTGCTTTTCGGCTGTTTGTGTTTACGCCCGACCCAAAGCTCGCAACCGCAGCCGGTTGTCCTCGCCGCGTCGAGACACTCCACAACGGAGGTCTGCGTGTAGGCCTTTTTGCCCAGCCGGCGCCCCCGGCCCAGCCTGTATGATGCACAACCATGTCGCTGCGAAAAATTGCTCAGATCGGTCATCCCGTATTGCGAAAAACCGCACGCCCACTCTCGAAAGAAGAGCTGCTGTCTCCGTCGGGGCAACAGCTTATCGACGACCTCATTTCCACCATGCGTGATGCCGACGGTGCGGGCCTCGCTGCGCCACAGGTTTACGAAAGCGTCCGTGCCTGCGTCATCGAGGTCGGCCAAAACGCCCGTTACCCCTACAAGCCGAAAATTCCGCTCACTGTCCTCGTCAATCCGACGCTTCTGCCTTTGTCGCCGCGCACCTTTTCCAACTTCGAGGGTTGTCTCTCAGTGCCGAATCTGAGAGGCCGCGTCCGTCGGTTCGCCGTCGTGCGCGTTCAAGCTTGGGATCGCCTCGGAAACGACCTGGATTTCGTCGTGCGAGGCGTGTCCGCCGGGACGTTTCAACACGAGGTTGATCATTTGGACGGACGACTGTTTGTCGATCGCATCGAAGACCCCCGAACGTTGTGTACGTGGCAAGAATTTGAACGACATTACCGAGAAGAATTCGTGAAAGAAGTGCAAAGTCTGGTCGCTGAATTTGGTTCCTAAGCCCGCCACATTCCTAAAAATTTGATCTCCCCGATGGACGCGGCTAATCAGACGACATGTGGTTTTCCAGACAACGTGTCATTTTTCGCTCGGTCGGTTTCGGTGTCGCGCTTGCTGTGAGTTCCGCCTCGGGCGTGTTGCTGTCTCCCAAATCGACACGGGCGGACGAACGCAGCCCAGACATCGCACAAATCGAGCGAGACATCGCCGAGGCAGGCCGCACCGGCGCGCTGCCCCATCTTCAGAAAACATGGTTGGTTCACTTCCAGGGAATCACCGGCCCTGGCGAACGCATCAGCCTCGAAGTCCTGCCCGCAATTCCCGTCCGCGACGGCGATCCTGAGTCGAAAGCCCGCTTCGATCGTCTGCGAGACCAAATCAGGCAGGTGTTCGACATTCACAGGCAGGACACCGGCGTCTTTTCGGTCGTGTTGCGCGACGGAAGCAAGCTGTTGACCAGCCAGGGCATGGTGATTCCCCTCAAGTTTGTTTTCCGTCGGACCATGATCACTTCCGCCGAAACCAATTTTGCTGGATATGGCCAGGCCGGTTGCGCCATCACCACCCAGTTTTTTGCGACGGGCACCCGCGAACCGCTGCGACTCGGACAAAATCCGTCGCTCGCTCGCTTTGTGTTCAACCGCGACGGTGTAGCCACCTTCGCTGGATACCAGGGCCAACACGGTGAGTTTGTCGTCTTTCAGCGCCAAACAAACGATCCGGTCGAGGTCAGACTTGAGTACACCGACCCCGAACTCGGCCAGGTGACGCAATTTGCTCCGGTGTCGTTGGATGTGTGTGTCGCCAGTGCCGCGCCTCCGCCGCCTCCGCCGCCTGTGGTCGAAATGCCTCCACCGCCCCCGGTGTACATCAGTGAACCAGCGCTGCCGCCTTTGCCCAAAGGTTTCACTTGGGGTGTTTCTGGCGGTTTGGGTCTTGCGACGGTGTCGGAGCCCGAATTGGCCACAGGAAGCGTCGGCGGAGGTCTGACCCTTTCTTTCCGCGCAGGCTATTTCCTACATCCACAATTTGCGCTGCTCGCCGAACCGCGCGTCGGCTTTCTGGTCGGCCCTTCGTTCTTGGGCACCAAGGCCGCGCTTTCTGCCCTCGGCCAGCTTCACTTCGCGCGTTCGTGGGTTGCCTCCGTGGGCCCCGCGATTGGGTATGCCAGCACGGATCGATACGGAGGAGGCGGTCTGGCCGGTGGTTTCCTCGCTCGTTTTGGAGCGGACGTGCCACTGCGCAATTTGCCCTCGGGCCGTACACGAGCGGTGTCTTTGCGTTTGGAACTGGAACCCTTGTTTGTGGGCCTTACAAACGTGGCAACCGCAACATCTACGGTCGGTGCGTTAACCACCTTTGTGTTCTCTGTCGGATACGAACAATACTGATGGATTCGGCGGGCCCGCTTTTTTATCCGAAAACCTGTGCGATTACGTTTCGCTGCACGCTATGCGGCAAAGAAGCGCAGGCAACTTTCCACGATCCAGATGCGTTTTCTGACTCTGAAGACGAGCCCATCAGAGGCCGCAACAGCTATTTTCAAAAAGAAGCCTGGAAAAAGGCGCAGCGAACATTGGAAAAGAAAGCGCAGTTCGCAGCCTCCCTGGCCGCCTGTCCTTTTTGCAAGAACATTTCCACACAAGCCCAGCGCAAAGCCTATCTCAAAGCTGCTTTTCCCCTTTTTATTGCCGTTCCTATCATTTTACCTACATTGACGATGTTGTTCGGCGTGCTGTTTTCCGCAGGCCGAATGTTGTCTTTTTCCCTTGCGTTCTGCGCGGTCTTTCTTTTGTCCGCAATTGTCGTTTTTTTCGGACAACGAAAACGCCTTTCCGAGGCCCGGAAATCCACCCATTTCGACAGATAGACTTCAATATAAACCGATTCCTATTCAGCGGTTATAAAGTCACAAGGACTGTTCGCATGGTGGTGGTCCCCCTCCGGGATGCTCGAGTCTTGCGCTGTGTGAAGTTGGAAGAATTGTCGTTTTCTGTGCATTTGCCGCTTTCTGTGGTTTGAGGGATTCCTGTAGATTGGTTTGATGGCCAATCATCGCTTCAAGTTTTATCGGGCCGGGGGGCTCGATCAGGTTGTGTTTCGCAACGGGCAGGACTTGGTTCACCTTCGCGAATTGGACCAAAAGTTGTGGGTGGCGCTGGCATGTCCGACACAGGGACTCGACATCGAGGAACGGACGCTCCACTTGCTGGACACGGACAAAGACGGGCGATTGCGTCCCCCCGAGTTGTTTGCGGCGATCGATTGGCTGACCGAGGTCCTGAAATCGCCGGATGATCTTTTGACGAGCCGGTCGTATGTGCCGCTGGCCGCCCTGAACGAAAAAACCGAGGCGGGTCGAGCAATGCTCGCGACGGTGAAACGGGTCTTGTCAATTCTGGGGCAGCCGCAAGCGAGCCAAATCGACGTGGCCGACCTGGCCGATCGGGTCAAGCTGGTCTCGGACCCGACGAAAAATGGCGATGGCGTCATTCCAAAAGAAGCCGCGTCCGATCCCGAGGTGCAAAAAACGATTGGGGACATCTTGGCGACGCTCGGCAAAAGCGCCGATCTCAGCAACACCGACGGGGTTGATCAGGCTCACGTCGATGGATTTTTCGCAGACGCAGAAGCCTATTTGGCGTGGCTTGCGAAGTCGGAGGGTTCCAAGGACATTTTGCCGCTCGGGGACGCGACCGCCGCCGCTGCGCAAGCCGTGCGAGCGGTGCGAGCCAAAGTGGACGATTTTTTTACGCGGTGCCATTTGGCGGCGTTTGACCCGCGGATGCTGGCGGTGCTCGGTGGAAACGACGCGGAATGGGCGGCGGTCGCAGCCAAAGATTTGGCGGAATGTCCGGCGGAACTGCTCAAACTGCCGCTCGCGCAGGTGGCAGCCGACAAACCATTGCCTCTGTGCAAAAACGCAAACCCTGCATGGGCCGACAAACTGCGGACGCTGGCACAGGATGCCGTCGGAAAATTGCTGTCCCCGGAACAAACCACGCTGTCCGAAACGGAATGGAAATTGCTTGTGCAAAAACTCTCTGCATACGAAGCGTGGCAGGCCGAAAAACCGACGACGAAAGTCGAGTGCTTGGGCGCAGACAGGCTGCGGTGGCTTGTGCAAAGTGATCACAAAGCCAACATTTCCGCGATGATCGCTGAAGACCTCGCCGTCGCGCCGGAATTGGCCCAATTCGACGATTTGGAAAAGCTCGTGCGGTGCCAGCGCGATTTTCTGCGGCTTTTGCAAAACTTCGTCAGCTTCGCGATTTTTTTCAGCGGAAAACCGGCGACGTTTGTGGCTGGAACGCTCTATTTAGATGGTCGCGCGTGTCATTTGTGCCTGCCGGTTTCCGATCCGGGCAAACACGCCGCGCTGGCTGGCTTGTCGAAGGTCCATTTGGCGTATTGCGATTTGTCGCGACCGGGCGGAGCAAAGCGGTCGATCGTCGCAGCGTTCACAAACGGAGACGTGGACAACCTGATGGTGGGCCGAAACGGCGTGTTCTATGACCGCCAGGGCCTCGACTGGGATGCCACGATTACCAAGCTCATCGACAACCCCATCAGCCTTCGCCAGGCCTTTTTTGCGCCGTACAAAAACCTGATTCGCCTGATCGAAGAGCAAGTCGCCAAACGCGCCGCCGCCGCCGCTGCCGAATCGCAAAAGCAGGTCGAAACCGCATCGGTCGCCGCCTCGCAGGCTGACAAAACCAAAATCGCCGAGCCCACGCCCGTGAAAAAAGGGATCGATATCGGCACGGTCGCTGCGGTCGGCGTTGCGGTCGGCGGCATCGCGACGTTTGCGACCAGCCTCTTGGCGATGTTCTTTGGCCTGGGGTACTACATGCCGCTCGGGCTCTTGGCGCTGATGCTCTCGGTGTCGGGGCCGGCGGTGTTTGTGGCTTGGTTGAAACTGCGGCAGCGCAACATCGGACCGATCTTGGACGCGAACGGCTGGGCGCTCAATGGAAGGGTGAAAATCACGCCGGCGTTTGCCGCTGCGCTGACCGACCTGCCCAAGCTTCCCAAAGGTGCCGAACGGGCCCTCAAAGATCCGTTCGCTGAAAAACGCAGCCTTTGGCCGCTGTGGGTCTTTTTGCTGCTTCTTCTGGGAACGGCGCTCGCGTGGTACGCAGGACGCATCGATCCGCTGCTTCCAGAGCGCGCAAAGAGCACCAAGGTGTTGGGCCCACTCGCCCCCAGTCACAAGCCCCCGATCGATTCCTTGGACAAAAAGTAGATTCGCGCCGATTCGCGCCGATTGAACGCTTGAACGGCTCTATGCGGTGGCGTCTGGGCTGACCGGAAGATTGCCTCTTGCGGTTTGGAGGAGGGTGCGCGGTTTTTGAGGCCTTTGCGCTGCAACAAACCAATACATCAGCGCACAGATTTCGAGATAGCCATGAAATGTGGCAATCCGAAAATACGCTTCTCGCGCAGACCACAAATCACGCAGCGCATACACCCATAAGCCCGCCATCGTGACCAGCGCACACGCAAACAGCGGCACAGACAAATCTTGGCCCAACACCCGAAACGTGGCGGCAAAGGTGCGAGGTGTGGGTCTTGGGCGATCCTCCTCGGGAATCACTTGGAGCCACATCGAGTAATGGACCATTTGCCCAAAGCAATACAAGAGCACAAGGCGCGTGCCCCACGGTTCGGCAAAATCGGGCGCGAGCGTGTCTCGGAAAAAGTCGAGCACGGGTTCTGAAAAACGGGGTGCCGACGCGAGGCCAAACGGGAAAGCGGAAAACAGGCCTGTCGCAAGACCCAACACGGCCAGGAGGTAAAACACAATCGGATAGATGTGCAGGCGTTCTTGGCGAGGCCGCCACAGAAGCCACAGCACGACGGCCAGTGGATTGTGCAAATGCGCAAGTGCCAGCTCGAACCACGGAAACAGCCCGCGAAAAAAACCAAGCGCCAACACACCCAACAAAAGACCCAGACCGAGCACGCGCCGCCACGGCCTGCCCGGCGTCGCCACACACACGCCGCAGGCCGCCAAAAGACCCAGCGGCATGCCACCGCCCACACCACACAGCACAAGAGGGATACCCACACAGGCCGCCATCTTGCGCGACGTTTGATGGCCGGGGCGCACGATCAAATACCGCACGTCGGACACCAAATGCGGCACACCCAGAAACAGCGGCCCCAACGCCAAAATCCACAGCGGCAAACACGTCGAACCGATGAGTGCGACCAGAATCGCGACGCTGCCTCGCCAGCACACCCGAAGTTCGGGCCGCCGCATCAGCGGAATCGCCCAACTGCCCAAAAGGTCGAGCACGCGCGCACGCAACCAATCGAGCACCGTCACAGGAAACAAAAGGCTTTGGGCCCCCAACATGGTCAGCAGCATAACAAACCACGCTGTTTTGTTGGTTCCGGCTTGCGATAGAGTGTGGCTATGAAAACGATTGACTCTGTTCTTACCGAAAAACGCACGTTTGTTCCGCCGGAAAGCTTTGTCGCGCAAGCACTTTTGAACCGCGAAGGGTTGGATGCGCTGCACAAACAGGCGCAAAACGACCCGGATGGTTTTTGGCTTTCACAGGCGCAAGAACTGGTCTGGCGGACGCCACCGACGCAGGCTCTCGACGACAGCGATTATCCATTTGTTCGGTGGTTTGCCGACGGACAGCTCAACATCACGGAAAGCTGTCTCGATCGGCATCTCTCGACGCCTCGGCGCAACAAGGCGGCGCTGATTTGGGAAGGCGAACCGGGCGAACACCGCGTCCTCACGTATTTCGAGCTTCATCGCGAGGTGTGTCGGGCGGCGAATGCGCTGCTCAAGCTGGGCATCAAAACGGGCGATCGCGTCGTCATTTACATGCCGATGGTGCCCGAACTTGCGATCGCGGTGCTGGCGTGTGCTCGGATTGGCGCGACGCACTCGGTGATTTTTGGCGGTTTTTCCGCCGAGGCGATTCGAGACCGCGTGCAGGATGCGGGGGCCATCGCAGTGCTGACGGCGGATGGCGGCTACCGACGCGGGAAAGTGGTTCCGCTCAAGCACAACGTGGATGAAGCACTGAAACACTGTCAGGACGTGCGGCACGTTGTGGTTGTGAATCGCACAGGTCAGGACGTGTCGATGCACCCAGGCCGCGACCATTTTTGGACCGATTTGCTGAAAGCGGAAAGTGGGCGCTGCGAACCGGCGATTGTGCCTGCTGAGCATCCGCTCTTTATTCTCTACACGTCGGGGACGACGGGAAAACCCAAAGGCGTGGTTCACACGACCGGAGGCTACGCGACGCAAATCAGTTTCACGACCAAGTACGTGTTCGATTTGCACGATGAAGACACGTATTTTTGCACCGCCGATGTGGGTTGGGTGACGGGGCATTCGTACATTGTGTACGGGCCTCTCATGCACGGTGCGTCGGTGGTGATGTATGAAGGCGCTCCCGACACGCCGCATCGAGGGCGTTTTTGGGAAATCATCGACAAGTGGGGTGTCACGATTTTCTACACAGCACCGACGGCAATCCGAGCGTTCATGCGCTGGGGCGACCAACATCCAAATGCGTACCGAATGGACACGCTGCGGCTGCTGGGCACTGTCGGTGAGCCCATCAATCCTGCCGCGTGGGTTTGGTACCACGAGACCATCGGTCGCAAGCGGTGCCCGATCATCGACACCTGGTGGCAAACCGAGACGGGCGGAATCATGGTTTCGCCGCTGCCGGGTGCGACGGTGACGAAACCTGGCTCGTGTACGCAGCCGCTGCCCGGAATTGCCGTCGAGGTCATCCACAAAGACGGCAGCCGATGCGGCAAAAACGAAGGTGGTTATTTGGTTGTCACGCGGCCTTGGCCGTCGCAGCTTCGGACGGTGTGGGGCGATCCCGAGCGATACCGAAAAACCTACTTTGGCGACCTCAAAGTCGGGGGACGCCCGGTTTATTTCACCGGGGACGGCGCGCGTTTCGACGAGGACGGCTATCTGTGGGTCATGGGCCGCGTCGATGACGTGCTGAATGTCGCTGGGCATCGCATCGGCACGGCGGAAGTCGAAAGTGCTCTCGTCGGGCATCCTCACGTCGCAGAAGCGGCAGTCGTCGGTCGGCCCGATGAGTTAAAAGGCCAGGCCCTGGTCGCATTTGTGACGCTGCGCGGCGGACTTGCGGCGACCGACCAGACAGCAAACATGTTGAAAGAACACGTCGTAAAAGAAATTGGTGCGATCGCTCGCCCCGACGACATTCGCTTCACCGACGCCCTTCCAAAAACGCGCTCGGGCAAGATCATGCGGCGGCTTCTTCGCGAAATTGCGACTTCCGGGCGCGCCGTCGGTGATGTGACGACGCTCGAAGACTTCGCTGTCCTCCAGAAACTCTCCTCCTCGGATTCAGACGAAGAATAAGCGGACGATTCGATGCACATTCTGCGTGAGTGCGCGGCGCTTGCCGACGCAGGCCCAAAAGCGGCCAGGCAAGGCTTGGCACAACGTGCGGGTTTGCTCGTCCCGAATGGCGTGGTGGTGTTGCCAAGCGAGCCATTGCCGACGGACGAAAACTTGGCCGCGCAACTTTCGGGTTTGCAACCGGATTCGTTTGAAACGGAAAACGAGTGGGTCGTTCGATCGTCTGCGCACGCCGAAGATCGCGCAGGCCACAGTGCCGCCGGGCTTTTTCTGACCTTGACCCACGTATCCACACATGGACTGCGCGATGCGATTGCGAAAGTGCGGCAAAGTGGGGAAACCGAGCTGGTCAAAACGGCTCTTTCGCACGCCATTCCCATCGCTGTGTTGATTCAAAGGCAGGTTCATGCGGCTCGGCTCGGCGTGATGTATCGCAACCAACACGGCGCGCTTCGCACCGAAGAACGAGATGCGGCGGCCCCCGAATGGACCGAGGTTCAGGTCACGCATTATTTGGCGTCTGAACAAAACCCGCTTTGCGTCGGTGCTGCGCGACTGGCGAAACTGCTTTCGGACGAATTTCAACAGGCCCACGCCGTGCCGCTCTATGCCGAATATGCGGTAACGCCCGGCGGAGAAGTCGTGTTTTTGCAGGTTCGTCCCGCACCGCCCGAGCCTGAGTCCGAACTTGGGGACAAAGATTTTGTGCTGCCCGACGAGCGGGATCGGATATTCGACCTGGACCTGGACCACAATCCCGACCCGCTGTCTTGCGCGCAACAAGGTCTGGTTGACGCCGTTGCAGACGCGGCCCCTAGCACAAAACAGCGCGTGCTGCAAGGGTATTTATACGTCGCGCACAAAACGGGCCAAAAACCATTGCCCGTCTCGGGTTCGCTCAGGGATTCGTTTGAGCGCACGGTCCTGCCTTCGTGCGAGGGCATGCTGAGACCGCTCGAACAACTGTTGCTGGCCAAAGACGGCGCGTTGCGCGAAACACTGTTGTCCGATCCCGGCTCGCTCGACCTTCCTTTGGCCAGTGCTCTGCCCGTTTACCGCAGCATTTACCGTCAGTACGTGGGTCTTTTGGGGCCCCAGATTCGACGGGTTCGGGGGCAAGTCGATGATTTGTTGCGTGCCAACCTCGGCGAGCCGCTGCGGTTGCATGGGGGTCTTTTGGCTGGCATCGAGGGCCCGCAGGCTGAGCGCATCAAGAGCCTGTGGACGCTCGGACAGAACGCAGGGTCTTCTGCGTTGTTGCGGCGCGTGCTCGCTCGTTTTGGAGCTTGCTCCAATTGTTGGGACGTGCTGTTTCCCTGCGACGACGAACAACCGGAAACCGTGCTCGCGTATGCCGCACACTTGGCCAAGCAAACCGAGTCTCCCGAGCGACAACACCAAGCCGCCCTTGCGCGCTATCACGACGCCCAGCAGCAAGTCATGGCGCGGTTGCCCCGCGTGGTTCGAGTCGCGTTGCAGCCTCTTTTGCCGCTCCTTCGAGATGCCATGCTCGTCGCAGAACAGGACGATTTGCTGTTTTTTCGCGCGCAGCGGCTCGTGCGTTGGGCGCTTCTGTCCGTGGGGGCACGGCTTCACCAAGCGGGGCGACTTGCCGAGCCGTCTCTGATTTTTGAGCTTCCCTGGCGACCGTGGGAAACGGGGGCCGATCCGCTCGAGATCGCTTCACGCGAGACACTGTCGGAAACGGCGCACTTTTTTCGGCAAAACCGACTGCGGTTTCGTCAACTTGTGCCCCCGCAACGCATTGTGTTTGGTCGTCCAGAGTGGGTGCTTCCCGACGGGCTCATTCTGTCCGGGACTTCGATTTCCACCGGAGCAAGACTCGTCACGGGAACCGCGCTCGTCGTGCCCCGACTCGACGATCCGATGCACACCCTGGCGCACGTTTTGCCACAGATTTCCAAAGACACGATCCTGGTTTTTCCGACGCTATTGCCGTCGTGGGCCCCGGCCATTTGGGGGGCCATGGCCGTCGTGACCGATTCCGGCGGCGCGCTGTCCCATGGTGCGATTTTGGCGCGCGAGCGAGGCATTCTGGCCGTGCTCGGAACGCAGCACGCGACGCGACTCATCGTGACTGGTCAACGGCTACTTCTCGACGGAGAACAGGGAAAAGTAGTGTTGTCTCCGGCTTCGTAACGCACCGAAAAGAAACGCAAAAACGCGCTGTTTTTTCTGGTTTCCGCCCGTTCGTTTTGTTAGCACTTCGGCATGGTAGAACTACACGGTTTCGGTCCTGTCTTGGGTCTTCCCGACCCCAGTCCTTTTGTCATCAAAGTCGCGCACTATTTGCGAATGATTGACGTCCCCTACGAGTTTTGCTCCAGCAATCCTCGCAAAGCACCGAAAGGCAAATTGCCGTTTATCAATGATTCAGGAACGGTGGTTGCGGACTCCGGTTTTATTCTCGATTACCTGCGCAAAAAATACAAAGATTTGGACGCAGGAATGTCCGCACAGGACAAAGCACTTGCCACTGCGGTCCGCGCCATGATCGAAGAGCATTTCTACTTTGTGATGGTCGCACAAAGATGGAAAGAAGACCGTGGCTTTGCAGTGCTATCCAAAGCGTTTGGTGGCCTGATGAAAAAGTCGGGCCTGCCTGGTTTTGCCGTCCCGTGGGTCGCCGCACTGGCGAGAAAACAAATCGTCAGCGCATTGCACGCCCAAGGCACGGGCAGACACACACAGCAAGAAGTAGAAACGATGGGAATCGCTGTGCTGGAAGCATTGTCCGAGTTTTTGGGGGAGAAGAATTCCTTTTTAGGAGACGCTCCGCGCTCGATTGATGCGACGGTGTTTGGGTTTTTGTGGCTGGTTTTGGAAACGCCGTACGAAAACGGCGTCAAGTCTTTTGCGCAAACAAAAGGCAACTTGGTTGCCTACACACAAAGACAAAAAGCCCAATACTGGTCCGACTGGAAATAGTCGGTTGTTAACAACCGGCGCATCCTCTAAAAGGCCGCATCGCACGACGGAAAACCCTGGCCGGGTTGTGGATTCATTCTTCCCAGGCTTTGTAGATGATTTTGGATTGGGTTTCGGTTGTTTCGGGCGCGGCGTTTTCGGTGGGTGGGTTTCCTGGGACCTCTTCTTTCAATTCCACATGCGCCGCTTCTGCTGGTTTTTCTATCGAATCTTTCTGCGCACCTACCGGGCTATGTTCTGACATATCCGGTAGCAGATCTTTGGGCGAGGCTTGATGTTGGCTTTCACTTGCCGATTGTTCCTCTTTTTCGGAGGAACTCTCACTTTTCACAATACTAGATAGTGCGCGGAATGGTTTTGGAAAGAACACCCACCGATCATTGATCCAAACCAACCCATCATACGCCATTCCCGATCCAGCACCCGGGGCAACATACTTCCAATGCACCCACACGGTTTCTGGTTTCAGAAAATGAGCGATATCTGCATATCCACCGGGGAAAAACTGCGCGGCGTCATTGGCCTCTTGTAGATCCCGAGCCGTCGCGATCCACAGGCGAAGCTCTGTTTGCTGTGAGCCCCGCGAAAGTGGCCTTGGAAACGCGAACAAAGGCGAGTAATGCGCTTGTGCTGTTGCGACGGCTTCGGCTACAAAAACCTTTTCGTAATCCGACAGAACAGGTGCCACCGAACGCACAAATTGCATTGAAACAGCGGCGTCACTCATTGGCTGAGACAACAGCGCATAGGCACTCTCATACAGTTTTTCCAACACAGAACGCTGCAATGTTGACGAATCCGAGTCGTGTTGCACAGACAACTCCTTGCTGTTTGTTGAGTTCTCTTTTAGGGCGTGGTCGTTTGGGGAAGCGTTTTCTTCCACTCTTCAAACCGCTGCGTCATTCGATCGACGGTGTGAAGACAGTGCCAACCGACGAACACGCCTTGATCTTGGGTTCTCGTCGCAACAATCGGCATGGACTCTGGCCAACCCAAAAGCGGAACATCTTTCGGTGTGTAAGGAAGTCCCGTATGTTTGGCCCACCCATCGCCTCGCTGAGCAATCTGTTCTTGCCAATTTCTCAGCCAAGAATCAGGCACAGAAAGGCTCGCTTTGGGAAGATAAATACCAAGATATCGGTCGAAGATCACTTTGCTCCCATGACCGATAGCACCTTCCCGCTGGCGGGTCCCAAGAATGAAATAGTAGGTCTGCGAATTGGAATCGTTCGGGTCAAAATGACCTTTGTAGGCCACACATAAACTCAAATCTTCATACACAAACGGATGGCCAAGTTCTTTGGGACATGTCTGTGAAAACACCAGTTTTCGTTCCCGAACAAAGGCTTGAAACGCCTCGCTGAGTTTCACACTCCGCACAAACAAGTACCCAACCACCGAGGCAATACCAACCAACAAAAAGAGCGCAACAACGATAGGCATTGTTTTTTTCACTTGAGTCCCAAAAGACCGTGGTTTCGTCCACCGCACCGAGCGGGATCGGCTGCCAACATCGGCGAACCTGCTCGAGTCTACTGCGTGTCCAAGGAATCTAGGAGCGTCTTTCTGGGCGGGAACGGGCCAGGAACGGCTTAGGGGCGTGGGAATCGGCAGGGTTTTCCGGCGCAGGTATCGACGACGACGCCTCCATCGGTCAGGAAACGCTCAAGTTGCTGCTGCGCGGGCAAAAGCCAGCGGATCGCGCCGTGAACGGGGTTGTCCTTGGGAGGAATGTTGTCGTCTCCGGGGCGTGGCGTTTGCCCGATGTCGAACTGGACATAACCGGACGGTATCGGCCCGCTGGCAATCGGAATGCCCCACGGTGTCTCCACCGGCTCGCGCAAAAGAGGAATTCCCATCGTGCGGACCATTTTTTGCGTCGCCAGATTCGGCACCTGCGCGTCGCCCAGGCCTTCTTGGTAAAGGACACGCTTTGCACCCCCAGAACCCGGCAGGGGCGCGCTCACGACATGCGGCGCATACGTTGCGGGGTCCGTGGTGTCCCACATCATTTGACTGAATGCGATGAGGACCTGCCGATCGAGCGCGTCGGAATAATTCGCGGACAGCAGCGGAAGGAGCCGCTGGAAATTGCTGCTCCGCCACATCATGAGGCTCCAAAAGCCGCCTGGCACGCACAGCGCACCCCGCAGGACATCGGGAGACTGCGCCAAAAAGGTGAGCCCCTGAATCCCTCCGTTCGAGATGCCGTAATAAAATACCCGTTTGGCGTCGAGAACAGACTTGCCGCCGACCTTGAGTTCAGGCACTTCGCCGAGCGCGCCGCTGGCGACGAGCCGCGCGAGCACAGCGACATTCACTTGGGCTTGCATGAGTCGGTCGGTGATCTGCCCGAGGCGATTGAAATCCGCCATGACCTGCCCAGCGACAAACCCCTGGTCCGCTTCGCTGAGGCCGATCCAATCGGTTCCGACTTGGACCATGCACAGTTTGCCGATGAGCTCGCGCTGATAGCCGGAATCCATTTCGCCCAGCGCACTCCCAAACAGTCCGTGGCCATACACCATCACAGGCAGGGGGCCGGTCGCGGTTTGTGCGCATTTGGGCACATGGACGACGAGCCGAGCCGGACCAAAACCGCGCGCCTTGGGCTTTCCGGTTTCAGCCCACAAGAGTCGCCCGTATTCGCCCTCGGCCAGAAACACCGTCGTCCGAAACGTGCCAATGACCTGCCGCAAAAGGGGTTCACGCGGAGTGCTGTTGACCTGCTCGATCTTGAACAGGGGAACTCCGGGTTCGGGGGGATCGCCAGGCTTGGGAGGTTTTGGGGGCCCGAGTTGCGCAAGCGCCTGGTCTCGCATCGACAAAAGCGGCCCAGTGATCTGCTCGTCGTCGCCCGTCGTAAAATCCCACGCGAGTTGGAGCGGTTTTTTCGCAATTCCTTGTCGCTCCAAAAAGGCAAACAGCGTTTTGTACCGATCCGCCAGTTGAGCGCGCACGGTGCCCGACTGCACGTCCCCAGTTTTGATCGCAGAGAAACCGGACAGAGGCGGAAGTTCCTTGCCGTCCTGACCCAAAAGACCGAGCAGCGCAACGACATAACGGCGTTTGGGCAAAAGACGTACCGCCGGATGGATGATGAGCGCCTGCCGATCGCTGTCGGCTGCGTTGCGATCAAGTTCGGCAAAAAGAGGTATGCGCTGGCCCGTCTCAGCGTCCAGAAGCTGCACCGGCGAAGTGAGTTTGAGCGAGTCCTCAAGACGCGATGGCTTGGGCAAATTCTGCGGGTCGAGACGTTGCGGAAAAAACGCGAGCAACGGCGTGGCGGGCGAAAAGCCATCTCGTCCCGCAAACTGCGCCGCATCAAGCCCGACTCCTTTTGTCGAAGCGGGCAGTGCGTTTGGCGGAAACGCGAGCCGATGCGCCCCCTGCGCGTCTTGTTTCCGGTAGACATCGGAAGGAAACGGCAAGAGGCAATCCTCTTTTTCGCCGCCTCCGAGCGGGTTGCAGCCCTCGGTGAGCGGCGGTTCCGGCAACGGCTGAACACCGACGAAAGTGGTACACGCGGAAAGACCAAACAAAAGACCAAAAACCCAGTGTCTCTTCTGCATGGCTGCGGAGCGTATTCCAAACACCAATGGATGGCGCAAAAAGAAAATACGTTTTTTCGGAAAGCCGTGGCGCCTAAAGCCAAGACAGGACGTGTTCCAGACTTCGGCAAAGGAGAAGGAGTACGTAGGAAGACGCTCCAACGGCCAGAAACGGCCCAAACGGCAGTGCTGTGTGCCGAAAAGGAGTCCCCGCACCCGCGCGCCGCGTGAGCCACAACATCGGCAGAGCGACGACCGTGCCCAGCACCGAACCCACACACAATGTCCACGGCAACGCGGGCCATCCCAGCGATACACCGATGAGCGCAAAAAGCTTTGCGTCTCCCATTCCCAGACCCTCCCGCTTCGTCAAACGAACATACGCGGCCCCCACAAACCACAGGACCCCGTATCCTGCGGCCAACCCAATCAGGGAATCTTCCACAGACACATCTCCCAGCAGTCGCCCCGCCACAAAAAAGACACCGATCGCAGGCAGCGTCAGCCGATCCGGCAGGATGAATTGCTCCACATCGATCGCCGCAAGAATCAGCAGCAAAAATTCAAAGTGGCTGTACACCACAAACCGCGCGACGGTTTTCGCAACGGAATCGCTGGCGTCCGCGTGAAGAACAAAGCGCCAAAACACCAACACCGATAACAGCATGCACACCGCCTCGACGAGCGGATAGCGAAACGAAATCGGCTGGCGACATGTCCGGCATTGACCCCACAGCAACAGAAAACTCAGAATCGGCACATTGTCGTAAAACGCAATCGGCTGGTTGCAACCAGGGCACCGAGACGCCGGACGCACGACGGATTCTTGGCGGGGAATGCGCACGATGCACACGTTCGCGAAACTCCCCCACGCCGCCCCCCAAAACAGCACAAACCCCAGCCCCCAACCCGAATGAACAAACCATTCAAAAAACGGAATCATCGATTTTCAGCGCCCATCGCACGGAGGATCACGAGGTTCGTCCGCTTTGTCAAAAGTCCGAAAACCGAAAACGACTCCGTGCGACGTCACCGTTGCAACGGACGGTTGGGAAGTTCTATCCCACGCTCGACATAGCCCACCGCAATCCTTTCTGGATGGGTACTAGGGAGCCCACTGGAAGCCGGCGAACAGGTTGTAACGGCCATAAATGTCGATTCCTGCGTCTCCCAAACCGCCGCGCGCACCCAGCAGAATGGCAAAGGGGTCCAGGTGCAGACGGACCCCGCCTCCCAAAGACGTGCCGTGCGGAACCCCGCCAGCCAGACCCAGCGACGCATCGAGCATTCCAACAAAACCCAGCCGCGACACCTGAACCTCGGCCAAGTAGCTCATGATCCAGCGCACATGATTCGGCTGCATGTTGACGGCGGCGTTCAAACCCTGCGTCGTTTGCAAACTGAAACGCCCGAGCAGCGCAGCGACGCCAATCGCTGGCTCGATGATGACCGGACGGCTTTTGTCCTGTTGTCCCGAGCTTCCGGGAATCGACCAGTTTCTATCGCGTGGGAAGTTGCCCGTAGGAAGCTGAAAACGCAGGAGCGGACCCAAAATCAATCGCCCCCCCAAGGCTTGCAGCGCCACCCCTTTTGCCCCAAGTGAAACATCCCCAAACGCCACTCCGCTATCGGCAGAAGTGGGTGCCACGTCTTTGTAGTAGAGCAAAGGCACGTTCACATCAAACGACATCCGCCGCGAAAGAAATGCGAGTTCTCCGCCCAAATCCAGGCGGGCCACTGCAAAGGCGGAATCGCGCCGCGTCGAGCCGACACTGAACAGGCCATAGACTTGCGTTTGCGGTTGCAGCGTTCGACCCGGCAAACCGAGCGTCGGAATCGAAACCGGAATGGGAAGTCCCTCCATTCGACCTGCGACCGGAGGTGGCGGGACGACGAGCGGGTCCACCTGGATCTGAAGCTCGGATTCTGCGTCGCCAAGCTGCAAATGAACCTTGTGCGGGCCTTCTGTCAGCACGAGTTTTTGCTCGCTTGAGCAATCGAGCGGCTCGCCACCATCGAGCATCGCCAAAAGAGGCTGCCCAGCCCCGGACAAATCGAGCGCCAACCGCTCCGTTCGGCGCAGGATCAAAGAACCCATTTGCCCCGGTGCATTGGAGGCGTACAACTTCCCATCGGTGCGCACATTGATGATGTAGAACGAACGCGGCACCGACGGAGGCCCAACAAATTTCTCGCCATCGACGGCACTCACGCGAACGTAGTACTTGCCCGTTGGTAAATTCACCCGCAAAGGAGGCGCAGAAATCTCGCCTCCCGCACGGCGGTCGTTGAAACCCACATCGCGCGCCACATCCACGATGTACCGAACCGCCCCCGGCACATTCGCAAAATCCACCACCACTTCACCCAGCGGCGGCGGCTCCAAAGGACCCGCCATCGCGAGCACCATGAAAGGCCGATTCCCATCCTCTTCCGCCTTCTGGCCTTGCCACGCGGGCGCTCCCGGCAAGTCGTGCAACGCCTGCGCGCCTGTGCCCCGCAAAATCACGGTGCCCTGCCCCGCTTTCAAGTTCACCGTCGTGCCCTTCGACCGAATCGCAACCTGGCCTTCGTACACTTGCACAGCCGCTCGGTTTTGGTCCGCATCGATTCGCGCGTCGCCCTGCAATTTCACATCACCGCCCGGCGTCTTCACCGTCAGCGGACCCGTTTTCGCCTGGTTGTCCATGTCCGCGCGCAGCGAACCTTGTTCAAGCTGGACTTCCGCAGCCTTCCCACTTTGCGGCAGGTTCTTGATGACGACCTTCGAGTTTGGCGGAATGTGCAGTTTGACGTTGTTGCCTGCCGTCACCTCTGCGCCGCCCTGCCCGCTCGTCTCGATGCGCATTTTTTTATCGACTGGTTGGCCCGGCAACGCCTCCATCCAACCCCCTTTGGTCTTGGTGCGCACCGCTGGACCCACAAACGAAAGGCGCGGAGGCTCGACCGCCGGTGCTTTTGGCAAAGGCGGCGTTTTCAGCTTCGTTCCGACGGCCAAAGGCCCTGCGCAGGCTTGCGGATTGTTCTTTTTCAGGTGCGCGACCGCCGCCTCCCCTGGCCCATACACGCGACGAGCCACCTTGGCGCAGTCTTCACCCGTTTGAACGGCGGTTTCCGGCAGAGGCCCAGCTTGGGCAAACCACACGGGAGACAGCCACAGCAACGGAATACCGACGATAAGCAGCCTACGCATCTCGTCCATTATATCGATAAAAATAGCAGTTTAGGTGACAAAACATTCGCTTCTCGTTCAGGGCAAAACAGGACGAATCAACCGAAGGAAAAGTCTCCTTCTTCGGGCCAAAAAAGCGACGAAACGGTCTGTAATAACAGTCCTTTGACATTCGCGGCCCATTCCCGCTACCAAGTGGGTCCGATGTGGCTCACTCGTCTGGCTCTGCGCAATCCCATTTTGATCTTGATGTTGTCCCTCATGACCGTCGTGCTTGGTCTTCAGTCGCTGTCCCGCCTGCCTGTGGACCTGTTCCCCGACATCACCATCCCGGTCGTGCGCGTCGCGACGTTTTATCCCGGTGCGGGTCCTGCCGACATTGAAAAAGCGATCACCGTGCCCGTTGAACGCGCGGTCGCTGCTGCGCCAGGCATGGAGCGCGTCGAAAGCGTGTCCCGTCAGGGTGTCTCCATCGTCAGCGCCTGGTTTTCCTACGGCACAAACCTCGACAACGCCCAGTTCGAGGTCCAGCAGCGCGTGTCCCAAATCCTCAACACGCTTCCGCCCGGCATTCAGCAGCCCTTCATCCTCAAGTTCGACATCACCAACATTCCCGTCGTCACCGTTGCTGTTTCCTCCGATACCCTCGATGAAAAACAGCTTTACGACCTCGCTTACAACGTCATCGAACCGCAGCTTGAGCACGTCACCGGCGTCGCGTCCGCCACCCCCGGCGGAGGCAAACAACGCGAGTTTGTCGTCGAAGTGGACCGAGACGCCCTCCGCGCCCGCAACTTGGGCATGCTCGACGTGGTTGGGTCCGTGCGTTCGTCCAATTTGCTTTTGCCCAGCGGCAATTTGAAAACCGGCGATCGCGATTTCAACGTGTTTTCCAACACCCAAGTTCGATCCATCCAAGAACTCGAACAGATCGTCCTGTCGCCCGGCCAAACCGGAACTGGCCAAACCGGCCTCGCACTGGCCCAGCCCGTTCGTTTGGCCGATGTCGCCCGCGTCTCCGATGGCACAGCCGATCAGGCCAACATCGTCCGCGTCTCCGGCGTCCGAGGCGTGTATGTCCGCGTCCTCAAACAGCCCCAAGCCAACACCATTGCCGTCGTCGATGCCATCCGTGCCCTGTTGCCCAAACTCACAGGTGTCCCCGACAGCGTCAAACTCGTCATCTCCTTTGATCAATCCGTCTACATTCGCAATGCCGTCAAAGCCCTCGAACACGAGGCCCTGCAAGGCGGCGGTTTGGCCGTCCTGGTCATTTTGTTTTTTCTTCTGTCTTTGCGTGCCACCGGCATCATCGCCGTCGCCATTCCGCTGTCCATCGTCGCGACGTTTGTCCTTTTGTACTTTACCTCCCAAACCCTCAACGTCTTCACCCTCGGAGGACTTGCCCTCGGCATCGGCAGGTTGGTCGATGATTCCATCGTCGAACTTGAAAACATCCACCGCCATCTCGCGCACGAAAAGTCCCGCAAACAAGCCGTTCTTTTGGCCGCCCAAGAGGTCGCCATGCCCATTTTGGTTTCGACGCTCACCACCATAGTCGTGTTTTTCCCCGTCCTCTTTTTGCAAGGCGTCGCGCGTTTTTTGTTCATTCCCCTCGCGCTCACCATCAGTTTTTCCCTTCTCATGAGCTTCTTTGTTTCGCGCACCGTGACACCCCTTTTGTGTCTGCGCATCCTCAGTCGGCCAGCCCATTCCGCGTCCGAAACGCCCGGCATTCTCGGTCGGCTCGCCGCCTTTTTGGATCGCATGGATTCCACCTATGAACGGGCCCTCGCCTGGGTCCTTCGCCATCGCGGTCTCACTGTGTTGCTCATTTTGGGTCTCTGTTCTGCCACCGTGCCTTTGTACTTCCGCCTCGGCAGCGAGTTCTTTCCCCAAACCGACGAAAGCCAATTCACCCTCAGTTACAAAGCCCCCATCGGCACCCGAGTCGAACGCTCCGAGGAGGTTGCCCGCAGGCTCGAGGGAGTCCTCCAAAACGTCCTCAAAGCCGACCCCCAAAGTCCTCCCAAAGCCATCGCCACCCTCGCGGACATTGGCCTTCCCGGAGGCCGCACCGCCCTGTTCACCGGAAACACCGGCCCCCACAGCGGCAACATCCAAGTCGCCCTTGTCCCCCGCAAAGACCGCAAAGAAAGCGATGTCGAACTCGTCGAGCGTGCCCGCGCCGCCTTGCGCGACAAAGCCGCCGGCATCACCACCTATTTCTTCATCGGAGGCATCGTCAAGCGCATCCTCAACATCGGCCAGCCTGCCCCCATCGACGTGGAAATCATCGGCCAGGACCTCGAACGCGGTGCCCTGTACGGCAAACAAGTCATGGCCAAACTCCGCACCCTTTCCGATGAAAAAGGCAGGCCTCTCCTCACCGACTTGCAGCTCTCCCGCGAGGAAAACTACCCCGAGCTCCACATCGAAGTAGACCGCCAAAAAGCCGGCGTCTTGGGCCTTTCCGAACAGCAAATTGCGCAGACCGTCCTCACCACCCTCACCGGCAACACCCAATTTCAGCCCATCCGCTACAGCGACCCCAAAACCGGCAACGAATACTTCATCAACGTCCGCGCCGCCGATCGCGACCGCGACGAAATCCTCGACGTGCGCGACATCTTTTTCCGGTCTTCTTTGGGCCAAGGCGCGCCCGTGTCGCTTTCCTCTTTGGCCACCATCCAGCGCAAAAGCGGCCCCGTCCAGATCAGCCGCAAATACTTGCAGCGCGCCATCGACATCACTGCCAACGTCGCCGCCACCACCAACCTCGGCGATGCCGCCGCCGCTGTCGAACGCACCCTCGCCGCCCTTCCCCCGCCCGAAGGCTTTTCCGTCAAAATCAGCGGCCAAAAAGAAACCCAGGAACAGGCCTTTTCTGGTCTTCTGTTCTCTGCCGCCCTCGCCCTCGTCCTTGTGTACATGGTCCTTGCGTCTCAGTTTCAGTCTCTTTTGCAACCCCTCATCATCATGGTGTCCGTCCCCTTGGGTCTCTGCGGCGTGTTTGTGTCCCTCTTCCTCACCGGCACCACGCTCTCTGTCAACAGCTTCATGGGCATCATCATGATGGTCGGCATCGTCGTTTCAAACGGCGTTCTCCTTGTCGATTACGCCAACGTCCGCAGACGACGCGGCGAGGAACTTTTCTCTGCCGCCCTCCAATCCGCCCGCACCCGTTTGCGTCCCATCCTCATGACCACCATCGCCACCATCGCCGGTCTCTTCCCCATGTCCTTGGGTTTGGGTGAGGGCAGCGAAACCAACCTCCCTCTTGCCCGAGCCGTCATCGGAGGTCTCTTTGTGTCCACCTTCCTCACCCTGTTTTTGATCCCTGCCCTGTACACCCTCCTTGGGCGTTTCATGGTTCCCCATCACCCCGACGACCCCGACGATTCCGGCGCTGAAACCTCCCCCGCACCAGGAGCCTCCGTCCCCCATGCCTAGCCTCTTTGTCCTTTTCAGATTTTGTTCCGGTGTGGCTTTGGTTTTTTGTGCCACTTTCGCCGCCTGCGTACCTTCTGCCTTCGCCGAGGTCCCCCTTTCCGAAAAGGCCCAAGCCGAGCTGTCCCAATTCCTGACCCCCACAGACGCGCGGCCTCCGCAAGACGCCTTGTCTGCTCCCGGCTCTCCCCTTGCCCCTGTTGCCATCGATTTTGACCAGGCCATCGCGCGCGCCCAAACCTACGGGGCCGCCTCCCTCCTCGCCCAGACCGACACCCAGAGGCTCGTCGCTCTCGTCGTCCAGGCTCGGGCTGCCTCCCTCCCGACCCTGGCCCTGTTTGCCACCTACAATCGCCTCGACAACGATCGCGTCCTCGTTCAGGGAGACACCACCCGCCTTCTCACCGGGGCCAATCAGGTCTCTGGCAACGCCACCTTGACCCTTCCCCTGCTTGCCCCCTCCAAATGGGCCGCCTGGCTTCACGCAAAGGACAACGTACAAGTCGGCCAACTGTCTCAGCAAGACGCCAAAAACAAAGCCGCCCAAGCCGCTGCCCGAGCCTATTTGCTCGTCTGCGCCCAAAAGCGCCTCACCGAATTGTCCGCCCGCGCCCACGCCACCGCGCAAGAACACCTCGCCCATGCCCAAACCCGTCTCGACGGAGGCCTTGGCAACCGCCTCGATGTCGCCCGCGCCCAAGCCGAAGCCTTTGTCACCCTGGGCCAGTTTCACAACGCCCAAGCCCTTCTGCGCAAAAGCCAAGAACTTCTCGGCGCTGTCCTCGCACACGATGGCCCCCTCGATGCACTCAGGACGCCCCCCCTTGCCCCACCCCTCTTCGATCTCGACGAGGCCCCCAAGGCTCTCTTGATCCGGTCCGATTTGCGTCTCCTTCAGGCCAACGCCTGGGCCGCCGCGCGCCTGCTTCGCCATCGTTTTGTCGATTGGTTGCCGACCGTCTCCGGCACCTTTGCGCCGTTTTTTCAGGACCCCCCTTCCCTCGTTCAGCCCGCCCTTGGCTGGCAGGCCCGCATGGATGTGTCGTGGGTCCTTTACGACGGCGGTCTCCGATACGGCCAAACAGCAGAACGCGAGGCCCTGTACCACAGGGCCAAAACCGCCCTGTGGACCGCTTCCCTCGAGGCCCGCGCCGAAGTGCGCGCCGCCCGGTTCGCCGTCCGTTCCGCCGAGCAAGCCGCCATCGCCGCAAAAGCCGCCGAGCAAGCCGCCACCCAAGCCGCCCACATCGCCAAAGCCGCCTTTTTGGGCGGTGTCTTCGCCAACCTCGAGGCCCTCGACGCCGAACGCCGCGCCCGCGATGCCTGCACCCAAGCCGCCCAAGCCCAAGACGCCCTCGTCCACGCCAAACTCGACCTCCTCATCGCCCTAGGCCAATTCCCAATCCCCCCCTAACACGCTCATGATTCAACACACCCTCCTCGAAAAAGTGTCCGCTCGGGCCGCAAGACAGCCTCCAGACTCTTTTTGACTGTTTCTTAGACCGTCTCTTTTGGAAGAAAAGGTTTGCGGAAAGTCAGGGGGCTTT
>DAOLIT010000023.1:35690-70322 GCA_035328405.1 Pseudomonadota bacterium | reverse complement strand
GTTTTTTTTGGTTTGAAACCATCTTTGAACGCCCCGAGGGCTGTTTTTTTTGGTTTCAGTACGCGGCGACACACCCCGAGGGCTGTTTTTTTTGGTTTCAGTACGCGGCGACACGCCCCGCACGCTGTTTTTGACGGTTTGGGCAAAAACCGCCCGCGCTTTCCCCCGATGCCGAGCCTGCTTGGTGCCCGCACCCAAAAAACGGACGGTCGGCAAAAGTTTCGGGTATGGTTGCGGCGGTCGTGTCGCTCGCGGGAGAAACCATGGCAACGTACGCTCTGTGGAACAACAAGGGAGGGGTCGGCAAAAGCTACCTTACCTTTCAACTTGCGTGTGAATATGCACGTACGCACGAAGATCAAAACGTGTTGGTGATAGACATATGTCCACAAGCCAATGCTTCCAGCATGCTGCTTGGCGGAATGCAAGCTGGCGAAATCGAATTGGACAAACTGGGAAGCGCAAATCCGCGCCGGACGATTGCCGGATACATCCGAGACCGAATTTCCAGTCCATATCACAATCCCGCAAAAGGAGCGGATTATCTGTTGCAAGTCAGCCAGATCAATTCGCAAGTTCCCAAGAATCTGTTTCTGGTCCCTGGAGACGAAGAACTGGAGATCCTGGCGTCTCGTGTGACGAATGCGACTTCGCCTGGCCCCGATGACGCCTGGTCCAAGGTACACCTGTGGATAAGTGACCTCATTCAAGATGCAAAACTCAGGTGGAATGTGAACGAGCTGACGGTCTTTGTGGATTGCAATCCAAGTTTCGGGATTTACACAGAACTGGCAATGTCCGCTTCGGATCGTCTGATCATTCCATTTTCCGCAGATGGCTCCTCGCGTCGGGCGGTCAGAAGCGTGTTGTCCCTTCTGTACGGGGTAACGCGGGGTGGAGGGCAACAGTCCGAGTACCATTTGAAGTCGCAGCGATTCCGTTTGTCGGTTCCGAAAATCTATTGCTATGTGGGAAACAGGCTGACGCAGGCAAATTTTGCTTCTGCGAATGCTTTTAAGACCGTCGTCGATGCCATTGGGAAGGAAATCTGGGACATTTGGATCAAGAATCCGGGTCACTTCTATGTCCATCCCACAGGCGAGCCGCCCCCTTCGACGCATAAGGCCTTCAAGCGGATGTTTCAATACGAAGTGGTCGATGCCAACACGGCATCGGTCGTGTCTCAGGCGCTGGGAATCCCGATTGTCACGCTCACGGCGGGTCGCAAGCAGTTAAACGGAAAGTCTGCGGTGGTCAATCAAACGCAACTCGACAGACAGCAACCGAACATCCGCGACCTGGTGACCACCCTCGAATAAACCCCGACCGGTCGAAATTCCCCGAATCCGCAATCATCCCATACGAAAACCCCATCGGGACGTTGCGTTTTTTGGGCGTTTGTTTTGGCGTTTGGTTTGAAGGCCGGGGAAGGTGCGCACCGGAACCAGAGGCGGCGGGGTTATTCGTCGGTTTTGGAATCGGTGGGGGGTTTGCTGGGGACTTTGGGGCTTTTGGCAGACAGGGGGCTTGCGACACGGGCTTCTCGGGGGTCGGACGAGGGGCCGGTGAGGCGTTCCCTGCGGTGGCCGGTTTCTCCGTCTCGGTCCCGGCCTCTGCCGAGGCCTTCGGGGAAGGAGATGGGCCGCAAGGACTGGGAGCTGGCGGAGAGCGGTTTGATCATCGGGGATGACTGGCTGCCGACGGGTCTTAGGGACGGAGAGGACCCGGACACGGACGAGCGGGGGCTGTGGGCGGACGCGAGGCCGGACACGCGACGCTCCCCACTTGTCGAGGCGGGCGGAATCGACGATTTCGGCGGGGGAACGGGCGAGGTGGCAGCGGGGCGCAGGGCCGGGCTGGAGCTGGCGGGCGGGTTTTTGGAGATCGGCACGCTGGTCGATGAACGGCTGGCATCGCTGGTGCGTTTGACGCGAGGGCCCGAGCCAAGCTGGTAGTTGCCGCTCATGGACGACAGGTCTTCGCCGGTCTTGTGCTGGACGGCTGAAATCAACGAGGAGAGGCGTTCGCTGTCTTTGCGCAGTTGGTCGAGGCCTCCGCGGAGCGCATCCAGATCGGTCAGCTGCTGGCGGGCACCGCGTGAAATGTCGTGCAGAGAACGCCCGATGGTGGCCCCCGTCGTATCGTCAAAGCCGACCGAATCCATGGCACCGTCCACGGTCGCGCGCAAGCCGCCGAGATGTTCTTTCATGCGGCCCAGGGCTTCGCGTTCTTCGGTCAGCGATTGGGTCATCTGTTGAAGCTGCTGTCCGATGGTGGCGGCTCGATACGTGCGGCCATCGGTTGTGTCGGGATTGTGCATCATCGAGTCCGCTCGTCGCAGCGCGGAGGCGACTTGCGTTTGCGCTTGGTCCACCGTGGACCAGGCGAGGGAGATTTGCACGACGGCGTTGCGGACTTCGACCATTTGGCGCGTCAACCGCTCGACGGCTTTGGTCTGCGGCACGACTTGCGAAAGGACCTCTTTGCTGCGTTCGTCTTGGTTGCTGGCCGTTGTGGTCAGCGAATTGGAAATGCGATCGATGGTGCCAATCGACGTTTCGGTGCTTTCAAGCAGCCGCGTCCCGGCGAGGACCAAACTCTGCAACCGTTGCACGGCCAGATCGAAGCCTCGGCTGGTCGCTGAGATCTCGTCGTGGCGATCCAAAAGCTGTTTGAGCAGCGCACGGACACGGGCAAGTCCGCCCGGCGCGACACGGCTCGCGGCCTCGGCCATGCGCAAAAGCGGAGACAGCACGAGCAATTGTTCCGACGCGGCCAGCAGCAACAGCGCGCCGCACAGCAAACCCAGAAGAAGCAGCGCATCGGCAAACTGCTCTTTGGACCACTTTTGCACGTTTTCGAGTGGCACAGCGACCAGGAGCCGCCCCTGCCACAGCGGCGTGGCCAACAGGTGATACCGCACGGCCAAGTTGTGCAGCGTCTCGCGCGGGTCGTCGCCCCACCGACCACTGCTCAGCGCGTCCGCCGGAAGGTTTGTGACATACGCTCCTTCGAGGGACAGCGCGACGCCCAGACCGAGCGGCTCTGCATCCTGGCGCAGCGTCTCGGGCAGAATGCGGCAAGCGGCAATCAAAAAGCCGGGCTTTCCATCGTAAGAAACGGGAAACTGGAACGCCTCGACCAGTTGACTGCCGAGCGCACGCAAGGAACCGGTCGGCGTAAGACCGTTGCGCGCCTCAGCCTCTAAAAGTCCCGAGGCACCCGCGCCGTCTTGCGCCAAAAGCGCCCCGGCTTCATCCACCACGACCACCAGGTCAGCACCGACCGAGCGCGTTTCTTGCGCAACCTGATCCCATATGTGCCGGCCCGAGTCGATGGCCCGAGGCCGTGTCGCCACCGCTGAAAAGGCTGTCGAGCGACTTTCTCGCCGAAGTTTCAGGTGATGCACGATGGCTTGGCTGCCGAGTATGGCCTGGTTTTCGACGATGGCTTGCGCCGCCGATCGCGCCTGCTGCTGTTTGAGCCACAACGCCGGAGCACCAAACAGCAAGCCAAACAACAACGCCAAAAGCCACGTCCACAGCGCCAATTTGGCGCGAGGCGGGTCCGCTTTCTGATTCCCCGAAACGGAGGCCGCTGGGGACGGTGTTTGTCGGTCGGCGCTGGTGGTTTCGGCCATCTTGCCCAGCGTACAAAAGTTTCCCCCTCGAATATAGAAGTTAGTAATTTGGACCACGCAAAAACGCTGGGGACAGACATGGTTTCACCGAAGCCTCCGACCACCGACATCTCCTCTCCTCACCATGCGTACGAGGAACAACACCGAGGCGGGGATGAATCGTATGCGTCGTATTACGCGGGCATGGACAAGTCGATGCGCCAAAAAGTTGCGCTGACGACCGCGTTCTTTCCGCCAAGTGGCACGTTGGCCGACATGGGTTGCGGCTCAGGGTCTGGTTCGTTCGATTTGGCGAGTTTGTTTGCCGGTCTGCGCGTGATCGGTGTGGACATCGCCGAACAAGCCGTCGAGCACGCTCGCGCGCATTTTCAAAAACCGAACCTCACGTTTCGTCTGGGCGACATTGCCGATCCGCTGTTTCCGGCAGACAGCCTCGACGGTGTTCTCAATTCGTCTGTTTGGCATCACCTGACGAGTTTCAACGGGTTTTCTCTTCGCGAGGTGGAGCGCGCGCTCAAACACCAAGCGGCTGCGCTTCGCACGGGCGGTGTGCTGATCGTGCGGGATTTTGTCGTGCCTCGCTTTCCCGAAACGATCTGGCTCGATCTGCCCGAACACGACGGCGAGCAGGACGGACCCATCACCGGTCTTTCGACCTCTGCCGCATTCGTTCGCTTTTGTCAGGCGTTTCGGTCCAGCCAAAACCTGGATGCGCCCGTGCCGTTTGTGAAACTTGAAACACCAAGGCCCGGTTGGGCTCGATACCAAGTCGCGGGCCGCGCTGCCACGGAGTTTCTGCTCCACAAGGACTACCGCGCCGATTGGGACGCCGAGTGCAAAGAGGAATACACGTTCTATACGCAAGCGGAATACGAAGCCGCGTTCCGAAAGCACGACCTCCGCATCGTTCTGTCCGTCGAACTTCAGAATCCGTGGATCGTCGAAAACCGTTTCGTGGGTCGATGCGCACTGTTTCAAACCGATGGAACACCGCTGCCATTTCCGCCCACGAACCATTTGATCGTGGGTGAAAAAGTCCCCCAAAAACACGGCGTCTGTCTGTCCGTTCGCACCGAGCCGCTCGACGAGCCTGCGTTTTTGCGTTTGCACACCCTGCGCCACAAAAAAACCGGACAGACCTTTCAACTTGCCGAACGCGAACATCCCGTCGTGGATGTGTTGCCTTGGTTTCGGCACGGCGGGCGCATTTTGGTGCTGGCCAAGCGCGGTTTTCCACGGCCTTTTGCGACCACGTTGCTCGATTCGCCCTCCCTCGACGGCGCCACGCTGGCTGGTTATTTGACCGAGGCGTTTACCGCGCAAATGCCCCTTCACAAAAGCGCGCTGGACCTTTTGCCCCACACCACCGCCGATCTGTTGGCCCGCCGCGCTGGTCTGCCTGGCGTCGCCGTTGCGCCTGGCACCAAAGGCCTTGCTTACTACACGTCCCCCGGCGGGATGAGCGAGTACGTCCAATCGTTTTTTTGCGAGCTTTGCTTGGCCAAACTGCCTTGTGATGCCGACGGTTTTCCGGTGTTTCCGCCCCAGGCCCCCGCCTACACTCCGTTTTCCACCGCAGGGGATGTCAAACCCTTTTCCGCGCCCCAACTTTTGCGGGCCGCGCAGGTCGGGGGGCTGGAAGACGCGCGTCTGGAACTAAACGTCTACGAACTCCTGCGCACCCTCGGCGAGCCGCTCGGCCCCTGGATTGGCATTGAGCTGTCTCTCCATTCCCAAACGTGCGAGGGCTTTGTGCCCGGCAGTACCGAGCAAGTCCTGTCTGTCATCACCGAGCCCGTGTTCGAGGCGATGCCGTCGCCGCCCGCGCGCCCCGGTTTTTTGGCCGTCCACCGTGCTCACGTAAAGGAAATCGACTGCGATGACCAAGTGCTGCGTTCCGCCTCGTTCGAGTTGTGCGCGCCGCGTTTGTATAGCCTCAACACCTTGTCTGTCCTGCCCGTCGTCAAGTTGGGCGATTCCGTGCTCGTCGGTTTGGAACATCGCGACCTCCCCGCCGTCGAGCTGCACACCCAATCCAGGACCTCCGGCCTGCTGACCTGTCCCGCGTGGCGTTTGCCCAAAACCGTCGCGTCTTGGCCCGCCGCCCTCGAGTTTGTCCAGGGCAACCTGCTTGCCCAGTTCGCCGCCAAAGCCCTGCGCCTGTATCCCTTGGGCGGAAAGTACTTCCCTTCCATCGGTGCGACACCCGAGGTCGTGTATCCCTTTGTCGCAGAAATCGACGCTGCCAGCCTTCCCCACACGGCGCTCGCTTTCGTTCCCCTGGCCGAGCTGCTCGACGCTCGAAAGCACCTGGAAGACGCCCACCTCCTCGTCGTCCTCCACCGCCTCGCCCACGCCCTCGAACCTGCTTAAAACCCCCAACCAGGGTGAGTGAAGGGGTTTGAACCCTCGACGGCTGGAGTCACAGTCCAGTGCTCTACCAACTGAGCTACACTCACCAAAAACGAGCGGCAGTCTAGTGCGCCGCCTTCCCCACCACAAGCAAAAAATCACACAAAACCGCACCCTTTTTTGCACGGCCTTTTGCAAGCAGCACTGGCCCATCAACATCAAGATCAGGGGCCGCAAGGCAAGAGCGATGAAAATCGAACTCGATACGATGATCCTCACAAGGCGCACAGGACAGGGGCCGACTGCCCCGAAAAAACGTCTGAAGCGTCGGTGATGCCATGTGAGACGCTGGCTGGACTGGGTTTTAGGGGGAATTTGGGCTTGATGTGGGTGGGGGTGGTTGACGGGGGGGCGGGATTCGCCTAGCTTGGCGCGATGTTGCATGCTGAGCCTAGTGAACGTGTCGAGTCTCTTGAGCGTGTTGGGTCTACTTCGGTTACGGATTGGGTCCGCAGAAGGGTGATGGAGGGTTTAGGGGGCGGGGCAGAGAAGCCAGAAGACCGGTTTCATCTGCCGGAAGGGTGTCATTTCCTGCCGGGGTATTGGGGAGAGGAGGACATCGCGGATCTCGTCCGGCTCCTCGCGGAAGGAAGCGACCCAAGTGAGGTCAACGAAGTTCGGCCTGTTTCGTGGGAAGTGTTTTGTGCATGGGGAATGGATGGGGCAGGGCGTTCTTCGGACGAACGGAATCGGTTGGTGCTCGTCGTGGACCCGCTGCCCGCGCCCAAACCACAGGAGGCGAAAGACGATTCAGAAGATCCGGGTGTGTTTCATCCCGGTCGCGCAGCGCGGTGTGTTCTTTTGCGGCGCGGGGAGCACGATGCAGAAACGGGGGAAGCGCTGGAATTTGTGCAAACGTGGTTGAAACCCCCGATCATGACCCGACTGCATCTCTGTCTGCGGAACCGAGCAGCTCGCGTTTCCGAAGCACAACAGGCGCTTATCGCAGAGCGGGTGAACGAGGCGGCGTCTCTGTCGCGCGATCCGTTCGAGGTCATGCGACTCCTTTCGCTGACATGGACTGAGAAGGAATTTCGGAATGCGCTTCTGCGTCAGGGGGGGCGGTTGCTTGGTGAGAAACTCAACCGTTTGTCCCAGGAGGCAGCAGAAGCTGCGCTCAAGACGATTTTTTTGCCCGACCAGACTGACCCAAAGAGAGAGCAGAGCGAGCAGGAATGGGCGAGCCAAGGGCTTGGGAGTGCGGGTACGGGGGACTCCCACATGGGGTCTTCTGCATCGGTAGGACCGCTTGGGGGGGCTGTGTTGACCGTTCCGGGGTGCATCGGTCTTTGCGAAACGATGAAAAAGGAAGCGTGTCCTGCCGAGGTGCGCGAAGCGATGCCTGCACGTTTGCTTGAACAGGTCGCGGAATGGATGGGAAAAGGTCTGTTCGCTGAGGCGGAAACGCAGCTTTTGGAACTCCTCGCGCTCAGCCAAACAGGCGAAGGGGGTGTGCCGGGTGTGGTGCAAGGTGGGGAGGCGTTGGAATTTCCAGCGACGACGCGCGAGCGGTTTTTTGCACAGACTCGTTGTATGCAAGCCATGTTGTGGGCCAACCAGGGGCGATTGGAAGAAGCCTCCGAAATGTTGCAGAGTCAAGTCATTCCCGTGTTCGATCGGCTTGGGGATTTGGGCCAGCGTGCGATGGCCATGGGGTGTCTTGGGGGGATTCTGTTCATGCGAGGACAGGCCGACGAGACCCTGCGCATTTGTGAAGAGGAACAGTTGCCAACGTACAAGAAACTCGGCAACGCAAAGGCGTGCGCAGCGACGCTGGGACAGATTGCCGGTCTGCGGGAAGCACGCGGTGAATGGGACGAAGCGTTGCGCATTCGACGGCAAGAGGAATTGCCCCTTCATGAACAACTCGGGGACGTTCGCGCGCGGGCTGTAACGCTCGGAAAAATGGCCGATGTGCTGGAAAAACGCGGCGAATTTGACGAAAGCTTGCGCATCCGAAAGGAAGAGGAACTGCCGGTGTATGACCGGATTGGGGATGCGCATTCCTGTGCGCTCACCTGGGTCAAGATCGCGGATGTTTTGCAAACGCGCGGACAGGTTGACGAGGCCCTACGTATCTATCGGGAACAGGCCAGCCCTGTGTTCGAGCAATTGGGGGACATCCGTTTCCGCGCGATCACACAAGGGAAAATCGCTGCGATTCTGCAACGGCGCGGGCAATTCCGCGAGGCCCTCCGCATTCGCAGGGAGGAAGAACTCCCTGTCTATGAAAAACTCGGGGACGGGCGCTCGGTTGCGATTACGCGCGCCAACATGGCGAGCCTTCTGGATACAAGCAGAGATTCCAAGGAGGCGCTCCGCATCTATCAGGAAGAAGTCCTGCCGGAATTCGAGAGACTTGGGGACGCATGTTCGCGCGCAGCGACGCTCGGCAAGATTGCAGACATCCTGCACAAAGAGGGTGCAACAGAGGAAGCGTTGCGTATGTTTCGGGAAGAAGTATTGCCCGTGTTTGCAGAGTTTGGGGAAAACCGTTTGCACACCGTGGCCTTGGGACAGATTGCCGATCTGTTGCAATCCCTTGGGCAATTCGAGGAAGCCCTGCGCATTCAGCGCGAAGAAGTCCTGCCTGCTTTCGAGAAACTCGAGGACATTCGCGCGCATGCCGTGACCCACAGAAAAATCGCTGAAATTCTGCGCGCACAAAAACAGAACGACGAAGCCCTCCGTCTTCTACACGAACAGGTGTTGCCGGTCTTCCACAAGCTCAAAGACACACGCGAACACGCCATGACGTTGGGTCTTTGGGCGGACATCTTGGCAACGCAAAACAAAAAGGGGGAAGCCATCGCGATTTGGGAGGAACAGGTCCTTCCCGCGTTGACCGGCATCCAGGATGATCACGGGATTCACTGGGCCTCGTCCGCTTTGGGTCGTCTGTATCTGCGCCGAGGCGCACAGGGAGACAAAGCACGCGCAAGTCAACTGTTTCAGCGTGCGCGAGAGGCCGCCAAAGACCACCCCGAGATCGACTCCACCATCCTCACCAGCCCCATCCCCCAAGCCACCCCAAACCGCCCCCAAAAACAACCCAAACGGCACTAAGGGGGAATCAGGAGTCCTCTCCATCCTCCTTGCGGTGGGCGAAGTAGGTTTTGGCCCAGGTGTGAAGCTTGGGGTGTTCGCGGTTCCATTCCCAAGCGCCGGAGGGAGAGAGTCGGAGGTCGCGCGCGGGGTCGAAAGCGAGCTGTTGCAGCTCGATGTTTCTGTCGCTGTACCGGCGGTGTTTGTGTTCGCCGTGCCACAGGTGAAGGATGGTGCCGGGGGTCGCGGCGATCTTGCCTTGCGTGTGGGCGCAAAAACGCTCTGTGTATCGGCGGAATTGCTCGCGGTGTTCGGTGTCTTTCCCGAGCACTTTGTCGATGCACTTGGATTCGCTGTCTCCAACGGCGGCGTGTGCGATCAGGTGGTCTCCGCTGCCGGACAGAGACGTATCAAAAAGCCCCACACGCAGCAACACATCCTTGCGCGCGGCCCACCCAAAACCGCTGTGTCCATGTTCGTGATAATGACCCCCAAGATGTACTTTGGGATGATGGGAAAACACGCATGCAAAACTCTCGATACATTCAGGAGTATCGCGATTTTCGTGCATGGATAGCGGATTTTCCGTCGGAAAAGCAGTCGCGTTTTTGGGCAAACGTACAACGTGATCGAACACCTGAACCACCGCATACGTGTCGAGCAATTTGGAAGTCAGAACCGCCCAATCGGGTCGCGCAAACAGAATGTCTGCATCCAGCCACGCGACCTTGGTGCAACGCGGCGGAAGTGCAGAAACGGCCACGTTCAGGAGTCGCTCCTTTTGCCACAACACCGACGCGCAACGGAGCTTGAGCACCTGCGGTCCATCCGGCAACGCAAACGGCTCGTCGCCAAACGCGCATTCCACAGTCAACAGGGGAATCCCACTTTGTTCCAATTTGGCTGCAAACAACGCATGATTTTTCGCGCGCGTCTTGTACCCATGCGGATTGTAATACGCCGCAATCACCCACAAATCATGAACCACATCGTACCGCGACGCTGCACAGCACGCCGACAATCCCCCCTTCCTATCTAGCAACCTGTTCATCCCGTTCAACCCGTCCATCCCGTCCATTCTCCCTTTCTACAGGCACGCAGGCAAATACTCCTGGAGAACTTTTTTGATCTCGACGACCGCAGCTTCGACCGCAGGCACGAGTTTCACGGACAAAGCCATGCTGAATGTGCCCGATGGCGGCTCAATCTCTGCTCCTATGACCAAGGTCTTGGGAGGAGTCCCATCATGAAGCACAGGAAGCAGATGAAACAGATGATGCAAATCCAGGGCATGCGCAGAGAACGCATCTACAGGAGATCGAAACGCGGAAAGGGGTAGTGTGTGTACGTGGCCGATGTCACCTTGGGACAACACCGCATCGATCACCACCGCGACATCGCAATCGTCGAAAAGTGAAAGAGCAGAAAGCCCCATAAGACCCGCGTCGAAGATCTTGACTTCAGTCGGAAATGTCTCCAAAAGGAGCCGGTGGTAGACATGGATTCCGAAACCGTCGTCTCCCGAAAGTAAATTGCCAAAACAGATGATGTGAATCGATGGGGCCAAGGCGATAGGTTCTTCCTGGAAGCTACAGGCTACACAACATAGGAGTACTTCCGTCCGCTTTCCAAAAAGTGGACTGCGCACACCAGACACGCATCGTGCGAACGAATCACATGGCCCAGCTCGATGGGATCGGATTCGTCCTGAATCGGCGTTCCGATCAAACTCTGTTCCCAGTGTCCTCTGCGTCCATAGGAATCTCTAGGGGATGCATTCCATGATGTTGGGGAAATGACTTGATAGCGCGTAATTCGGCCTGCACGGAAACCCACCCAATGTCCCAGTGCGCCTCGGGCAGCATGGACAAGACCAACACCGTCACCGTCGCCATCCAGTCCCTCTTTTGGGGGCTCGTAGAACGAGTCCAGAAAACGCTTTTCCAATGCAATCAGCATGTTCCGAATCGCAACGAGAGACAGTGCCGGACGATGAAAACGACAAATTTGACGTGTGAAGACAGTTGCTCCGCCTTTTTGAAACAAGGACTGGGCCAACGGATCACCTGCCATGTAAAGCTCTGCCAGGCAGCCTGTTTCGACCACTTGATCTCGGTATCGGGGTGCCTTTGCCCACGAGTACTTGTTGCCCCCTTTTTGAAAAAGGGGAATGGTTTTTCCGCAAGACGGATGCGTTCCTTTGTCCTCCCCTTCAAAATGGGAATACTTCACATGTTCAGCCACATGTTCTTGTGAAAAGGGTTGTATCGTCTGCGTTTCTGCATCGTAAAAGCCACCCGGCCGCAGGCACACGCGATCTCGATAGGGAGGCTGAAATCCCTCTGGATCAAAATACACTCCGTAACTCAGCAGATTGCCATTTCCCCGACCGAGTTTTTCCAAGCCGATGCGCTTTGCAAAACCCAGAAACAAACCGAAGGCGCTGTTTCGGTGCTCACTTTTCTCATCGAGCCACGCAAAAAGATCGTCCTCACTTTGGATCGCAAGCCAGCGATCCAGTGAACAACCCAATACTTCCCGTTCATACCACTGAGTATAGGCATCCACGATGCTGAGAGACTTCACAATCGCGCGGCGATTCCCAAGCGTCGCGACGCCCCCCGGAATCATGTAGGAGGAGTGTGGCCACTGTCCCCCGAACAGCGCGACGATTTCGAGCAGTTTCTTTGTCTGCACGACTGTCGCACGATAAATCCGTCCCCTGAATGCCTCGAACGCTTCGACGATTTGCGAATATCCATCCATGTTTGCGTAGCGTTTGTGACATAGGTCGATCGTGAACATCAGGAAGGCGTGGCGCGCATCGGATTGGATCTCCTCTGCCATCAAACAAATGTTGCGGACTCGTGTTCCATTCGGTGCCGAGGGAATCTGCAACGCGGTTTCCAAAGCAGACACCGCCGCGTACAGGTGTCCGGTTCCACAAATTCCGCAAATTCGGGGTGTGATGACGAGCGCATCCATAGGCGCTCTGCCTAGCATGATCTGTTCAAACCCCCGAAACATGGTCCCGAGCATCCACGCATCCTGGACCACTCCATCGGCCACACTCACTTTGACTTGGAGGTCTCCCTCTACGCGGTTCATGTCGAGCGTCAGCGTCTTGTTCACGGCATCCTCTTGTTTCTGAAACTCCCTATACCAAAGTCAGAACGCGAAATTCTCAGTCGGGTGGGAGACATTGCTTCTAGAATTTTGTCTTTCGGTTGGTGAGACGCAACGGGACCGCCGCAGCAGCGAGTCCCTTGTAAGACATGTACGCGGCTCGATCCACTCCCAAGGGCAAGCGCGTTGGAACGGAGCCCAATTTTTCAGTCACAAACAGGTCTTCGGGTCTTGGAAAGGAGGGGGAAGTGCAACCAAAACAGGGAACTCCTGCTCTGGTTTTGCTGCTCTGTCCGTTCCACAAAATGGCGTTGCAAGTGGCAATCGTTCGAGGCCCCTGACATCCCAAATTGAAAAACATACAACCCGCAGTCCCAAGGCGCGTCTCTTCTACGTCGTATTCGTGATATTCATTGCGCGTGCAACCTTGATGGACCAGCGTTTCATAGAATTCTGCCGGCCTGTGCAAATGGTCGAGTTCGAGTTTCGCACCCGTCGCTACAAATGCCAAAGTTTGCAAAACTGTGTTCGGGTGAACAGGACAGCCTGACAGATTGATGACAGGCAACCCCTTTTTGGATCGCCAACCCGCTTCCAAAAGTCCCCCTTCCAATTCCTCTCGCAGGAATTGCATTCCCACCGCGTCCGTTGGATTTGGATGTGCTGCCGGAATACCCCCAAACGCGGCACACGTCCCCACCGCAACGATGACATCAGCCTGTTCACAGAGATTCAACACAAAGTCCTTTCGGGGCTTCCCCTGAAACGTATCGAACATTCCTGTTCCATCCGGTCCGGTCAGAATCGCCCCCTCGATCACGAGAATGTTCAGGGGGCGTTCGCCCGCAAGAATAGGCTCTGCGACGAAAGCGAGCGACACTGTGGACAAAGACGGATGCCACAGAATTTCGATGTGCAACGCTTCCAGCGCCTGCAAAAGATCAGGAGACTCTGCCGAAAGGAGTGCCATGGAATCGCCACTACAGGCACCGGCTTGAATCCACAACAGAGAGAGCATGTCTTCATCCTCCTTCAGTCCAAACATCCGATGCGAATCATGAATTCTGTCCCCACCCCGCGCTGACTTCGCACGGTGATGGTTGCGGAAATGTGCGCCAAATCGCGTTTTACGATGCACATTCCCATGCCCCTTCCAGAAATGTGACTAACGCGTTCTGCCGTCGAGATTCCTGGCTCAAAAATCAGCGAAAGGGCTTGTTCGTGAGTCGCGCTTGCCGCCTCCTGTTCGTTCATCAAACCTGCGCGAACTGCTTTCCCAATCAAGAGCTTCGTATCGATCCCCGCACCATCATCGCGCAGCATAAGAACGATCGCCTTGTGATCCTTTTTGCATTCCAACTCAAGATCTGCGACCGCAGGCTTTCCTTGCATTTCGCGGACTTCCGGGTGTTCCACACCGTGATCCACCGCATTCCGCAGGAGTTGCACAACCGCATTTTGTACAGCAGACAGAGACGTTTCTGGGAGTGACAGAGTAGCGTCTCCCGTGATCCGAAAGCGAACCCTTTTGTGCTCAGCAGCCGCGATTTCTGTCACCATGTCGTGACACTTGTACAGAACAGGGGCGATGGGGACATCGAGCAAGTGAGTCAACCTACGCTCGATTTCAGCAAACCCCTGTTCAGTCTGTTCAACACGGAAACGGTTGATGGCTTGTTTGAGAGCAAAGAAATTGTAGGCTGCAACATTCAGCAGTTGCGATGGTTCAAAGAACAACTGATAGCGGCCTGACATCACCGCCATGATGCTGCGAATCTGTCGCAACACATCGCTCTTTTTCAGGTACAGACTTGGAACGGGGTCCTCCTGAGAGAACAAGGTTCCCAAGCTACCCAACTCAGAGAGAAAGCCATTTGCGGTAGCTGGATTGCACTCCTTTCCGAACTCTGTAAGGAACTCTGTCAACTGAGGCAGACTTCGTTCTGTCAAAAAGAGTCGCGCAGCTTGTCCTACCCCATCGAGACCAAACAAGTCAGCCAAAATTCCCAATGCGTGTCGTGGGCAAACTCCGGTTTGATTCAGCGCAAAAAGGCAGGACACAAACAGTCCACCTCGGCTTCCGAGTTGTTCCATTTTGCGAACCAAATCAGCATCTGAGCATTCCGGGGAATCCAACGCTGTTAGCACTTCGATTCGATCCTGTGTACGGACTGCCGCCAAGGATTCCAGCACACACAAAAATGCAACATGACGCCATGCTTCACGCAGTTTCTCTGGAGTCGGTAGGGCTGGACCCCCATGGAACAACATCAGGATGTATTCCTCGTCGAGCGCGCGGGCTGATTGCAAGACCTCATCTTTTTTCCGATGCACACTTGCGGTGGTTGTGGAAGTGCGAAGTACGACGCGAGTGTACGAATGGAGGGCTACAAATAGATCGATCCAACGCGAACGAGCGAGCACATAAGGGGGACAGGCTTGTGACTTGGTACAGAGTGCCAGCACTGTCGTTTGAAGATGCAAAATCGCTCGGCGAAAAGCGGATTCCGCAGCACTCATGGAGGCCGAAGAAACGTCTCCTAAAAGAGAGCCCACCAACGTCTGTACCTCGCCGAGTCTTGTGTGAACTTCATCGCTGGAAGCCGCTGCGCTGGCTTCTTCTACCTGTTGCAGTGCGAACGACAAATCCTGCATCGGAATCACGCGAAAGGGGGACTCATCAGTGGATTCTGTTCGCGGCACTCGTGTACCCAACCATGCGGATACACAGACATCCAGCGCGATCATCCGGTCGTGAAGTTGTTTGAGAGAACGCGCTTCAAATTCATTTTCTATGTGGAGAACGGACTCAGCGAGATGGCTGTACTCCCCGAGTTGCCGTTGAAGCACATTCAGTTCTTCTTTCGTGCGACTTTCCAGCGAATGGGAGTCCTCTGAACCGGTGATCCAGATCGATACAGCGTCCTCTGTTTGGTGCGCTTGCTGCCCAATCAAGCGGAATCCCATCGTCCGAGCATTGCCTTTGAGCGTGTGCAAGGCACGCAACAAGTCCGTAGTCCCTGAGCGTCCAAAACGCATTGCTTCCCGTGACTTTTCGAGAAGTGAATGGGCAGTGGAAAAGAACATTCGCAATTCGTCCAGACTGTGTTTGGCCAGCTCCTCGACGATTTGTATTCGTCGAGAGTTTGTTTGTTTTTCCCGTTCGATCTCCTTTTCCAAATTCTCAAGTCGCGTGATGTCCTCCACAACCAACATCAACCGTTCCATCATCCCGCTTTCGTTTCGCAGCGGACAGTAATCCACTTTCAGGATTCTGTAGTCCTCATGTCCGATGGTTCGAGTCAGGATTCTTCGTGGAAAGTGTTCCTCCATCAGCATCCATTGAAGATCGTCTGCATCGAAAGTCGTGATGAATGCAGTCCGCAACAACGAAAAGACTTCCGTGTTGCGGCTGACATCTTTGAAAAGGACATCGAAAACATTTTTTTCCAAGATGTCGCAGCCAAACACGGTGGACGAGAATCGCGAAACCGGATGGACTATCTTCCCGGACGGCAACACGACGAACACCGCTTGTCGCATGTTGTCGAGAAGTTCTCTAACTTTTGCGTAGGCGGAAGCGATTTCTTGGCGGGCTTCACGGATCTGGCGAATGTCGGTACCAACGACAACGACTCCCTCCCTTTTTCCGCTTGGGGAATGGAGCCAAGCACTACGCAACAGATGAGGGAAGGTGTCCCCCTTGTTGTCGTGCAAGTTGCCTTCGAACTCGGCCTGTTGCCCTTCGGCAGTCTGTTTCTGAAACGTCGCAAGGTCTTCCGGGCTCAGGAACATATCGAGGCCGCGCCCATTGATCTCCTTTTCGGAATACCCCAACAGATCGTGCAGCCGATGGTTCGAGTCACGGATGCGCCCCTGATTGTCAAGCACCAGGAGTACCTCACGCATCGTGTTTTTGACTCGATTCACAAACTCATTGACAGACGTAAGTTCGGTGTTTGCCTTGCCGAGCGCCTCCCGTTTCTCTTCTACTTGCGAGATCATGGACTCCATTTGCTTCAGAGTCTCGATCACCTGTTGCGTGCGAAGATCTGCGGCCTTGGTCAGTGCTGCGACCTCCGCTTCCAGCATGACCACACGCTCATCTTCGCTGCGTTTGTGAACGGGAACTTCTTGCGCAAAATTGTATGGAACGGCTTGTCGATTGTTCGCGTTCCAAAACAAGTAGATTTTGTCGTCGCGCATGTCAACCTTGAACGTGCTGATCACGCCCGTTCGGAGGTCATAATGATTGTGGTGAAGGGGGCACTCCAGAACCCACGGTGAGACAAACACAGCCTCGGAAAGATTGGCCTGTTCGTGCGGGCAAAACGCTGAGATTCCGACCAACTGTTCCTCAATGAGAAAGACCACTATGGAACGCCCACGCAGAGCCCCCGGAAACTTTGCTTTGCCGGTCCAACGTAGGTCTCCCAAGATCTTTCGCGGCGTGATCTCGGTCAGTTCGATCACCTGAAGGTCGTCTGCAAGGGGTTCCCCTGTTTCGGTGGTCACACGCACCTCTTTTGCGGTTTCATCTATCCGTAGCTCGGACTTTCCAGAAGCATTCGCTTGGCCAAACGGAGAAGGGTCTCTGCTTTCAGCGGCTTGACCATCCATGCGCGGACTCCCAACGTCTTGGCCCGTGCAACAAGAGCAGGGTCAGCCTCGGCAGTCAGCATGACGATCGGAGTTTTGGTCGCAAGTTTTTGTGCGCGCACGCGCTCGATCATGCCAAAGCCATCCAAGTAGGGCATCTTCACATCGGATACGATCAACGTGAAAGGGGTCCCACGTTCCGCTTGCGAAATGGCTCGAAACCCCTGCTCACCATCTGCCGCTTCGAGGACTTCAAATCCTGCCGAGCGCAGGACATCTCCGACGGTCTGTCGGATAACCAAAGAGTCGTCTATCACCAGAACTTTTCGACTGTTCACGACATGTTCTCCGCTTGGAACCACAGACACTAGAGGAGCAAGAGATCGCCCTCCTTGAGTTCCGGTTCCACGGTTGCTGTGGCCAGTTGTTTGCACACCTCCAAAGACGCCCCCACGTCAAACCAAAGATAGAGTGGGCCGACCTTGGAGGTCCATCCAAAAGGAGGACAAGAGCGCGCTTCCAGGACTCGAACCGAGCTTTGTCCAGACAGGACTGTGGGCCGTTGCGCGTCAAAGAGAATTCCGTTTGCAACCAGCCGATTCCGAATCCGTCCAACCAGTTGGTTTGTCAATTCGCGCGTCACATCTCGCATCATGGTGACATCGGTCGGATTGTCTTCTGCGAATTTTCTTCCGTCGGACTGTACTGGACAACACGCTGCGATCACGGGAAACATTCCTGCCAAGACAAGACTTCCTCCTATTCCTGCCCCTGAAATCGAGACCAGACCCACCAAAAGGGAGGTCAATTCCTCACTCGCCCACGGAGTTTGGAACGGAACAGAGGGATGACTTCCGCCCGCAAGTGACCTCGGCTTTTCTGCGGAATGGGAAAGAGGTTTCAACAAAACGCCATGCGTCTTGAACAGATCGACGCAAGAACTGCAAACCACTCGTTCAAGGTTTTGTCGACCAGGGTCAGACATGTCTTGAGGTCCCCTAGGTTGCCAACGGAAAACAAACTCTTGCCGCCAGAAACATCTCGACGACTGCATGCTCATCATATCCTGAACAGGGGCAGCAAAACCACAGCGATTTGTCCACAATTTATCACGGACCTCGCCATAAAAAAGACAGTTGCGGGACGCAGACAGTAGACCCCCTTGGACCACATTCAGATCGTTCGCAAATACTCCATCCACCGGTACATTCCGTCGCTGGTCAGCGCGCTGAGCCACAAGATAGGCGCTTTGGGATTGACGGCGCGAATGTGGGATTCGCACTGTTCTTTGCGGAACGGAACATAAGGCAATAGATCCGTCTTGGTGATCACGATGCAAGAGGCATCGTGAAAGATGAGGGGGTATTTGCTGGGCTTGTCTTCTCCCTCAGGAGTGGACAAAAGGACTACTTTTGCATGTTCCCCCAAAGAGAACGCAGCCGGGCAGACCAAGTTGCCCACATTTTCAATGATCAGGAGTCCCTTTTCGGGTTTCACAAAGTGCCCCAATTCCCGCTCAATGCTTGCTGCATCCAAATGACATGAGCCATGTGTGTTGAGCTGTTTTACACGTCCCCCTGCGGCTGCCAGCCGTTGTGCGTCCAGATCTTGCTCGACATCGCCAACCAAAACAGAAATGGGGGAATCTTTCGACGCCAACGCCAGTGTCTTTTCAAGCAAAAGAGTCTTTCCTGCGCCGGGTGAACTCATCAGGTGGAGCACGCGAATTCCATGTTGATCAAAAAAAGCGTGATTCCGATCCGCAACTTGATCGTTCCTTTCCAATACCCTGCGACCTACAGAGATCCTTTGTTCGTGAGCATCCAAGGCGTCGTCACGATGCGTGTGTCCGTCGGAATGTGGATGTGCATGATCGTGTTCATGATCGTGTTCATGATCGTGTTCATGATCGTGTTTGGCATCCAGTCTGTTGCTCCCCGTTGTCTCACTCTGCTTTGTATGTGCTGCCGCACTGCAACCACACGCTTTACACATCTTGAACTCCCAAGCTGTTTTCAGTCTCAATGTCGATCGCGGACACGCTGAGGTCGAGTCCGTCACAAAGATCCACAGTGCTTTCCCCGCACGCTTCACAGACCAGGCGAAATTCCGAAGGTGATGACGTTTTCAAACAGTGCCTACAATGCAGCTTGAGGGGGACTCGCTTCACCAGAATTTCGGCACCCTCTGCGAGGGTTCCGCGAGCTGCTTCTTGAAAACAAAACGTGAGTGCCTCGGAATGTACTCCTGAACCTTCCCCCACATCGAGCATCACACGTTTCACACGCGATGCCCCTGCATGAGACGCAGCCTCGGAAACAAGCCGAAGCAGAGACAATGCCAGAGACAATTCGTGCATGGATTATCCTGGGTTGCTTTTGCGGTCGTGATGGGTTTGCCAGCGCAAATCACGGTGTTTCGCAAGGTGCAAAGGAGTCCTCGAAATCGGGATGTGATGCACAAAGTTGTAGCGTGCCACATGGTAGCTCGGATCAAAACCAAAAAAGCGGAGCCGCATGTGGGCAAGTTCCTCTTGCGCATAGGAATCGAGCGGTTTTTGTGCTTCATCGAACGTCCGCTTCGCGCGTTTTTCGGTCATGAAATCGTCAAACTGATCGTCGGATGCAAGGTCTGTCGCATACCGGATCACGGAATCACGGAAGGCTGAATTTGGTCCGTCAAAAACCCTGTCCACAAGACCCAGCGATCGAGCTTCCTCTGTTCCCATGGGAAGACGGAGTTCACGCAGGAAAAGGGAGTGCTTGAGACCTACTTTTTTTGGCAACGTATAGGTCCAGTATTCCGAACCATACAGATTCCCCATGTTTCTGTAGTGTGGGTTTAGGATGACTCCTTTTCTTGCACAAACATTGTCTGCAGCAAAGGCGAGAAATGCGCCCCCGGCACCGGCATTGCCTTGCAAAGCCGCGATCACTCGATGCGTTGTCGTCGTCAAAATCGCATGAACAAGCGCATTCATGGCCAGCAAGTTGTTCAAGGATTCCTCTGCTGGATGTTCGGCAGCTTCGATGGAACAGAGATCGATTCCGTTTGAAAAAAAATCTTCTCCTCCAAAAAGCACTACGACTCGGGTGGGCTTTTGCCTTGCAGATAGAACCAGGTCCTTGAGTTTGTGACAGCGTTCTGTGCTCATTGCGCCATCCATGAAATTGAAATAGAGCATTCCCACAAGACCTTGTTCCTCATACCGAATCTCTTGCACAGAACATGCGACAGGGGTTGTTTGGACAGTGGATTCGGGCACCATAGACAGAAAAGGAGAGAGTACCCTTTTTGCAGGAAGTTTGAGAGGAACGCGATCCAAAAGAGGTTCCGCAGAACGCAAATGGGAGATCCAAACGGCCCCATCCACCGTCGCTACGCAGATTGCATCTTGGAATGTCGCCAACACTGTTCCAGGGACACCTCGCAGATTGGTTTCGGGGTGTACACCCAAAAGTCGATAGGTCTTGCCAAACAGATCTCCCATGGTTCCGGGAAAGGAATCTCCGCTGTGAATTTTTCGGAGTACAGATAGCGTCGAGTCTTGGTCCCAATGAACGCGGCGATATTCTGCGGTCAATTTGGGTTGTACACGGACGGCGTGTTCCGGCTGAGGTTTTGGATTGCATTGCCCCCGATCCAGCAGCAACAAGGTTTGGCGCACAGCAGCGGACGCAGCCTCTGTTACTTCGTGTCGGTACAGACTGCTTTTGGGGGCGAGGCGCATGGGAAAATGTACGGAGTCAAACACAGGACCCCCATCCAACACATCGGTCGCCTGGAAAACGGTTACAGCCCAATGTGAACGACCTTCCAATAGGGCAAAATCCAAAGAAGAGGGGCCGCGATCTCCGACGATTCCGGGATGTAGAATCAGACAAAGGTACTTGTCCAACAGTTCTTTGGGAATCCGGCGTTTGAGGTAAGGCGCGAGAATGACATCGGGGTGAAACAGACTCGCGGCACGAAGGGATACGGAATCCGCAATGTCCAATTCCACAGATACATCGTGTCCGGCCTCTAGCAGATCCACAAAAATCCGCTGCGTCAGGGAGTGAAAAGCATGGGAGAGAAGAAGAATTTTCATGGGTAGGCCAAACAGAAAGAATGTGTTTACGTCTTTGCCGTGGACATGGGAGTGACATTCTGTTTCCGACGAGGGAGACCGATTCCGCTGGCAAAGTAAGCCGCGCAGGTGCCTTCCCCAGAGACCATGCAGGAACCAATGGGAGTGTCAGGCGTACAACCCGTTCCGTATAGTTTGCAATCGGTCGGTTTTTTCACGCCGCGCACAATGGCACTGCACAGACATGCGGGATGATCTCGAGTGTCAAACTCACGGATGTCGAAGTGGTGTTCAACGTCAAAAGATTGGTACGCTGGGCGCAGTCGGAAGGCACTGTATGGAACCATTCCCAATCCGCGCCATGCACTGAGCCGTCGCAATTCAAATACATCGGCAACGATGGCTTTTGCTTTGGTGTTTCCCTGACGGGTAACAACACGAGGGTAGAGATTCTCAACCCGGCATCCAGAGGCCCCTTCCCGCGCAAGTTGTGTGAGTGCAAGGAGTCCCAACATCATGTCTACAGGAGCAAATCCTGTGATCACAACCGGCTTCTGAAATTCGGTTGCAAAGTATTCAAAGGGCTCTGTTCCTATGACTGCGCAGACATGTCCGGGCCCGATAAAACCATCGAGTTGCACAGTCCCATGTTCACGGATTTCCGGGGATTCCAGGACATGCGCAACCGCAGGAGGGGTCAGCAGGTGAAGAGAATAGACAAAGAAGTTGGTGAGTCCTGCTCGTTGGGCTTCCAGGATGGTGATTGCCGTCGCTGGAGTGGTGGTCTCAAAGCCGATGGCCAGGAACACCACTTTGCGGTGCGGGTTCTGTTGCGCCAGGTCCAAGGCATGATGAGGAGAGTACACGGCACGCACGGTCGCTCCGTCAGCTCGACAACGCAAAAGAGATCTTCCGGCGGTTCCTGGAACGCGCAGCAAGTCTGCGTACGTACACAGAATCACATCGGGATTCCTATCGAGCAGATCGAGAACAGAGTCTATTTTTCCTCGTGGGAGTACGCAGACAGGACACCCTGGACCATGGACAAGCGAAAGTTCAGGAGGGAGAAGTTCCCGCAGTCCGAAACGAAACAGAACGTGTGTATGTCCTCCGCAGAACTCCATAAACTGCAAAGGTCCATGACCTTGTGCCGTCGCACGCAACCGCTCGGCGACTTGCAACACGGCTTCTTTGTCCGAAAAACGGTCGAGCGATTTCAGAGCATCACTCATCGTGACGTTCCGTGGATGTTGAGAACAACTCTGTTAGCAATTCCAAGGTCTTGCGTGCCTCGTCCTTTTCGATTCGGTTTATCGCGTGACCGACGTGAACGAGCAGCCAATCGCCAACCTGTGGATTCTCGATGAACGCAGTCCCGATGGTCATGCGGACTCCGCCCATGTCCACTTTTGCGCGATCATCGGCGAACACTTCGAGCACTTCTGCTGGAACAGCCAAACACATGAACACCTCTACCTGACCGCATCATATTGCTAAACTGGAGGGATGAACGGCGACGCGCAGCATCCTATGTTTTTAAGACCCTATGGCGATCGGAAAGATGATGGGAGGTTGCAGCTCTCGTTCACGCTTCCGGTCCCGGCATCGGGGCGAGCAAAAGAGGCGGCTCGGCGGGTGTGTGAGCAGCTTGGGTTGACTCACATTTCGATCGCGACGATGGAGCCCGCTGGCGACAGTTTCAGCTTTTTCGTCGTCTACGCGAGTACGCCACACAGCGTTGATTTTTCCGAGATTTCCGTTCCAGAGGTCAGTGCGCCGTCGTGGTCTTTTAAGGAAGTAAATGCGATCATTCGGCAGCATTTGGGTCGGAAGCTTGTCGTGGTGGGGGCTTGTACAGGAACTGACGCGCACACGGTTGGAATTGACGCGATTTTAAACATGAAAGGTTACGCTGGGGACAAAGGCTTAGAAGCCTACCCTTGGGTTGAAGCTCGAAATCTTGGGGCACAAGTGGATAACGCGGTCTTGTTGTCGAAGGCGCGTGAGCTTAACGCGGATGCAATTTTGATTTCGCAGATTGTTACACAGCGAGATGTGCATCAAGAAAATGCGCAACAAATGATCGAGCTAGCGCGTAAAAATGGGATGCGCAAGTTGTTATTTATTTTGGGCGGGCCCAGAATCGATCATAAGCTGGCGAGGGAATGGGGATATGACGCTGGTTTTGGGCCTGGGACGAAACCAAGTCAGGTAGCAAGTTTTATTGTGCAGACTTTGCTCGAGCAAAAAGGTGTCAGTGTGGTTGACGCACACACTTAATCCCCGAGTGGAACCCAGAACTTTTCGCGTGCAAATCGGTTTTTTGAGAGGCTGTTTCCGACGAGGCGAAACACGGGCTATGATGAACCGATAACCTGCGTGTTGGGGTTTTTCTCTTTCAACGCGGCGGGGAGGCTTAGGTTGCCATGCCCACAAGTTCGAGCGCACAGCCCATTTTGACGTTTTCTTCCACACTTCTTTCGTCGATAGACCGGCTGCTTCGGGGAATTGAAAGCCGATTTGTGCCGACGGGGGCTTTCAAGTCCATCGGTCGCACAGAAGGCTTTTTGGACCGGTTCTTTTCGGCTCGTTTTGCTTCTCTCGGTTTGCTCTCGGAACGTGTGCCGCTGGGTTTTGATACTCGCGACGCCGCTCATCCGCAGCTTTCTGCCGTCGAGAGTTGGATTCCTTCCACGGCGGAATTGCGTGGATTGCCAGGTTCGCCGAACCGAATGTCTGGGATCGCTCCGAGTCCGACGGGGAGAGCGCAAGCGTCGCCCCTCAAGCTTCCATTTGCGGCACCCGACGAGCGGAAGTCTGTTCCGGCGGCCACAGGTCCCGGCCAGTTGCCTCGTCAGGCAGACGGAATGCTGCGAGAGAGCCCGACTGTTGCGGCAGGGGAGCCACGAACATCAACAGGCATGCTTCCCGTCGGTGCGCAGACAGAGCAAGCCGATCTCGCTCGTGTGAAGGAAGTGCTTCAGGTTTCGAGCAGGCAACCCGAGGCTGCTTTGGCTCAGCGGTCTTCGTTGCCTGTGCTGACGGCGTTGGGACGCAGTTTTCAACATTTGGGCTGGTCCGATGCGCGTATGGGCTTGCAGGTTTACGATCCGTTCGTCGCGGCACACATGGGTCATGTGAGCGCGAGCGAGGGCTCAGCAGTTGCTGATTCGGTGGAAGTGGGTGCAGGACTTCCAAGCCGCGTGTTGCGGGCGGGGGACCTCCTACAGTCACTTCCGGCGAGAGAAGAACGTGAATCGGCGCGCACGGCGGACAGCCGCAGGACAGTGGGTCAGGTTTCGTCTCTGCGCCAGACGGAGCAGGGTGCAGGCCGTGTGGCTGCTGAGACGAGGCAGACGGGATCGGCTGCGGTCCGAACCGCTGACAAGTCGATTGCAGCGACGGTCACGGGAAGTGCGGTGCCAGAGGAACTCGTGGGAGCGGGCGGGCTCGCGGAAGCTGCGCCTGTGGCGATGTCTGCGGCGACCAGTGGACGAGCGGAAGTTGCGCAGGGGGCAGCGGAAGCGAACCGGGGCGAGACCGCAGGGAAGGCAAAGTCAGCGACGGCGGTTGGTGCGCAGGGGCCGCACGCTGTGGATGCAGACGGTCGAGGTGTGTCTTCGCAGCATGCGCGGACCGTTCCGCGATTCGATCCAGGAGCACCCCTGCACACGGCATTGTCGTCGAGCCTGTGGCCTGGACGTTCCGATGGTATTTCCACGGAACCGGCCTCAGCAACGGCAGCGTCGATCCTTCCATCGCTGGCCAAACCGTGGTCTGCTCCCGGAGTCATTGGGGCGCAGGTGGAGCGGCTGGCGGCACGGGTTTCGGGTTCGCATGCGACGGTGTCTCCGTCGGCAAGTACACATTCGGCTTCGCAGTGGATTCATGCGCCAGGCGTGCCCGCGCAAGTGGCCCGTCGGCTGGCTGCGTTCACGCAAACCGCAGAGACTTCGGCTGCGATCGTCCGTCCGGGGTTTGAGGCGCTTCCCTTCGCGTTCTATCCGACGGCAGAAGAACCCGTCCGGTTTGCCAAGGCGGCGCAACCTGTGGCGACGCCCCGTGCTGCGGCATCGGCGAATGCTCCTGCTTCAGGGGAGGTCTCGTCGGTGCGGCAGGTATTGCGTTCATCCACCCCGATGTCCGCACAGCCTGCGACATGGGAGGCGAACCTGCCACATGTGGTTTCGGAAGGCCGGGATACGCCCCGTGAACCGGAAAAGCGGATTTCACAGGTGGCGGTCGGTCGAGAACCCGCTGCGGCGCAGTCGGTTTCGGCTCCAGGTGCCGCGACTTTCGCTCGGCCTTGGTTGTCTGCTGGCGGGACCGCGACTTTGGCGGAACTGTTTGCGGCGGGTGTGGGTCTTGCGGCGGGGATGTCGCAGCAGTCTGCGGGCGAGTTGGGAGTGTCGTCTGGGCCGTCGCTGGTTCCGCCATGGTTGCTCCTGCCGAGGCAGCTCGACGCGCAGGCAACAGCCCAAGTGCGAGGTGTTGAGCGTGAGGTGTTTCAGCCGCAACTGCTGTTCCCGGTTTCCGACAGCCGTGCAGGTCGTGAAACGGCCAGCGAGCCGTCTGCGCGTGGCTTTGAGGCTCGCGCGGTTCCGACAGCGATTTCACAAAGGGCTGCCAGTGCAGCGACGGAACACCCGTCTGCAAACCCAGCGGCTTCTGCTTGGGAGCGACCGCAGCCTTCGTCGGAAAGACGGGCTGTTGATCCGTCAGTGCAGGTGCCTGTTGAGTCGCCCGTTCGATTCCAGTCCGAAGAGGGACGTTTTGGTCGGCGGAGTGCATTGGGACTGTCTCTGGGTGCCGTCGGCGCACAGAGTGAGGCTTTTGCTCGTGACCACGGCGTGGCGCGGCCTCAGGAACTTGGATACACCTCGATGGGGGCCTCTGAGCGCATGCAGTCGCGTTTTGAGCATTCATCGGGGTTGCCGTTTGCGCCCGAGCCGTACACGGTAGCGAGGCAGTCGCTTCCGTCGCAGTCAACGTCGCAGTCACAGCCAACGTCGAAGGCGAAAGCGTCTTCCGCAGAAGCCCTCACGGATGGCAAGTTCGCGCAGACGCCATTTGTGAGACCGGCTTTGCTGTCGCCGCAGCCTGCACCGACATCGATTTTCGACGAACGCGCAGCATTTTCTGCTCAGTCTCAAGCGGTTGCACAGGTGCCAGCAGCAGGGCCCGGTACTGTCGAGCCAGCGACAAGCGCGCCGGTGACTTCGTTCACGCCGGGAACACTCTCGCTGGGTGCTCTTTCGTTGCGCAGCGAGGCGCTCGCGCGGAAAGTCTTTGGCGCGTGGAATGCACCGACGGAAAGTGCATTGGGTCATTGGCATCGTGCGCCGGGAATGTCGGCAAGGCTTTCGTCGGCTTTCGAGCACGCGGTTTCTAGGCCGTCTTCGGGTTCGGGGGCAACGGGTGAGACGGGAAGTCGTTGGGCGATAGGGCCTTCCGGTTTGTCTTTTGTGTATGACCCGATTCCGACAGCGACGGAGGATGCGGCGCGCAAGGACCGAAAATCGTCTGTTCCGCAACGAATCCAGGCAGAAAAAGGGGGTTTGCCGACGGAGCAACAGCAAAAAGTGACGGTGGGAAACACCGATGTTGCATCGTCGGCGATTTCAATCGAGCACGCGAGACCGACGGCAAGGCAAGCGTTTGTGCCCGCGCCGCTGCTTGACGAAAGGGCTGCGTTTTCGGCGGGTTCGGCGGCTGCTACGACGCCAGAAGCTCCGTGGAGGGGCTTGGGCGGTTTGGGCATGCTCGCCGAGTTGTTTGCGGCGAATGTCGGCGTGGGAACCGGCGCGGCGGCGGCGGTTGCGCATACGCTGGATGTGTCGTCCGAAAAGTCGCTGTGGCCACAATGGCTAGCGCAGTTGATTACGAAGGTGTCAGCGTCGGAAACAGGCGCGAGGAAGTTGCGGGAATTGGGTCTTCCTGTGCTCGAATTGCCGACAGCTTCGCCTGTTTCTGCGGTGAGCGGGCCGAAGGTGGGACCGACGGCAAAAATTGATTCGTCCGTTCGGACCCCGCAGGCCCCGACGATGGCCGCGCCGGATCGACTGCTGGCTGGAGGGCTTGCAGCGACGGCGGAATCGTTCGCCAAACGGCACGGCATCGTGTCCGTCGAAACTGCAACGGAATTTGCTGGTCGGCAGGATGAAGCAGAGGCTGCACCGACGGGCCGATGGTTGTCTGTTTCGGGCGGGTTGGTTTTTATTCCGCAAGACGAGAAACCGACGGCAAAGCGTGGAGAGACAGCCAGCCAAAAGCCGATGTCAGCCACGGGAACGACTCGAAAAGAGCCAACGCAAACCGGTTCTATGTCGGCGCGCCTCACGGATGTGGGCGTTGTTCCGACGGGAGTGGGATCTCCTTCGTTTGCTCAGACGGGCGGCCTCGGGCTTCGCAGCGAGTTGTTTTCGGCCCTTTTGGGACCGCAACGGTCGGGAACGTCTCGACAAGTGGACGGTTCTTGGTTCGGTTGGGAAGACATCGTTCCACTCTTGGCCAGTTTGCCGAAGCGTTCTGCCAGCACCGATTCGACGAATGCGACTGCGCCGTCTCGTTGGGCGTTGCAGACGGACTTTGGCTTGTTTTTCTTTCCCGAAATGGCGGGAGAACGTGGTTTGTCGATCCGGGGCGCGAAACCTGTTTTGGCTCCACCGACGACGAAGGCCCCGCTCGAGTCTCAAGGCAATCTCCTCGGCAATGCGATGCCACAGGCGACACAGGTTTCTCCGTCGAAGTTTGCGACTGTGCCGAGGACTTTGTCCGAGCAGCTTTTCGATCGGCATTCGTCCTCGGGCGCGCCTTTGGATTTGCGTGGGACGCCGCTTCTTCCCTTGCTCGCAAGTCCGCAAGAAACGGGTCGAAAAACCGGGCGTGGCGTCGAGGATGTGCAGCGCGCCTTTTCGCAACAAGTGCTTTCTGGTTTTCCGAAACAGCGAGCGATGGGAGAATCGCAACAAGTCGGCGAGATGCGCACGACGCTGTGGCCCAACATGGCGATGCAGCAGGTCGAGCGGATGGAGAAGCTCTTGTCGCAATTGCCCAGCGATTGGCAACCCTCGACGAAAGTCGTTTCTGCCGTGCGACAAAGTGGTGTGGCATTGACTCCGCTTTGGCAAGAATTGCCTCGGCAGATCCAGCAGCTTCGCCCGTATGAAAAGCTCGAACCGACGGATGCTCCTCGGGCCCAATTGCCGCAAATTTCGACAGCGGTCGCAGCGCGGTCTCCGTCGTTGTCGGTGGTCAGTTCGACGGAACCTGCTCGAAGAGAAAGCCCGACGGACGACAGCTCGAAGCAAGTGGAAAAGCAGCGGGCCATGGAACAGGCCATGCAAGAGGCTGTCACGGCGATGATCAAATCGGGCGGACAGGCGGCAGCCTCGGCGCGCCTTCTGGACGCGATTCGTTCGCATGCCACGTCGTCGGCGACTCGTTCGGATGAACGGTTGAATTTGGGCGATCTGACGATGATTGCGCTCTCGATGGGTCAACAGCGGATTGCGGCCTCGTCGCCCGATCATCCCAAAGACCGTCTGGAACCCAATGTCGCCTCTGCGTTGCGCATGGAAAAGCGGAAACACGTCGAGGATGACAAAAACTCGTACCGCAAGACCGTCAAGGAGCACGCAGAAAAAGTGGTCGAGTACATGAAAGCCAGCCAATCGCAGGGAAAATCGCGCGGCCAGTTCTAAAAAATCGGTCGTCACGTCGCTTTGCTTCCTTGCGACGCACATCCCGTTCCGTAGACGAAAATGCGATCGCCATTCGATCGGTCGCAATCCCCGCCTGTTGCCGCCGAGTTTTTTTCGTAGCATGCCCGCATGAAGAACGTGATTTTGGGTCTCTCGGGGCCGTACCACGAGCTGTCGGCCTGCTTGCTGATCGATGGGAAAGTCGCGTGCATGGTCGAGGAAGAACGCCTTTCGCGCGTCCGACACGGCAAGGCGGCTCGAATCGACAACGCAGCGGAGTGGCCCAGCCTTGCGGCGGAAATTTGTCTGGCGGACGCTGGGCTTCTCTTTTCCGACGTGGATCACATCGCGTATCCGTTTGTGCCTCACGAGCGACTGCGAAACATTGGATGCGATAGATCACCAAAGAAAGGCGATTTTGGGAGCGAGTCTGGCGAAACTCGCTTCGTCGCAGACGTGCTGTCGATCGAGCACATTGTGCGTGTCCACGTCGGTTCTGCGGCTCGGTTTCAGTTTCATTTTGTTCCGCATCATGTGGCGCATGCCGCCAGTGCGTTTTATCCGTCTCCTTTTGATGAAGCGGCGATTTTGGCGATAGATGGGATCGGGGAATTTGATACGACGTGGTTTGGAAGCGGGAAAAAGAACAAATTGTGTGCGATTCGCACGCTTTCTTATCCGCATTCACTCGGCTTTGTGTGGGAGGTTGTTTCGGATGCGCTCGGATTCGGCCCATATGGTGCATCAAAAGTAATGGGATTAGCTGCTTATGGAGACAAAAATAGATATGAAAATTTGCTATCAAAAGCAATACAAATTTTGAATCCAGGTGCATTTTGTGTTGATGAGAACGAATTTGCGTTTAGGCAATCAGGCTCGAATTGGGTGGCCCGAACGGTGCCCGAGGCGTTGTGTGGCAAAGGCGAACCGCCCAGCCAGGCCAGTGCGGATTTGGCCGCTGCGTTGCAAAACAGAACGGAAGAGACGCTGTTGCATCTTCTGCGCTGGCTCAAGCAAGAAACTGGTCTGGAGAACGTGTGCATGGCGGGCGGCGTCGCGCTCAATTGTGCGGCGAACGGTCGTGTGGCTCGGGAGCAGGTGTTTCGCAAACTGTTTGTGCAACCAGCGGCTCACGATGCGGGAACGGCGCTGGGGGCGGCGCTTGCGCTTTTTCATCGTCAGCACCCCGGCCAGCCTCGTTTTTTGCAGGTGAGTGCTCGGCTTGGGCCGCGTCGGAGTTCCGAGGAAGTGGCCGAAACGGTGCGCACCTGTGGTTTGCCGTGGCAAAAAGTGCCGGACACCGCCGAGGAAGTCGCGGAACGATTGGCCCGAGGACAGGTGGTGGGTTTTTACCGCACAGACGGGTGCGAGGTGGGACCTCGTGCGTTGGGGGGACGGTCGCTGTTGGCCGATCCGAGGCTGTATGGGATGCGCGAGCGAATCAATCGGGACATCAAACGGCGTGAGGATTTTCGTCCGTTTGGCCCGGCGGTTCTGGCGGAGCATGCAAAGGACTGGTTGTCCGTGCCCGACGCTGCGGAATTGCTTTTGCCTTTTATGTTGGCTGCGGTGCCAGTGAAACCAGGCCGCGCGGACCAGATCGCGGCGGTGGTTCACAGGGACGGGAGCACGCGGCCTCAGTCCGTGTCAAAGGATGGGTCGGTGTATCGCTTGGCGATCGAGCGGTTTTTTCTGCGGACGGGCGTTCCGATGGTGCTCAACACGTCGCTGAATGTGCAAGAGCCGATCGTCGAGATGCCGAGGGAAGCCGTGCGTTTGGTGGCGGAGTGCGGTGTGGATGCGCTGCTTCTCGACGATGTGTTGGTGGTGCGGCGGGATGAGCCTTCCGTCGAAGCGGCTCCTGCGGCGGCGCTGCGTTTCGAGCCTTCGCGAGATCGATACGGGAAGCGGCTGGCGCTCGTGTTCGGGAATGAAGCCAAAGACGGCGCGTGCCCTTTTCATCGCCTGGGACAATGCAACCATTGTGACATTGGCGAGGGTGAGGGACATGCAGTGGATGCGGCCCATCATGCGCACAGGTGGGCGTGGTTTCAGCACCACTACCGACGCGAATGGGCTTCCATCGAACATTTGGTTTTTTACAATTCCGGGTCGGTTTTGGCGCAGAAGGAAATGTCCCCCGAGGCGCTTCGTTTTTTGTGCGAGCAGGCGGCGAAGTTGCCGAACCTGAAAATGCTGTCTCTCGACAGTCGCGAAGGATTTGTGACGCGCGACCGAGTGCGGCCCGTGCGGGATGGCCTGCCATCGAACGTGGCTCTTCGGATCATATTGGGCCTCGAAAGTGCCGACGACGAAGTGCGGCTGATTCAGTTGAACAAACGGATGCCGCTCGACGCCGTTCGACGCGCGGCACAAGCCGTTGCTGAAAGTGGAGATGCGGTCGGTCTGTGGCTGAATCTTGTCTTTGCGCCGCCCGGCGTTGCGGCGGACGCAGCGGTCGAAGACTTGCTGGGCGGGATTCGCTTTGGCGCGGAACTTTGTCGTCGGTATGGCCTGCCGCTCGACTTCAACATTCACCCGTTTTATCCGTCAAAAAAGTCTCAGACGACGCACCCTCGGCACCCGCGTGCCAAACCGGAGCTGCTTTTCGAGGCGATGGACCTCGCCGAAAACGAATTGCGGCGTCTGGGATGCGATGCGTCGCTGTTCCTCGGCTGGCAGGATGAACAGCACGATCAAGAACAAACGTTGCGTTTGCGAGAGCATGCCGCGCGTTTGGCGCACTTTCCGACGTAGATTGCCGTCGCTGTCCAAAGGTTATTTGAGGATTTTCAGCGCCGTCTCGATCCACGAAAACGCTGCGCCGCGAACCTCGGGAAATTGCGTCGCAATCAGGCTGACAAGCGGCAGCACGCCGTAAATCACGACTTGCGAAACAAAGGCGCGGTCCCAAGTCAGTTTTCCAGGTGGGCTTTTCGCGATTCTCGACAGAACTTCGTCGCGGTTCATTTGCGCCAGCACGTACATCGTTCCCGGCCCGGTCACGACCAGCAGCACCGTCGAAAGAAGCACCAAATACCGCTGCGGCTGAAACGGATACACGATGAGCGATAGGAGCAGCAGCACAAAGCCGACGGTCACATTCAGCAAACCGTTCCTCAGATGCGGAAACAGCCGATTGATGTAGCTGACGACTTGGATGGCCAAAAAGTCCTCGGCGAGGCGCAGCCACAGGTGCAGCGAATCGGGCAAAAGACGCTCGAAAGCCTCGACGGTGTTCTGATCGGGACCGGGCCGCACCGCAAGCTGCGCTTCGCCGGGTTTTCCGATGGTCACAGAGCCCGGCAGCGGTCTTGCGCGCCAAAACCGTTTGAGGATTCGTGTGACCAGTCGCGATGCTCGCACGACCTGTGCGTCGGCAACATCCAGCGGAACCGGTGTGGTGCGTTGTGTGCCTTCGCGCGCAAGCTCGGGAGAGAGCTTTTTCAAATCCTCCAGAAGGGTCTCGATGTCTTGCGCGTCCGCCGGTGGTAGGAATTTCAGATCTTGTTTCGGGTCGAGCTGCTCCATGTGGTTGACCAACATGCGGAAATGCGCCTGCGTCGCTTCTCGTCGCGTCATTTCCGGCAGTTCCTCCAAAAACAGCGCACCGAGGCTGCGAATGAACTTGTGGGGCAAACGATCGAGCGATTGCGACAGCGGGTGGTGTCCAAGTTGCTGCAAAAATTCCCGAAAAACGGCCCACAAACGAAGAAAGCGATAAAACACAAAACCAATGGTTGCGACTTGTAAAGCAATGAGAAAACGAAACAAAAAATGCAGCGGTGCGACTTCAAGCGTAACCAATTCGGACAGCACTGTTGCTGCTTGCAAAACCGCCAACAAAATGCCCCAAGCCATTTCCCACCACGACGGGCTTGCCAGGCGATTTGCAATTTCGGTTATCTTTGCGCGAAGACCATAATCGCCTTCTAATTCCTCAAGAAGATCCAAGTAGACTGTTGCTACTTTTTCAAGTAGATAAATCCGCTCCAATTCACAATAACCAAACAACTGAACGCCAAATCCAAGCAACAAAAGAGGCATCATCGGCGATAGTCCAAAAGCCGGTTGCGCACTTCGACGCAAAAACAGCATATGGTTGAAATCCAATTGTAAATAGTTTACAAACATGGTCCATAGAAGGAAGACTGCTGAGACGAGCACAAGAACCAAGAATATACCGAATGAAACGACAGCTCTCTTGTATATGCGGCTGGCACCTTGCCACAGCAATGAGACACTCTTTTGTAAATCAATTCTCCATCTTGGAGAGAGATTTAGAAGAAAAGCGTCCGCAATTGTCAAAGTCAAAACAAATTGAGTAAATGCCGAAAAAGCCGCGATACACAGCACTTTCCACGAGAGATTCTGATAAACACCGATATGCCCGATGTGGAGCCAAGGGCGAATCAGCAACGAAAGCCTCCTTTCATCCAAAAATTCGTCTAAATTCCCATCTCTCAACTGCATAAAATGAACCGTCGTAAAACCGAAATAGGCGACCCATGCCGGTACGAAAAGACACAGCAAAAACATTGGTTGGCGACGGAATTCACGCTCGGCCAATTGCTCATCAAACAAAGACCTCGCGATTCTGCTCCGTCTGAAAAATCGAAGCGGAGAGAACAAGATTGGGGGGGCTTTTTCCGTCGAGTAATAGTGCCAAAAATAGCCGACTGAAAGCCACAATCCGAAAAATCCCATGAGCAGAAGAAGAAAATTCAAGGAACCCTGTTGATAGGGAGAATAACGATATTCAAACTGGTTTGACTTGACAGCTTTGTTTTCATATATGTAGCCGTCTGCATCATAGTCCTTCACGAATGCCAGTGGGAATAGGGTATCATTCCCAATTGCACTTATCCAGATCGCTGGACGGCCTGTTGGTTTGTCGATTCCTGGCGCGGCCTGTGAATACTCAATCAACTGTTCAGAATATCCGAGCAAGGCCAATGTTGCATTATATACACCTTGGTCGGCGTCGCTCGAAAACTGGATGCGTTGGCGTTGGCCTTGAAATGGATAGCTCCATTGTTGATTTCTTGTGAAAAGCGGATAGGGAGAAACCACCAGCATCCCTTTCAAATATGATCTGGCGTCTGGATGTGTAAGTAGAATATCGCTTTCAAATGTGAATAAAACCACATCTGGGCTAAATAATCTTACTTGACGCGCCAAAAAGAGCTTGTCTTGAATGTCTGTAGCAATGATTCCGACGAAACGGACTTTTTCTGCATAAATGGTGCTTAGGATATGTGCAAGGGATCGTTCTGCTATGGTGATTGTGCGCGGAGAAAAGGTTGGAAATACATCTATGCGCAACGTATCATCTATCACAGAGGGAAGAGGTTGAATTTGTAAAGAAGGAAGCAATTCGGGAATGGGCACATTGGTTTTGGTCTGTGGAGTTGTTTTGTTCGCCTCGGCTGTGTGAATCCTCGCGACGTGAAGCGGAACGGGCAACGTCAGCCTGGGCCAATGCGAGCGCCGACAGTGCTGGCTTTTGTGGTTTTTCGACGCGGGAAAAACGCGGTCGTGGGGCGGAAGAGGGCCTGGTTCGTATCCGGCTTGAGAGGCAATGACGGCTTGTCCATATCCCGTCGAAGATTCTGTGATGAGCGCAATGTCGTGTTCGTCGGCACCCAGCGTCTCGGTCAGAAAGCAAAAAAACTCGGTTTGCAGGGCGTCATCGGGAATCACGGTGGCTTGGTAACGGACTCGACGAGCGGGGGTTTGTTGTTCGAGTTGTTTGCGAATGGCTCCGTTGGTGGCTCGTCCCGAAAGAATGTGAAACGAGAGGGTGGGGAAGTAATCCAACACCTGTTTGAGGGAAACGACAGCCCCGGAAAACGCAGGGCCAACGAGACGAATCTCATCACAAGACAGGCAACGGGAAGGCGGCAGAAGACGGCGAAGATTCTGGACATCCTCAACAGCTCGAATGAGGGCGGTTTTCGAGACACCGGAAATGGGCGACTCTCCGACGAGGTATAGCAAAAGGAGATTGCGGCGCGGGCTGGTCGGCGGGCTGGTCG
>DAOLIT010000023.1:0-35590 GCA_035328405.1 Pseudomonadota bacterium | reverse complement strand
GCGGGCTGGTCGGCGGGCTGGTCGAGCGATCGTCGCGTTCTTGATGATGCGCTCGCTGAAACAACGCGACGCCGGGCTGTTCGGAAACACAATGTGCGTCCGGGGACGGTCTGTCGGTGGTTGTCTGCCACGGCAAAAGATGGCGATCCAACAGAAAACCGACGGACTCCAGAGCGCGCGTCATGGCTTCGAGCGTCCCGTCGAAACCGAGGCGCGGTTCCGGCACGGTGGCGACCAAGAATTGCAGGTCGAGATTCTGTTTCTCGATGGCGAGTCGAAGATCCTCGTCCGAGATACGACCGGGTTCGGCGTTTCCGGTGACAAGATGCGCAGCGAGCAGTCGGCGGGAGTCGAAGGACGCACACGGCGAAGTCGGGCTGCTTGGCACCGTGTCCGACGGAGAAGTCGCCAGTTTTGCGGGGGGAGTTTGGGGCGGCTCCGCACACCGACCTACACCCGTACCTGCGAGCAGAAAGAAGAACGCAGCAACCAAGGCACCGAGGAACCTGCGCATGCGTCCGACGATAACAAATCTAGGTGTTTGCTCGGGCAAAAAACCGTGCGAACAGACCAAAGACCGGCTTGGGTTTTGCTGTGGATGAAGGCAATCTCGAGCGGCAATGCGCGACGGTTCGTCGGATACGTTTGCATGCTGGGCCAAGCGGTTTGTCAGACGAGAACACAAGGACCCAGACACGGGCGAAACGCTGCCGTATCGGCTGCTTGTTCCGAACAAGCCGGAGGGAGATCGGGGACATGACCCTGTTCCGCCCAAACTCCCGCTTGTGCTGTTTTTGCATGGGGCCGGAGAGCGAGGAACAGACAACGAGGCGCAATTGAAAAACGGTGCGGCTGAACTGCTGGGCACCGATGAGAAACAGGCGGCGTTTCGGTGTGTTTATGTGTTGCCTCAATGCCCGCTTGGAGCGCGTTGGGTGGAGGTTGATTGGGCTGCGCAAACCCATTCGTTTCTGGAAGAGCCGTCGCGTCCTTTGCGTCTTGTGTTGCAGCTTCTTGCGGACATGGTGCGGTGGCCCAGCGTCGATCCGGCGCGGGTGTATGTGGTGGGCCTGTCGATGGGAGGCTTTGGCGTGTTCGATTTGTTGTCTCGGTGTCCAGATGGGTTTGCGGCAGGGGTGAGTGTGTGTGGAGGCGCAGATGAGGCGCAGGCACCCCACATCGCGCACATTCCGGTGTGGCTGTTTCACGGCGCAGACGATCTCGTGGTTTCCGTCGAGCGATCGCGTCGCATGTTTCGGGCACTGCAAACACGGGCTGCACCTGCCGTTTCGGCTTCGCGCTACACCGAGTATCCGCACCAAGGGCACGACGTGTGGACCGCCGCTTTTTCCAATCCGGTTCTGCTTCCGTGGTTGTTTGCGCAACACACCTTGCCAACGTCGCGGCGCATACGATAGAAGCCAGGCACGGCAATGACACATACAGCACTTCGGACAAAGCTTTCACAACACACGGCGCATGTTGCGGTGATCGGGCTTGGGTACGTCGGCCTGCCACTGCTTTTGGAGGTGGCACGCGCCGGTTTTCGCGTCACGGGATACGACGTGTCGGCTGAGCGCGTGGCCCTGTGCAACCAGGGCGAGAGTTACATCAAAGACGTGTCTTGTGCGGCGCTGTCCGAGCAGGTTCAACTGGGCCGTGTGAGCGCGACCACCGACGCGAGCTGCCTCAAATCGACGGATGTGGTCATCATTTGCGTACCGACGCCGCTCAACAAGTCGCGGTCGCCTGACAACAGTTACATCGTCGCTGCGGCGGACGCGCTTCTGCCGCATTTGCATCCGGGAATGCTCGTGGTGTTGGAATCGACGACGTTTCCGGGTTTCACGCGCGAAGTCTTGTTGCCGAGGCTGTCTGAATCGGGGCTTGTCGTCGGACGCGATTTTTTCCTCGCGTTTTCACCCGAACGAGTGGACCCAGGGAATGCGCGGTTTCAGACGAAAAACACGCCGAAAGTGGTTGGCGGCACGACGCCGGTCTGCCTCGACATGATCCAGGCTTTGTACGGAGAAATCATGGAACGGCTGGTGCCGGTTTCTTCGACGGACGCCGCCGAGATGGTGAAGCTTTTGGAAAACACGTTTCGGGCAGTGAACATTGGCCTCGTCAACGAAGTGGCGATCATGTGCGAAAAACTGGGTCTCGACACATGGGAAGTGATCGACGCTGCGGCCACGAAACCGTTTGGCTTTATGCCGTTTTATCCGGGTCCTGGCCTGGGTGGGCACTGCATCCCGGTCGATCCGCTGTATCTGTCGTGGAAAATGCGGACGCTCAAATACGAGGCGCGCTTTATCGACTTGGCGGACCAAATCAACACGCGGATGCCCGAAATCGTGGTGTCGCGGCTCCAAGACGCGCTGAACGACCGCAGCCAGGCGGTGCGAGGGTCGCGACTGTTGGTTCTGGGCGTGGCGTACAAAAAGGACATCGACGATGTGCGGGAATCGCCCGCGCTCGACGTGATCGAGCTATTGCAGGGCAAAGGTGCGCGGGTCGAATACCACGATCCACACGTACCGACCGTGAGGATAGGGACACACAGACTGGCCTCGGTTCCGCTGGCGGACTTGGCGTCTTACGATGCGATTTTGATCCTCACGGACCATTCTGCGATCGACTACGCGAGGCTGTGTCAAGAAGCCCGCTTGCTCGTCGATACGCGGAATGCGACTCGGCCACACAAAGGGGCAGCCCAAAGTCTGATCATCCGGCTGTAGTTTCGGCGTTTAGGCCTGCCCAGCGTGGGCGACAATGGGGGGTGGTTGGGTGGCTCTTGGCAGGGCGATTCGCATGCTGGTTCCTCCCAAACGAGGAGGCAGAAGGGAGAGTTCTCCTCCCAGCGCGCTGACATGACTCTGGATTCGTTGAAAACTGGGGCGACCGGGGTCGGTTTCAACCACCTCGGCCAGATTGTTTCCGACCTCTTTGAAAATCGGCGGACGCGGCGGCAGGGGAGTTCCCATGCCGTTGTCGTGAACCAAGAGGACCACTTGGTCTGCCTGCGTCGCCATGCTCACGGATACGAGCGAGAGGCTGTGCGTGCTGTGCCGTGCGCTGGTGGCCGAGGCTCGCAACACCTCTCGCAGTGTTCGCAAGAGCGCACGACGATCCGCAGCGACATGAATTTGTGGCCCGAGCAACGTGAAATGTACACGTTTGTCCTGCAAATCATCCCAGGCAGCGCGGATCAACTTGCCCAAGTCGATTTCGCCGGGCATGCGGTGTTTGAGGCCAGGTCGCTCGGATGGTGAGGCATCTTCGGGGGATTCTGCGAAGACGCCACCGTCGGAAGATTCAGAGGTGGGAGAGTCCTGTCCGAATGGAAAAGGCTCGGTCGCCAGGTTCAGATCTGTCGCGCGATGCAGCGTTTGGGATCTTTGGGAATCACCAAGAGGGGCTGAAGGACCCTTCTCCGAGAAGGGCGAACCAACTCGGAGTGGCTCAAATTCATGGTGGAGTGTGTGTTTCGCACACACGTCAGTGTCTAGCGCCTCGTCGGTAAACTCCACAAGCCGATAGGGTTCCATCTGTTCTTCTGTTTGTTGCCAGAGCAGCGTTCGAGCCAGACGCATCACTTCGTGTTCAGGCACGCGGACAAGACGTGCGCAGGCCTCGATGGCAATAGCCGTCAGGCGGAAAAGACACGTTGCATGACCGGTGTCACTCGGGCCCTCAACCACCGTTTGCACGAGTCCCTGCCGCTGGAGCCTTCTTGTGCGAAGCCACGAAAAAGCGGGCGGAGCTGTTTCACTGTCTTGGAAACTCGTGCACACCTCGAAACAACCTGCGGTTTGCATGGTCGCGAGCGCTTCTTTGGACACATGCCATTTGTCTTCGGCACCCATTGTTTGCAACGTCTCGAGGGACAGCAAAAACGGCCACACATAGGCGCGCGGCAACTCGAGTGCTGCATCGCCCAAACACGTACGCTGCCAAAAACCGGATTGGCGAACCAGGAGCCCAAGTTGGGTGGCGTACCGACGAGCAAACAGCCGGGCCCCCAAGCGCGGCACGGTCTCGCCGCTCACGGTGCGCGAGGCGGTCTTCAGAAGCTCAACATCGGCCAAAGAAAGCAGGGGTACATCCTGCTCGATCCAATCGCGGGGTGTCGAGTCGCTGCCGAGGATGTTGGTCGTCGCTCGGCAGAGGAGCGCATGCAGGTGATCGGCATTGCGAACCGCGAACATTTCGATGACCGCGTCGCGAATGTCCGACAGGTGCTCATCGACCCAGCCGTCGGCGATGCACTGAAACACCCACACCGCCGTCGCCTGGTCGATTTCCCCGCATTGTGCTTTGCGCCAAGTTTCATTCGTCAAAAGCGCGCGATAGCAATCGGTGTCGAGCGGAAGGTCGTCATCCAGGCGAAACAGACGCCCTTGCGGGTTGCGGAGCGCGTAGGTCAATGGTTCCAAAAACATGCGCGCACCATACCTTTGGTGCGTTTGTGCGCCAAGAGCGACATGTCGGATTTGTGCGTCTTCCCGATTGCCCCCGTTTGGCGGCGTCATGGGGGGACGGACGGCTGGCTGGCTGGACGGCTGGCTGGACGGATGGCCTAGAACGTGACTTTGTAGCCGAGGGCTGTGCAGCGACCGCGCACGAACTCTTTGGAGGCGGGATCGAGGTGCGGGACGACGTATTCCAAAATGTCCGGGCTTTTCAGATGGCAGGCCGAGACGCCCGCGATTCGCCAGGCCAGATTCGTTCGGATCGAAACCGAGGTCGCAGTGTGAGCGAGCGCGACGGCTTTTTGATACTCGCCGTGGTCGTGTGCGATCTGGGCTTCTCGAAGAAAGCGATCGATGTCGGCGAACGTGTTGTGCTGTTTGTCGTATTCGCCCGCGTTGCCAAGGGCTTTGCCATTCCCATCTCGCATGGGCGGGTATCCAGCGAGCTTTTTTGGTCCCGGCGGCTGCCCGACAAACGCGGCGCAAGGACGCCATCGGGCCGTCAGCGCGTCCACATGGTCGGGCACCAGTTCCAGGATGTTTTTCACATGCGGTTCGATCTTGTCGCATCGGCCCAGCGACCGCTCAGCCTCGGCCTGTTGCAGGTGGTAGGCGATGACAAGTTGCTGCAAAAGATCGAAATGTTGCTGGGCTGTGATCCGAATGTTCGTGCGAGGCGGAAGCGACCGATTGCTTCGCAAGGCACCGTCGAAATCTTTGTCAGCAAGAAACTTGTTGATTTGCTCGACATCCGCCGAAACTTGGCGGCCTCGTTCGACGCGACGCTTCAGATTTTCCGAGGCTGTTCGTACATACTGAGGTTGCGCAGGTACGGCCTCGGTTTCCTTCGCGAGGCGGAGGGCATCGTCCCAACGCTCCTCGCGAAGCGCCTCGTCCGCTTGGATGAGCAGCTCGCTCACTTGATTCGATTGCTTTTTGCCCCGCATTTCTCGAACCAAAAGCGGCATGACGAACAGCGCGGCCATGCCAGCTCCGGCCAAACCGAACAACGCACTGCGCTTGAGCGAAAACGGAGGCCTTGCCGGCGGTGGTTCGAGCGCATGCAAAAAGTCGAGCATCGTCGGGAAGCGATCTTCTTTTTTCTTGGAAAGCGCGCGTTTGATCGCAGCCGCGACGTGCGGCGGAACGGTCGGGACGAGTTGCTCAATCGGAACGGGGTCTTCGTTGATGACCTGTTTGAACAGATCGATGACGTTTTCGTGGTCAAACGGCAACTTTCCCGAAAGCATGCGGTACAAAATCACAGCGACGGACCACTCATCCGAACGTCCGTCGATTTGGGAGTTTTGCCCCATCGCACCCTCAGGGGCCATGTAGCGCGGCGTTCCGAGGACCAGCAGATCGCGCGTCGCTTTGTCGGCGGGTTTTGGCACCTTCGACACGCCAAAATCAATGACTTTGGCGACCTGCGTGACTTCGCCGTTTTCCTCGTGGCGCGACAAGTAAATGTTGCGGGGTTTCAGATCGCGGTGAATCACACCTCGCTCGTGCGCGGCGTGGAGCGCCGAAGAAATTTGCCGTGTGATTTGCAGCGCCTCTTCGAGAGGAACGCTGCCGGTGCGCTCGATGCGATCTTGCAAGTCTTCGCCTTCGAGCAATTCCATCGCGATGAAAGCCATTCCCGAACGGTCTCGGTCCAAGTCGCTGACCTGGACGATGTTGGGATGGCGCAGCGACGCAATGATACGGGCTTCATCTTGAAACCGGTCGCTCAGGTCGCCTTGCATCGCGGCTCGCGAATGAAGGACCTTGATGGCGCAAACACCGCCAGTACGAACGTGGCGGCCACGAAACACCGCACCCATTCCACCCGTCACCAAGAGTTGTTCGAGCAGATAGGTTCCGTTCAGAACCTGCCCGACCAGCTTTTCGGCTTCCTTTTGTTCTTGCGACACGGACATCGCTGTACCGAAGACTCGCTGATTTGACTTTGGTCATGAGGCTATCAAAGACGGCTGCGACAAGAAAGGTTTTCCCTGTGACCGTCATGAGAGGAGGCCATAATGCGGTCATGAATGGGACCGAGCTTGTGACGGGTGAAATTCAGCTTTCCGCAGTGGTGGGCAACTCGCAGCGTTTGGATGGAGGTGCGATGTTTGGAAATGCTCCAAAGGCGCTGTGGTCGCGTTTTTTTGCGCCGGATGAGGAAAACCGCATTGGCCTCGCTTGTCGTGCGCTCCTCGTCGAGACAGAGGACAAAAAAGTACTTCTGGAAACCGGAATCGGCGTGTTTTTTGAAAAAGATCTGCGCAGCCGTTACGGGGTCGTAGAGGAAGAACACATCCTTCGCAAATCCTTGTCTGCACTGGGCGTTCGGGAAGAGGACATTACCCATGTGATTCTGTCCCACCTGCATTTCGATCATGCGGGTGGACTCCTTTGCGAACCAGAATCAGGGCAACCGCATCGGTTGTTGTTTCCGTCCGCGCGCTACGTGGTGTCGCAGGGGGCGCTCGATCGAGCGGAACGGCCGCATGTTCGGGACAAAGCGTCTTTCATTCCCTATCTTCCGGGGCTCCTCCGAAACAGTGGGCGTTTGCAGGTGATTCCGAACGGAGAGACACAGAATGAAGCACTGCCCGGTTTTCGCTTTCATTACTCCCACGGACATACACCGGGTCTGCTGCTTACAGAGATCCTGAGCAAGACACAAGATCGGAGTGTCCTTTTTGCAGGTGACTTGGTTCCGGGGGCCGCGTGGGTTCACTTTCCCATGACGATGGGATACGACCGTTTTCCCGAACTCCTGATTGAGGAAAAAACGACACTCCTAACAGAACTGAGTCATCGCGGTGGCTGGCTGTTTTTCACACACGATCCCGCCGTTGCGATGGGCAAATTGGCGCTTTCCGAAAACGGTAGGATGGCCGTCTGTCAAACAGAGTCCGCACCGGTTCGCTGGCACCTTTAGATTTTATCGGCGGTTTCGCATGACGCCTTCTTGGGCGGTGGATGCGATGAGTTTTCCGTCTCGAGAAAACACGCTCCCGCGCACGAAACCCCGTCCCCCGAATGCGCTGGGACTGTGCATCACATGAAGAAGCCAGTCATCCATCCGAAACGGTCTGTGAAACCAAATGGAATGATCCACGCTCGCAATTTGAACTTTGGGGGTCAGCCAGGTAATTCCATGCGGGCGCATCGCCGTCGGCAGAAACAAGAAATCTGAACTATAGGCCAGCAAACAGCGATGGAGCATTTCATCATCAGGGAGTGTACCCGTTGCACGCATCCAGACTGCATGTTCGGGAGGCGCTGTGGTCGGGACAAACGGGTCCAAAGGGGCCACAGGTCGCAATTCAATCGGTCTCTGTTTCTGACCCATGGCGCGCATCGATTCGGGGAGTTTTTCAAAGTACCTTCCCCACAATTCTGCGTCGGTGATCAGGTCTTCCGGGTCCGGTGTTTTCGGCATGGGATCTTGATGAGAAAAACCTGTGCCTGCGGTTTGAAACGACGCCGTGAGCTGAAAAATCGGAACGTCATTCTGTGTGGCCAGGACGCTCCGCGTGGAAAAACTGAAACCATCCCGCACAGACTCAACGGTGAAGTCGATCGGTTTTTGGATGTTGCCAAACCGCAGAAAGTACGAATGGAGGGAATGCACGTGGCGGTCGCTTGGAACGGTTTGTACCGCCGCACTCAGCGATTGGCCGAGCACCTGGCCACCAAACAGTTGCCCCCAACCCAAGTCTTGGCTCGTGCCCCGAAAGTGTTTTTCATCGAGGCGATCGAGCCGCAAAAGTTCAATCAAATCGGATAGGACGGATGACATCGGGCGCACACTCTGCCAAACGGAATCGCGCGTGGGAATGACTATTTTCGATACGTCCCCCCAGATTCGACTCTTTTTCTGATCGCAGTGAGGAGTTTGGGAATCGATCGCCGCGCCATGTAGTCCGCGATGAACCGTGGGATCGCGCGGCCCGTATCCACATAAGTTCGGTACACGAGCAGCGTTGTCCCGTCGGTCACAGCGAATAGTTCATAACTCCCCTGAGTGTCCGCAATCGTGTTGTCTTTTGCACTCCTATCCAGCTCGTAATGGATGGTATGCGCGGTCTGGGACAGAACAAACACGGCTGTGTAGCGCGCCTTTGTCACCGAAGCATCAATGTCCATTCGTACCCGGACTCGTTCGGGGGTCTTGTCCAAAACTTCGACTTTTTCAAGGCGCGGCATGTACTCGGCCTTGTCTTCAAAACGACTCACGACAGCCCAAATTTCCTCGATGGGTTTGGAGATCAGAACCGCCCCCATTCCGCGTCCAGAGGATTTCCCCTGTTCATTTGTGAAGTTCTCTGTACGGGCGACAACATCGCCTCGCATCACTTTGGCGAACTCTGGTTCTGTCAGGCCAACAGTGGACGCGAGGAGTACAGTCAACCAGGTTTTTGCAAGCAACAAAGAGAGCATTTCCCGAGAGTAACATGTCCAATTTTGCTTGCACTGCGGATCTTTTTTTGAAGACTCCTATACCATGGTTTTTGGGGGGATTCTTGGATGCCACGACATCTTGGTTCCGTCATAGGAGTCTGGCTGTTGTTCTTGTTTGGATCGCTCGGAAACGGCCACGCCTATGTGAGGACACGGACCAACGTCTCCTGTCGTCTGGTTCGTTGGGAACAAAGCTGTATCTATGTGCAGCCGGATGCAGAATATCAGCGAGATGAACGACCCACAGCGGAAGTTCTGTCGGACATCACGATGTCGATCAACAGTTGGAATGATCGACTGTTTCCAACGGGTTTTGTGCGTTTTGTGCAACTTTCCGCAGACGATTCGCGTGAGGCCAGCCAAACCGATCGTTTGAATTACGTGAAATTTCGGTTTGGTTTTTGGGGGAGGCCAGCGACGGAAACGAGAAGCAAGGTTCCGTTCGATTCGTCCGCCGCAGGTTTGACCACCGTGTCTTGGCTCAACAAACCGGATGACCCAGGCCTGGATGGTCGTTTGGTGGATGCAGACATCGATCTGAATGCGGTTCACTTTCGGTTCGTGGATGCCGCACAGACCGCATCTTTTGTATCAACAGACAACCGTCGTTTGGCCGATTTACGGTGGGTCATGACACACGAATTGGGACACGTTTTGGGATTGGATCATACGTGTTCGCTGGACCCCCTTGCTGCGACATGTGAAACAGATCAAAGGGGAAACAAGGTTCCCTCTTGCGAACAGGTGGACGTGTTGCGCCCCACGACGCCTGCGATGCAGACTGCGTTTGAAGCACTCATGTATCCCAATCTGATTCCTTCCGAGCAGCGCAGAGCACCAACTTCCGATGATCTGGCCGGAATCCTGGATACGTATCCTGCATATGCGGACCCCCAACAATGTTCGCTTCCTGCGGTCGTGGCGGGTTGCGAAGTTGCGTCTGCAAAATCGCGGCGCGGGATCGTGACGTTGTTTTGGGGGAGTGGCATTCTGTTTGCACTGCTCGCGTTGAATGTGCGATTTTTCCGTCGGAAAAGTTCAAAATTCCTGGAATGAATGGCGCGTGATATTCTGCACGTCGCTTTCGCAGTCTGCTTTGAGCCAATGTGAGAAAAGGGGAGACAACCGATGATCAAACTGTATGGGATGACGATGTCTGCGCACACGCGCAAGGTTCAATGGGCACTTGTGGAACTCGGTCGAGCGTATGACTTTCAGGTCGTGGATCTGATGAAGGGGGAACAGCACAAGCCGGAATACATGGCGCTCAATCCTGGCCACAAAACGCCGACGCTGGTGGATGGAGACACAGTGATCGTCGAATCGAATGCGATCTTGCTGTACCTGGCCGATACGTATGGGAAAGGGGCTCTGATTGCAGAGAGCGGAAACGATCGTTGGCAGGCGATCCAGTGGTTGGTGTGGGCATCGGCAGAAGGGCACGGACCGCTGTCCAAACCGTGGTATGTGAAGATCTTGTATCCGATGATGGGACAGACTTTGGACCAGGCTGCTCTCGACAAATCGTACAAAGATGCTCAAGAACCACTGCGCATCATGGAGGCGGTTTTGTCCAGGCAGACCTATTTTGGGGGAAGCCAGTTTTCCGTCGCAGACATTGCATTGGCCGAAGCCATCCACTTGACCCAATGGGGAGGGCAGTCGATCGATTCCCATCCTTCCGTTTCGCGATGGTTTCAGGAGGTCAGCGCGCGTGAGGGATACAAGCAGAGTCGTTTCAAAAGGAGTGCGGACTAGCGCGGACCAAACACAGACTCTGCGGGGATTATCGGGGTAGGGGAAAGTCCTTTTCGTTCTTCCATACACCGCAATGGGGGGCAGGAAATGGGTGTGGGGCGGTGTGGGGCATTAGGGGTTTAGGTCGGGGTGGGCGGTGACGAGGCCGAGGTAGAAAGTGTGCCCCATCGCTTCTCTGGCTTCGATGTGAAGGCGGACTTTTGAGGCCTGATCAAATTCAAAAAGAGGCAAGGCATTGAGGGTGCGCAAAAAAGTTTGCGCCGTTTCATCAGGCTTTTTCGCAGAGGGAATTTGACCCGCGAGTCGGTACACCAAACCGTGCAAAACAAGGATGATCGCTCGTTCGACTGCGGCCCGGTGTGGATGGGGCCCGCTCATGTGGTGATCCTTGGGAGCGAAACCGGGGAGGCTCTGTGTGAGCAGGTCTTTTACATGACCAAGCTGTGCGGGGTTCTGGGTTTGCCGGGTCAATTCTTCGAGGAGAGCCTCGGCCTTTTTCCGTGTAGGTAGCGGCAAGGAGGCCACGGCTTTTTGGGAAGAAGGCAAAAATTCCGGCGGCAAATACGGAGCACTTTGGGAAAAAGACACCCAATTTGGGGTCTTTTCGGGGGCGGCAAGTACAGACGGAGAAGTCATCAGGGTAGCTCCCAGAGCAAGCGACAAAAAAAAGTGTGCCGTTGGTGTTTTGAAACGCATCATGAGAAACGCATCATGAATTGGCTTCAAACTCTTTGTCACCATACATGGTCGTGATGCCTCCGGCAGGAATGCCGAATACGTCGTCGAAATCGCCGTTTTTCATCTGTGCTGCGGTCATCCAGCGGGTCGCGCCGGTCCAAGGATCGGAAACCAGGAATTTCTGATCTTTTCCCTCTCCGCGCACGTCGGAAACCATCATGAAGTGGCCGCCCCAAGATTCGTTGCGGATCGGAACAGGTTGGCCATCTTTTAGGCGATCGGCCATGTCGTTGTAGTTGACCCCAAGCTGGCTGAAGTCGTCGTTGGCCGCGTCGCTGGCGATGGCGTTCAGAGCAGGCGGCAAATACATTCCCTCGCCCGTTTTGTTGTCCTTTCCAGCGTTATATCGGATCGCGTTGACCTCGGCCTCTGTAGGGTGCCCGCCGTTTTCAGCGCGGACTTTTTCAAGCGAAGCGTTGATTGCGGCCAGGTCTTCGGGCTTGGGATTCGATCGGTAATACAAGTAACGCTCGACGGCCATCCGTTCATCATGCGTGATGGAATTGGAGGCCTCGGCGGCGTTCAGGCCGGTGTTTGCAGCGGTAGTCGCCTTGTTGCCGAGTCGTGAAACCGCGTTACCACCGTTGTTTTCGAGCGTTTCCTGCTGTTGTCGCGAGGTCGCCGTCGTCGGATCGGCATTGTTGAAGCCCTCGTCGTGCAGTCGTCGAGCATAGATCGGATCGTACTCTGCAGCGACCATCTGCGCGGTCGTCGGTCCGCAGGTGGTTGTGAATCTCTGGAACAACCCGTCGTTGTCGGTCTTCGTATCTTCACCGGGCTTGTCGAGCGTGGTCGGATTCGTTGTGTTTGTGTTTGTGTCGTCGATATCCAGCGCCGTCGTTGTGCGGATCAAATCGGCCCGCTTTTCGCCTCGGATGTCTTTGGCAAACCCGGTTAGTTCCTCCATGGCGAGGTCGGCTTTGGACAGACCATCGGGGCCAGGCTCGTGATCGAGCAACAGTTCTTTGCGCGCAGCGAGTGCTTTGAGCACCAGAGCCTGTTCCGCCGCCGCATCCGCCCCCGCCACTGCCTTGCCTTTGTCGTCCTTTCCGGCATTCCCAAGCGCGTCGCTGAGCTTGTCATAATCCGACTGGCTCATGGTCAGCAGCGCCTCTGCTGCGTCTCGCACTTGTTTTCCGCCGAGTACGCCAGCCTGACCTCGATCCGAGTCTGTACGCGGATTGGCTACACCTGTCACCAACATGCCCATCATGTCTGGGGTAAGGCGTTCCGCAGCCTCGGGATTTTCGGCGATCATCGTGCTCAGATCGGCGTAGGCATTGAGCGCGCGGTCGGCATTGGGGGTCTTGAGCGCGTTTTCCAGGAACTTCATCTCTGCGACGAGCGCATCGCCGGTCAGCCCTTGGGTCCGCTCCAAGATCATGGCTTGCTGTTCGGGGGTCACGTCCTTCATTTCGGCCATTTGCGTGACCAGTTGATCGCGCACTTCCTTGGCGTGCGTGACTTCGGCGTCCGCTTTTGGATCACGCGGTCCCTCACTCAGCAGATCTTCATCGGGAAACCGCCGGCACATGAGGTCTTTGCCCGATAGGACACCCCCAAGTTCGGTGGATGCAGCACCCCGCGAGATTTCCTGACTTTTGACACCGGTTTGTACGCCGAGTGAGGCACCGATTTTCGCGGCCCCTTTTTCCGCCCCTTCATTTGCGTCCGCAGTGGGGAGTGGGCCTGTCGAAACTGTTTTGGGACCGATGGCTTCCGCGATTTTGGCCGCGGCTTTGGCAGCGCCCTCAATGGGAGCTGCTGCACTCGGGCTCGGTTTGGCATCGTCTCCAAAATGCGGAAACGGGAGTGCGGGAAAATAGGGAAGGTGCCGTTGTATGTTTTCGGCGGCGTTTGCAGCACCCTGGCGAACACCGGCTACGGGAGACAAGGGAGACGCGGGCTTGTGTTCGGAATGTTTCGGAGTGGCTTGTTTTGGGGGGTCAAAAACCGGTGCAGAGACCTTCTGATCGTACTTCGCCATGGATGAAAAACCTCGCAACACCGATTTTCGGACGAAATCCAGCTTCGTTGTGGGAACGTTTTTCCGTCGGTGCGCACCCTGTCAACGAGCAACAAAATGACAGAAATGACAGAGAGGTCAAAAGACAACTTATCAATTGACAAACAGGTCGCATGGTCGCTAGATGGCGCTACTCATGCTGAGCCAGACGGTTGGATACGCGATCGCTGCGTTGGGGCACCTGAGCCGAATACAAAGGCAACACGGTGCTCTGTTTGTGCGCGACATCGCCCAAGCCACCGGAATCCCGCCGGCCTATTTGGCCAAAATCGTTCATCAACTTGCGCGGAAGGGGTTTCTTTCAACGCAAAGGGGGACGAACGGGGGCGTGACTTTGGCTCGACGCGCAGAGGAGGTCACGCTGTTCGAGATATGCGCGGCCTTTGACGACCCCATTGTGCTGAAGCGCTGCATGTTGGGCGCTGCGGCTTGTTCAGAAGAACGCGATTGTCCGGCGCACAGTTTTTGGACCGAGGAACGCGAGCGTGTTGCGGATTTTCTCCGGCGAACAACGCTGAGGGAAATTGCTCGGTTTGAGAATGAAAAAGCGCCACTTGTACCCACCCAACCCAGGAGAAAAAAAACATGAAACGGAATGTTCTTTTTGCTGCACTTGCACTTTCCTCTTTCGCCTTTGCTTCGGCTTGCAACAAGGGCGGCGGAGCTTCAGGTGGAGGGAGTGCAGCAGCCAATACCCCGATGATGAAGGAAGCTCAGGAACTGTTTTCGACCCGTTGTGCGGTGTGCCACGGTGCGCAGGGTGCGGGAGACGGGGCCGGATCGGCTGGATTGACTCCCAAACCGCGCAATTTCCAAGACAAGGCGTGGATGACATCGGTCAAAGACGACTACATCATCAACATCGTGAAAAGTGGTGGTTCGGCAGTGGGCAAGAGCGCGGCGATGCCCCCGAATCCAGACCTGGCGGACAAAACCGAATTGTTGCAGGCGCTCGCGCAACACATTCGTTCGCTCGCGAAGTAAGGGGAAGCGATCTCCGCAGCAGCGGATTCCCTGAAGTCGAGACCTCCCTGAAATCGGGGTGACAGAAACCATCGCAGAATCCCAACCGGTTGTGACAATAGTCCGTGCAGTGTGCGAGACGTTTTTGCACGATGACTGCGGACGCTGAGTTTCGGCCTTTTGGGTGAAACAAGTGTTGCGTCTCATAACTCCCATTTCGCAGTGCTTGCACGCTTTGTAGGTACTCCGGTTTTGGGGGGGTCTTTTCAGGAGTCCGTCATGAATGCAAAACATCAGTCTCTTTCGTCCCCCTTTCGCGGTCTGCTGTTGGCCGTGTTGCCTTTGTGTTGGCCGACGCTTGGCTTGGCGCAGTCTTCACCATCCACCGCAGAAAAAACGGAAATTCCGGTTGTTGGATCACCAAACAGCGCGTTTCCGCCGCCGCCGCCCTATTCTCTGACGCCTACGAGTCCGGTCACGGATCTCGGTCAAGGGGGGACTCCTTCTCAGCCCTCTCCAACCGAAAATGCGCCTATTCCACAGACGGGAACACCCGTGCAAACGCTGCCCGCTGCGGTTCCTCCTCCTCCCTATTCGCTGCCGTTCGGTTTGCGTCCGATCGTTCCCGTGACGGTGTTGCGCTTGGATACGGTGTTCGCGTTTTATCAGCAGAACCTCGCTGCGGCTGGACAAGAGGAACGCTGGGAACCTGGCTTCACGAGCGCGTTTCTTCCCACGATTGGGTACAAGTTCAATCCATCATGGATGGGCATTTTTCGCTTCGGCGTTGTGGGAAACAGACCTCCCCGAATCACGGGGGATGAAGCGGGCGCAGACAATTGTGAAGACACCACGACCACCGACGCTACAACGGGTCAACCGAAGACGACGTTGACCAAGTGTGGTGTGGCTTCGACGAACATGCTGAATGGGGGGTTTCTATTCGCACAAATTTGCGAAGCACTTTCGGTTGTCTCTGTTTGCGGCAACCACGATTCCGGTTGGTTCAGGGGTCAGCAGTGCGAGCGAACCAGGCGCGAGTTTGGCCGAGGCGCCTGCGGGTCAGCTTTCAAGGTCTGCGCTCGACAATGTGATGTTTGCGGTGAACGACTGGGCACTGCTCGAAGGAATCGACTTGGCGTTCATTGGACATCGGTTGACGGTCCAGGCTGAAGTGACTCTGTTTCAGCTTTTCCGGGCTCGCAACGAAGCCGCAAATCCCGATACGTACAAGATCAATTTCACGACGGGTTTGCATGTCGGATATTTCGTCGCAAACTGGCTGTCTTTGGGGGCGGAGCTGCGGTATCAGCGGTGGTTGTCCGATCCGAAGTCGGTGGTGGCGGATGAAGGGAATGCAGACAAGGGGCTTCTGGTGCAGGGTTTGCGGCACAACTTGAGCGTGGGAATCGGGCCCCGTTTTCACATCAAGCTACCAGGAGGAAAATGGATTCGGCCTGCACTGGTGTACGAGCCTGGTTTGGCCGGACTCATGGCGACGCGGAAATATCATGTGGTGCAGGTGGACATCCCGATTCTGTTTTGAAGCGGGAGTGTCTTAGAACATGGGACAGACTACGGTTTTGCGTTGTCCGAGCAAAGGTAGGTGGCACCGGTCGAGTAACCGCAGTTCAAGTCATTGAAAGTCATTTGGCCGTTGTCGTATAGACCCCCGCCGCCTAGCCAGCAGCCGGGTGTGTAATCCCCGTTCGGTTCACCGTAAGTCGTGTCGCGCGCCCACCAAGCACCTCCATCAATGGCACGCCAGTTCGCCCCGCACGTGGTGTTTTTGGAGTTCATGACACACGAGGTGTAGTTGCCAGCCGCGAGTCCGTATACGCCGGGAACCGTCGCAAAGTAGCTCGCTCCGTACTTGGACCACATGGCGGTCATGTGGGCTTTGGTCCGCGCGACGACCATCTTGAGGCCCACCGCCGTACACGAATTTTGTTGGTCATAACGGGTGGTCGAAATGCCGCCTGACTTGATGGGATAGTACGTATATCCTCCTCCATCCGTCGTCATGTCGCAGAACACGGTCAGCGGTGCCGCAGAGCCACCACCATCGGGATCGATCGTGTAGTCGCCGTCTGTAGCCGAAGGCATTGCGTCTTTGATCGCTTTGCAACTGGTCGGGACCGTGCAGTTGACGACGACAGAAGTCACGGGCCCGTTGCCTACAGTACCGGCTTCTGTGCCGGAAGCGATGGCGCAAATACGTCCCTGCGGTTGGGTGCTGATGGTCACTGCATAGTTGCCGCCCACAGCAATGGGAGTCTGGAACGCGAAGGCACCATCCATTTGGACGGCCAAGTCATCCGCACCATTGTTTTGCAGCACAAGACCTGTTGCAGTGCCCAAGCCAGCGACTGTTCCGCCGACGGGGAATTTTGTCAGATCACAGGTCACAAGCACCGATGTGATGTTGGCTGTGGTCGCGGTTCCGGTTCCTGAAACAACCAGGCACGTTTGCGGAGGTTGAGCAGGCTGGGTTTTCACTGTGACAGCATAGGTGTTGCCCTTTTGTATCTTGGTATTGAACGTGAAAGCACCCGCAGCGTTCACAGCAAGATCCTCCTGACCGTTGAGCTGGAGGACGACCGAGCCGCCAGCCAGGCCGGTCAAATTGCCTCCGATGGAATAAGTCGGCGTCTCCGGGGGAGGCGGATCAGTTTGGTTTGTTGTGCCGTCACCGCACGAAGAAAGGGAAAAGGTTCCGAACGCACCGAAGGCGAGCAAACAAAGCGCAAGCGTTTTTTTCATGTTGTTGACCTCTGCATAGAAGTTTGGGAACTCAACTGTTCGTTTCAGCGTGGTGCGAGCAAGTCGTTGCGTTCTGCTTCGCCACGCCAGGGCTTTGGTCTGGCAGAAACCCCCAACTCACGAGCGTAACGCCGGGACTTCCGAATGCGCAAGTAGTGTCCTCGACCTCTTCTTTTGCCGTCGCAGCAATCCTATTTCTGCATGCGTTTGGCGCGTTTTGATCTCTCTTCCTAGTGCCGGAAAGAGGAGAGGGGGAATTGGTGGCGTGCCTACACAGGCGGATGGTTACTCTGTTTCTTCCTCTGTCTCGGCCCGTGCTGTTGTCAGGCAATTGACATTGACGGAGATTCCGGTCTCTTTGGTCGCGACTCCAGAACCAGAAGTCACCGTACATGCCCGTTTCACAGGTTGTGTCTTCACGGTGACGTTGTAATTGCCCCCCTCTGGGACTTCTTTGGAGAAGGTGAACGTACCCTCAACATTGATGGTCAGGTCATCTCCGCCATTGTTTTGAAGCACCAGGCCGGTGGCCCCATTTAGACCCATAACCATCACGTTTACGGGATAGGTGGTCAATTTGCAGACGACTTCGACAGACGTGACATTGATCGATGTCACTGTCCCCGATCCCGAAAACACATCGCAAGTCTGGGGAGGTTGAGAAGGTTGGGTCTTCACTGTGACTGCGTAGGTGTTGCCACGCAGGACTTTGGTATTAAAGGTGAAGGTTCCCGCAGCACTCATCGTGACGGTTTCTTGCCCATTCAGTTGGAGGACTACCGAACCGCCGCCTAGGCCCGACATCTTTCCTCCGATCGTGTAGCTGGGCGTTTCTGTCGGCGGTGGCGGTGTGTTGGTTGTGTTGTTGCCACAGGAAGAAAGCGCAAACGTCCCAAAGGAAGCAGCAAGCAGGCAAAGTGCAAGTTTGTTTTTCATGTTTCGGACCTCTGCATACAGGTTTGAGTGCCAGGCTGTGAGAGATGGTCACGCAAGAGCAAGTCCATTGCATGAACCCACTTCTGCTGTAGGGATTTGGTCTGGCTGCAAAACCCCGCTCAAAGAGCGTACGCCGAGGGCTTCTTTGCGTGCAAGTTGTTCATTGTCGATGTCTGTTGCCGTCGAGAACTCTCCACCTTTTCGTGGGATTCTGTTCCCGAGGTGACTTTCGTCACTTACCAACCTCGTGTCACGAGATAGATGTGGAAAAAGAAACGGGCGCACGGTACATGGTGGTCGTGGGTCCGGAGTCGAAACAATCGACCTGGAGGGTTACATGTGGAATCACAAGTTCGCAACGCTTGGTTTGTTGGCTCTGTTGAGCTGTAACCAGCAGACGGTTCAGACAGCGGCGTTGCCGCAAGGGGTGATCCTGGAAAAGGAGACTTTTGGCTCTGTGAAAGGGGATTTCGGGCCTCCGGTGGGGGAACCGATTGAAGCCGTTTTGACAGACCCTCCTTTTGTGCCCCCTCCTGTGAACCGGAAGGAACCTCGCAAGGTCATTGTGAAGATCGAAGTTCAAGAGATCGTCAGGCCAATTTCCGACGGTGTGAATTACACCTTTTGGACTTTCGGGGGTACGGTTCCGGGCAAGTTCATTCGTGTCCGTCAGGGCGATACTGTGGAACTGCATCTGCGAAATCATCCAGATTCCAAGATGCCGCACAACATTGACTTGCATGCGGTAACGGGTCCTGGTGGTGGTGCGGCTTCGACATTTACAGCACCGGGGCACGAATCGCAGTTCACCTTCAAGGCGCTGAATCAAGGGCTGTACATTTACCACTGTGCGACGGCACCGGTCGGTATGCACGTTGCGAACGGAATGTATGGTTTGATCTATGTAGAACCCCCAGAGGGGCTCCCTCCCGTGGACAAGGAGTTCTACATTGTGCAAGGGGACTTCTACACGGTTGGGAAGTACCGCGAAAAGGGCCACCAGCCGTTTGACATGCAAAAGGCGATCGAAGAAAACGCTACGTATGTGGTGTTCAACGGCACAGAAGGAGCGTTGCTCGGCGACAAATCGCTGAAGGTGAAAGTGGGGGAAAAGGTGCGGTTCTTCGTCGGAAATGGCGGGCCGAACTTGGTCTCCAGTTTCCATGTCATCGGCGAAGTGTTTGACCGCGTGTACACAGAAGGGGGAACCCGCTTTCAGGAAAACGTCCAGACCACGATCGTGCCTGCGGGCGGATCTGCGCTGGTCGAATTTAAGATGGAAATTCCTGGGACGTACGTGTTGGTCGATCACTCCATCTTTCGCGCTTTCAACAAAGGCGCGCTTGGGATGATGAAAGCGGAAGGATCGGAACGGAAGGACATCTATTCCGGCAAGGAAGTGGACTCCGTTTACGTGTCTGACAAGTCCACTTCTTCCGACGCTATTGCCAAGGCAGCCAAGTCTGCCGAAACCGGGAAATTGACCAAGCAAGAACAAATCGAAGCCGGAAAGGTGCTGTACTTGGGGACCTGTTCAACGTGCCATCAAATGGAAGGGCAAGGGATTCTCAAAGTGTTCCCACCGCTTGCCAAGAGCGACTATATGTTGGCGGACAAGAAGCGTTCGATCGAGATTCTGTTGAACGGTTTGAGCGGGAAGGTGGTTGTGAATGGTCAGGAATACAACTCTGTCATGCCTCCCATGAGTCACATGGCCGACGACGAATTGGCCAACATTCTGACGTATGTTCGCAACGCTTTTGGGAATGCGGGTGATGTGGTGTCAGTTGCCGAGGTGGCCGCTGTTCGGGGTGGAACAAAACGGTCGCCGGGCGCAGGCCACTAACCACCAGCAAAGAGTATCCAGCACATGCGTGGCTCGTGGCTCACTGTGTATGCAGCCGGTTGTCTGCTGGCCCAGTCTGCGCTGGCTGATACGGCTTTGTCCCAAAGCGAAGGGGGTTATGAGTCCCACGCGGTGTGGATTCCGGGAGGGCGTTTTCGGGCGGCTGTGGGACTCTCTTCCGATCCCAAAAAACAGGAAAAAGATGCGGTCCTAAAACCCTTTCAGATGGATCGCCTTCCCGTCACAAACGCCGACTATCTTTCTTTCGTCAAAGAGAATCCCCGCTGGCAAAAGGGGAACGCCCCCAAGCTGTTTGTCGATGAGCAGTATCTCGCTCACTGGGAGGGTTCCCTTTCTTTGGGGGCGAACGTGGAGGGTGAACAGCCCGTCACGCAAGTCAGTTGGTTTGCTGCACGCGCATACTGCAAATCCAAAGGGGGGCGTTTGCCGATGGAAAACGAGTGGGAATTTGTTGCAGCGGCCAGCGATGCCAAGTGGGATGCTCGGCAGGACCCGTCTTGGAGAAAACAGATTCTGGATTGGTATGCAAAGCCGAACCCGGCGAAACTTCCCAAAGTAGGACAAAGCCATGCCAATCTGTACCAGGTTTTTGATTTGCATGGCCTGGTTTGGGAATGGGTGGAAGATTTTGGTTCGACGATGATGGGGGGAGATTCCCGTGACACAGGGGGAAGCGATCGCATGTTGTTTTGTGGCGCGGCGGCAGTTGGCGCGGGTCAGAAAAATGACTATGCAAGCTTCATGAGGTATGCGTTTCGGAGTTCTTTGAAAGCGCGCTATGGGGGCCGCAATCTTGGCTTTCGTTGTGCAAAGGATGCGCCTCTGAACATGGATGGCGCGGCAAAAATAGGGAGGTGAGGCGATGCGGTGGCTATTGCTTTGCGCGTTGACATTGTGTTTCTGCCAAAAACAAAAAACAGAAGATCCGGCAGTCGCGAAAGTTGCTGAGCACGCAGCAGTTCTCGACGTGAAAGGGGGACCTGGCGAAGCCAAGAAAGCTGCGCTTGGGGGTGAGTCTCTGTATCAACTGCAATTCGCACTCACAGACCAGGATGGGAAGACGGTCACGCTGGATTCCCTTCGTGGACAGCTGGTGATTGTGAGTATGTTCTATGCGCACTGTCCGAATGCCTGCCCGATGCTGTTTCATAAGACCAAGACTCTGGAACAGAAGTTGTCGGACGCAGAACGAAAACAGGTCCGCGTGTTCCTGGTCAGCCTTGCGCCGGATGTGGACACAGACAGCGTGCTCAAAGGTCTCGCCAAAAAGCTTGAGGTGGATGAAACCCGTTGGCGCTTTGCTCGCACAGACGAAAAAAATGTGCGGGAGTTGGCTGCTGTGTTGGGAATAAACTATCGGAAACTGGACGATGGGAATTACAACCATTCGTCGGTGTTGACCCTCCTGGATAGAAGCGGAGTTGCTGTGGCCAAGATGGAGGGTTTGGCCGAACCAGTCGAGCCTCTTTTGGAGCGAATCCGAACGGAATTGGCTCGTCCCTCGCAAAAGTAATCCCCCCTTTCGCGCGTTTTGATTGTCCTGTTGACCTCGGGACAAAGGATGTGTAAAACGTGCGCGGCTTTGACGGCCTTCGCCGTCTCGTTTCCGAACCGTTCTGCTTTTTCTGAGGCAACCATGGCAAATACCTACGATACGTCAGACCTTCGCAAGGGGCTCAAAATCATGATGGATGGGGCACCCTTTATCGTCGTTGAGGCGCAGTTTGTGAAGCCGGGCAAGGGTCAGGCTTTTACGCGAACGCGCATGAAGAACCTTCTGACCGGGGGTGTGATCGAGCGCAACATCCGATCCGGCGAAAAAATGGATGCTGCGGATGTCGAGGATCGCGCCTCCACGTTCCTTTACAAAGAGGGGGACGACAGCTTCGTGTTCATGGACAAACAGACTTATGACCAAATCGGCGTTCCGGGAGATACGGTCGGGGAAGATTGGCAGTTCATGAAGGAGAACACGGACGTGTCGCTGACGTTTTACAATGGGCGCGTGATTTCCGTGACGCTGCCGAACTTTGTCGAATTGCGCGTGACACACTCGGAACCGGGCGTGAAGGGGGACACGGCGAACAACGTGACCAAGCCCGCAACCCTCGAAACAGGGGCTTCGATCGCAGTGCCTCTGTTCGTCAATGAAGGGGACATGATTCGCATCGATACGCGCGACGGTGTTTATCTGGAGCGAGTCCGAGGTTGATTCCCAAACCGACCGAGCGCACAGGTCGTTTGGTTCGGGTGTCTGCACAGTCCCTTCTTGTGGATGTAGGGGACTGTCTGGGGTCCTTCGTTCCTGCCTGTGATGTGTCTTCCCTTTGTGCGGGAGATTTTGTGTCTTTGTCGCTGCATGGCGAAACGGAATCGTCATGTAGGGTTGTAGACAACGTAGCACTTCTGGCGCGCCCGGAAGGGGTCGGAGAGGGCTTTCCTTCTTTGAACGGGGACTATCTCCGTATCAATCGAGATCGCCGTCGGCAGTTGCTCGTGCAGCGCGCCAACATTCTGGCAGAGATTCGATGTCATTTTGCGGAGCGGAACTTCTTAGAAATTGAGGCTCCGATCGTAGTCCCATCCCCTGGTTTGGAATTGCACCTGCAAGGGTTTTCAGTTTCGGATGCTACAGGAGGAGTCGCCAGGAAATATCTGATCACGAGTCCAGAGTACCAATTGAAACGGCTCCTCTGCGCGGGATTTCAACGGGTGTTTGGTTTGGGAAAGGTGTTTCGCAGTGGGGAAGCGGGACCATGGCACAATCCAGAGTTTACGATGCTGGAATGGTACCGTGCGTATGAGGGTTGGGAAGAAGTCGCACAGGACGTTGCCACGTTGTGCAATCGGCTTGCGACATCGCTTTACGGAGACCCCTGTTTTGTTCGTCACATCGACGGAAAACCGCACCTGGTCGATCTGTCTTTGCCTTGGAAAACGCAAACGGTTCGGGAGGTCGTTCGGGAGCACGCCGGAATCGATCTGCGCGGAGATGAAACGGTTGAGGAACTTCTTTCCAAAATGAGGGAAGCGGGTTTGCGGATTCCCCAACCCACGCGGACTTCGGAAAGCGGAGAACCGATTTTTGCGTGGGATGACTTGTTTTTTTCTGTTTTTTTGGACCATGTGGAACCCAAACTGGCGACGGTGGATGCGGTTGACAGGAAGGACTCCCAAGGTGTGGTAAGGCCGGTCATCGTTTGTGAATGGCCTGCTCCGTTGTGTGCTTTGGCGCGAAAAAAGAATGGAAATCCGGCAGTAGTTGAAAGATTCGAGGCTTATGTTGGGGGTCTGGAACTGTGCAACGGTTTTGGGGAACTGTGCGATCCACGGGAACAACGGGACCGATTTGTGCGGGATGTGGCGGAACGACAAAAAAGGGGGCTCCCGGAATATCCCATAGACGAACGCTTTTTGGATGCGCTGCGCGAAGGAATGCCGCCTTCGGGAGGAGTCGCGCTCGGGGTGGATCGTTTGCTGATGTTGCTTCTGGATGTGTCGCACATTCGGGATGTGTTGCCGTTTGCATTCGATGAACTGTAGTGCATGAAAAAGGGTTGACACGCGCCCACAGTGTGCGCAACGGTGCAGACGTTTGCGAGCCGAGTGCTCATTCCGTCAACCACGACAAGATCGAAGGAGTCCAACATGTCCACACATACTGAAGCCACTCCCGCCTCTTTTCCCTATCCTCCAGTGATTCCGTATTTGACGCTGTCCGACGCAACTGCGGCGCTGTCCTGGTATAAGCGCGCGTTTGATGCAGAGGTCAAAGACCTGCATTACGCAGAGGATGGAAAGCGGGTGATGCACGCGACGGTGCTTGTGGCGGGGGGCGTGGTGATGCTTTGTGATGAGTTTCCAGAATTCATGGGAGGACGGAAACAGAATCCGATGGAATTGGGAGGCTCTGGAGTGACTGTGCAGATGCACCTTTCCAATGTGGATGCGGTTTGGGAAAAAGCGGTCGCTGAGGGGGCTCAGGTCGAGATGCCGTTGGCCGACCAGTTTTGGGGCGATCGGTATGGGGTGCTGCGCGACCCGTTTGGACACAGATGGGCGCTTTTCACACACAAACCGGCACCGGAGCACATGGGCAAGACCTGGTAAATCCGACGCGGCTTTTTGAGGACCGATTTGGGGGGGCTGCTTTCTGTGTGAGATTCGAGACGCAGCCACCGGCACACTGACTCATAGCCGTCGGGGGCGCGGCTAGATATCCGCTTGTGGTCGCCCGGTTTTTGATACGCTGAATGGCATGTCAATAGGCCAGTACGTGGTGTCCTCTCTCTTGAGTGTGGTGATCAGTGCCTCGACGGTGATGGTCATGCACTTGTATGTCACTCCGAAATTGCCGGTCGCGACGGTTGAGGTTCCGCAGATTTCGGGTCTCACCGTCGAACAGGCGCGAGCGATCACGGAACCGCTGGGTCTTTTGCTGGTTCTCGACGGGGAAAAGATCCCAGAGGCGGACAAGGTGCAAACGGGTTCGCTGTTTGAACAGAGACCTCTCAAGGGATCGAGGCTGATACATGGGGGAGAGGTTCATGCCTCTGTAGCCATTCCTCCTCAACTTTCGACCGTACCTGCGCTTGTCGGACAAAACCTGACTGCGGCAGAGCAACAGATTCAGGCTGCGGGGCTTCGTTTGGGGGTGGTTACGGAGGAGGTTTCTGCGACGCTGCCGCCGGGCCAGGTGATTTCGACGCGGCCCGTTGCTGGGGAAAAACTGCGCAAAAACGATTCAGTCAGTTTGGTGGTGTCCAAAGCGCAAGAACAGTTCGATTTGCCGTCGCTGAGAGGTCGATCGTTGGGAAGCGCCAAAGCACAACTTGAGCAACTGGGTCTAGTGCTTGGGGATGTTCGGAAGGGGACAGACGACAACGCGGCGGACGGTGTGGTGCTGCGTCAAAACCCACCGGCGGGCACCAAAGTCCAAAAAGGCCAAAAAGTTGATTTGACGATCAACGACTAGCCCGACGCCCCCGTCCATCCACGACAGAAGCCAAAAGGAGTGCGTTCATGTCCACCGAAGAGACACAACCATCTGACGAAGCACAGACGCCGAAAGAAGTTGAGCCAAAACCGGCACGGCGTTCTTGGGTGAAGTGGGCGCTTTTGGGTGTTGGGGGGGTTTTGGGGGTTCTGTTTGCGACGTTTCTGATTTTGGGTTTTGCGGTGGATTTTGGGGGCATCGCGCACAAGCGAGTCGTCGCTGCGTTGCCAATGGTGAAACAGAAACTCGGACGCGAAGTGACGGTTGGGAAAATCAGTTTGAAGTTGCTTCCGTCGGTGCGCTTGCGGGTAGAGGACATTCAGATTCAGGGACAACCGGGCAAAACAGGGGTGCTTGCAGAACCTCTGTTGCAGATTGGCAGCGTCGAGGCGGTGGTGAAAGTGTGGCCAGCGGTTCTGTCATTTGGGCGGCGAATCGTCGTGACCAAAATCGAAATTTCCAACGGAAAGGTTCAGGTCGCACGGCTTACAGGTGGGCGTTTGTCGTATGAAGATGTGCTCGATCAATTGGCGACGCAGCCCAAGGACGACACGCCGCTGACCGAGGCTGAAATCGATCGTTTGGCGGGAATTGCGATCGAGCGGGCGGCTTTGCAACAAAGCAGTGTGTGGTTTCACGATTTGTCGGGGCCAAAACCGGAACCGCCGCTGAAAATCGACGCGATTGAGCTGCAACTTCTGGACGGACAACTGTTTGGGGAAAGCAAACTGTCGCTGAAAATGGCGCTGTTTCAACTGACGCAGAATTTTCACTTGTCGATGGTGGTGGGACCGTTGCCGCGCGATCTGAAACCGGAACCGAGCTGGACGGTGCTGAGGAAGCTGGAATTGAAACTGGATCGCTTCCAAATTGAACCGCTGCTCCAGTTTTTGCCGGATTCGACGGGAACGTCGTTGGATCGGGCGCTCGTCGAGGCGGACCTTCTGGTTCAGTCCCCCAAGGACAGCGGGAAACTGTCGGTCACGGGCAAAGCAGGTTTGCGGGGGTTGCAGCTTCGGGATTTCGGCGCGCCGGCCAAGGCATACAGCCAATCCAAGGGGCAACCGACGGACGTGTCGGCGTTTGCGAATGTGGAACTGTCGATGCTGTCGGGCGACATTCGCGTGGACCGAGCGCGGCTTGACATTGCGAACATGAGCGTCACGGCTGAGGCGGATTTGCGCAATTTGTGGAAAAGCCCGGCGGTGCATTCGCTGCGCGTTTCCTCGACGGGGCTGAAGCTCGAGCGGTTGCTCGCGATGTTGCCCAAGACGACGTTGCCCGATGGGATGGATGTGCAGGGGCCACTCGCGGTAACGGGCTCTGCGTCAGGAACACCAACGGCAGCGACGGTGAACCTGGGTGTGGATCTGGGCGGAGCGACGCTGGTTTTGCCGATGTTGCGAAAGCCGGCGGGGATGCCGTTTCATTTTGGGCTTGCGGGCGCGCTGAGCGATGCGCGCTTCAAACTGGAACGGTTTGGTCTGGTTCTGGGGCCGTTGTCGTTGCTGCTGCACGGGGATTTCAAAAGCAACCAGGATGTGGATCTGACGCTGGACAGCGGAACGGTGGATCTGGACAAACTCTTGCGGCTTTTGCCGACGGTGAATGAAGGGATGTCGTCGGGGAAAAAGAAAAAGGGACCGACGATCGACGGAGATTTGAGGATCAGCGGCTCGATGTCGAAGAAGGGAGACGTTTTTTCGGCACAAGCCAAAGTGAAGATGCAAAACGCGAACTTCGAGCAAGACGGCGCGGATTTGTCGGGCTCAGCGGATTTTTCGGCAGAAGTCAAGAAAACTCCGACAACATCGTCGGTGGATGCACATTTGGATTTGACCCAGGCTGCGCTGCATGTTTCGGGCAGCGTGGACAAAAACCGGGGTGTTCCAATGCGCCTCGCGCTGTCCGCCCAAAAGAACGACTCGTCGGTGCAGATCAAACAGGCGCAGCTTGAGTTGCCGGGCGGACTTGTGCGCTTGGTTGGGAGCGCGGATTTGGCGAAAAAGCACTTGGACATGAAAGTGCCGCTGGTGGATTTGGACCTGTCGAAGCTGTCTCGAGTGATTCCGTCGCTCGCGGAAACCGCTGGCGGAGGTCTTCTGGACAGCAAAGTGACTTTTTCGCTGAGTGTGGCGGGGAACCCGGAACGGCTGGATTCCGTCAGCGTGAAGCTTGACACGTTCAAAATGCAGGTGGCCGGCGGAACTGTCGTCGGTGGGGCCAGTGTGACAGGTCTTTCCGAACCCAAAAGAGCGAGTTTCGACTTTTCGGCGGACTACCTGGATTTGGACAAAATTCTCGGCGAAAAAAAGGCGGGCGACGACGAGGATTCCACACCGAGCAAAGAGGTGGAGGTACCGAAGTTTCTCAAACGCCTCGAAGCGGACGGGAAAATCAAAGTGGCCTCGGGGAAACTCAAAGGTCAGAGCATGAAGGATTTTGTGCTCGAGGCGGCGCTGTCAGGTGGCAAGTTGCTGCTGCGCGTGTTTCGGATTCAGGCGCTTGGTGGAAACATTCTTCTGTCGGGGACGAACTTTGATTTGGGTCCGAGCAAACCGCGCTTTTCGATCAAGGCGAAGCTCGACAAGGTGGATGTGCAGCAGGCGATTTCGTTCAAGTCGCGCGATTTGGCCAAAAAACTGCAAGGACGAGGTTCGGTGGACCTTTCGGCAGATGGGCAGGGGTTGCGGTGGGAAGACATTGCGCCTCGGATTGTGGGGCAGCTCGATATGGGGCTGACCGACGGAAAGTTGACGACGGCAAAGCTTGGGTCGCAGCTTGTTGGGCCACTTTTGCAACGGGCAGGTGTGGGGCAACAAACGGGCGACGAGCGAGAGATGTCGATGAAGAATTTGACGGCAAACTTCCGCATCTCGGATGGTCGGATGCACACGACAAAACCGATGGTCTATCAAACGGAACAGGGTGGAATTCAACTGACGGGTTCGATTGGTCTTGACAAAACCTTGGATTTGTTGGGGGACCTGCAACTTCAGCCGCAGGTGGTTTCGGCGATGACGGGCGGAAAATTGGTTCCGGCGGCACCGGTTCCGGTTGCGTTGCGGATTTTGGGATCGCTGAACCAGCCTCAGTTTCAATTGGCCGATCCGGTGAAAACCGTCGCGGCGCTTGTGTCGGGAATCGCCAAAGGTCGAGGTCAGGAATTTCTGAATCAACTTGGGGGACAAAAGGCGGGCGGCGCTTTGGGTGGTGCGCTTGGCAATGTCTTGTCAGGCCAGAAAAACGCTGGGCAGGGCGGCGGTTTGCCGTCGAGTTTGCCGGGTAAACTGCCGACGAATTTGCCGTCAAGTTTGCCATCGGGCCTGCCGGGAACTCAGCCTCAAACGAACACGAGTCAGCCAGCGCAACCGGGTGTGCAGCAACTTCAAGATGCGCAAAAGCGCCTGCAACAGGGCGGGGGTTTGCCCGGTTTGTTCCGTCGCTGATTTGCGTTCGTTTCTTCGCCTGATCCGTTACGCTTTTCCCACTTTTGGCGTTTTTCTGCACCGGCAATACCGGCAACTCCATCAACCCTTTCGTCGAGGAAACCATGCTTGGACTCATGCAAGACCGTCCGTTGCTCATCACTTCGCTTGTCGAATACGCGGCGAGTGTTCACGGGGACACAGAAATCGTGTCTCGGCTGTCCGACGGGACGCATAGGAGCAATTGGCGCACGATTCATTCGCGCAGCAAAAGACTCGCGAAGGCGCTGCTTTCACACGGGGTAAAACCGGGCGATCGAGTCGCGACGCTGGCGTGGAACAGCCATCGGCATTTGGAGCTGTATTACGCGGTTTCGGGCATCGGAGCAGTGCTCCATACGGTGAATCCTCGTCTGTTTCCAGACCAGCTCGCGTACATCTTCAATCACGCCGAGGACACCTGGCTGTTTTTTGATGCACTGTTTTTGCCGTTGGTCGAAAAACTGCGGTCGCATCTTCCGTCGGTGAAGCACTACGTTCTTTTGACCGATGAAGCGGGTGCGCACGGAGTGCCGGGTGTGTCGTCGTATGAGGCGCTTCTGGCTGACCAGAACGACGATTTTTGTTGGCCGGTGTTCGACGAAAATACGGCGGCGTCGCTGTGTTACACGTCAGGGACGACGGGGAATCCAAAAGGGGTGCTGTATTCGCATCGCTCGACGGTGCTTCATGCGTTGGCGTCGTGCATGTCGGATGTTTTGGGTCTGTCGAATCGAGACAGCGTGTTGCTGATCGTGCCGATGTTTCACGCTTGCGGGTGGGGCGTGCCGTATTCGGGGGCGATGGTGGGGGCGAAATTGGTGTTTCCGGGGGCTGCCCTCGACGGTGCGAACGTGTGCGAATTGTTGCAGCGCGAGGAATGCACGCTTTCACTCGGGGTTCCGACGGTGTGGTTGGGCCTTTTGGCTCACCTAAACTCACATCCCGGCGCAAAACCGAGCAAGCTTCGTCGGGTGCTTGTTGGCGGTTCGGCGGCGGCGCGTTCGCTGATTTCGCGGCTCGAAACGGAACTGGGCGTCGAAGTTCTGCACTTGTGGGGCATGACGGAAATGAGTCCGGTGGGAACGGGGGCGCTGAAACCGAGAAACTGGGATTCGCTCAGCGCAGACGAGAAAATCGACGTGAAACTGAAGCAGGGACGAATCATGTGGGGCGTGGATTTGAAAATCGTCGATGAGGCGGGGAAGGCGTTGCCACGCGACGGGAAAGCGTTTGGGATGGTGAAAGTGCGGGGGCCGTGGATTGTGAAAGAGTACTTTCGCAACGACGCTGGCCGGACGCTGGATGACGAGGACTATTTTGCGACGGGAGATGTCGCAACGCTCGACGCTGACGGTTTTATGCAGATTACGGATCGAGCCAAAGATGTCATCAAAAGCGGAGGCGAGTGGATTTCGTCGATCGAGTTGGAAAACGCGGTGCTCGCGCATCCGTCGGTTCACGAGGCTGCGGTCATCGGTGTGGCGCATCCGACTTGGATGGAACGACCGCTTTTGCTGGTGGTGCAAAAGCCTGGCGAGCAGGCGACGCGCGAGGAGCTTTTTGCGGTGTTGTCGCAGAAAGTCGCCAAATGGTGGATGCCCGACGAAATCCTGTTTGTGTCGGAACTGCCTCACACAGCGACGGGAAAACTCAACAAACTCAAGCTGCGCGAGCAGTATCGCGATTACAAACTGCCGGACTGACTGCTGTGTCCGTCGGTGTGCTGGAATGCGTCGAGTCTTTCCACGTCGGAGAGAGCGCGTCTGCAAACAGTGCGTCGAGCATGGCGTCGATTTCTGGGTCCACTGCAAGCTTGGTGGTTTTGGGGGAAGAAGCGGGACCGCTGACAAGGTGTTCAAGGCGCATGCGGTCTCTGGTATGACCGGTTTCTCGACGGGTCAAATTTCCAGCGGCGTTTTTTTTTCTGAACGGGCGCACTCGTCGGTATCTTGTGACCCCTTTTTCTTGATTTAGGGGAAGAGTGCAAACGATGGGTCGTGTGATTGCCGTTGCCAACCAAAAAGGCGGCGTTGGAAAAACCACCACGAGTGTGAACCTGGCCGCGTCGCTGGCGGAGTTGGGCCAAAAGGTGTTGCTGATCGATTTTGATCCGCAAGGGAACGCTTCTTCGGCGCTGGGCTTTGTGCGCGGTTCCGTCGAGCAGGGGATTTATCACGCGCTGATTGACCAGGTGTCGCTGCGCGAATTGACCCAACTGACGGTGCTGGACACGTTGTGGCTTCTGCCATCGACGGCGGATTTGGCGGGGGCCGAGGTGGAACTGGTGAACACAGACCGGCGTGAGTGGCACTTGCACGATGCGCTCGCGGAAGTTCGGAATCGGTACGATGCGATTTTTGTCGATTGTCCTCCGTCGCTGGGTCTGCTCACGTTGAATGCGCTCGTGGCTGCGGACGGAATTTTGACGCCGATGCAGTGCGAGTACTTTGCGCTGGAAGGCTTGTCGTACCTTTTGTCGACGCTCGAAAAAGTACGCGCGCTGTGGAATCCAGGTTTGGAACTCGACGGAATCGTGCTGACGATGGTGGATGCGCGGACGAGTTTGATGCAGCAAGTCGAAAACGAAGTGCGCGGCCATTTTGGGGAAAAAGTGTTTCGGACGTTGGTGCCGCGAAACATTCGCCTGTCCGAGGCACCGTCCCACGGTTTGCCGATTCACAAGTACGATCCGGCGTCGCGGGGAGCGCATGCCTACACCCAATTGGCGAAGGAATTTCTGGGACGGGCGGACGCGAGACTTCATCCCTCGCAGACGAGCGAAATCGTCGAAGGAGCGCGCTAGACCATGGACAAAAGAAAGCCGCTCGGGCGTGGGTTGGGGGCGTTGATTCCAAACGTGTCGGTGGCTGTACACAATTCGCCTCAAGGGATGTCGGACAGCGGGGCAAATGGAAAGCAGCCGACGGCTCGCCGCGAGTTCTTTTTGTGTCCGATTGAAGAAATCGCACCGGCAGCGGACAACCCGAGGCAGCGGTTTGATGAGCAGCGGCTAGAGGAATTGGCGGCGTCGATTCGGGTGCAGGGCCTGCTTCAACCGCTGGTGGTTCGCACGAGGCAGCCGGGCGACCAAGCGAGCCGCGCGAGTTTCGTGCTCATTGCGGGGGAAAGGCGATGGCGGGCGGCGCAAAAAGCGGGCCTCAAAGACGTGCCGGTCGTGGTCAAAGAAGTCAGTGCGTCGCAGGCGTTTGAGCTTGCTCTCGTCGAGAACATTCAGCGAGAAGACCTAAATCCAATGGAAGAAGCCGAGGCGTATCGGAGACTTTCGGACGAATTTGGGTACACGCAGGAAGAACTGGCCCGGCGCGTCGGGCGAGAGCGGGCCACGGTCGCCAATTCGCTGCGGCTTCTGAAATTGCCAGAGCGTGTTCAGACGCAGGTCGCGTCGGGAAGTTTGGCGATGGGCCATGCTCGCGCGTTGCTCGGGCTTGGAGATGTCTCTGCGATGGAGGAAACGGCGGAGCGCGTGGTGAAAAAAGCGCTGTCGGTTCGCCAGACGGAAGAGCTTGTGCGCAAGGCCCAGAACGCGCTTGGTCAGAAACCGAAAAAAAACAAGCCGGAGGCGTCGTCAGCGTCGGTGCGCGATGTCGAACAACGTCTGCAACATGCGCTCGGTACGCGGGTGAAGTTGCGACAGCAAGACGGGCAGCGCGGCGTGATCGAGGTGCATTATCTGTCGCTGGATCAGTTGGACGGCTTGCTGCTGCGTTTGACCGGCGAATGTCCCGAGCAGACCAGCGCACATTGAACCGTTGGGAAAGGGTCATCCACCCAAAATGGCTCGAAGGATGCCTCGGTTTTCTTGGCCGACGGGCGCGATGTGTCGGGTGGCAGGTTCGACACCGCTTTCCACCTCTGCCAGCGTCGGCAAGGGTGGCAAAAAAACGCTTCTTCTTGCCGGTTTGTGAAGCGACGCGAGCGCAAATTGCACGGCCTTGGGAACGGCCTGCGTGGGTTTGGCTTCGACCTCTGCCCGTTCGTCGGTCGCCGCAGTTTTTGCGTGCGCTTGTTTTTCGGTTGGGGTGCCCGGCGAAGGGTTGTGCGTATTGTCTGGCGCAAGGTCTTGCGCAAGGTTTGGTACGTCGCTTTGGGCCACCAGCGTCGGGTCATAGGCCGGATCGGCAACGGAATCGCGGAAGCCCTGAGCGATCTCGTCGAGCACCTCGGCTTGCGTCGCGACATCTTGGAAAATCTGCCAATCCGCAAGCAGGGCCAGTGGCTCGGCAAAGTCCTTTTCGCTGCCCATCAGAGCATCTTAAAGGTTTCCGAGAAGGTTTCCGAGCGCGCCGTTTCAAGCTTTGGGAAGCGAAAAAAGGTCCTTCCGATGTTCCCTGGCCAGGTCGAGGTCGCCCGAGACTTTGAGGAGCAGGTTGAGCGTATCTTCGACGAGCTGAGGCGTCAGCGTTTTGGCACCGAGCACCACAAGCGCGCGCGTCCATTCGAGCGTTTCAGCGATGCTGGGCTTTTTCTTCAGGTCGAGTGTGCGCAGACGCTGCACAAGGCGGACGATTTCTTGCGCGAGCTCTGTTTCGACTTCGGGAAGCCGACTTCTGACAATTTCGAGTTCCTGTTCCGTGTTCGGAAAATCCACATGCAGATATAGGCAACGTCGTTTCAGCGCATCGGTCATTTCGCGCGTGCTGTTCGAGGTCAACACCACCAACGGAACATGCTTGGCGGTCAGCGTGCCGAGTTCGGGAATCGTGACCTGAAAGTCGGAAAGGACTTCCAGCAAAAAGGCTTCAAACTCGGCTTCCGCGCGGTCCACTTCGTCAATCAGCAAGACCGACCGCTTGGGCGCACGCAAGGCTTTGAGGAGCGGGCGGGCGAGCAAAAAACGCTCGGAAAAAAAGGCGTCCTGGTGCTTTGCAATTTGCTCGACAGCCTCGGAAAGAGACGCCGTTTCGGAAAACAATTCCCCGATTTTGTCGCGCAAAATTTGGGTGTAAAGAAGCTGCTTGGGATAGGCCCATTCGTACAGTGCCTTGCCCTCGTCAAGCCCCTCGTAGCACTGAAGCCGAAACAGCGTTGTGTCGAGGGCCTGGGCAAGCGCCTTGGCCAGCTCGGTTTTGCCGCACCCGGCGGGGCCTTCGACCAAAAGGGGTTTGCCGAGCCGTTCCGCCAAAAACACACAGGTCGCAATCTGCCCACTCGGGACATAACCCTTGGATTTGAGCCGCGCCGCGACCTCTGCAATCGAATCAAACATGGGCAAGACTCTATCCCGTTCGCACAAAGAAACGTGGCCCGAAGGTTAGAAGTCGTCGTCGTCGTCCTTGCCGCCTTTGATCGACTGCATCAGCTTGAGCGCTTCTTTCACCTTTGGATGGTTCGGGTTGTTGGAAAGAAGCTGCATGACTTTGCGGCACGTATCTTTGGCCAAGCGCGGATTTTTGGTCGCAAGGCTCCGAGCCTGGGCCAGAAGTTGGTCCGCCTGTGCCTCTTTGGCCGGATCGCCACCCGGTGTTGTGGGCCTCGCGCCGCTGGCTTTGGCCTGCATCGCCGAAATTTTTGGCGCAAGGAAACCCGACAAACCGCTGCCGAGCCGTCGGTCGGAGGTCTGCGCGGTCTGATACGCCAAAAGCGCGTCTTTTGGATTCGACGCCTCGGATTTTGCGCCTCGTTCAACCTGCACTTTTACGTCCTGGATGTCTTTGATCGTCGCTGCGGCTTTTGGATGCTTGCTGGCCTGAAGCGCGGAAATCGCCCCCGCAAAATCGCGATTCTTGTACGCCGCCGCCGCCTGTTTGTTCGTCTCGAGGTCGCCGCCCCCAGCCGCTTTTGGCGGTTCACTCTTTTTGACGACCGGCTCGGCTTTTTTGACGACCGGCTCGGCTTTTTTGACGACGGGTTCCGGTTTTTCCGGTTTTTCCGGCGGGGCTGCTTCGACCACTTCCTCGGGTTTTGCGCTGGCGACGCGGGTTTTCAGTTCCAGCAATTCCGGGCTTTCCGGGTCCAGATCCAGCCCTTGCGTGACCTTGGCAAGGGCAGCGGCCTGGTCGTTTTTCAGCAGCGCGTTGGCCTCAGCAATCAGTGTTTTGACCGCTTCGCGCCGCGCCGTTCGGACCTGCGCCTGCGCGTCCTCGTACATCGTCGAGTCTTTGGGGATTTTCTCGTACTCTTTCAGCGCGTCCAGATACTTGCGGTCATCCAGCGCCTGCGTCGCACTTTTGAACGCCGCCAGGTGCGGGACTTCTTTTTCGCACTGTTCCAAATACCGTTTCACCATCGCCGAGTCCGGCGCTTTTTCCGCGATGGCTTGGAAGTTCTTTTTCGCTTCCTCAAATCGGTTCGTCTGAAAATCGCTCACCGCTTTGGTGTACAGCGCCAGCACATCATCGAGCGACTTGCTGCTGCCCGAGGACCGCAGCGCCGACGTCACACCCAAACCGATCACGCCAAACAGAAACGCACCGCCGAGCACGCCCAGGTACAGCGTCCGTTTGCGCGCATCGTTCAAAAACGCCAGGGGCCCCTGTGGCGCTCCCTCCCCGCTCATCGGCACCGAACTCGATTGCAACGACGCCGGGGTTCCTGTCGCCATCGGGGCCTGCACGCCGCCGGTTCCCATCGGCATTTGGGGCGGCATGGGCTGCGGCGGAAAACTCTGCGGATACGCCGGCTGCGGCGGAAAACCCCCCGGACCGGGGCCAGCATACGAGCCCATCTGCGGCTGCATCATCTGCGGCTGCATCATCTGCGGCTGCATCATCTGCGGCTGCATCATTTGCGGCTGCATCATCTGCGGCGGCTGCATCATCGGCGGGGGCTGCTGAACCATTGGAGGCGGTTCCGCCTGCGCTCTGGACGGCGCGTGTTCAAAACGCATCGTTGTGTTGCCGATTTCGATCTGGTCGTTGTCAAAAAGTTGCGCTTCGGTTTGGCGCTTCCCGTTGACCATGCTCCCGTTTGGCGAGCCCATGTCCTGCATCCGATATCCGTTGCCAGACATGTGGATTTGCAGGTGTCTGCGAGACACGGCGATGTCCGCCACGATCAGCATTTGGTCCGCGCCGCGACCGATGGAAGTCGTCGTGTTTTTCAGCTCGAACGTCTTGCCCTGGTCGTTGCCGCTGATGACGCGCAAAAGACCGTATTTCCCGCTCGGAGGCGCCCCCGCCG
>DAOLIT010000022.1:42629-72682 GCA_035328405.1 Pseudomonadota bacterium | reverse complement strand
TGCTCCGCCGGGTTTGGTCCTCGTCACGTCCAGGAAGTGAGCAAGTCGTACTAGTCCGGGAAAGGTACGGCCAGGTGATTCGATTGGGGATTAGATCAGGGTGAACTGGATTTGGCCGTCGGTGATTCGGCCTCGGTAGAGGAGGTCGAGGGCTTGGTGGTAGCTGTCGAGGGGCAGACGCGCGCCGCCGCTCAGGTTGCCTCGGATGTCAACGGTCCATTGTTTTTGCGTGAAGAGGCCGGCTTGGAGCGAGCGGGTAAACCCGGCCTTGCGCATCCAATCGACCAGGCGGAAACCCTCGATGGATTTGGCGTCGCGGACCAAATCGCTTGGGTCAATGGTCAAGTTGCCGTCGCCGCGCTGGCCGGTGACAACGACGCTGCCGCCTTGCGGGAGGGCTCTTAGCATGCGCTGGGTGCGCTCTCCGGGTCGGCTTTCGAGGACGACGCTGACGCCCAGGGCGGCAAACAGCGCACGCAGTTGGCCATCGGACAGGTCTGCGGACATCTCGACCACATGCTTTGCACCAAGCGTCCGCAGCGCAGCACCGTCGGTGGCCCGCTCGACCAGGTGAAGGACGGGCAGGCCTCGGCGTTCGGCCAGGACGGCCAGCATTCGGCAAAGCGGCGTATCGGCGGTGGCGTGCGCCAACGCTTTGGCCCCCTTCGCCTTCGCAGCTTCGAGCAACGCATAGGCGGCAATCCCCGTACTCAGCAGGGTCGCACCCTGATCAAAAGGAACAAAGCTGCGAAGCGGAACACAGCGCCAGGTAGGCACACAGACGTACTCTGCCCAGGTTCCGTCCCCGCGTTCCACAGGGCCGCACACGACGCGCCTGCCGACGAGCGCCCGCCCGAGCAAGCCGCCTCCGCTTTGCACGACCACCCCGGAGCATTCGAGCCCAGGCACCACCGGAAGGGAACGCTGGACTCCGTAAAGCCCCTGCAAAAAGAGTACATCCTGGACCGTGATGGGGGCCTGACACACCCGGACCAGAACCTCGCCAGGATTGGGCACGGGAATCGGCTTGTTGCTGACAAACACAAGCGAGATTCCGTCGAAGGCGCGCAGTTCCAACGCCTTCATGGTCGGCAGTTTGGGTGGGATCGCAAGCGTCGAAATCACCCCACTCATCCGTCCCAAAGCCAGCACATCGGTCGCGGACGAAGATTTTGCAGCTTCCATCGTTTTTGTAGAATCGCTCGGTTTGTAGAACCGGCGCAAGGCTCGTCTGCAAAGACGTGTGGTCGTTGCACTTCCGTGCCGTCACAACCCAGGCCGCGCGTTTGAATCGCGTCGTTTTGGGGTCGCTTTTGGGGGAATGTTTATCGGGATACGTCGGCGATTTGGGAGAGGTGCAACAACGCGCGTTGCGTGTGGGCTTGGATTTTCCACTCCGCCGGATCGCCCGCGCCTTCGTTGTGCTGCTTCATGCCGCGAAAGGCCTGTTCCAGTTGCGGAATCACCTGCCCCACCGTCAATTCGTCGGTCAGCGCGGCGCGTCCGAGTTTTTCGCAAGCAGACAGATCGCTTTCGATCGCCTGCTCGGCCCGAGAATTTCCCCGGCGACCATTGAGTTGGCGCAGTTTGTCGAGGTCTTGGCGCAGCACCATGCTCAGAAGTGGAACCGGATTCTTTTGCAAAGGCAGCGATGGAATGGGCGGCTCGGTTTGTCGCTTTTTCCACGTCTTCACAAAGTCTTGCGCGACGCGGACGGGTATCGCGAAACCAAAGATCGCACTTTGTTCGTTGTCGCGGCGGATGCGCGTGTTGATGCCGACGAGCCGAGCCTGCATGTCCAAAAGAGGCCCGCCGGAATTGCCTCGGTTGATCGGGGTTTCGGTTTGGATCATGTCCTCTCGCAGAGACGAAATCGTGCCGCTCGTGAAGGTCCATGTGAGGCCGAGCGGATTGCCGATCGCGACCACATCCTGACCCACTTTGAGCGCCTCTTTGTCCGCGAGTCCCACCGTTGGAAAAGCTGCCTTTTGCTCTGGCAACGTGATGAGCGCCAAATCCAGCACCCGATTCCGCGTCTTGATGGTTCCGACAAGGGGCGTATGCGTCTTCACGTACTCGGACAGCTCGTTGGCCAGGATTTTCTCTTTGGGGTTGTACAAAAAGACCTGGACGGTTTCGCCAGCCAGCTCGACGACGTGCGCGTTCGTCAGCAAGACTCCTTTCGATTCGATGATGACGCCCGTGCCGATCATGGCTTTGCCCCGATTCGGCACGACGATCAGCACGGTTGCTTTGGCGGCCTTGTTAAAAACCGCCTCTTTGGACAGCAACTTGCGGTCTTTGCCCGCCGCGTTTTGCGGCTCTCCCAACAGGGCAGCAGCCAAAACCAGCGAACTTCCCAAACCCCCAAACCACGTTCGCGCGATGTTACAGAGACGCACAAACCCATCATAGTTTGATTCGCAAAAAGTTTTCGCGCCGACCGAAGAAGCTTCCTTGTTACCCTCAAGGACAATGCAAACCGCGAACGAACGGGGGACCAGGCTCGCGGCCTTTTTGGAGCTTGGCCTCTTTGCGCTTCTTTTCGGAACCGGGTTCGGAACCGGGTTCGGCTGTTCCTCTGTCCCACCGGGTCTGCGCGAAACCGACAAAGCCTGCATCCAGGGCAACCGCGTCGCGTGCAATGCGCTGGGCACTGCCTATGCCAGCGGAAAGGACCCGCGCGGCCAGGCCATCCCGCTCGACAATGCAAAAGCGCGGCAGGCGTTTTCGTCGGCGTGTGAGCGCGGTTTGGCTTCCGCGTGTTCCAGCCTGGGCGACCTGTTTCTGCGCGGCGAGGGTGGGCCAATAGACACGCAGCAAACCCGAAACCTGTACCAGCGGGCGTGTGAACTGCGTGAAAGTCCAACGTGTCAGAAGCTCGCCGAGGGATATATGCAGGGCACGCTCGGCCACAACAATCCCGACCTGGCCTTTGCGTATGCCAAAGCCGGGTGCGAGCAGAAACACAAAGCCTCGTGCGAGCTGTGGCGAAAGCTGGGAGGCAAACCGCCTTTGCCCGAAGAGGTCGTCCGGCTCCTTGTGGTGATGGAACATGCTTGCCAACAGAAAAACGATGCGCGGGCGTGTTTTGCCTTGGGCGAGGTGTTCGATCAGGGCAAAACGGGGGAGGTCCACAAAGAAAGAGCCGCAGTACACTATCGCCTCGCGTGCGACAAGGGCGAGCCGCGCGGCTGCCATCAATTGGGCATCATGATGATCAATGCAGAGGGCATTCCGCCTGCGCCCGGCACTGGCTTTCAACTGCTCATCAAAGCGTGCGAGGCGAAACTCCAACCGAGCTGCGATCAGCTTCTGAAGTTTCTCCGCATCGCGTGCCAAAGACCCAAGCCTGACGCCGACGCCTGCACCGTCCTGGGAAGGCTCTACATCAAAGGGGAACGCGGCGTGGAAATAGACATCGCCAAAGGCGTCGAAGCGTTGCAACGCGGTTGCAAAGGCGGCGACAACGACGGCTGCGAAGACCTCCGCCGCCTGGGTTTGTAGCCTTCTTGCTCGCTTCTGGATGGGAACTAATTCAACTTCGTCACGTCGCGGAGAAAGTCTGACACCTCTTTTGGAAGGAGCATTCGCATCCATTGCGAGTCTCCGAGCAGCTTTTGTTTGATGGCCTGAAGTCTGCCATTGTATTCCTGCACGCGACCGTGAAGGTTTGTGCGATCTCGCTGTAGGTCTTCTCTTTCTCTTAGTGCATTTTTTAGTTCTTCTGATCTCTTTTGCAGCAATTCTTGGTGTTGTCGAAGACCGGTTTCGGCAATCTCCTTTTCTCTCGAGGTTTGTTTCTGTTTTTCCTCAAGCTGAAGCAGGCGTTCCCGGATTTTGTAATCGGGCAAAATGGGCACGCCTTTCCGAATGACGTGAGCCAAATCACGCTGAAGTGCATCAAAGAACCAGGTGTGCTGGCGAAATTCCATCAATCTCCTCAGCCTCGTTTCCACCACAGCCGCAAGTTCTTGGTTCGAGTCTCTTCGGTTTTGACAAAACGGATACGGACCAACCCGGTGTTCGGCTTGTTCGGACTGGTTCAGACTTGTTTTCCTGTGCAAACAAGACAATACGAAGTGCAAGAAGAACAAGAAATGGCCGTAATTGCCGATTTGGTCGGCTATCACCACAAGTTCTTCGGAAAGAAACTGTGTGGTTTCGATCAGGTTCTTAACCTTCAAACGGAATTCCGTCTGGGTCAGCCGTTGGTCATTCGCAGAACGCTGGACGACTTCCCTACTTGGCATGTCCTGAACGTGCGTGGGCGGCAACACAGAGGGCGCAGTCAGGGGCCTGTTGGTCGTCGTGGTTTCGCGCGCCGCTCGTTTTTGTTGATAGAGATCTTCCAGCGCATCCAGCTCGTTCACTTTCGTGGACAGAAGAATTTGGGCGGGAATCTCGAATTGAATGGCATGTTCCAGCCGCTGGCAAACCTGTTCCAGTTCAGGAAACAAGTGCCGAAAGTTGTTTTCATCTTCCAAACGGCGAACGATCGCAGCGACGCTCTCTTCGATGTTTTGTGCATCCCATCGCAAAGCACCTTCCATCGTTTGCATATCGACACTGGATGAACTCAGAGCAGCGGCAACCGGTTTGCTGGAAGTCTTGCGTCGTTGCGCAGTGTAGGGAAGATACAGCGCAAGAACACCCACGCTGTAGATGTCACTCGCAAACGAGGTCTGCCTTATCTCTGTCCAACGCGGCAAATCAAGCTGCAAATAGGAAGGAAGTGCTCCAGAACCGTCGGTGCAACGCACGAGCGGGTTTTCCTCGCGCAGCACGATCTTCTCCATCAGGAGTCGCGTGTAGTGCGGCCCGCACAGAAAGTCCAGACAGTGAGTTTCCTGCGGTTTCGGGGACTCCGCAGTCTTCCGATGGTCTCGGGCAGACGAAGGATCACTGTGCATGTCAATGGACCGATTCCATGCCATGTGTTTTTTGACCAGGAACACATAATCCCTTATGCGGAATTGGTCTCCGTCTGTCAGGCTCCAATCATCATCTGGATCAAACAGAGCACTCGTCCGCTGCATGTCCTGCGCGACTTTCAGCATGTCTTTGAGGACGCTCGGACGAACCTCGTTTCGTTCCACTATCTGAAGCTGTGTTTTCCAACCGAGCCGCAGAAAGTACTGGAACGAGCCAGGTCGGTCTTTGCTCGGCAACGCGATGATGATCGCAAGGTCTGCGTCCTCCCGTTCGATTCCTGAACGGCGTTCCCGTCCATAAAAAACGCTCACCCGATGCCGGGTGACACCGGGCATTGAAGTATGTCCGCTCCCTTCAGGAGTCGGTGCCAGCGTCGCCAGATCACAGCCAAAACTCCCATAATCCGACAAGCGATATCCATCCACAAGTTCATGCCAGCGGCGTTCCCTCTTCAGTTCCTTTGCACGTTCGGGAGACAACACAGTCATGATGTTTGCGGGCCGCAAGTCTGCATGAACCAAGTTGTTTTGATGCAGGGTGTGAAGACCCTCGAGCACACGCTTGACCAAGTGGTAGCAGGCCCAAATGTCCCAGAAGCGGTGAATGCCCTCTCCTATCGATTCCTGAAGTGTTCCGTGCGCCCAGGTGAACAGAATGGAAGGGAGTCCTGCGTACCAGACCTCTCGGTTTTTCGTGAGTGTGAGTCCATCCTCCAAATGGAAGTGCTCTCGCAAGGCGATGTTCGTGGAACTGCTGGTGCGTGTCTTCTCAGAACGCGGTGTGCTGCCCGAATCAGACAGATTCCGAAACGCAACCGGCTGGTCGAAAAGACCCGTTCCAGAATGCGAAGGCAGGTATTCACACCAGTAGTCGTAGTCAACAAAGGAGATCGAGTCTTCGGCCCCTTTCGGAAACACGACACGACGAAATTGGCCAGGGGTTTGTCCATCGGGCTCGAAACGGACGTTGCAGATCCGAACACGTGCATCCTTGCGAAAGGAAACCAGGGGAACACAACCATCCTGCGCCCGTGCATCGGCCAACTCGTGATCCGCCAGCCGTCTCCCCCTTCGCAAAAAATTTGCATTCCGTCGTTCAGCAGGAACCAACCCCGCGAACGCATCCGAGCGCGTTTTTTCGACGTTGCGCTGTTCTGCATGGAGGATCTGCGCGATGTTTGCGTTTTCTTCGATCGTGTCAGCCCGCAAACGGGGGATCTTCAAGGCGGCACAGGCCCTCGACCTGGACCGATCTGCCGGTTGCAGTTGGATGACATATCCGAGCGCACCCTCTGCACACGAGTTGAGGACGACCCCCTGATCATCCACGTCCACGTACCACTCGTCGCTCAAGTACACACGGTGCGATTTTCTGCATGATTGCGGCGTCTCTGCAAGCACTTCAGGCATGTCAGGCAAAGTCGGCTTGTCTGCTGGGGCCTTCCTGACCTGCTGGGGCACATCCACGGTCCTTGGCGCGTCGTTGGGAGTCGTCTTTTTGTTCGCCTCTGCTTGCATCAGTTCGACTTGCGCATCTGTTAAGGCGGCGATGGTACAGGACACAATACTGGCTGGTTGGGAACGAGAGCTCATGGCGACTCCTACAGGAAGGGATTGAGTTTGCGCACAAAGCGAACAAGCGTCCGCGCATCGGTATCTCGAAGCTCGATCTTCCACGTCAATAGAGAGGTGGAAGGACATTCCTCCCAAGACACCGCAATTTCATACCAGGGGCGAAAGAAACCCGGAAGCGGACTGTAACAGACATGTATAGGAGAGCAGTCCGTCTCGGGATCGAACCATGCCTGCGGTGGATAGGGGTCTTGGTTGTTCCGAAACACAGACGGATACGCTTCAATACACAGCGTTTTGCCAAAACAGAGGTCCAACCTAGGTACGACTGGGCGTCCTCTGTGACTCTCTCGATCCAAGCAAGCAAAGCCCCCAAGTTTCGAGCGGTGGCGATCCAACCAACCGATCACGGACAAGCTCTGAACCTCTTTGAGGCGCACCTCAAAATGGTTCCATTGGGGCTTCTCGCCAGACTCCCTCCGTGCGGGCCCTGTGACCCGTTCGGGCAGAGTCGGGTACTGTCCGGGAAGGGGCGTGGACTCAATGCGTACCTGAACCGGAGCAATGTTCGGATGCGAAGGGCCCTCACAAAACGGGTGCGACCTGGCCTTGTCCAGCGCCGCAGCAACGTCCTCTTCGGAAACCAGGCTCAAAAGGAGTGTGATCTTGGCGTCCGGTTGCATTCCCAAAGCGAACCGCCTGTGAACCGCCTCGAAGTAATCACAGACAAAGGTCTCGAGACCGACATCCGTTTTGCACAACTGCCAGATCTGTTGGCGCAACTGCATCCGTTCCGTCTTGATGACATGGCATTCCGTTGACATCTGTTTCCCCCCTTGGGCTTGCGTTTGTCCGCCTTTTCAACCCATGTGGCGGCTCTCCCAAGCACAAAGCACTCAGATAGCAATCGCCATGCCAGATTGCTGGGTGTTTTGGTCTTGCTCGGAACGGAATGGGAGGCAGTGGCAAAATGCCCAAGCGATCTACGAAAATGCCCATGGGCAGGCTGAAAAAGGCCCAGTCTTTTCACAAGTTCTGGGTGCCCGCCTTGGAAGGAGTTTTCATGATAGTGTGGACGTATGAAAATGCTTGCGCGGGGTGATGAAGGGAAGGACGTTTTGCGACTTCAGGAGAAGCTGCGCGCTCTCTCTGTACCGATTCAGGATTCACCGGGACAGTATGGATTGTGGACAGAGGCCGCCCTGTATGTCCTGCAACACCATGAACGGATTACCCCCGATGGAATCTATGGACCACAGACTGCCGAGATTCTTTCGTCGTCCTCCGTTCCGGCGTGTTTTTCGGGGCCTCCCATCGAACCTCTGTACGTGCTGGAACAGGTTCCGTACTTGTCCCAACGCGACAATGCGCACGAACCCCATTCGACCTGCAATGTGACGGCGCTGGCGATGGCCATGACCCATGCCGGAACGCATGCAAAGCAAGCAAACAAACAACTCGAAGATGAATTGTTTGAATTGTTAAGAAGTGAAGAGAGCCTCTCTCATTACAAAGAGCAAAACCCGGACCTTTTCGCAAAGCACGTTCCAGCGAATCAGGTTTATGACAATTTGGTTTGGGCCGCATCCCTATATGGTTTTGTATCGTCGTTTTCTGGAAAACGCTCATTCTCAGATATCGAGAATGAGCTCAAACAGGGCCATCCTGTCATTTTGTCTTCTACACTGACCGCAAGTGGGCATGTGATTCTGTTGTGTGGTTTGACTGCAACGCAGGATTTGGTGTGCCATGATCCGTATGGCGATTTCCACTCGGGTTACAAAAACCGAGATGGCGCATTTCGCATTTATCCCCGCCACTATCTGAAAGAACGGATCAAAGAAACCAACTCAGAAGAAAAATGGGCCCTGTTTTTGGCACTCGCATGAAGGGACTTCAGTCTGAGCAACGACAGCGTGGCCACCAAGATCAGCCTGACAGATCGAGTGAGCCTTGGCATTTTTTGGCGGCAGAGTTCGCCCAAAAGGGCCCAAAGCTGCGGTTTTGGGGATCAGCAGGAAGGTCGGTTGGGGTTTCCGCGCTCATCGGGGCCACTTCCATCTGAGAAGGTTGGGGTTTCCGCGCTGGGATCTGGACCATAGATCCATGTCAGTCGCCCAAACCCACGCGGTTTTTCGGACGGACCCCCATGGAAGTCCGGGTTTTCCGCGCTCGGTCGGCGACCTCCAGGAAGGTCGGTTGCCCAAACTTGTAGGGACAGGCGGACGGACATCCATGGAGCTCCAGCGTTCCGCGCTGGGAGCTGGACCTTGCATTCATGTCAGTCGCCCAAACCCGCACGGAAACTCGGACGGACTTCCCTGGAAGTCGGGGTTTTCCTCTGTCGAGCCGCAACCAGCGTCCCCGGAAGTCGGGTTTTTCGGGTCTAACCCGTTTTTGGCGGCTCGGACAGGGCTGCGCGGGCCGTTTCCAACCAGCCGACCAAGGCCGATGGACTGACGAACTTACAGGTCAGCGGTGTTGGCTAGGCCGAGTTCTTCGGCGGCTTTGGCGACGGCGTTGCTGACTGCGGTGTGGACGGTCTCGGACAGGGGAGAGGGGACGACTTCACCGCTGCTGGCGGTTGCGGCAATGGCATGGGCGGCGGCAATGTACATGGCAGGTTCGATTTTGCCCGCGCGGACCTGCAACGCACCTTTGAAAATGCCGGGGAAGGCCAGCGCGTTGTTGATGGCGGCACCGTCTGCGGCATAGGCTGCGCCGGCGTCTCGAGCCACGTCGGGATCGATTTCGGGGTAGGGATTGGACAGGGCGAAAATGACCTGGCCGCGTCGCACCTGGTCGGGCCGAATCAAACCGACTTTTCCGGTGGTACACACCACGATGTCGGCGCGTTCGAGCAACGTGGAAAGCTCGGTCGCGTGCGCACCCCGTTCGACGAGCGGAGTGATGGCGTCAGGATTGCGATCGGTGACCATGACTTCGCCAACGCCGAACGCGAGGGCAAGCTTGGCAATCGCCGAGCCCGCCGCGCCGAGGCCGACCTGGCCCATTTTGGACCGTTTGAGTTCTTTCCCCGTCAACCGACAGACGTTGAGAATGGCAGCGAGCGTGACCACTGCCGTGCCGTGCTGGTCGTCGTGCATGACGGGTTTGCGCAGCCTTTGCTTGAGCGCCTCCTCGATCTGGAAACAGTCGGGAATGCGAATGTCCTCCAGGTGGATTCCGCCGAAGCTCCGTGACACGCCGACGACGGTGTTCACAAACTCGTCCACGTTTTTGGTGTCGAGCAGGATGGGTGTCGCAGACAAGCCGGCGAACCGGTCGTACAGCACGGCTTTGCCTTCCATGACGGGCAAGCTGGCAACGGGACCAATGTCGCCCAGGCCGAGCACGCGGGTGCCATTTGTGAAAATGCCGATGGAGCGACCAAGCCCGGTGTACTCGAACGCGCGCTCGGGTTTTTCATAGATGGCTCGAGAGACGCGCGCCACGCCGGGTGTATAGATGTAGCGCAGATCGGAAAGCTGGCGCAGCTCGACGCGGCTGTGGGAGTGGATTTTGCCGCCCAGGTGGCAATCGAAGACGCGGTCGCGGACGTTGACGATTTCTACGCCGTCGGTGCGAGCCAGCGCGGCAACCAAGCGTTCGGTGTGCTCCTCGCTCTCGGTTTCGACGGTGATTTCGCGGGTCGAGATGCCTTCCGCCATGTGCAGCGTGGCAATTTCGCCGATGAGTGCGCCTTCCTGCGCGATGACCGTCGCCACACGCGCAAGTTGTCCTGGACGATGCCGTGTGCGAACGCGAAGCACGGTGTCGATTCGATAGTGAGCCATGGTTCCCCCAATCTATCGCACCTGACCCCTGTGGGAACAGCCCAGGATCGTCGCGGGGAAGTTTTCAAGAAGCGCGAAACGCACTTGTGGTACAGGAAAGGTATGAACATCGCGTCATTCGTTTCTTCTGCGCAGCGAGTGGTGGCCGCGTGTGTACGTCTGAAAAGCGAGGCCTCGGGTTTTTTGGGCTGTCTTCCGGGTTTTTCATTCGACGAGACGATGTCTGGCCCGATCACGCTCGCGGATCACCCACATCCGCAGCACATGGAGTTCCGGGTCCACGCGGAAGTGCCCTCGCTTGTGTCGTTTTTGTCCGACGGACGAACGCGGCTCACGGGGATCGTTTCGATTCCTGGATTTGTGGATTCTGCGGCGGTCGAGGGCTCGCTGTGGATTCTTCCGAAAGAGCGTGTGATTCGATACGAATTCACGTTTCCCGACAGAGCGGGCGCTACCTTCCGTTTCGCGGGAGAAAAGAATGTGTCGCCGTTTGACCTTGTGCGAACGATGACGGAGCTGCCGGGCTTTCTGTTCGATGCGCACGGAAAGGAAATCGGCCAGGCGGAAGTGCGTTTTGATTTGGCCGATCTGCCGTCGTTTTTGGCCAGTTTTCGACCCGCTTGGCCCACCTGACGCAAGGTTTGCTAGACGTTGATGGTGACGCGGTTTGCACCGAGCCCGACGGGCTTTTTGCACATGGGCCACGCTTTTTCCGCGCGCATGGGTTTTGACGCGGCGCAGAAAGCGGGAGGGACCTTTCTCGTTCGCATCGAAGACATCGATACGACGCGGTGCAGACCCGAGTACACCGAGGCGATCTTGGAAGATTTGCGGTTTCTCGGGTTTTCCTTTCCGACACCCGTGCGCAAACAGTCCGAACACCTGGACGACTACGATCGGGCGCTCGATCGGTTGTCCCTGTTGGGTGTGCTGTACCCCTGCTTTTGCACGCGAAAAGAAATTGCGACCTCCCAAAGCGCCCCCCAACACGACCCCCAACCTCCAACAGATCCCAATGGTCCAAACCATCCAAACGGGGACGCTCCGGTGGTGTATTCGGGGCGCTGCCGGGGTTTGTCTGCGGACGAGGTGAACACGCGGCTGAAACGCGGGGACAGTTACGCGCTGCGGCTACACACCGAGGCTGCGGAGGGCGTGTTGCGGGACTTTGGCCTTGCTCCGCTTTTCTTTTCCGATGCGTATGCCGGAACCGTGCAGGTCGATCCGGCGCGCCTGGGCGATGTTGTATTGGCCCGCAAAGAGGTCAGGACCAGCTATCACCTGGCCGTGGTCGTGGATGACGCCATTCAGCAGGTGACGTGCGTGACGCGCGGTGAAGACTTGTTGCTCTCGACGCATGTGCATCGTGTACTCCAGGCGCTTTTGGGATTTCAGATGCCGGTGTACGCCCACCATCCACTCCTTCAAGATGCCGGGGGACAGCGTTTGGCCAAGCGGCGGGGTTCGTTGTCCATCCGCGCGTTGCGACAGCAGGGTTTTTCTGCGCGTGATTTGTGGGCCACACTCGGCCTGCCCCCGCTCTGATTTCTCGTCGAGAACAACGCCGCCTTCCCCCAAAAAGGCTCGCCCTTCTATAATCTCGTTTCGGAGACCCAGCGGCCAGAACGCGCCTTCTGCCGCCTCGCACGCCATGCACAGGAAACGTCAAAAAAACACAGAACGGCTGTCTTTCGTTCGTCACGCGCTGTCGCGCCGCAGTTTTTTGGCCGTTCTGTGCGCCGCGTTCCCCTTTTTGTGGCGTCGCGCCCGCAGCCATCCACAAAAAAGCCGACCCCGCACGCCGCACGCCTGGTTTGGTCACTGCTGAGCGCGTTTTTCCGGCTTGCGGACCCGCCGCTGCTCACGCCCGACGCGCCCGAAACAGCCCGCGCAAAAGCAACGTGAGAAGCGTCAGCGCATACGGCACCGCCTGAAGCAGCCAATTCGGAATCCGCAAACCCTGCGCTTGCAGAAAAATCCCCGTCGCTTCTGCCGAAGCAAACAGCAGCGCCGCCGCCGCGCCCCACACCGGCCTGTGGCCTCCGAAAATCATCGCCGCCAGCGACAGAAAACCGCGACCGCCCGACATGAGCGCCACAAATTGCCGCTGGTCAAACACCAGATACACTCCGCCGAGCGAAGTCAAAAGACCCGAAAGCCCCACCGCCCACAAACGCACACGCACCACCGACACCGACAACGCCTCTGCCGCTTCTGGTTTGTCTCCGACCGCCCGCAGCCGCAGCCCAAACGGCGTGTGGTAGAACAGCGCGTGCAGCATCACCGTCGCCATCACCGCAATTGCCAAAAACCACATCGGCTGCTGTCCCTCAAGTGCCAAAAGCCTGGGCGAATTTGAGGTCGAGCCAAACACGACCTTCAGCAAATACCGCGACAGCCCGTCTGCCAGCATGAAAATCGCGACCCCGCACACGATTTGGTCGCCCCGAAACACCACCACCAACAGCCCGTACAAAAGCGAAGTCGCCACGCCCGCAAACACGCCCCAAAACAGCGCCGACATCACACCGTGTGGTGCCCCAAGCGCCGTGCCGAGGGCCGACAAAAGCAGGATGCCCTCCAGTGCGATGTTGATGACCCCTGAGCGTTCGCACACCGTACCGCCCAGCGTCGTCAGAACATACGGCACCGAAATGCGAAGAACCGCCCACAAAAGACCCAGCAGGAGCATTGTCTGCATCGCCCTACCTTGTCTCCCAAAGCGCGGCTCGGCTCGCGACATCCCCACCGGGTTTTGAGGGCGGCATCGTCGGTTCGTGCTGCGTTTCGTCGGTCAACACAGGCCTCGGAGTCGGCCCGCTCGGCCCATCCAGGCCGGTTTCCGCTCGTTTCGCCCGAACAAGACGCGGCACAAGGTGCGCCAGTTCCGCCCGGCTCGTCGCCACCACCAAAATCACCACCGCCGACAGCACATCAACCAGCTCGCGCGGCACCATCGCCGCCACCGAAAGCCCGCCTTGCAAAAGCGTTCCGAAAAACAGCGCCGACCCCAAAATCCACAGCGGCCTGTTGTGCGCAAGCACCGCCACCGCAATCCCCCAATACCCAACTCCCGACGAAAAACCGTCCTCGTAATACAACTTGTAGCCCAGCACGAAATTCGCGCCGCCCAGGCCCGCCAGCCCTCCCGCCAGCACGAACGCCAGCGTCTGGATTTTCGCAATCGAGATGCCCGCTGCCGCCGCCGCATCCGGGTTTTGCCCAACCACGCGCACCGCAAAACCAAACCGCGTTTTTCGCAGCACCAATTCCACAAACACCGCCAGCAACAGCGACAAACCCAGCGCGGCGTTCACCGCCGACCCGTGCAGCGCAGACACGAACGACGACAGCCGCGGCAAACGCGCGGCGTCGATGATGACCGCCGTGTGAACCGACTCCTTCACAAACAGAAAACCACCCACACCCACCATCGCTGCCCGCACCAGGAAGTTCTGCAAAATCGTCACGATCACTTCGTGCGCCCCGCACAGGCATTTGCTCAGGCCCACCAGCCCCCCAAGCACGCCGCCCGCAAAAAACGCCGCAAACAGGCAAAGCGGCACCGCCAGCACACTCGGAGTTTGCGCCGGCAGCGCCGCCCCGCACAGCGCCGCCAGCAGCGCCCCCACAATGATTTGCCCTTCTGCGCCTACATTGAACAGCCCCGCCCGCAGCGCAACCGCCACCGACAGCCCCGTACACACAAGCGGCGTCGCTTTGAACAACACCTGCCCCACGCCATACACACTGCCCCACGTTCCGAAAAACAGGCTTTTGTACAGCGAAAGCGGGTCCTGGCCGTGAAGCCGCGTCAGGACCGACGCGACAAGTGCAGCCAAGAGCGCCGCCCACACAAACGGCAGCGCCCACAGCCACAGCGGCCCGCGCAGAACCGAGCGAGCACGCTCCATGTTTTACGGCATCCAGCGTTTGCGACGACGCACAAGCACACACATTCCGACCAGCAACAGCGCAAGTCCAGGCCACGCCGCCTGTCCGCGCGTCATCGCACAGCCGCTTTCTTCTTGAACCGGAGCAGGCCGATTCATGCCGTCGCCCTCGATGCTCACCTGCGACAGGCTGACCACCGAGCCCTTCATCCGAATGTCCAACAGTTCCGACTTGTTGCCGATGGTTTTCGGCGAGAACACCACCGCAAACTTCGTCGATTCTCCCGGCCCGAGCGACAGTTTTGCGCCCGACGTATCCACCGTCCATTCGTCAGTCGCCGGAGGCACCACATCCAGCTCCAACGCTCCCGTTCCTTCGTTCGCAATCGACACCGTCATCGGCTGCGATTGCTCACCCACATACACGTTGCGGAAACGGAGCGTCGTCGGTGTCACCGTCAACATCGCCGACATCGCTGACCCCTTGAGCGCCACATTCATCGGCACCTGCACCCCGTCCGCATCCACAATCGCCACCGCTTTGATTTCCGCTTTTGCCGTCCGCGGATCGAACGTCAACCCGATTTCGCTTTGCTCTCCCGGCAGAATTTTCGTTTTGTAGCCCGTCACCACCGTGAAATCCGCCGCGCCGTCGCCCGACAGTTTCACCGCCAGGTTGTCTACCGTGACCGAACCCGTGTTTGTGACCTTGAACGACTTCATCTCGCTCTTTTGGCCCACGTAAATCGGCGTCGTAAAGTCGAGCGCCACCGGGTCCAACGTCACATTCGCCACCACGCCGTTCACAGACAGCGGAACCGAGAATTTCGTGCCTCCCGCCGTCGCTGGATCGTCTGTCGAAATGTCCAGCCGAGCCGTTGCCGAGCCCACCACCGCCGGAATACATCCCACAGTGAAGGTCGCGCTCCCACCCGCCGGAATTTTCGTACCATCCGCAGGTGCCGTTAGCGAAAACACCGTGACCGTCGGAGAAAGCGCGCTTTTCAGAATCGTCAAATCCTGATTGCCCACGTTGTTCAGCTTCAGCGTTTTCTGAACCACCTGTTTCACTTTCGAGTCGCCAAAGTCGAGTTTCGCCGTGTCAAGCTGCCCCACCGCGCCGCTCACCGTTGCTTTGAGCGCCACCGTCGCTGCACCGCCCGTCAAAAGGTCCGTCGCGATCCGCAACGTCGCCGAAAGCGTCCCCGCCGATTTTGGCCCGATCGTGACCTGCGCAACCGCTTTTGAACCCGCTCGCAACACAAACGGCGTCGCTTCCAGCGTCGAAACCGAGAACGAATCCGCACCCACGCCCGCCGCAATCGCCACCTCTTTCACCAGCAAATCCCCATCCCCGTCATTCGACAGTTCCACCGTTTTCGCCGCCACCGGAGTGCCAATTTGCACCGCTCCAAAATCCAGCGCCGTCGCATTCACTTTGAACTGTGGCTGCGTCGCGGTTCCCGCCAAATCGATCGTTTTGTCCGACCCAGGCGAACCCGGCGGCTCATTGCTCGTCAGCGTCAGTTTCCCTGTTCGCAAACCCGCTTTCGTTGGAGAAAACACAATCTGAAACGTCTTCATTTCCTTCGCCGGAACCACGAGCGGACTCGCCACCGTCGGTGCGTTCGGAACCTCAAAATCCGTCGAGTCCGTCGAAATCGACGGAATGCTCAGGTCCGAAAAACCCTCGTTTGTGACGTTGATCGTGATCGGCGTCCCTTTGCTCCCCATCGGAACGTCCGGCATCAGCACCGACGAGTACGGCAGCTTCGCCTTCGGCGGCCCCGCAAGACCTCGCACCGGAATCACCAGCGGACTGCTCGCATCCGTCGAAATCACCGTCACATCCGTCAAAAACTCTCCCGTGTCCGCGCCCGGCGTGAACTTCAAATCGAAGCTGTACGTCGCCCCCGAAAACATCGTGATTTTCGCGTCCGGCCTTGACGTGACCAATTGATAGTGCGTCGCGTCTCCCACCGTCGGTTTTTCCAAATCAATCGGATTGGTCCCCGCATTTTTCAAACGCACCGTGACCGGCCCAGCCGTGCCCCCCGAGGCAATCCCGCCAAAATCAATCGGTGACAACGAAATCCACAGATTCCCTTTGCTCGTCCCTTCAAGCGGTGTGTCCAGCCTCGGCAAACCATTCAGCGACAGGTACAAACTTGCCCGATGCGTCCCCTGCACTTGCGGCTTGAACGCCACTTGCACCGTCAGCGTCGCCCCAATCGCCAACGTGACCGGAGACGCCACGCTCGGCGTGTAATCGCTTTTGTAGACAAACTGCGCCTTTCCCGTCCCGTCGATGCCAATCTCCGTCACGTCGATCGCCGCATCCGAGATGTTCCGAAACGTGATCGCCGTGTAACCCGTTGCACCCCCCAGACCCACACTCGGAAACGTCGGTTTGCGCGGACTTTGGAGCATGGGAGCCGACAAATACAGAATCGCGTTCGTGATCAAATCCGCGCCCGTGCCGCCCCACGACCCAGTGATCACGCTCTCGTCCGCCGGCAACATGTTCAAATCCACCCGCTTTTTCCCCCGCACCGCCAGCAACGTCCCATCCGCCCAATACGCCACCGCCGTCGCTCCTGCACGCAACGACGTGCCCGTCACACGCACACAATTCGAGCCGCACGAAAACTCCGTCACACCCTCGACCAGCGGATCGTTCGCGAGCACCGTCCCGCGTTTCGTCGCACTCGCCGTGTTCGACCCCGACTGAGAAGTCAGCGCATAATTCGCCAAAAACTTCCCCCCGATCGCCGGTGCCCCCGATAACCCCGTCTGCCATGTGTTCGGCTGAAACACCAGCACCGCCGCCCCCGGCACCATCGCCATGTAATCCCCGAGCGCATTCCCGACCCCATCTCCACTCGACAAACCGTAATCGCTCGCCACGACCACCACCAGTTTGTAGTCCTGAAGCTGCGCCAGTGTCGGATCGCGAAACGCCGCATCCACCTGATCCACCGCCGTATAAAGCCCCGTCGCCAAAATCCTGGCTTTGACCGACTGCCACCAAGCACTTTCCGACGAGCGTGTCGCCGTCACAATAGCTGCCTTTTGAGCATGAGCCAGCGGCAAAAAACCCAACAGCACCCACAACGAAAACAGCAGGTGCAAGCGGTTTGAGCATCTTCTTTTTGACATCGAAAACTCCTCAGTTGCGCAACGCGCGATCGTTTCGGTCAGGCGGTATCCCACCTGTCGTTCTGGGTGCGGGTTTATCACAGGTTGGGCCGTTTTCTAGAACGCAAAACGCGCCGACAGCCCAGTTTGTACGACCAAACCCGACACCGTGAAGTCCCCCACTTCCGATCGCGGGTCCGCTTTCCGAAACACGCGCTTTTCCAGACTTGTCAGCCCCACAAATCCGTCGATCGACAGTGGTTTTTGCAACACTTTCGTGAAGCCCAAAAGGTCCGCGCCCAAACCGAAACTCACGATGTGTTTGTCTGCGTCTCCCAAACTCGTGTCGCCTTCTTGGGACGGAACCGGAGACCCCTCATACCGATAGCCCGCCCGCACCAGCAGCGTGAGCGGCCCCGCCCCTTCCAACGCCTTCCACTCGACCCCCACCGCCGGAATCAGCACGTCCCGAAAACCGACCGGAGGGTACTCCTTTGATTTGGGAAGCTTCACCAAATCCGTCAGTTTCCCGATGTCCAAATCCAGCGTGAACACCGCCGCCGGCACCGGTTGTTCGCTCCACCTTGCAAAAGTCGCGTCAAAGCTCACCTGCCACCGTCCAAACCGCGCCGCCGCTCCCGCCACCACCTGCCACGGCTGAAACAAATCCGCCGCCCGAGCCACTTCCCGCAGCGTTCCTTTTTCCACCACCGGGCGCTGTCCGGGGTCCGCCACCTGCGCATCAATTTGAAACCCCTGCTCCAAATCCAGCGCAAAACGGTGCCGATACACCAGCGCAAACGACAGATTCCGCGTTGCTTCCCACAGAAGGCCCGCTTGCGGATATCGGATCGCAAACAAGTTCTGTTCCACCGACGCCGTAAGCTCGCTCCGTTCCGGGTCCGAAATGCCCACTCGTCCGCGCAAATACACCGTCCCCGACGACCGCGACATGAACGTCAGCCCCCCTCCCACATACAACCCCCGATAGACCTGAACCGCCACATTGGCCGACAGGTGCAACCGTTGTGTCCGGTTGTCGTACATGTGCAGCCTCGGCATGTCTACGCTCAGCACCCGAATCCGCGTCACATGTTGATCCGGCAAAAACAGCCCCACCCCGAACGCAAAACGCACCCCCATAAGCGTCCCTGGCAACAGCACCCCCGCCTGCAACCCCCGCGTGTCCAAAAGCGGTTGCGGCTGTCCCGACACCTCTACATAAGGCCGCGCGAACTGATACCCCAAATCTATCCGCAGAGCATCCGACCGAGCCAGTCCCGCCGGGTTGTAATAATTCGCCGCACTGTCCTGTGCGACCGCCGAATACGCCGACCCCAGCGCCGACGCCCGCGCCCCAAAACCAAACGCATCCAGCGGGTTGGCCCGCGCCTGCGTCGCCGACATCAACGCCAGCGCCGACATCAACGCCAGCGCCGCAACGCACACAAAAACCCGAAACCCCCGCCTCACAGTCCCACCCCCAGCGTCGCGCCCCCGACCAGCCAAAGGCCGCTCAACCGTTCCGTCGGTTGCAGCATGTGCGCCTGGAAAAACCCCGACACCGACAGCGGCATTTTTGAAAGCAGCCGCACTCCAAACCCCGCGCACACCACATGCCGATGTGCATCCTCCAAATTTTTGACCGTTTCGTCTTTCGGCGCTCCCGAGGCTGGCGACATCTCGAAGAAATACCCACCCCGTGCGACCACCTCCCACGTTTCCCGGACCTTCCACACCTGTTCCAGCCCCAAGCGCGGCACCACCGTGTCGTGAAAATTCGGCGACGGCACATCCACAGAATCCTTCGTCGCTTTTTCGATCGGATACCGAAAATCGCTCCACTTTTTGTACACAAGTTGGACCGAAAGCCGCAGCCCCTCTGTCACCCGCACCGACGATTCCCCCGCAAGCTGGAGCGGATCGTATTGCGCAATTCCTGCAAACGAAATCACTGGCAGACCCAGCGGCAGCGCGTCCCCAAGTTCCGTGTGAAGCCGCAGAAGATACGATGACCGCGACGCGCCTCGGAACATCAACCCCGCCGCCCACGTTTCCGTTTTCGAAGCCCACCTCGCCCCCACAATCGGCGCGTAATCCACCGTCAATTGTTCTTCCGAAATCGACGTGATCCGCCCCGTTCCGTCCGGTCGAATGATGATGTCTCCGACGAGAGCTGCCAGCGCAAGCACACCTCCCCCCACACGAATCCCAAGCGGCAGTTTGATTCCCAAACCCACCAGCACCGACACCACCTCTGTTCGCCCGTCCAGCAGCGCCGCTTTGGGAACTTCGGCATATGGCACGCTCACTTGATTCACCACGCTCGTCGGCAAATGCAGTCCCAAACCGATTCCCACGCGGTCTTTCAGAAAACTGCCCAGTGGCAAACGCACGCTCGCCCCGATTTGCACACCGAACAGACTGCGCGGCTCAGATGGGGCCCGAAACAGGTTGAGCCGCAAGTTTCCGTACGAAATCCCAAGCGCCAACCCCGACCGACTGTCTGCAAGTCCTGCCGGATTTTGGTACGTCGCTTCCCAATCGTCTGCCGACGCAGAACCCGTCCCTGCCATCCCCGCCGACCGAGGCCCCAAAGACACCATGTCTGGCCACGAAGCGACCCCTATGTTCGGAAAACACAGCCCTCCCAAAACCAGAATTGCTCTTCCCAGACACGCCCCCCTCATGACGACCGACACAGCTCGTTTGTATCGAGCACAATCGTCACCGGACCGTCGTTGATTAGTTCCACGTCCATCATCGCGCCAAAGCGCCCCGTTTGAACCATGAAACCCACCTCCCGACACTTCCCAATGAATTGTTCGTACAGCGGAATCGCCTGTTCCGGCGGCATCGCACGCACAAACGACGGCCTGCGCCCCTTGCTCGTGTCCGCCAGCAACGTGAACTGACTCACCACCAAAAGCGCCCCGCCCACGTCCCGCAGCGCCCGGTTGATGTTTCCCGGTTTCCGCCCCTCCGGCACGCTGTCCGGCGCATCCGGGAACAGCCGCATCCCCGTGATCCTGTCCGCGAGCAACTCCACTTCCTTGGGTCCGTCGCCCTGGCCGATTCCCAGCAGCACACACAGACCCACCCCTATTTCACCAAGCACCTCGCCCGTTCCTTGCTCACGCACTTTCGCACATTTGACCCGCTGCAACACCGCTCGCATTCCGCCGCCGTACCACGGCAGTCGTTTTCATTGCAAGCGGCAAGCGTTCCCCGAGTCCAAGGTGCCCGGTCAGGGACGATAGCCAACCCAGAAACCTGTCGAGAGAGTCAACGGAAACGGGGCTTGCGTCAGTGCCTGCGCAGTCAGGCCCGTGCCGCAATACAGACCTCCCCGTTCCCCAATTTTCAGAAGGTCCGCAACCATTTCCACCCGGCCCCCCCAAAGCACTGTCCACATCGCGGTGCCCGGCTCTGTTCTGCGGTTCAGCAGCAGCACCCCTGTATCCACTCCCATCCCGAACCAAATCCGCTGCGCCACACGAGGCAACCACAGACTTGGCCCCACCGCCACCACTTGGTACGGCAAACCCCCGAGCATTTTCCCTGCCTCTACCCGAATCCGCGCGCCGCCTGCAATCCGATGATCTCGCGCCCCCAATTCCCCTTCCAATACACCCCCAAACAGGTGTTCCCGCAAAGCCCACCGATATACGAAACCACCCGATACCAGACCATACAACTTGGTTTGCCGCCGGCTTGGCGGAACATCCACCGTCGCAAGCTTCCCACCCTCCTGTTCGCCCGGACCAGAAACCGCTCCTTGCGTCGCCGCCGTTCCTGTTCCTTCCGTTTTGGACTGCGCGTGTACCACGCCCCCCATCAGACCACACACCACCACACCCAGCCCGACCGCCCTACCAAAGCCCCCTGCCCTGCCCTCCGTCGATTTTGCCCACTCACCCACTGTCATTCGCATTTGGGCACCTTCATTTCACACGGCGAGGCGCAATCCGCCGGAGTTTGCCACGTCGCCACATCGCACACGCCAAACCCCCGCAAAAACGAGCAGCTTCTGTCCCGCAAACAAGCCGCCCGGTCTTCCGAAAGGTCCGGCACCATCGTCCCCCCGCATCCCGATCGCACGCACCGCAGAGGCACAGCAGAAAGCTCGGGGCAACACGACAGCATGTGTTCCACCGCCAGCTCGCAAGCCAGCTCATCACTCGAAATTCCCCCGTCGCCCAGAAGCACTCCCAACGCGCCCGTGGCCAGCAACAAGCGCGTACTTTGCCGCTTCCACTTCGCCCAAACCGACCGTTTTCCACTCGTCTTTTCACGCATCGCCGCGAGCATGCCACGATCGCGTCTTGCGGGAAAAGACCCTGTTCCCAGCAAGTCTTTATGGAAACGATTGGAGACAGTTGAGTGCAGAAAAAAGATGCAAACCTTGCCGCAGGGTGAAACCTTCACCCTAGATCAAGGAGACTGGACTGTCTGACCGGGATCCATTTTGGGTCTAGACCCGGCCTGTCCCGTTTGTGGTATCTGATGGAAGATGGCCCCATTTCCACCCATTCCCTGCTGCGAACTTGGCGAGGATGGACGAGGAGTGGGCCTTCCCAACGCCGTCGGACGAATGTGCTCCCACCGCTCATCCACCCCTTTCACATCGCGTGTCTGCAGAAACGCCGCAAAAGCTTTGTCCAACCCCACTTTGGGAATCCCGATCACTTCACACAACGCTCCTACATCGTTTCCTTTTCGTTCTCGAACTCGCTTCAGCAATCCTTGAACTCCGGGAAACCCCTTTTGGGTGTACACCCAAAGAACTGTGTACCGAAACATGGCATCCCGTGTCTCAATGCTTCGGGGAATTTGTCCGTCAAGAAGGGTTTTCACGGACACGCCTTCATTTGTCTTCTGTGCCAGCAGAAGTTCATACAAGCGGTAGTTGTCGATCGGTTTTCCGTCGGCATTCTGCTCCTCGAACAGAGATGCCAGACCCTCGTTTAGCCACAAGGGAATTTCCGGCGAATCACAATCGAGCAGTGCATGCACCAGCTCGTGTACCGCAGTTCCCAGATAGAGTTTTCCTGCGTCATCCACGATTCCCTTCCGCAGCACCAAACTTCGATCGTACGCAGAGTAGTACCCCTCTTTTCCTGCTGCGGCGCGCCCATGTACAGCCTGTGAAAGCAGAATCCCCTGTCTTTCTCGACCCTCTGGCGAAAGATTCGCATACACGATGACAAGAGGAGGCGCGTCTTTCCGTCCCAACAAATTCCGCCACAACCGCACCTGTTCTTTGGACAGCGCGTCAGCCAATCCCTCGGCATTCTTTTGTTCACCGATCCCCAACACGACAACTTTTTCCTTCCGCGCAAAAACCACCTGTCCCAGCGGCTCCAAGAGTTTTTTGCCAAGAATCATCGCACGTTGGGGGTCTCTGCTTTGAATCCCCCTTTGCCGCAAATTCTGTTTTTCGGATGGTGTGAACGGGGCATCGACGGTGCGATCACCATCGGGGCGTCCCATTCGCTCTGGTACTGGAATTCCGGTTTTGGAACCATGCACAGAAACAAACGCCGCACCAGCGGGAGTCGGAAGATGTTTCGCAAGCTCTGCCTCTGTCACATCGCTGCGCGCGGTAATTCTGACACCGGAAAAACTGGACAAGTGTTGTGAAATGGCTTTTCCGTTCCAAGTCGCATCTTGACTGTGCAATGCGGGGTGCTGCTGACATTCGGTTAGGATGATCTGCGCATCGGCGGACTGATCGGAAAGATACAGATACAAACCCATACGAAACAGAGCAACTGGATACTCTCCGCTTTGAGAGGGAATGTTGGGAAGTCTTTGCGCAAGCACGCGAACCACTTCTGAAAAGGCTGCGATGCGCGCCGGTCGCAACGCCGGCTGACTCTGTTCTTGAGACAACAATCGCTCGGCTTTTTGAGCGAGTGCCTCCAAATCGGAATCGCTCTGTGCTCGCAAAGGCATGGATAGGAAACAGAGCAACAACACGACCCCTAACCCGAATAGGACGGCCCCCTTTTTGCCACAAAAGGGCCTCCCGAAAGGACCTTGGCAAAATGCGGTCATCGTGCAACCCGAGGCGCTTGGGGTGCTGGCAGAGCTTGCGCTGCCCTGGGAGGTTCTTGTCGGAGAGGTTCTTGTCGGGGAGGTGCAGCGACAGAAGCCGCTGCATCTCTGTCCGAAACCGGAGTTTGCATGATCGCCGATCGTGTCTCTACAGTGACCGATGGGGGCACTACAGGGGTTCCTGGATTCCCAGCCAAGTTCCCATGAATACCAGTACCCGAATGGGTTTCAGTAGACACAGTGAGAGGAGGCGGGTCCTGCGCATATTTTTTCAAAATAGAAGCGGCTGTCTTTTCCCCCATCACCGGCGTTTGGGGGCTCTGCTCCATTCGATAGTCGAAGGGAGTTCTGTGGGTAACACACACTCCAATGAGTGCAATCGTGGCAGTCATGACAAACACCCCCGGAGACATACGAGCGACTTTGAAACCAAATGACTCAACGGTTCCACTCGCCTCGATTTCTCCCCGAATACCCATCAAGAACAATCCAAAACCCAAAAAGCCAAACGCCATCGCAACAAAAACACCACACGACAGAAGCGCCAGCCGAGCCGAAACCAGTGCCGCATTGATGCCAAGCTGAATCAGGACATCCGACATCCCCGGAGTCCCTGCGCGCCCGAGCAATCCATCTATCTTCTGGGTCGTCACAGACAGGAACGTGTACAGATACACCGTCGAAGCGACCAGACACACGGCAGCCAACACCAACGCGAAGACAAAACCTGCGTTCAGAATCCGCGCAGGGAATTTGTGAGGGGGTCCCCCTTCCATTTGAAGCTCTGACAGAGCCGGCGTTGGTGGCCCCATGACCTTGGTTGCGGAAAGTGCATTTTGTGCCAGGGACAGTGCATCGGCCATCGGCCTTTTGCTCTGTTCCGTTCGTTCGTTGTTGTCTGAAATCGGCATCCGACCATTCCTCTGTGAAGTTTCCCGTCGAGAAAAACCCCACTTTGTACCGAAATCATAGCACGCAACGACCCCTCTTGGTCTATGCCCAAAAACGTGTATACATGTGTCGCATGTCTCTTCTTGTGCTTGCTTCCGCTTCGCCTCGTCGCATGGATTTGCTGACGAGCGCCGCCGTTCCGCATGCTGTCTGGCCCGTGGACATCGACGAAACCCCCGAACCGGGTGAGCCGGGTGAACGCTTGGTTTTGCGTCTTGCGAAAAGCAAAGTCGCTGCGGCAAAGGCGCGCTGCACTCCCTTCGCTCCCATTTTGGCCGCAGACACCGTTGTGGTCGCCAAGGGAAGAGTACTTGGGAAGCCCGAACATGAGGGCGCAGCCCGTGAAATGTTGAACCTGCTTTCAGCCATCACACACGAAGTTTTGACCGGATATCATTTGCGTTGGGTGGATGAACAGGAGTGCGAACAGGAATGCAGTCGTGTCATCTCAACACACGTTATGGTCAGGTCTCTTACCGACGAAGAAATCGACGGATATTTGGCATGTGAGGAGTGGCGTGGGAAAGCTGGTGGCTATGCCATTCAGGGTCGATTCCGTGCCTTCGTTCGTTCCATTTCTGGTAGTTACGAGAACGTGGTCGGCCTTCCTCTGTGTGCTGTCCTGGAGGACTTGAAGAAAGCCAAACTTCTGCCCCCCCATTGGCCCGACTTCAGCACCAAACGGAACTTGTCTAGAGACGGAGCAAGTACGCTGTTGTGACCTTTTTGTTTGTGCCATCATGGCACAATGGCCAAGCGTGTCGGTCCCACAGAGGACAGTGCGAAAGCTCCCACCCTGGCAGGTGATGATCCAAGGGTGGGTCAAACTGTTTTGCAAGGAAAAGGCGCCGAGCGGTCTGCGCGGGCTCATGCTGTTCCCCTACCCGGCGCACTTCCCCCTCCTGACAAAGCCCCGGCTTCTCCTTTGCAGCGGGTTGCGTCCGACGACAGTTTTGCGGAAACAGTCGATTCGCAACCCTATTCATCTTCAGACAGCGATGCTTCCAGTGGGATTCTGAATGCGGCTTATGGGAGTAGCATTGATTCCTCTTCCAGACCGACAAGCAGCGCCCCAGGACAATTTCCTGTCGCTGAGTGGGATCGGTATGAATTCCTTTGCCTCATTGGACGAGGCGGAATGGGCTCTGTCTACAAAGCCAAGGACAAAAGAATCCACCGTTTGGTTGCCCTGAAATTCGTGCGCGGCGACGATGACAAATTGTTACGTCGGTTCCTTCAGGAGGCTCGCTCCCAAGCCCGAATCGATCACCCAAACATTTGCAAAGTCCTGGAAGTAGGAGAGGTAGAGAACAAACCCTACATCGCCATGCAGTACATTGAAGGGGAGTCCCTCCAACACGCGAAAAAGGACCTTTCCCTGGAACAAAAAGTCCTCCTCACCAAAGAAACCGCCGAGGCCCTGCACGCCGCACACCAAGCCGGCATCGTCCATCGGGACATTAAACCCGCCAACATCATGGTGGAAAAACGAACCGACGGCGAATGGCACCCCGTCGTCATGGACTTCGGAATCGCCCGAGACAACAACGACACCGGCATCACAGAATCCGGAACTGTGCTCGGGACCGCTGCGTACATGTCTCCTGAGCAGGCTCGGGGGGAGGTGAAGAGGTTGGATCGGCGGACGGATATTTATAGTTTGGGGGCGACGTTGTTCGACTTGCTCGCGGGGCGGCCTCCTTTTGTCGCGAAAAGTACGGCGGATATGCTGATGCTGGTGATGATGGAAGATCCACCGTCGCTGAGGAAACTGAATCCGAACATTCCTGATGCCCTGGACACGATCGTCAACAAGTGTTTGGCAAAAGAACCAGAGGAGCGTTACGGAACGGCTCGGGAGTTGGCAGAAGACCTGGGCCGGTATGTGGCCAAAGACTCGATCCTGGGCAGCAAAGTCAGCTTCACGGCGCGATTGCGATGGAAGGCGCGACACAACAAACCGCTGGCAGCAACAACGGTCGCTTTTTTTTCGGCACTGGTCCTGTTGGTCGCGGGCGGCACAAGAAATTTCGTGCTGAACCGACGACTAAAACAAGAGGCTGCGGGACAAGCTCAACGACTGAAGGAACGCGCAGAAAAGCGGGCGCAGCTTTCCCAGCGTTTGGGGCAAGAGATCACAAAAATGGAGTGGCTGCTGCGGAGTGCGCGGCAACTTCCACTGCACGATCTGGAACACGAAAAAGGAATCATCCGCAAGCAAATGGAACGCTTGAAGGGAGACCTCCTGAAACAAGGGGACGAGGCTTCTGGTTTGATTCACTACGCACTCGGTCGAGGCCATTTGGCGCTGCATGAATACCCGGAAGCACTTGCGGAATTGCAGGCGGCGCAGAAAGAGGGACAAGACGACGCAGAGCTTCATTATGCGCTCGGGGTGGTGATGGGAAAACACTACGAGGAGGCGATGCACAAAGCACGCTTGAGCGGAGGCGGCGCGTGGGCGATAAAGCAACTGAAGGAGATCGCGCCCAAGTATCTGAAACCGGCGCTGGATTCGCTTGCGCGAGCGAGAGTGCGCGAAACAGACACCCCGGATTTTCTGGAGGCTCTGATTTTGCACTATCAGGGGAAGGAAGAAGAATCCCTTGCGCAGTTGCGGAGAGTGAAAGCGCAAGCCCCTTGGTTGTATGAAACCGACAAGTTACAGGGGGACATCCACCACGAACGCGCGCTTCATGGGCGGGATGGGGGACAGTATGCAGAGGCGGAAAAGGAGTTCTCGCTTGCCGTCGCTGCGTATGAAGCCGCAGCGCAAGTGGGCCGCAGCGATGCAGAGGTGTATGAAGGACTGGCTGAAACCTGGGTACGCCAAGTGGAAATGGCGACATTTCGAGGACAACCCGCGGATAAACCGCATTCCCAAGCGGTCGCGGCGGCGAATCTGTTGAGTGCCGCAGACTCTTCGAGTGTGGAAGGGAACATGAAACGGGGATTTGCAACCATGCTCGCCATGGGGTTCTCTGGAACGGGCGGTCAGCATTCACAGCGCATTTCGGAATGTCTGTCTGAGGCCGATGCTGTGTTAAGAAAAAGACCAGAGGACCCCTATGCATTGGAAATGCAAGCGGCTTGCATGAGGATAAACGGGGATTATTTGGCGATTCGAGGGGAAAATCCGATTCCGAGATACATCGCAGCAATCGCTGTGCTGCAACCTGCTGTGCAGAAGAATCCAAATTTCCTCTGGGGGCTGAGTGACTTGAGTGTCCTCTGGACAAGTGTGGGCATCCAGCATGCACTAAGTGGGTCTCCGCTGGCTCTCGATTCTCTGGACCGTGCATCAGGCTATCTTGCGCATGCCGCGACGCTGGATGAAACCTATTTGGTTGCATTTCAGAATCTCCTGTGGACCGAAGTATTTCGCATTTCCCAGTTGCCAGACAAAGCCGCATTGTCACGTTCCCTTGCGCATGCCGATGAGGTGTTTTCTTGGTGTATGCGGCAGAATTCTTCGTATCAGCAGTGTCATTTGAATGTTGGAGAGGTGTATGCGCAGGCGGCGAAATGGGGGCTCGATCATGGGGATGAAAGGACGGAGTTTTACGTCGAGAAAGCGCACAAAGCCTTGGCTGTGGCTCGAAGATTGGGGGACAAATTTTTGGATTTGGAACAGTTCACGGCACAAACCTTTTGGGTGGAGGCCGCGTGGTCTGTGAAACACAATCGGAATCCTCAAAAGCAGCTGGAGGAAATGCGGAAAGCGGTGAGCCGGTGCTTTGCGCTGGGGAGTACGGATGCGATGTGTCGGACGCTCGCGGCGCGGGGGTCTTTTGTGGAAGCGGACTGGCTGAAACAGAGCGGGAAAGGGGGATTCTCTGCGCTGCGGGAAGGGCTCCGTTTGGCAGTGCTCGCCACACAAAGTCCCGAGGTCTACCCCGACGCATGGGCCACGCTAGGTGCAAGTCATTTGCATTTGGCCAGGCATACAACGGGGCAAGAACGCAAGCAGCACATTCAAGGGGGACAGGCAGCACTGGCAAAAGCGTTCGCTGTGAATCCGAAGCATGCGGAAGCGCGGGAAACCGAAGCCAAGCTGCAAGAGCTGCCCTGATGCAGTCTGGAATGGTTTGAGAAACCGAAAAAACTGCGGCACCCTCCCAAAGCAAAATCAGGAGGGACGCGAAGCCAGTTTGAGGGGAAGAGAGACAGGCAGCGTGCGCTGACTGGTGGCACCAGAGGGAGCGGACTGACTCGGAAGGGGGGCTGGTCGGTCGGGGGTGCCCGATCGGGAAGGATTTGGAAGGGGGGTGCTGGATGCGCGACCTTCGCTGGTCTCAACGGCGTTGCGGAGCGGAGGAATAGGAGAGTGATGCGCACCACCCCGAGGACGGTTGTGCAGAGCCGCAGCGACGATAGGGTCAGGCGGAACCAGATACCCCTGCGCAAGATCAGGACAGAGTGTCTGTTGCTCTTTCGGTGTCAGCGAAAGCCCCGGAATCGGTTTGAAACTGTGCAGGTTGGCGATGATCACGGGATACGTCGCCCCGCGATTGGCATTGGCGCGCCAGTAGGCCTCGGCCTGTTCTCCCGTGAAACCGCAGAATTGACGCAAGGCCAGGGCCGACACCATCCCCGCATAGTGAAGACCATTCCAACAATGCACGAGCACGGGCCCCTTTTCAGGTTTGCGGATGCTGTCCAACACGTCGCGCAAAATACCGGGGAGTGTGCGCAAACGGGCAGAGGGGGCCGACCTCCATTCCAGGAGGCGCGCGGAACCGTCTGTCTGACAGGAACGGACATCGCGCCCTGTGCGAATCATGCTGACGTTGCGCGGACCGGTCTGGGTGGTGTGCTCTCCGTACAAGGAGTAGACCCGTTTCCAGCCTCGTTCACAGAGCCTGGAAAGCGCGGCCTCGGACGGTGTGCCAGAGCGATACATCACGCCCCGCAAGACAGGCCGCAGCCTGGGCAGATAGTCGAGCGCATCGACGGTCAAGATCGGTTCCGATCGCGACATGCGATGCTCGTTGCCGGTTCTTGAAGATGGCTCGCTGAGCGCAACACGTTGTTGAGCCTGCGCGCCTTCCGCAAGCAACCCAAGCAACGCACAGACCAGCGTGGTCCGAATGCCGAACTGAGTAACGTGGGTGTTCATGTGACCCCGTCGAAAGAAAAAGACAACGCGCAGATTATACAAAGTTTTTTTTGGAACATACCTAACAAATTTCCCAATGAAAACTTTGGTTTACGACGACGAATGTGCATGGACACGAGACGAGATGTACCCAAGCAGCGCGTTCAATCCGAGCTGAACTGACCGCCCGCAAACGGCACGCCGTTGCGTTGGCACAAATCAACCAAGGTGCGACGAGATTCAGGGGCTTTCAGGTTGCGGTAGGCCGTCGTGGCCATCGCAGCTTGCCGAGTGGAACACGCTGCACCGCCGACAAAACGCCACGCGCTGGCGGCATCCTCTCCACCTCGTCGGGTGACGGCCAAGGCCATGGCCAAGGCTTTGGCGCGCTCGCCTCGAATGAAGACTTGTTGGGCCTCACGAAGGGCGGCCTGGGCTTCGGGGCTGGTGACGGCAACCGGCGCAGGTCGAGCAGCGGCCACCGCAGGTTTGTAGGGTGCGGGTCGAAATGCAGGCACAGGCTTTGCGGCGGAGGCGTATTTGTTCGGTGCGGCCTTTGCAGCAGCCACTTTGGCCGGGTCCACTTTCGCAGCAGCCACTTTGGCCGGGT
>DAOLIT010000022.1:0-42529 GCA_035328405.1 Pseudomonadota bacterium | reverse complement strand
CAGCCACTTTGGCCGGGTCCACTTTCGCAGCAGCCACTTTGGCCGGGTCCACTTTTGCAGCAGCCACTTTGGCCGGGTCCACTTTCGCAGCAGCCACTTTGGCCGGGTCCACTTTCGCAGCAGCCACTTTGGCCGGGTCCACTTTCGCAGCAGCCACTTTGGCCGGGTCCACTTTCGCAGACGCAGCAGCTTTGACGACGGCAATGACTTTGGCTGTTTCGGCTGGCGTTTCAATAGACTTGACAGCAGTCGATTTTTCTGCTTTGGCCAAAAGCGATTTGGACTCCGATGGCTTGGCAGGCTCGGTTTTGGCTGCCGCGCCTTTGAGCAACGCGGGCCGCACCGGGACTTTCTCTGCGCCTTCGTTCCCGGCCCCGGCCGCCCCAGCTTTGGCCAGCAGCGCGCTTTTTTGATCAGCGTGTTTGGGCGTATCAGCGTCCGTTTTGGCCCCACCTTTGGTCGCGGTTTGCGCAAGGTGCGCTTTGGCTTCGGTTTTGTGTTTGGTCGGCAGAACTTCACCCGGTTTCACCGGAATGATCGGGGTGGCAACAAACTCAGACGGCTCCACAGGCCGGATGGGGGCGCTCCCTCCTGCCAACAGGGGTGCATCTTTGACGTTCGGCGGATCGTTCGTCGCAACGACGGGTTTCCGCGTGACATTGACGAGCACGGTACCGAGCGCGACCCCACCGACGAGCACGAGCGCGCCAAATCCAAGCAAAAGAGGCCATTGTCTTTGCACGGGCGGTTGCGGCAAAGGCTGCATCACGGAATCCGGGTTGCGTGTCCCGATGGCCTCGGCTGTCACCGCGCGGACCCGTTCGGTGTCGATCGCATACTCGGCCAAAGCCAGCGGATTCCGGCCTGGCGGAGGTTGGATTTCCTCGTCTGCAGCCGGTGTCAGCATCGCGGGCGGAAGGGTCCGCGTGAGTCCGGGCATCGGCGGGTTGGTGTTGCGCAAGTTCGCCGCAGGAGGCGGATTGGTGGTGCGCAGACCGGCAGACGCAGGCGGGTTGGTGGTGCGAAGCCCTGCCACAGGTTGAGGTCCCGTCGAACGCACGGGAACCGGCCTGGCAGGGGACGTGAGCGGCGGAGCGGTGCCTCCAAATAGACCGGGATTGGTGCGCGTCAGCGACGGATTGATCGGCGGATTGGTTCGCGAAAGCGGTGCCATCACCGGCAGTTGCGGCGAGCTTTGCCGGACTCCAGGTGCCAACAGGCCCGGATTGGTTCGAGAAAGCGAACCAGGAATCGACGACCGAGTGACCATTCCGGGCAACGCGGGCGCATCGAACTCGAGTGCGCGGGAGAAGTCAGCCACCGACGGGAATCGATCATTTGGATTCGGCGCAACGGCGCGCAGCAGCACTGCCTTGAGCGGCGGTGGAGCATCCAATTGCTCGATGAGGTTGGCGCGCTCCATCGCCATCGTCGGTGTAAGTTCCTTGCCCAGCAAGGCATACAAAGCACACATGCCCAGCGAATACACATCGGAGCGCGCATCGCCCAAATGCCCGCCGGCCTGTTCCTCGGGGGCCATGTAGACCGTGCGATCCGTCCGGCTTTCGATTTTTTGTGCCGCATCCGCCGGCCACACCATCGCGAAATCCGTCAGTCGCGCGTGCCCCGCACCATCGAACAGGATGTTGGTCGGCTTGATGTCCCGGTGGAACGCCTTCTTGTCGTGGGCATACGTCAACGCCGCTGCCAATCGTTGCAGCGCACGCATCAGTTGCACGCGGGTAATTTTGCCCGATTGGACCCATTGGCGAAGGTTGCCGCCCGTCTGAAGTTCATACACGACGTAGTGGATGCTGTTCTCTTCTCGGGGCTTGTTGAGGACGGTCACGATCGTCGGATGGGACAGACCGCTCATTTGCTGGGCGCTGCGCCAGAATCTCTCGACGAGCTGCGGATTCTCAGCGGCGCGACCGTGCAGGATTTTCAGCGCAACTTGTTCGTCTTTGATGCGGTCATAGGCGTTCCACATCGTCGCTGCAACGCCATGGCCCAACTCGCTCGTCAAGAAATAGCGGTTGGCCAGAACCAAACCGATGCCGACTTGCAACGTCGCAGCTTGCGGAGGCTTGAAACCCGTCGCGATCTCGTCGCTCGTGGGCTTTTCGGCTGGGACAGCCACCGCCGCCGGGCTTTCTGCGCGAGTTCCGGCCTGGGCTGCTCCCTCTTTATCCGTGCCGAGACTCGACACAGGAGGCGCGACTTGCGGAGGAGAAGCAACGGCATTTTGCGCAGCAGCCATGGAACTCGCCACAGGACCGGGGCGCGTGTCCTCGACGGGTTCAATGGTCTCGATCATTTCGATCATCTCGACCGCATCCGTCGTTTCGACAGCGTTCACAAGAGGACTCGAATACGCCTCGGGGCGCTCTTCTCGGCGGCGCTTCTCCCAATCCTTCAGCCGTTGGCGCAAGACCGCCCGATCGACATGCGCAAGCACCAAATCGGTCTTCTCTGCTCGCGACAGAGGACTGTTAAAAAGCCGCGCCACTTGCGGAAAGAACGTGTTGCAAAACAAATCCAGCTCTGCCGAAAGCAAAATCTGTTCGTCAATCAGATCGCGAAGTTCCTGCGTCTCGGATCGCGTGACCGACGGCTGAAGTTGGGTCGGAAAGTCGTCGAGCCCATCTCGTCCTGTCTCGCTTCCCGCCAGCCGCGCCTCCAAACCCCCCGCCGTCGCACCCATTCCTGGCATGGGATACGTCGGCGTTCGTTGGCTGGGCACGGGCGGCGTCATCGACAGGTTGTACATCGGCGTCTTGGTGCTGGCCTGCTCGACGGCATCCATGGAATCCGCCGGGATCATGGGCATGCTTCCCGTCGTGCCTGGATATTTGGGCGTGCTCGCACTCAAAGGTGCGTTAGACGACGACGCGTAGGGTGGTGTACGTTCGCTGGGCACCGCAATCGGTTTCGGTTCGCTTGAGTACGTCGGCGTGCGGTGGCTCGACGCAGCGGCCTGCACTGATTGTGGTGCCGTGTAGGTCGGCGTGCGTGTGCTTCCCTCACCTTCTGAGGGTTTTGCAACCCCGTACGTCGGCGTTTGGCCGCTCGTCTCGACATGGACCAAGGCCGGGGATGAGACCGTGGCCGCAGCGTGCGCAGACGAAACGGAAAGCTGGGCGTTTTCGACAGGAACGGACTCGATTTTTCCAACCTGTGGGCTGGGTTCCGGTTTTTTCGGTGGCGGCGGCTCGCTGAGCACCTGAAAGCCCGAATCTTCATCGGGGTTCACTTCGATCGTTTCGGATTTCTCGGGGCCAACCCCGGCATCGCTGGGCGGAGTCAGGGAAATGATCTCGATGGGTCTTGTGGGTCTCTGTCCGACCGGCCCAGGCAACGCGAGCGGGCCCCCCGTTGCGAAAACTCGCTCATAAATGCTCGATCGATAGGGCAGCTCTTCATCGCACAGACCCGTCATCGTCAACGAGTGCAGCATCTCGTCTGACACAGCCTGTCCGCGACACAACCGATGAAAGGCGTCCAGCAGGTCCTGGTCCCCCGTAAGCAACCGAAACATATTCGCAAAGTGTTCAATTTGCGGGGCTCGTTCGATCAGATCGTCAACCGCACGATCCACATCGGCGATATCAATGGTGGTCCCCTTGCTTACAGAGTCCTCCCACAAGGACGAAAGGACTTGCTGACACAGAAAAGGAAGACCCCCACTGTGATGCGTTAACCGACTCCCTACATCGGCCCCTACAGCGGACCCCGTTGTAGACAGATGCCAGGCCAGGGCGTCTACCTGTTCTGCATTGAATGGGCGCAACTGGATCTCAACACCGACGCCGAAAGGCCCTTGCAAATGCGCTGGAATCAACCGTCTGCCCGTGACGGCGCCAGCCAAAAACACCTGAAGGCGAGAGAACTCCTCATTTTCATTTCGGATGTTGAACAGGAGCCGGAGTTTGCCAAACGTCGCTTCGCAAATCTCGGAACGCCCGAGCACTTCGCAACCATCCAAAAACAAAAGGAGTCGCTGCGGAAACGTTCCAAGCCACGCCAGAATCGTGTCCTCGGGAGTGTCCGGCAAAATTTCGCGCTGGTCGAAATCGCCCTCTTTCGCAATCGCCGCGAGCAGATCCCCGACAAACTGCGTCGGTGAACCAGGACGCAGCCGCGATAAATCCACGGTCAACGCACAAAAACCAGCCGGGTCGAGCGACTCGATCGTGTGTCGAATCAAGCTCGTTTTCCCACTTTCCGGTGGCGCGGAAAGAAGCGGAAACCGTCGATTGTCTGAAAGCTCTCGGCGCAGTCGAATATCGGCCTCACGTTCGACATACACGCCGCCCGTTCCCACAGTGCGATAGGGGTTTCTCGACGTCACTTGTTGCGTCTCCTGTCCCTTTTGGCCGCCCCCATGTACCAAGTCGCAGACGATGCCTCCCCCAAGAAGGCCGCGCGTCTACTGTGAACAGAGCGGCATGGGATCAGAATATCCAGTTTTTGCCGCTAGATCAAAAGGTGTCTCATCGGAAACATGGAAAAAAAGGGCGGGAAAGGACTCGAAAGGAGAAGTCCATTTCACGACCCCCAAACGCACGAAAGGACATGCTTTTTTGGCGCTTCCTGAGTGACCCGAAAAGCGGAGTGTATGTGCGAACACACCGGCCCCCGGACGACCCGGAAACTCACGGTGCGATGTTGTGGGAAAGGGAAAAACAGACCAAGAAAGGAGTGTTTCGGACAGATCAGCTTTGCGCTTTTTGGGCGGCTGCGCTCTCCACTGCTGGAGCAAGAATTTTGCGCACAAAGGAACGAAGCGTTGTGTGCGTCGTCGTCTCGGCGGTGCGTGGTTCTGCAAAATCGGGGCGATCGCTGTTGAACGCCGAGAACATGTCACAGTACCCCGTAACCATAAATTCCGGCATTCCCATTCCCAACATCGCCGCGCGCACGCCCTCGACCGGAACAGAAACCAAGTTCACAGGACGCCCGAGCCCTTCCGCGATCTGCGCGTAGCAATCGCGCAAATTCATGTGAACCGGACCATGGACACCAACCACCTTGTGGCCAACCCAGTCCTGTGACAGAAGGAAGGATGCGGCTTTGTACGCAATGTCGCGCGTGGCCACAATCGGGAATGCGCGATCGGGATTGACCCCCGAATACACCGTGCCAGACAAAATGCCCGGAATGTCGTGCAGGAAATTCTCCATGAAATAGCCAGCACGAAGCGCGACCGCGTGAGGAATTCGACGGTTGAACGCCATTTCCACATCAAACAGCGTCGAAATCGGACCTGCTCCGGGACCACTGTCGGCCAAAAGACTGCTCAGCATCACCGCGCGCTCGACCCCTGCTGCACGCGCGATCTCTGCCGCCATCCTCGCCGTCGCACCATTCCACTCGGCAAAGTCGGGACGCACAGGAGGTGGTGTCACCCAAAACACCGCCTTCTGCCCCGCGAAGGCCTGCCTGAGCGTGTTTTCATCATCGATCGAACCTTGGACGAGGCGTGCCCCCCGCGAGGTCAACGACTGCACTTTGTCCGGGTTGCGGCTGATGATTGTGACCTTCTGTCCCACGTCGAGAAGAATCTTCGCAAGGACGTGACCGATGTGACCGCTGGGCGTATTGATGACAATGCTCATGTTGCATCCTTTCTGTGATGTGGCCTGTGTTGTGGCCTGTGCTGTGAACTGTGCCGTGGACTGTGAGAAGGGCTGTGTTTTGGTAGGAACCCTTCTGTGCCGGGCTACTTTACTTTGCGAAGATAGAGAACTGCAAGAGGAGGCACAAACAGAGAAACAGAGTGTGGGCAATTCTGCGCCGAAATGGACTCTGCAACCACACTACCCAGGTTTCCTAACCCTCCCCCACCGTACTCCTTTGCATCGCTATTCAGGATCTCTTCCCAACGCCCAGGAGTCGGGACACCGATGCGATATTGTTCTCGCGGAACTGGTGTGAAGTTGCAAACGACAAGGACTATCTCGTCGGAGTTTTCTGTCTTCCGCAGAAAAGCCATCACACTCTGTTCGTGATCGTCCACGACGACCCAGGAAAACCCGGAAGGCGAATAGTCCAAACTGGACAGCCCCTTTTCCGCGCGATACACCCGATTTAAATCCGACACAAAAGACAACAACCCCTGATGTTCCGGCGTCTGTAGCAGAAAAAAATCCAGTTCTGCATCGTGGTTCCATTCCCGCCACTGACCAAACTCTGCCCCCATGAACAGGAGTTTCTTTCCGGGAAGCGCATACTGATAGCCAAACAACAAACGGAGGTTGGCCCGCTTTTGCCAGGAATCTGCACTGGGTCCCCCCATTTTCGTGAGCAGAGAACCTTTCAAATGCACCACTTCATCGTGTGAAAGGGACAACACAAAGTTTTCACTCGTGGCATACATTCCGCGAAACGTCAGCAAGTTGTGGTGGTGCGCTCGATAGACCGGGTCCAGCGAAAAATACTCGAGGGTATCGTGCATCCATCCCATGTCCCACTTGAAACCGAAGCCGAGCCCCCCTATCGAAGTAGGCCTTGTCACAAGGGGCCAGGAAGTCGATTCCTCTGCGAAGAGTTGCACATCGGGAAACAGCCGATAGGTATCCTCCGAAAGCTGGCGCAGAAAGGAAATTGCATCCAGGTTTTCCTTGCCCCCTTTGCGATTCGGAATCCACTCCCCCTCTTTCCGGGAGTAGTCCAAGTACAACATCGAAGCCACGCCATCCACACGCAAACCGTCCGCGTGATACCGATCGAGCCAAAACAGCGCGCTGGAAAGCAAAAATGACCGGACTTCATTGCGTCCGTAATTGAACAAAAGGGAATGCCATTCTGGATGAAACCCCTGACGAGGATCGGCGTGTTCATACAGGTGTGTGCCGTCGAAAAAACCGAGTCCGTGGGAGTCCGATGGAAAATGAGAAGGAACCCAATCCAGAATCACACCGATTCCTGCCTGATGCAGCGAATCCACCAAGAACATGAAGTCTTGCGGTGTTCCGTATCGACTGGTTGGCGAAAAATAGCCCGTACACTGATACCCCCAAGAACCATAAAAGGGGTGTTCCATCACGGGCAAAATTTCGACGTGCGTAAAACCCAACTTGCGAACGTAGTCGCACAGTTGTGGAGCGATTTCTCGATAGGAAAAGAAGCCCCCATCGGTCTTCCGCTTCCACGAACCCACATGAAGTTCGTAGATCGACAGGGGAGACGATAGTGCATTCCGTTTCGCCCGCGTACGCATCCATTCCGCGTCGTTCCACACATAGTCCAACTGCGTCACGACCGAGGCTTTTGCAGGCGGAATTTCAGCGAAAAAGCCAACGGGATCGGCCTTGTCTACAACGTACCCATTGTGCTTGGAAAACACGCGATAGACATATCGCTGCCCCGAAACGACCCCCGGAACGAACCCCTGAAAAACCCCCGACTGGCCTACAGACGAAAGCGGATTTTGTAAAGGGGTCCAATCATTAAAGTCTCCCAGAACGGAAACGCTTGCAGCATTGGGAGCCCATACGGCGAAATGACAGCCAGAAACTGATTTGTCAGAAAGAGTCTCTGTTCCCACATGTGCGCCGAACGTCTCATATAGGCGCAAATGCCGCCCTTCATTGAACAGGTACAGATCCGTTTCGCCGAACAACGACATGGCCTACGAGCGACGGTGAGAGGCGTGCTTTGTCCGGGTTTTGCGCGGAAGAGAAACGGGCGCTGTGGGCGCTTCTTGGGAAGGCTCTGCAGAGGGGAATGCAGCCTCTGCTTCTTCCTTCTTTGGCGTCGCTGGCGTCTGACTCGAAGCACTGCTGCGGGATTCCTGCGTCTTCCCATTGCGGGGCTGTACCATGCCGCGCTTTTTCTCCCGCAAACGCTTCAGACCCCCTGCCAAAATCTCGGCAATGAGCGTCCGATAGTCCATGTTGGTTGCTTTTCCAATCAGCACCAAATCAGACCAATCGGGGGTCAATCCAGGCAGGGGATTGAGTTCCAGAACATACACATTCCCATGCGCATCCATGCGCAGATCCACGCGCCCCACATCGCGACAATCGAGTGCTTGAAAGGTTTCCAGTGCGGCCTTCTCGACGGCCTTGAGTTCCTTTGGGGTCAATTTCGCAGGGCACTGATACGAAACACGGGAATCCCAATCCTGCTTGTGGGAGTAATCATAAACAGGCCGTTTGTCGGTGTGATCATTGAAGACAATTTCCATCGGGGGAAGAATGCGGGGTCTGCGTTCCCCCAGCAGACCGACCGTAAATTCACGCCCCGTGATGTACTCCTCAACCAGTGCAGGTTGGCGGTACTTTTTGATAAGTTCATCGACGACTTTTCGCAGGGAGGGAATGTCATCGACCACGCTCTTTTTGCCCGCAATTCCCTTGCTGGAACCCTCTGCAATCGGCTTCACAATCAGCGGAAATCGCAAAGTCTGCGAGATTTTCTCGCGGCCTGTGTAAAACACCTGAAAGTCCGGCGTCATGATGTTGCGCTGCTTCAGGAGTCGTTTGGTCAACGCCTTGTCCAAGGCCAAAGAGAGCGTCGCAGCGTCGCTTCCGGTATAGGGAATCCCACAGAGTTCACACAGAGCCGGAACCTGCGCCTCCCGATTCCGACCGGATACCCCTTCCGCGATGTTGAACACGAGATCAACCTGCGCTTCCTTCAACCGCGTTGGTAAATCTCCGTTTGCTTCAAGCTGCACGACCTCGTAGCCAAGCGATTCCAGCGCGGATGAAATGGCGGCTATTGTCATCGGTGAATCGTACTCTGCTTCCGAATCCCCCAGGGCCTTTCCTCCAGGGCGTTTCAGGTTGTATGTGAAGCCGATGCGAACCTTCTCGTTCGGTTTGGCGGCCTTTGGTTTCGCACTCACAGAAGGAACCAATTTCCATCGAACCGCAGCGTTTGACAAAATCGCATGGATGGTTTGTTCAAACGACAATCCCTCTCGGCGAGTCGCGACAAACAGACTCGCTCCGGGGTCTAGCGCGGGCAGAGCATTCACTTCCAAAAAGTAGATCCGTCCGTCTTCCGCCAAACGAAAATCAATCCGAGCCGCATCACGGATGGACAGGAGTTTTACGATTTGCTTGGCCAACACCCGCAGACGCGCAATCACGTCGCGCGGAAGCTCTGCGGGACAGCGCAATTTCACTCGGCTTGAATGCTGGCTTTTGAGTCTGTAATCGAGCAGGTTGTATTTGGAACGAACTTGGGAATCGACTGCAAACTCGACCGGCTGCAAAATTCCTTCGTGTTGCCGTTCGCCGATTCCTTCGACAAAAGGAACGGTGACATCAATTCCGGCGATAAATTCCTCGACCAGCACACCGAGCGGATACTGTTCGAGCATCTTCCCGACCACGGTACGGAGTGCCTTCCAGTCTCGCGTAACGGACTCATCGCTGATTCCTTTTGAGGAGCCCTCAAAATTCGGCTTCACAATGGCAGGAATCGGGACTCCCAAAGAACCCCCTAAAAAGCCATCCAGCTTGCTGACCTCGGAGGTGTCGCGACTCGTAAACAGTCGTCCGCGCGGGGTGTCGATTCCGTGAGACGCCAGCACCCGTTTGGTCAACCACTTGTCGAGGGTGACGGTCAATGTATGTGCATCGGAACCGGTGTAGGGATAGCCCAACTCTTCAAACAAAGCCGGATAAAATGCCTCGCGCGCGCGTCCTCGTTTTCCTTCTCCCAAATTGAAAATCATGTCAGGAGAGAACGCTTCGAGCCGGGTCGCCAAGTGGGAAGCCGGTCCCGAGACTTCGATCTGTTGTACCTCATGGCCCGCGTCGGACAACGCGCGGGAAATGGCCTCGACGGTCTCGGGCGAATCAAACTCCGCCTCGTCCTCCGAGTCGCTGAGACGAAGGTTGTACGTAAACGCAATTTTCATAAGGACTCTTTCTCGTAAAACTCAAGACAGAGGCCGTCGAAATGGCCCGGAAAGCCACCCGACGACCCGATCGGCATCGGCAGATGATTGGACGCGCAAAAGGAACGGCGAGACCAAGAGCAAACGTCGTTGCAGTGTTTGTTGCGCCGCTGATTCGTCGATCGGTTGCTCGACAAAAAACACGGCGCGACAAGTTTCGGAACGGCGGCAGAGTCTTCAGACTCACACGCCGCATCGTCGCCTGCCGTCTCTGTGTGACTACCTGGCTCGCTTTTTGTTTGCGCCATTTTCGGGGAAGCATCAGCTTCCACATCCCAGAGTTTCGCAAAAAGCGAAGCCCCAAATCAACCACCACGAGTTGGTTTTTTCGCGAAGAGTATCGGGAAGATGAGAAGGAGACGGCACCTTGAGTGTGCGCGCAGCGAGAGAAACCGGACCTACTTACAAACGCCAGGACCCTTGCCGCCAGCAGGCATATCGCATTTTCCCGAGGCGCAAACTTTGTCCCGGACGCACGGCTTGCCAGCGGGTTGCGGCGCTTTGCACACCGGAGGTTTCAACGCGAGTACGCAAACTTGGCCGCCTTTGCAATCCTCATCCTTTTTGCACTGGGCATCCGCCCAAGCAAGCGAAGAGGACAACAGCAAACAAGCTGTCACGGATACGATCCATTTGTTCCACATGTGCGTGTTCCTTTGTTGGTGATCCACTGTGGCCACAAAAGAGCAAGTGCTCCCCCGGCCACGTCCGCATCGTGCGATCATTCGTCGCCGCATTCAACGTGGGCACGTGACGAAAGTCCCGGCGTGGGAGACCGGGCACAGAAGGAATGCAGAGGTCGTCAGGAAGCCCTTGCATGGGGCTTTTGCAAAGAGACAGGCGGAGTTTGGCCGTTCCAGTGTGGGAAAGACTCAGTGGGGCTGGGCGGCGTGCGGGGCGGGTGCTGTTGGGGCGGCTGTGGGATTCGGTGCAGCTTTGGGAGCGGGCGCTGGAGCCGCTTTGGGATTCGCGGGCACCGGATTCGCAACGGCAGGGCTCGGGACAGAACCCGCAGGAGCTCCACTCGTGGCTTCTGCTGAGGCTGGTGCCACCGCCGCCGCTGGCGCCGGAATCGGCAAAACGCGCGCGGGGTCCGGCGGAGGAGGAGGCTGCTCAGAACGTTTCGCCGCCACCCACTTGAAGCCTGCGCGGGACTTGATGGGATCAACCATTCCGCGAGACGACAAATCAATCAGCGTCGGGGTAAAAAAGACCGTGAGAAAAAGCATGCTGGTCAGCAACACCACCAGATTGAACTTGTCGTCATACAGAAGGTGCATGAAGAACAGCGCCACGATGGCCGCCTTGATCGTCGCCACCGCCAGCGCAATCACCGTGTTTGCACTTCCGAAGTCAAAGCGCGAAACGAACACCGTCAAACCGGTCAGCACCACAAGCGTGACCCATACGCCGAGATAGACCGAAACGGGCAGAACGTGAGGCGCGTCGTGCTCGTCACCGCTGTTGTTGTCAAGATTCATCTCTGCCTGCGACATGATTTACCCCACCAAGTAAAGGAGCGGGAACAGATAGATCCAAATCAAGTCCACGAGGTGCCAATACAAGCCCACGTTCTCGACCGGGAAGTAGTACTTCGACCCAAAATCACCGCGCATCGAGCGCAAGAGCACCCACGCAATCGCCAACATGCCAATCAGCACATGCACGCCGTGCAACCCTGTCATCAGGAAGTAAATCCCAATGAACAAGTGGGGGGAATCCACCGCCTTGAGTTTTTCCACAAACGCAGCGCCGTGCTCGACCGCCAGAGCCGCATAGTCCGGCTTCCATAGGCCCTGCTCCCCACCCCCCGGAAGCGTTCCCAAGTGAAATTTGTGGGAATACTCGAAGTACTTGACGACCAAGAAGGCTGCTCCGCACAGGAGTGTGAGGGCCAAGTACCCCACCGTTTGGCCTTGCTTGGACAGTTGTGCGGAACGAACGGCCAACGCCATGGTCAGCGACGAAAAAATCAGCACCATCGTGTTCAGCGCACCCAACTTCCAATCCAGAAGTTGATGCACCACCTTGAACATCTCTGCGTGCGTGGTTCGAAACGCTGCATAGGCCAAAAACAGCCCCGAAAACAACAGAATCTCTGTTGCCAAAAAGATCCACATCCCAAACTTCGCCGTTTCCGCCTCGTCTCGCGCAGAGGGGAAATGGTGTGCGTGATGGTATGTACGGGCCGGATTGCTCATAAATGCTCCTTGCGGCTCGCGCGTGTTTTCTCTCGTTTAGTATTGAGCCAAAACGGTGCGGTCATACGGACCCGTGCTGACCGTCGGCTGGCCGGCGAAGTTCTCCGTCGGAGGAGGCGATGCCGTGCGCCATTCCAGCGTGGTCGATTCCCACGGATTGTCCCCCGCTTCTTGGCGACTCCTCAATGAACTCAGAAGACAAATCAGCGTAAGGAGGAAACCAAACCCGAGAATATAGGAACCCACCGTCGAAATCTGATGCAGCGGTTCAAATTGAGGCAGGTAGCTGTAGTACCTGCGCGGCATTCCGGCCACCCCCAAGAAAAACTGCGAACCGAACGTCACGTTGAAGCCGACAAATGCGGTCAAGCAAGCCCAGTTTGCGAGTTTCTCGCTGTACATCTTCCCGGTGAATTTGGGCCACCAGTAGTGCAGACCCCCAATGAACGCGAACATGGTTCCGCCCATCATCACGTAATGGAAGTGCGCGACAATGAAATACGTATCGTGGAGATACAGATTCACAGAGAGCGTCGCCAAGTACAGTCCTGTCAGTCCCCCTATCGTGAACAGCCACAAAAACCCGAGGGTGTACCACATGGGGGTGCGCAGAACGATGGACCCCTTATACAGCGTCGCAACCCAGTTGAGGACCTTGATGGCCGTCGGAATCGCAATCAGAAACGTGAGACCCGAAAAAATCATGCTCGCAAGTTCGGACTGGCCCGATGTGAACATGTGGTGCCCCCAAACGAGGAAACCCAGAATCGCGATCCCAATCGACGACATCGCAATCGCGCGGTAGCCAAAAATCGCTTTCCGCGAAAACGTGCTGATGAGGTCCGAAACCACACCGAATGCGGGAACGATCATGATGTAGACCGCCGGGTGGCTGTAGAACCAGAAGAAGTGTTGGAACAAAATCGGATCACCACCCAGCGCCGGATCGAAAATGCCAACGTGCAGCACACGCTCGGCGACCAGCAAAAGCAGCGTGATGCCCAGCACCGGAGTCGCCAGGATTTGAATCACACCCGTTGCATACAAACCCCACGCAAACAGAGGCATCCGAAAGAACGTCATTCCCGGTGCCCGGAGTCTGTGAATCGTAGCGATGAAATTCAGCCCGGTGAACACAGAGGAAAAACCCAGCACGAACGCGGCAAGTACCATCGTGGAAACGCTGGTCCCTGTGGTTGTCGAATAGGGTGTGTAGAACGTCCAGCCGGTGTCCACTGCTCCAGAGAAAATGGAGTACAGCGCAATCAGCGCGCCCAGCACATAGATGTAGAAACTCAACAGGTTCAGGCGCGGAAATGCGACATCTTTGGCACCAAGCTGAAGCGGCAAAATGATGTTCCCCAGCGACGCAGGAATCGAGGGAATGATCACCAAGAACACCATCACCGCTCCGTGCAGGGTGAACATTTGGTTGTAGGTGTCCGGGTCCATGATCGTCTTGTTTGCCGTCAGAAGCTCGGTACGCACAAGCAGAGCAAAGACGCCGCCGAGCAGGAATGCCGCCCAAACGAAGACGAGATACATCACGCCGATGCGCTTGTGGTCGAGCGTAAACAGCCAAGACGAAATCCCTCGGGAACTGGCCCAAAACGACGGGGGCCGTTCGCCGGGTGAAGAAGAAGAAGAGGAATACTGGGTCATGTCTTACCCTCGGTTACTTCAAGCTCTTGATGTATTCGATGAGATGGCTCATCTCTTGGTCATTCATCTGCCCTTTGTAGGGGCTCATCATCGGAGCAAAACCCTCGACGATTTTGGCAGACGGGGTTTCGATGGACTCACGAAGATAGTTTTCATCAACGGTGACTTCCGCCTGGCCTTTGATCTTTTCCTTGCGACCGAACACCTGGAACAACCGGGGTCCTATCGCGGGCTGCGGCTGTTTCTCAGGACTCTGTATGGCGTGGCACCCGCCGCACCCATGCTTTGCAAACATCATCTTGCCGTGTGAAACGGGGTCCTTGGGAACCGACCGCTCATCCAGCCATCGCTGATAGTCCGCAGGCTGTTTCACCAGGACCTCAGCCAACATCTTGGAGTGGTCGGTGCCGCAAAACTCTGCACAGTACACTTGCTGCGGCCCATCCATCGTGGCCTCGAACCACATCACCGTGTACTTGTTCGGAACGGCGTCGATCTTCATGCGAAACGCCGGCACGAAGAAACTGTGCAGCACATCCTTCGAGGTGATGATGAGCTTCACCGGCTTGTTGATGGGAACCGCCATCACGCCCGCACTGATAGCCCCATTCGGATATTCAAACGACCAGGACCATTTCTGACCCGTCACGCGAATCTCGAGCGCATCTTTCGGGGGAACCATTTGGTCCATGTAGTTCTTGAAGCCCCATACAAAAAGGCCCAGCACCACGAACAGAGGAACCACGCTCCACGCCACCTCGAGCACAGTGTTGTGCGTGATTTCAATCGCGTTGTGATGACCCCCGCGCCACTTGTACCGGAAAATAAAGTACGTCGCCGCGCCAATGATCAACACGAGACAGAACACGACCAGCGCGGTCAAAGCCAGAAAGAGCGTGTCGTGCTCTCCTGCCAACGTGGATGCCTGGGGCGGTAGCCCAAAAGCAACTTGTGTGTTTGGCTGCATCATCCGTTCACCTGAGCGCGGCGGTCTTTCCGCCACGCAGCAATAAGGAACGCTCCCAAAAACAGGACGGTCACGACCCCGCCGACTCTGACGAGCGCAATCGAAGCAATGGAGTACTTTCGATCCTTGGGGTCATAGTGAAAACACCACAACAGCAGCCGATCCAGCGGACTGCCAATTCCCCCCAAAGACGCTTCAACCAGCGCAAGCCGCAAATCCCGTTCGGAAAACTGTACCCCGTACAAGATCTGCGAAAGACGGCCATCAGGCGTTACCACAAAAATCCCTGCCGCGTGCGCCCACTGTTTCCCTTCTTGGTCATAGCGAAAACGAAAACCAACAGAGTCGGCAACCTGACCGATGTCCTTTTCCGCTCCGGTCAGAAAAGGCCAACTCCGTTCCTGGTCAGCAAGTGCCCGATGGAGCGCTTTCAAATACACCGCGCGCTTTCCGGTTGCCAGCGCGGGCGTTTCCTTCGGATCGATGCTCAGCGAAACAATCTCGTACTCCCGACCGGGTACAAACCCAAGCGAGCGCATCCCATCCAGCAAACCATTGAGCACCAACGAACACAACACAGGGCAGCTGTAGTACCCCAGAACCAACACCACAGGCCGCCCGGACACAAAATAGTCCCGAAGCCTTACCGGCTTGCCTGTGTGGTCCACAAACGGAACATCGAGTGAGACCTTGGCACCAAGTGTTCCTTCAATGGAGATGCCTTGAAGTTCCTTGGGAACTTCCTGCTCGGCCCGCGCCAGCGAAGAAACGCCCAGCGCAACCGCAAAGACACCTGCCAGAAACACTCGAGACGAAGAACTCATCTCTTGTTTTCCTCAATCACTTTTTTCATTCCCTCTTGAATGGGAATGTGAACAGAGCCCTGCGCTTGATCAACATAGCCGTAGCTCGACAGCCGTTTCTCCTCCAGCACGCGCTGTTCCAGGAGCTTGGGAGAATCAACCCCAAGACCCCTTTCACCAAGCAGCTTGTCGGAATACCGCACGAAGAGCGAGTTGAACAAAAGTGCCGTCCCAAAAAACAGCACACTGAGTGCGATGCCCCATACCACAAGTTGGAGGTTTTTGGGTTTCTCCTGATCTACCGCAACCTCTCCATGGTCATGTCCGGTTTCAACCATTGTCATACCCCAATGAATCGGCCAGATGCGGGTCCCTGATCGGGACGAGCGCCGCCTTCCCAAACGTCCGGGCGGCGACACCGAAGAACAACCCGGCAGCGCCTGCAAGTGCCGCGAAGTCATAGAAAGAGAACCGCATCTGCGCGCGGAACAGCGGCATCACCAGCCAGTACAAGTCCACCCAGTGCATCACCACCAACAGCGCCGCAAATGCCTTCAACAGAACCGGATGTCGCTTCGCCGTTCGCGACAGGAGACCGAAGAACGGAACCACGAAGTGCAAAAGAATCAGCGTCCAGGTCAGCGTGGACCAACCGTTCTCCCAATGTTTGCGATACCAAACGGTTTCCTCGGGCAAGCTTGCGTACCAAATCAGCATGAACATCGAATACGCGATGTATGCCCAGAACACCGTGAACGCGAAAACGAGCTTCCCTAGGTCATGGTAGTGCTCATCGTTGATGACGCCGTCCATGTATCCATATCCGTGCAACGTCCGTGCAGTACACGCAATCAGCGCAAGCGAGGACACAATCGAGCCCGAAAAGGCATAGACCCCGAACATCGTTGTGGCCCAAGTCGGATCGACTCCCATCAACCAGTCAAACGCAGAAAACGTGAGCGTCAGACCAAACAAAATCACGGTTGGGGGTGCCAGTTTCCGAAGCCGAAGAATGGCATAGGGGTCCCCTGTGGAATCCACCTCCACAGACTTCTTGTAGTAGTACATGCCCGAAAGAGCCCAGAAGATCAGGAACAAAACCGCTCGCCCAAAAAAGAACGGCACGGTCAGATACCAAGTCTTCGACTCCATCGCAATCCGCACTGCGGAGCGATATTCGGGGTCCTTGATCTTCTCAATGTCCATCCAGGGGAGGATGTCCTTTGCAAAGACCGCAATCGGAATAAACAGCAAGATGAGCCAGGGGGAAAACGCGCCGTAGTTTTCCGCGATGCGACGAGGAACCACGCTCCACCGCGCACCCACCAGATGTTGCAACGCCGCAAAAAACATGCAGCCGACACCCAGCGTGAGCACATAAAAGAACGCAACCAGATAGGCACTCAGCGCATCGATCCGCGTCCCTTCCGAAAAGAAACCCGACGCGGTCGCAGCCAAGCCCAAAAGACCTACGCCACCAAACACCATCGCCCAACGATTGGCGGTTCCCGGAGGAATATGCAGCCGCGACGATGAAAGATCCACGTGCGTTGCGCTCATTTGAGTTGACTCCTCTGCTCGGCGGTAAGCTGCTCCACTTTGATCCCCTGACTTCGTTGAAGAGCCCTCACATACGCCACAATCGCCCACCTATCGGCAACAGGAACTTGATAGGCATACGAACGCATCGTTCCTTTTCCATTCGTGATGGTCGAAAAGATGTCTCCTACGGGTGTATCTAGGAGTCTCTGTTCGCTGTAGGAAGGAATGCTCCACGCCGCCCTCTGGTTGGCCCGCTGGATCACAAGACCGTTCCCTTGTCCGGTTCGGTCATGACAAGGGGAACAGAAGATGTTGAACCGTTCCTGCCCAGTCTTGAGCAAAGTCTCATCCACGGCTACCTGTTCGGGAAACTTGGTGACCGGACGATTCTGCTCATCGAGCCCCGTGTAATAGGGAGTTTGAATCACAGGCGCGCTCTGGCTGAGAGTCCCTTCCACAAGAGGCCGCATCATACGGCCATCTTCAAAAAAGGAAGTCTCCCGCTGCGGCTTCGCCTTGTCCTGCGTGAACATGTTGCGCTGCCAATGGATCGGGGGATCTTCTGACGGATTCCCCCGACATGCCGACAGCGCGACCGCGCACAGAAACACACTTGTTGCAGACGTAAAGTTGCGGCTTCGCATGGGCGTTTAGGTCTCCGCAAAGTCCCGAATGACCGCGATCTCGGTACCGCCAGCAGCAGCCAGCGTCTCGCGAGCCCTCGCCTCACTGAAAATGGGATCTTGGGCTTCGATTCCCAAGAAAAAACCATCGTCCGAGAAGCGAGAGAAACGGTCGTGAGTAAAAAGAGGATGGTAGGGCTGCGGCAACCGGCACAGCGCAAACAAACTGAACACGGTCGTGAACGCAGACAGAAGCACCATCATCTCGAAGCAAATCGGCACGTAGGCCTGATAGGAAACAATCGGCTTGCCACCGATGATGAACGGATAGTCAAAAGCGTTCATCCACCACTGGATCAACACCGCAGCGCCGACTCCCAAAAGGCCTCCGCACAACACCAAATAGGGCAGAATCGTAGGCTTCAAACCCATCGCGCGATCCATTCCGTGGACCGGAAAAGGGGTGTATGTATCGATCACGGAAAACCCGGCCTGCCGCACCGTCTTCACCGCTTCCAGCAGAGCCCCCGGCGTCTTGTATTCGGCGACCACGCCAAACACACCGTCCTCGTAACCAACTCCGACATTCCTGGCCATCAGTGAGCCTCCTTGTCGTGGCTCGTGTCGTGTGCATGCGGATTCGCCGCTGGAGACACGCCTTTGATCTCGGAAATCGCGATCATCGGTAGGAAGCGCAAGAACAAAAGGAACAGCGTAAAGAACAGACCAAACGTGCCAAGGTACATGCTCACGTCAATCCATGTCGGTCGGAAGTAGCCCCATGCAGCGGGCGTGAAATCGCGATGCAGAGAAGTCGAGATGATCACGAACCGCTCGAACCACATTCCGATGTTCACGAAAATCGAGATCACGAACATCGCCGGAATCGACCGCCGAATCGCGCGGAACCAGAAAAGCTGCGGCGAGATGACGTTGCAGGAAACCATGGTCCAATAGGCCCACGCATACGGACCCGCTGCGCGGTTGATGAACGTAAACCGCTCGTAGGGGTTGCCGCCATACCACGCGATGAAAAACTCCATGGAGTAGGCGTAACCCACCATGGTTCCCGTCACGAGCATGATCTTGTTCATGTTCTCGAGGACACGCATCGTGACCAAGTCTTTCAGACCATAGAACTCGCGAGCCAAAAGCATCAGCGTCATGACCAGACCGAAGCCAGAAAACACCGCTCCTGCCACAAAGTACGGCGGGAAAATCGTCGCGTGCCAGCCCGGCAACACCGAGGTCGCAAAGTCGAACGACACAACAGAGTGAACAGAAAGCACAAGAGGCGTCGAAAGACCCGCCAAGATGAGATAGGCGCGCTCATAGTGCTGCCAGTGGCGATTTGATCCCCGCCAGCCCATCGCAAAGATCCCATACAGCAGCGAGCGCGTCCGCGTCTTCGCCCGATCTCGGAGCGTCGCCAAATCTGGAATCAGACCCACATACCAGAACATCGCGGAAACCAATCCGTAGGTCGAAATCGCGAACACGTCCCACATAAGCGGGCTGCGGAAGTTGGGCCACATCTCCATTTGGTTCGGAAACGGGAGCAACCAGTACAGCGCGAGCCAGGGGCGTCCTGTGTGAAAGAACGGGTACTGAAGCGCGCAAAGCACCGCGAACACCGTCATGGCCTCCGCAAACCGGTTGATGGCCGTGCGCCACTTCTGCCGAAACAGAAACAGAATCGCCGAAATCAGCGTCCCGGCGTGACCGATACCGATCCACCACACAAAGTTCGTGATGTCCCATGCCCAATAGATCGGGTTGTTGTTTCCCCAAACGCCCACACCCGTTGCAACCAGGTATGCGAGGGTCGCGCCGTAAAGCCCCAAAAGACCCACAGCGACAAGGAAACTCAAGATCCAGCCGATCGGTGTCTTTTTGACATCGATCTCGACGGGGCGACACACCACATCCGTGATGGCCGCAAAGCTCGGACTGTTGTTCAGAAGCGGTTCAGGCTCGAGCACTGCCGCAACCGCGCTGCTCTCGGCACTCATGGATGGCTTGCTCCAGTCTCGTGCGTGTTGTGTGAACCGGCGGGTGCGTGCTCTGCCGGAGCATGTCCCGCCGCTGGCTCATGACCCCCGCCGTGCCCCTCTTCTTTTTCCTCGGCTTCCAGCGCAGGGTTCGGATTGCGAATTCTCGCGAGATAGGTCGTCCGAGGCTTGGCGTTGATCTCCTCGAGCATCGCGTAATGACGAGGACTGCTCCGCACAACCGAAATTTTGCTCTTCGGGTCCGTAATGTCGCCGAACGTGATCGCATCGGTTGGACATGCCTGCTGACAAGCCACCACGAGCGTCCCGTCTGCCACAAATTCCGATCTGCCCTGTGTGTCTTTCAGCTTCGCCGTTCGCTGTGCGGCCCGAATCCGTTGCACGCAGTACGTACACTTCTCGATGACACCGCGCGACCGAACGGTCACATCTGGATTCATCGCCAACTTGGCCACTTCTGGCACATCCCCGCGATAGTCGAGGTAGTTGAACCGCCGCACTTTCCACGGACAGTTGTTCGCGCAGTACCTCGTCCCGACGCACCGGTTGTACACCATGTCGTTCAGGCCATCTTGCGAGTGCGCCGTCGCTGCCACCGGACACACGTTCTCACATGGAGCATCCTCGCAGTGCATGCAGGGCACAGGCAGATGCATCATGCGCGTGTTCTCGTCGTTCAACTCGATTTTCTTGCGGTGGCCATTGTCAAAAGCGACAGGCTCGAACGTGTAGTAGCGGTCGATGCGAATCCAATGCATCTCGCGCCCTTTGCGCACCTGGCTTTTGCCCACCACCGGCACGTTGTTTTCGGCTTGGCACGCGACCGTACAAGTCCCGCAGCCAATGCAGGTAGACAAGTCGATGACAAGACCCCACTGCTGACCACTCCGCTTGTACGGGTCCCACAGCGCAAGCAGCGGCGGATGGTGAACCGCGTGCTGGGCAAAGCTCGGGTGTTTGCGGAACTTCCCAAGCGTTGCTTCCTGCAAGAGCGGACGGCCTTCCATCGCAAAATGGTCCTGCGTCGTGACCAAACCGGTGAGATGCGTCGTGTCCCCAAACCAGTAATCGCGCGGGTCGTCGTATTTTTTGCCGAGCTTTTGAATCTGAACCTCGTCGGACCAGAGTCCATCGAGGTGCCGGATCTTGTACGCATTGAAGCCCGCCCCGCGTCCTACTTTTCCGATCGCGTTTTCCGCGTGACCATAGCCAAGCGCCAACGCCACCGTCCCAGCCGGCAATCCAGGTACGACAAACACCGCCGCCTCGATCGTCTGGCCTCGTACGGTCAGCGAAACCATGTCGTTTTTTTCCACACCCAACGACTTGGCTGCTTCGACAGACAGCAGGGCGGCGTTGTCCCACACGAGTTTCGTAACCGGGTCCGGCAGTTCCTGAAGCCAACTCACATTGGCATACCGCCCGTCGTAGGTCGAAGGAGAGACCAAAAACTCAATCTCCCAGGGCTTCGACTGAAGCGCCGAGACGGCAGAAAGCGCCTGCGCAACATTCGCCGGCTTGATTTGGGGCCGAATCTTCTCGTACGGCGTGCCCTCGATCCACCCATCGTGAAGTGCTTTGCGAAACGCACGGTCGAAAAAGAACGCGATCGTTTCTTGCGGCACAGCGGGGGGCGGTGTTTCGGCGGGTGCTGCGATCGCAACCGCTCCAGGTTTCGCTCCCGTCGGCTTGACAGGTACCGCTGGTTTGACAGGAGCACCCGGTTTCCCAGGTTTTTGCACAGCCCCGACAGGCGCAGCAGTCGTCTCGAGAACGGGCGGCGCGAGCGGTTGAAGTTTTGCCGCAGTCACTCCTCTCCACGTGTCCCGAACAAGCTCATATCCCCGCACCCACTCACCCGTCAGGATGAAGTGGACCAGCTCGATGTCTGACCAGCCGCTGTACAAAGGAGCGATGAGCGGCTGAACAATGCTGGCCGTGCCGTCTGCTGCACGCAAATCTCCCCACGCTTCCAAAAAGTGTGCTTGCGGCACATGCAGCGCCGATTGAAGCGCCGTTTCGTTTCGAAACAGGCCCAGATGAACCACCTGAACCTTTTTCAACTTCTCAGCGAGGCCCAAATCTGCGGGGGCGTCGTACACAGGGTTCCCGCCCAACACCACAAGCGTCTCGACCTGACCCTTATCCAGTGCTTCCGAAAGGCTCTTCAGAGCATCTCGATCCAGCGGTCTCCCAGCATCACCGTGTTTGGTGTACCCGACCGTTTCGCCCACCGCTCCGAGTGCTGCATGGATAGCGTGGACAAGCGCATGGACTCCTGGCGGAAGCGACCGCCCGACAACGATAAGCGCCTTGCTGTGTGCCTTTTTCAAATCCTCTGCGACCGCTGAAACAAACTTCGCGTCGATCCCCGCCGGCACATCCTTGGGAAGCTGCGCGAGAATCTCCGGTGCCAACGCCAAGCCACGCTTCGCAAGTTCGGCACCCAGCGCCAACGCAAAATGCACAAGCAAGCTCGGCTTCAGCCGCAGCCGGTGATCCGCATTCGTTCCCGTGACAGTCCACGCCGATTCGGCCACGTACAGGCGACTCATCTCGTCGCTGGGCCGATCTGTGCGCCGTCTCGTTGCAAACTGCCGGGCATTCCGCACGCCATCGGGAGTGTTCCCCAGGAAATCCGCGCCGATCGACAAAATCACCGACGCCTTTTGGACCTCTGGAAGGACGACCAAGTCTTCCCCGAAAGCAGCCCGACCGCCTTGTTTGATCGAGTCCTCGCAAACCGGCTCCCACGTCCACCACTTCGCCTCGGCCCAATCCTTCAGCAAACGCTCACGCAGACCCAGCAGCGTCGGAGACACAAGCGCGCCCGACAAGAAATGCAGCCCGCGCCCCTTCTCGGCAGCCCACTTGCTTCGGCCCTTTGTGAGAAAACCCTTGGCGGCCTCCATGCCGAACAGGACCGGCTTCGGAGGCTCACCACCGTGTGCACCAACTCCAGATGATTCGCCCCCAGCCGAAGCCTTTCCAGCCACAAGCGGCCCCGTCGAGCGATCCGGATCGTACATTTCCAGGATCGCCGCCTGCGTGAAAGCGTTGGTGCCCCCCATGCTCATCGGATGGCTCGGATTGCCTTCAATTTTGGTGGGGCGACCCTCGTGGCTTTCGACCAAAAGGCCATAGACCGCAGACCCAAGCGGCATCGCCGTCGCATAGTACGTCGGGAGGCCGATGGCCAAATCCTCGGGTGTGCGGGTGTAAGGAAGAATCTTTTCTTCGGGCCGACGGCAACCGGCCATTCCGGCCAAGGCAACCGAAGCCCCCAAGATCCCCATAAACGACCGCCGACTCAGTGGATCTTGAACCTCGGGCGGAACTTCAGACGGCAATTCGCGGGAAAGCGCCTCGCGAAACGCTGGACTTTGTTCGGCATGGTCCTGGCTGCGGAAATAAACCGTCTCGCCAGGAGCAAAACCAGGCTTTCTTGGAAGTGTTGGCTTCATCGGTGACACCTGGAACAGTCGGTGGGCGGAGAGATTTTGAGTTCCTGCGCCAGTTTTTCCCCAAATTCCCGCCGGCGCACGTCGAGCGGCTTGTCACCTGGCGGTTCCCAACCCATGTTCGTGATCTGATCGAGAGGACGGAGCCTCGGAGCGGGGTCGCGATGGCAATCCAAGCACCACCCCATCGAGAGAGGCTCAACCTGGCGCACGACCTCCATCCGTTCCACCCGACCGTGACATTCCACACAACCGACACCGCTCTTGACGTGCCGACTGTGTGGAAAATACGCATAGTCTGGGGTTTTGTGGACTCGCACCCACGGAACCGGCTTGCCGTAGGCCCACGACTCGCGCAGCGGTTGCAACTTGGCCGAATCCTTCTGCACGTTGGAATGGCAGTTCATGCAAACCTGTGTCGGCGGCACCGTCGCAAACTCCGTGCGCTCGACGTTCACATGGCAGTACCGACAATCGAGCCCCAGCTCTCCAGCGTGAAGCTTGTGGGAGTACGGAATGGGCTGGATTGGCTCGTAGCCCACGTCCGTGTGCCGAGGCGAAAAGTAATACCACATACCGAAGATCAACAACGTAAACCCGACCAATAGAGCAGCCACGGATATTGCAGGCACTCGATTCGTCCACGGCGGGAAGATAAAGCGTTGGTCACGACTGGGCTGGTTCGTCATTTCGGGACGCCTCTAATGAGATCTGCGCGGCGGGCAGGGGCCAGTTCAACGGCAATGCACATACCGGCGCGCAGCCTATCAAAAGGCGTCGGGAAAAAGCAAGCCTTGGCTTTTGTGAAAAACCGACGAGTGCTAGCTAAAGGACGCTACAGGGTTTTTGGGCGTCTGTGCCGACGCGCCCGTTCCGTTCTGAAGCTGGAAACGACTGTGTCGCAGGATCATCCAAATCCGGGTTTGAAACGTCCGTTGAACGTGGGTTGAATACTTCCGCCTCATTCGTCGCCTGCGTAGACCAAACCGAAGTGGTCGCGTCTCTTTTGCGAATCAAGCCGCCGGTGACCAGAATGTTTCCATCCAGAAGAAGCGTCTGCCGATGACCCAAACGACCGAGTGCCATCGTCGGCAACTTCTGAAGCTGATTCGCGCCAGCGACAAAGAGCCCCGCCTGTTTCGTCGTGCACAACAGGCTGGCATCACCGTCTTCGCAATCATTGCAGCCGCCTCCGAAACTCGGACTTCCGCCCGTCACGACGACTCGATTTCCCGACGCTGTTGCCGTCGCGGCCTCAAACGTCGCTGCACGATAGTGGTCTTCCGTCGCGCCGCACGAACCCGAGGACCATGCAGCAATCGCTTTCTCGGTTGGTGCACTCGTCGTGTTTTGCAAGGTGTAGAGCCGAATCGCACTCGCAATGCTGGAAGGTTGTCCTGGCTGCAACGTGTTGGTGTCCGTCATCTCGAAACCGCCCGTCACAAGTACGTCGGTCGGAAACGCCGGTGCCGTTTCCAGTGCATTTCCAAGTCGAGTCGCCGTGTGAAACGCTCTCGGAACGCCTGGCGCAACAAAACCCGTCGCGGTAGGCGCTGCGGGTGCATCGGGAAGCCCCGTCAAAAAAAGTGCTGTCAGCGGAGGTGGCGTTGCCGTCGAGCTAAGCCACTGTCCACCCAAGACCATCGCCGTGTTTTTTGAAAGCAACGTCAGCGACGGAGCCAAAAAGCCCACCTGGAAGGAGGCCGCTGTTCGGGTTTCGCCCGACGGTCCAAACCAAGCTACCGCCTGTTTTCCTATCGTGGACGCTGACGGTTTGAGCAGGTCCAAGTAGCTACTGCTCGAACACTGGGACAGGGGCGAGAAGCCGACCGCGCCCGCCGAAGTCACAAGACCTCCCTGCGGCAATGCACCCACACCCGCAAACGCAGCCGCGTCTGTTTCCGACGAAGATGTACTCGTCAGTGTCCAGACGCCGGAGGCATACGTCAGCGATAGAAACTCGACTCCTCCGGGTTTTGTTTCGGGTCCACAAGGTGCCAGCCGAAGCGGTGTGCTTGAACCGGCACCACCGACGATAAGTGCCTCTCGACGGCGTGGTGCGCTAATCCCGCCGAATGCCACCAGTTTGATGGTGGCGTCTGTCGAACTCAGGACCGCGACTTGATGAAAGGCTCGTGCCCGCGGGGGTGTTCCAGAAACATTCACCGTCTGAAACACCGCTCGCGACGGATCATAAATCTCGATCGTGTCGGTCAACCCCATACTCTCAGGCCGACCGGCGATGATTCCCAGCTCGACCCCACCGAAGAGAAGCACTTCGCCACCAGGCAAGCTCGTCGCCGAATGAAACGCTCTTGGCGCAGCCATTGCCGACGCTGGGCAAGACCACTTTCCGACCTCGAACAGCGGCAAAATCCCCGGGCTCCCGTCGGCAGATGCCGACGATTTTCCCTGCACGGCCCCCGTAAACACTCTCTTTCCGCTTCCGTCAAACAGTTCAGCGAAAAACGCGAATTGGCTGCGGTCCGTCGCTCCCAAACTGATGCTTGGATGATCGTCGGGCAGCGTCGCTTTGATGTCGCATTGAAACTGCCAGCCGGCCTCTTGTTTTTGCAGAACCGAAAGCCGGACTGTTCCGCCGCGAAGAACGGCGCTCAGCGGAAAACCACTGTTGTCCGTCTTGACGCAAGCGTGCTGTTCAGCAGATTCGGCGAGTTGGAGTTTGAGACCGGGGCCCGGATTGCCCTTGCATCCCAAAAGAAGTGCGATTCCAAGAGACAAACCAGCGACGCGCAGACGATAGAAGCCCATTACGTTACACGGTAACTTACGGGCCTTTCGACGGTCAATCCCGAGCGCGGAGCAGCAAACGCAACGCCGTCACAAACACGTTGAAGAGCGCCGCAAACAGCATCAGCGCGCCCTGAACCGGGTTGTCATAGTCGGGATTGTTCAGCACGTCGCTCGTGGCGTAGACCAAGCTCACCACGCCGAAAATGCCGATGCCAATCGTGATGACCAAACCCAGCGCCGACATTTGGATGAACATATTGACGAACATCGCGAGGATGAGCGCGAAGAACATCCCCGTCAAAAGCCCTGCCGGTGCCGAAAATTTCTCTTTTGAGAACATCACATAGGCCGTCACAGCAACGAACACCCCGCCCGTCACTGCCAGGGCAGCCGGTATGGTTCCGGGGGAAACATAGGCTGCGATAGCCAACAACGGCCCAAGCGCGAGCCCCGAAACAAACCCGTCCGCTGCGAGCGCAACGATTCCCAAACCCGGATTTTGCCTCGACGCCCACAAGGCGAAGTACGGAACCACATTCAGCAACACGAGCGCCACAATCCAGCCGACCGGTCGAAAGAAGAAACTCATCATCGCCGGAGACGTTACGCAGGTGTAGCCCCCGAGCCCAGCCATCGCCACGCTGACGAGCAAAAGCGCATACGTCTTTTTCGCCAAAAGCGCCCTGTCGCCATCAAGAACCGTCGTACCAAACAATTTTTCCGAGAAGGACAGTGTGGACATGGTCATTTCTCCATCTGAGAGGGTCAAATCCTTGGCTCATTATGGTCACGGACCACACCGAGCGGAAGTGGCCGGACGTATATCACTACGGTACTTCGCCGCGCAGCAGCTTTTCCAAACCCGTTTCATCGACCATCGGCACGCCGTTTTTCTCTGCCGCATGTTTTTTGTCTTCGCCCGGTTCCGCCCCCATCACCAAGTAGCTCGTTTTCTTCGTGACCGACGACGAAAATTTTCCTCCTGCCGCTTCTATTCGTTTTTGAAAATCGCCGCGCGGCATGGATAGGGTACCCGTAATGCACAGCGTTCTCCCCGAGAGCGGCCCCGTCGCAGCGACCGGCTCTGCCGGAGACAAACCCACCGACATGAATTTGCGCAACAGCGCCTGCGTTTTTGCGTCGGCCAAATGGTCGCGCACCGCACCGGCCCGTTCTTCCCCAAAGCCGTGGATTCCGACAAGTTTTCGATACACATCGTCTGGCTTTTCAGCCACGAGCCGCGTGAGCGTCTGGTATTGCTCCGCGATATTTTGGGCCCACACCCAACCGATGCCCGGAATCCCCAGCGCGGTCAGAAAACGCGACAACGTCGCTTCCTTTTTTCCCGTCGCCACGGCTGCCAACACATTGTCTGCGCTTTTCTCACCGAGCCGAGGCAGCGATAGCAGCTGCACTCGCGTCAGCGTGAACAAATCCGCCAGATCTTTCACCAGGCCCGCAGCAACGAGAGACTCCACCAACTTGTCTCCCAACCCCGTCATGTTCATCGCGTCACGGTTGCAAAAAAACGTAATCGCCTCGCGGAGTTGCCGAGGACATGGCCTCGTGTTCGGACAACGAAGCGCAACCTCTCCGGCACGTTTCAGCAGCGCGTCCCCGCATTCGGGACAGGCCGTCGGCGGCGGAATCGGCCTCAGTTCCGCCTCTCGTCCCGCGCGGCGTTCTTTCACAACCGCGACGATCTGCGGAATGATCTCACCCGCTTTTTCCACCAAAACAAAATCCCCGATTTTCACACCGAGACGCCCGATCTGATCCCAGTTGTGCATCGACGCCCGCGAGACCGTCGTTCCGGCCAGCTCGATCGGTGCCAAAACGGCCACCGGAGTCACCACGCCCGTGCGTCCCACACCCAACTCCACACCGAGCAACTTGGTCGTCGCCTGTTGAGCCGGAAATTTGTATGCAATCGCCCACCTGGGTGCCCGAGCCGTAAAACCCAGCGACTCGCGTTGTGAAAGATCATTTACTTTCAGCACCAAGCCATCCACGTCAAACGGCAAAGTCGCCCGCTTGTCTTGCCACTTTTGCACCTCGGCGAGCAGCGCCTCCAAATTCGTCACCGTCTGCGTATCGGGATAGACCGGCAACCCCAATTTCCGAAGGTGCGCAAGCAAACCGCTGTGCGTCACAAGACCCGGCACTTCACCTACAACCTCGTACACCAACACACGAAGGGGTCTTTGTGCCACCACCCGCGAATCGAGCAACTTCAGCGTCCCGCCGGCCGCGTTCCGTGGATTTTTGAACGGCTCTTCCCCGGCTGCCAAACGCTCGGCATTCAACTTCTCGAAGCCATCGCGCCGCATGAACACTTCACCCCGCACCTGCACATCCACCTTGTCCTTGAGCAGCATCGGCAGATTTTTCACGGTGCGCAGATTTTGCGTCACGTCCTCGCCGATCAAACCATCCCCTCGCGTTGCCCCAAGGGAAAACACCCCGGATTTGTACGTAAGTTCAATTCCGATGCCATCGATTTTCGGTTCGATCACAAGCTCGACCGTGCGTTTGTCCGACGCATTCAGCAGACCTTTTTTTACGCGCCCAAAAAATTCGCTCAGATCCTCTGCCGAATACGTGTTGTCGAGCGACAGCATTGCGACGGACCGTTCCACCTTGGCGAAACTTGAAAGCGGCGTGTGGCCCACTCTCCGCGACGGAGAATGCGCCACGACCCAATCGGGATGCGCGGCTTCTAGCCCCTCGAGCCTTTTCTTTTTTTGGTCGTATTCCACATCGGCAATGCTCGGGTCGTTATCGACGTAATACCGTCGGTCATGCTCCAAAAGTTCCGCGACCAGCGCCAAGTATTCGTCACGACTTCCCGCATCAGAAAACAGACTTTCGGTCGTCCCCGTCGGTACGGCTTTCGAGGTCGCTTTTTTCTTTGTGCTCACAGACGGCTCCTTCTGGTTTGTCGTCTCACAACCACCTCAAAAAACACTGTGCGACGATTTTACCGACCAGCCCGACCTTGGGAAAATCAGTCTTTTTTTCCGTCCCCTGGCGCATTCGGCTCGTCGGTTTTGTACTCGGCGTAGTGTCCGTAATACGAGCGGTAGTTTTTCCCGCTGACATCCATCGCGTTGAGCACCACACCCACGATCCGCCCCCCGACATCAAGCATGTGTTGCGTCGCACGAATCGCGGCCTCTTTTGGCGTTTGTGCGTGCCGGACAATCAACACGACACCATCGACGAGCGTCGCCAAAATCGCGGGGTCCGTGACGGGCACCGCCGGAGGCGAATCAATCAGCACATGGTCAAAACGCTCGCTCACCGTCTTGAGCAACTCTCGGAAATGGCGACCATTGAGCAATTCAGCAGGATTCGGCGGCGTCGGGCCCGCAGGCAACACCGAGAGATTTTCCACATCCGAGGACCGAATCACCTCATCCAGGGTATTTTCACCGACGAGCACGTTCGTCAAACCCACCGTCGCGCTCAAACCAAACGCACGCGCAATCCTGGGCCGTCGCAAATCGCAATCCACAATCAGCGTTTTCGCGCCCAACTTCGCAAGTACCGTCCCCAAACTGACGCAGCAGAGCGTTTTTCCCTCTTTCGGCAGCGAAGATGTCAGCAAAAGGGTCTTCAGTTTTTGGTCTGCACCGGCAAACGTCAGGTTGGTGCGAATCGCACGACACGCCTCGGCCACCGTCGAGCGCGGATGATATGCGACGTACAAATCGGGCGGGCGCGCCTTGTTTTCGCCGCGTAGATTTGTCGAAAAACTGGGCACGACGCCGAGCAACGGCACGCCGAGCAGCGTCTCGAGATCCTGCGGCGCTTTGACCGTCCGATCCAACACATCCAGCAAAAGCGCCAATACCACCCCGAGCAGCAGCGCGAACACCACCGACAGCGCCAAAATGACACGCACCCTCGGGCTGACCGGCACTTTCGGCTTTCTCGCGTAATCCAAAACCCTGATTTTCGACAGACGAAAGCGACCAATCATCCCGCTCTCTTTGCTGCGATTCAAAATCAGGTTGTATTGCTTCTGAAAACTGTCGGCGTCGCGTTTGAGTTTGTTGTACTCGATTTCCAGACGGGACAGCCGCATCCCCTCTTGCTTCACGAGCTGAAATTCCGTGAGCACTTTTTGTTCGTCTGACGAGGCTTCGTTGTATCGAATCTGCGACGCGGACAGTGCAACTTCCACTTCCCGTGTCAGCTCACGCAAAATCTGCTCGACTTTCGAGACTTGCTGCTGCACCTGCGGGTGCCCGTCCTGATACCGCGTTTTCAGTTCCGCGAGCCGTCGCTGTTCTTCGATGTAACTCCGCCGCAAATCACCCAAAATCTGGGGCATGTCTCCGCCGAGCACCGGCACATGCAGCGCATCCAGTTCTTTCAATTTTCGCAATTCCGTCAGTTGGCTTTGCCGCTGAAGTCTGCGCAGCTTGACCTCGGTCAGCGCGTCGGTGAACTTGTCGATTTGCCGCGCGACTTGATTGGTGCGGTCTTCCATGCTCACCGTCAGCAAATCGTGTTTGCTTTTGTACTCGTAGAGCGCAAGTTCCGCTTCATGCAGCGATTTGCGAAGCCGGTCTAGCTCGTCGGCAAGTTGGTCGCTCGTGCGTTGGTTCAGCGTCTCGCGTGCTTTTTCTGAATCGGCAACAAATTCATCGGCAACCGCGTCGGCAATCTTTTTTGCCCAGTCGGGATTCGTGTGACGCGCCGTCACGAGCAGGACGCGCGTCTCAGCCACCACATCCGCCGTGAAATAGTTGAGGAGCGTTTCGCCTACTTCTTCGACGGATTGACTCACTCTCCCGTCGGGAAAAAAATCCCCCGCCGTGGTCATTTGCAACCGTGTCGCCACTCGTCGAGCCAACGAATCCGACGTCAGCACCTTGCGACTCGTCTGCAAAAAATCCTGCATCATGTAGAAATTCGCCGGAGTCGGGTCGAGTGCATCCTGCACGGCGCTGCCAAACACCTGAGGAACGCTTGCCTCGACGAGAATGCTCGACTTCGTTTCGTAGACCTGCGGTTGGGACTTCACCCAAAACCAGGCCACCGTCGGCCACAACATCAGCATCAAAACCAGGGCCAGCCGACGTTCCCACAACAAACCGACGTAACGCGACAGCTCGCTTCCATGGGTTTCATTCGCCCACCTCGCACGCGAAACGACCGGTGCGGTCCGCGCGTTCGTCTCATCCTGTGGTTTTGGAGGTGGCAAAACGGCCTTCATGTCCGGGCGACATTGTGCCATTTTTTGCCCGGAATCGGGCAGACGCGAACTTAGACCGCTTCGGCTTCGTCCTCGACCGGGGAAGTCACGCGCATTCGAGCAATGACGAGCGAAGTCAGCGACTCGGCTGTTCGCGAAATGACTTCGATCGAGCGGTGAAATTCGGCCAGACGTGTTTCTTGCGCGCGAGCCAGCTCCCGCAAAGACTCGATGGATTGCAGAATTTGGTCGCCGCCCTTCGTTTGCTCTCGCTGTGCCGAGTGAAGGTGCGAAACCATTTCGCTGATCGATTCGATCGAGCGCGTGATCTGTTTGCTCCCTCGCGTTTGTTCCTGCGACGAGCGTTCGACGTGTTTCGTGATGTTCTTCATGCGCTCGGCGGCTTTGAGGATTTGTTCCGAACCCCGCGCTTGTTCGCTGGTGGCCGTCGCAATTTGCTGCACCGTTTCCGCGATCGAACCGATCGCATCGGTGACTTGCTTGCTTCCTCGCGCCTGTTCAACGGTGGCCCGAGCGATGTCGCGAACCATTTGCGTCGCACGCTCGGCAGCCTCAAGAATTTTCCGCAGAGCTTCTTCGGCCTGGTGACTGACTTTTACACCGTCATCGACCGCTTTTGCGCCACGCTCGACGGCATCGATCGCATTTCGAGATTCAGCCTGAACACTCTTGATGAGTTCGCCGATGTCTTTCGTGCTGGCCGACGACCGCTCGGCCAAATCTTTGATTTCGTCTGCGACGACGGCAAAGCCTTTCCCGTGTTCGCCGGCCTGCGCCGCGATGATGGCCGCATTCAACGCAAGCAAGTTCGTTTGCTCGGCCACGTCGTCGATGATGCGCAGGATTTTGTCGATTTCCCCGATCTTGTCTCCAAGCCGCGCGATGACGCGAACGGTGCCTTCCGAATAACCCTTGATCTTGTTCATTCCGTCGATGGTGGACGTGATGGCTTGCGCGCCCAAACCGGCGGCACGGCTGACTTCTTCTGACAAACGAGCCGTTTCGTTTGCGTTGTTTTCGACTTGACGAATCGAAATGTCCATTTCGTTCATCGACGAACTGGTTTCTTCTGCCGTCGCGGAAAGTGCTTCGACATTCTTCGCGACTTCGCGAATCGAATACGTCATTTCCTCGATAGACGTGGCCGATTCCTGCACGGCACCGGCGAGATTCACCATGTTTTCGGCGACCTCATCGTTCGAGGCGGCCATCTCGAGGATCGACGAACTCGATTCTTCCGCGCCTCGGGCCAGCGTCTCGACGGATTGGGCGATTTGCTTCGCCGATGTGGTCATCTCATGCAGCGACGCGCCGGTTTCTTCCAATGCGTGCATTTGCTGGCTGATCGTGTTGCGCAAATCAGACAGCACGCTCCCCAAGTCGGAACTGGTTTTGCTCTGGCTTGTGATTTGCCTGGAAAACTCTTGCTGGCGTTGAAAAAGCTGCTTGCGCAGACGCTCCAAAAGTTCCGCCATGGAACCGAGCGGTTCGTCAGCACCGAGCGGCACCGGCTCCTCCAATTCCCCACCGACGACGCGATTCAGGGCTTGCCTCAGCTCCGCCACTTGCGCGCTCGTCCGAACCTGAAGCGCGGTTTGAACCCCAATCAACACCAACACCACTGCGGAAACCGGCCATGCGACGCTTTGCGCGTCTTTTGAAACGATGAAAAGCAGCCCCAGCAGCAAAGCCGCTAGCGTGACGTTGAGGAGCAGTCGTCCTCGAACAATATGGTTCATCGCATCCAGTTTACCGCGAAACAACACGGGAAAACCGTCTTTGGTTTTGAGCCAAGCGAGCCGGGTAGGTGTGTTTGTGGTCGGACTCCCGGTTTTGATTTGTGCAGCGGGTTTGTGAAGGCGGTTTGTGCTGGTTGAAAGCCCGATGAAGTCATAAGATGCTGCCGTCGGTAAAGGCCCCAAAAAAGCCAAAAGGAGACCTCATGACGGAAATCACCCAAGTCCTTTCTCGCGAAATTCTGGATTCGCGCGGCAATCCAACGGTTGAAGTCGAAATCGCTCTTTCGGGAGGCGCGAAAGGAAGGGCTGCGGTTCCTTCTGGAGCCTCGACGGGCACACATGAGGCACTGGAACTTCGGGACGGAGAACCGAATCGCTATCTGGGAAAAGGCGTGCGACGTGCGCTGCAAAACATCGTCGAAATCATCGAACCAGCGGTGCTCGGCAGAGACGTTGTAAACCAAGGTGCGCTGGATGCGGCGCTTCTGGAACTGGATGGGACACCGAACAAAGCGCGGCTTGGAGCCAATGCACTTTTGGCCGTGTCTTTGGCGGCGGCACGAGCGGCGGCGTGTGCGCACGAATTGCCGCTGTATCGATATTTGGGCGGCATCGGCGCACGTCTTTTGCCAGTGCCGCTTCTGAATTTGATCAACGGAGGGGCGCACGCGGACAGCGGCCTCGACGTGCAGGAATTCATGGTCGTGCCGTATGGCGCGCCGTCGTTCCCCGAGGCTTTGCGCGCGGGTGCCGAGATTTTTCATCAACTGAAAGAAGTGCTCAAAGCGCAAGGCATGGCGACTTCGGTCGGTGACGAGGGCGGTTTTGCACCGGCTTTGCCCCAGAATGAGGCCGCGCTGGCCGCGCTCATGACCGCGATCGAAAAAGCGGGCTACAAAGCCGGTTCCGACGTGGGAATCGCGATGGATGTGGCCGCAAGCGAGTTTTATTCCGCCGAAAAAGGCGCGTACACGGTCGATGGAAAGGAACTGTCGTCTGCCGATTTGACCGCTTGGTATGTCGATTTGGTGAACCGGTATCCAATTTGTTCGATCGAAGACGGAATGGCCGAGGACGATTGGGCTGGTTGGAAAACGCTCACGGTCGCGCTCGGCGGGAAAATCCAGCTCGTCGGCGACGATCTGTTTGTGACCAATCCAATCCGGCTGCGAAAAGGTCTGACCGACGGGATTGCCAATTCTATTCTCATCAAGGTCAACCAAATCGGCACCTTGTCCGAGACGGTCGATGCCGTCCACATGGCGAAACATTCGGGCTACACGGCGATCATTTCGCATCGTTCGGGAGAAACCGAGGACACGTTCATCGCCGACTTGGCCGTCGCACTTTCGACGGGGCAAATCAAAACCGGTTCGGCGTCTCGGTCCGAACGGATCGCGAAATACAACCAACTTCTGCGCATCCACGAACAGCTTGGGCCCGCTGCCCGGTACGCTGGAAAAAGCGCGTTCCCGGCGCTGCGATAAACGCGCTCTCGCCGGAAAAATCGGTTTGCTTCGACCGATCGCTTCGTTATCGTCCGCCCGTGTCATCACCCGAGTCGCCTTCCCGCACAAGTCCCAACCCGCCCGAAACTGCCGTCGATGATCGCGCAATGCTGCGTCTGCAAATTCGGGCGTTTTCGCTGACGTGGCTTGGTTACGCGACGTATTACCTGACGCGAAAAAATTTCTCGGTGGTGAAAAGCCGTTTGCACGAAACGCTCGGGGTTTCGACGATGGCGCTGGCGTCGATCGACACGCTGAATTTGGCGATGTACGCGGCGGGGCAGTTCGTTTGCGGCGTGCTCGGAGACCGGTTCGGCGCACGCAAACTCCTCACCGTCGGCATGCTCGGCACGGCGCTGGCGTCGGTCGCGTTTGGCTCAAGTTCTTCGGCGTTTCTGTTTGCGCTCGCGTTCGGCTTAAACGGTTTCTTCCAAGCCAGCGGCTGGAGCGGAAACCTGAAAGCCGTCCAACCATTCTTTTCGTCGTCAAGCCGAGGTCGTGTGATGGGTTTGTGGACGACCAACTACCAAGTCGGAGGTTTGGTCTCGACGATTCTGGCGACGTTTGTGCTGACCCACCTGGGTTGGCGCATGGCGTTTTTTGTGCCGGCGGCCTGGGTGACGGTGGTTGCGGTCATGTTGGCGCTGTTTTTGGTCGAAAAACCCGAACAACGCGGCCTTCCGCCCGTGGAGCCCGACGCAGCAACGCTTGTCCATCGCGACACAACCGCACAACCCAGCAATCCGTCGCTGTTTCTGCTGCTGAAACAACCGGTCTTGTGGTCGCTCGGTGTTTCGTATTTTGGGCTCAAGCTCATTCGGTACAGCCTGCTGTACTGGTTGCCGTTTTATTTGCGGCAGCAATTGCATTACACCGAAGCGCAGGCGGGCTATTTGTCCCTTCCGTTCGAGGTCGGAGGCGTTTTGGGTTCGGTTGCGATCGGTTGGTTTTCGGATCGTTTTTTCCGCGACAAGCGGCTGCGCGTGACCGTTCCGGCGTTGCTGCTGTTGGGTGTGGCGCTGCTCTTGTTTCAGGGCTTCGGCCATCGAGGTTTTCTGCTGAACGCCGGTCTTTTGGCGTGCGTGGGTTTTTTGCTGTTTGGGCCCGATTCGTTGCTGTCGGGCACGATGTCGCAAGAACTCGGAGGCCGCGCAGCCACGGGCCGAGTCGCCGGTCTCATCAACGGCATGGGATCGATCGGCGCGGTGTTTGGTTCGCCGCTGCTCGCGTTTGTCAGCAAGCACTACGGCTGGCGCGTGTTGTTTCTGGGCTTTTTTGGGCTGACGGTTGTGTCGGCCTGCACGCTCACGCTGTCCATTCGTCTGCTGCGGAAATGATCCGCCAACATCGCCGTCATTTCGGTTTTTGCGCGGATCGGACCCGAAGTTGAAGCTGCGCGCGGGCGGTTTTTCCCTCTGGGCTTTCCCACGCGCTTTGCCGCACCCCCAAAAGACGTTCGAGTTCTTCCCGGCTGGCCATCGGCCCGTGTTGCAAAAGATGTTCAAGAAGCTGCCTCGTGCCGTGAATGGCCGCCGGCGGTTGCGCCGCGATTTGCCGCGCCAACGTCATCGCCGTTTCCAGCACTTCGGAGGCTTCGACGATGCGCGAAATCAGCCCATATTCGTGCGCCGTCTCGGCGAGCAGCGGCTGAGCCAAGAGCAGCAGTTCTCGCGTCCGCGCCGCGCCGCACAACGTGACAAGACGCCAAAGTCCCTCGAGCGTGTACACAATCCCGAGCTTCACCGGCGGCATTTGCACGATCACTTCCTTGTGCGCCACCCGCAGATCGCACGAGAGCGCAAGCTCCAAACCCGCCCCGATCGCTGGCCCCGACAGAGCCGCCACCATCGGCAACGGTCCTTCCCGCAAAAGCCGCAGCGTCTCTTCCAGCTCGCCGTGTCCACGCAACCATTCGGGCGAAGGCGAAGACGGCAGCGCGTGCAAGTCATACCCCGCGCAAAACACCCTCCCCGCCCCCGTGAGCACGCCCACCCGCGCACCCGACGCCGCCGCATCGTGGATCGCCTCTCGCAACGCAAGCAGAAGCCGATCATCCAGCGCGTTCGCCCGTTGCACATACGACAGTGTGAACACCGCCAAGTCCCCCAAGCGTTCCACCCGCAGCCGGTTCGGCATCGTCTCGCCTTCTTTCGCCGTCATGAGCCCCTGTCCCTCTTCCAACATGACTTGCCGAACGACTTGTCGCCCGACTTGCCGAGCATCGCTTGCCGGATCATCGAAAGCGGCGCGCGTCCGTGGCTTAAAAACAGGTCGTGGAACTTGCGCAGGCTCGTCGATTTGCCGAAGCACGCTTCGTAATCCCGTCGCAACTTCAAAATTTCGAGCTTGCCGTAGGTGTAAAGGACAAACATCGGGTCCTGCGTGCCCCGCCGCGCTTCCACCTCGGCCACCGCGCGCATTTGCCGTCCTTCTTTGTGGAAAAACACCTCTGCTTGCGCCTGCGTCATGCCTTTGCAGTGCATCTTGAGGCCCGCCACAAACCGAGCCCCCCGCAGCAGCGCATCCTGAAGCTGCATCAGCCGCACCTGCGGTTTCCCCGTCGCGTAGCCCGCTTCCATCATCATTTCTTCCGCGTAATGCGCCCACCCTTCTTCGTTTGCGATCGACTCCACCACCTGCCGCGCCTTCGACAGTTTAGCGAGCCACAGGTACTGCACGTAATGCCCCGGAAACGCCTCGTGGATCGTCACCACGTCAATGAGCGGTCGGTTGTGCGCCCCCCGCAGAAAATCCTCTGCCTCTGCCACAGGCCAGCTCGGGTCGGGCAGCGTCACGTAGTAGTACGCCTCCGTTGCTTTTTCATACGGCCCCGGCGTGTCCATCGAAGCCAACGTCGTCGCCCGCATAAACGGAGGCGTCTCTCGCACACGAGGCAGCACGTCTTTGGGCATCGTCACGATGTCGTGTTCGACCAAAAAGGCCGCCTGCGCCGCCTGACGAGACGCCGTGTAGTCGATGAGTTCGTGCCTTTTCGGATGGTTTTGCGCGACCGACGCCTGGACTTCCTCCGCAGACCGATTCGGGTCGATGAGCGCCGCCGTTTTGTCAAACTCCGCCCGCAACCGCGACAGTTCCGCTTCCGCGGACGGCAAAAGGTCTGCCACTTTTTCCTCGATGCCTTCTTCTTTGAGCAGCGCCCGCTCAAACAGCGTCTCTCCCAGCGCAAACGGTCGCACCGCCTTGGCCTTCCCTTCCGTCCGCAGAAACCGCCCAAAGTCCGCAAGCGCCGCCACCATCTCCTGACTCGCTTTGCGAAGCTCCGCCTGCTGCGCCGAGCCTGCACTGCCTCCCACATCCGCAAACGCCTCCACCACGTCGTTTTGAAAGAAACCGATCGTTTCCGGCAACGTCCGCAGCGCCACATCCACCGACGCTTGCGACATCTCGGTCAATTGCCCCCGAGCCACCGAAAGCAGCTTCGCCCCTTTGTGAAGCCGCGCAATCACCTTCTGCATCCGTTCCGCTTTCGGCGCAAAGTCCCGCTTCAGCAGTCCGTTCGTGCTCCGCGACAGCAGGCCCAAGTACGCCGCAGGTTTCTGTTTGTGCGCTGGCAATTCCCCCAAAAGGAACTTGCGCCGACCCACCTCGTGCCGCAGCACAGAAAGGTCAAACGCCTCAGCCGGTCGCAGCCCCTTTTCGGAAAACGACCGAAGCCGCCCTTCCACCTCGAAAAGCCACGCCAGCGTGCGGTCCACGCCCGCCTGCGACCAATCGTCCAGCTCGCCGTCGTGCGTGTGAATCCCCATCTCTGTCGCTTCCGTGGGAAAGTGCCGCGAGAGCTCCACCACGAACGCATCTGCCTCCCGCAAAAGGCGCTCGCTCTCCGTCCCATTCTTCCCCTGAACAGCCGACTCTTTCGTCCCCGCCTCTGCAATCCCCCCAAACCCAAACGCCCCACACAGCCCCATCCCCACCGCCACCACAAAAACCCAAACCCGCCCCAAATAACGCCCCCAAACCCCCCGTCTCATTTGCCGATGAAAAGCCGTCTTCCGAACGCACCGGTTTGCCGGGTCGCAGGACACACCACACAAGGTCATAGAAGCCATGCGCCGTGTTCTACCGTGCCCTGCAAAAAGTCGTCGAACGAAAAACGAAAAAACCGGGCTCATTTGCCTTTCTTTGTGTTCCGCTCAAAACCCCGGTACGCCAAAATCGGTTCAGCAGACCAGCAGACCCCACACACCCAGGTCTTTCGCCCATAGGAGTTTTCTCGTGAACAAACGAACCCGAACCACGTTGTTGTCCTCGCTGTTTTCCGTTGTCGCGCAAGGTCTTTTGTTCTGTGCGCTCGGCGTTTCCGGCACCGCGCTCGCCGAACCCAAGGTCGGCGACAAGCTGCAAAACCCCGAAGTCCGCGACGCCCGCGACCAGCCCGCCAAACTCCCCGAGTGGGGCAACAAGGTCCTCTTGGTCCTGTACACCGATCCCGACGAAGCCGACCAAAACGACGCTTTCGCCGATGCCGTCAAAGCCCTCGGCCTGAACAAGACCAACTTCCAGTCCATGGGCGTCGCCAACATGAAGGACGCTCCCGCCAAACCCAACTGGATCATCCGCCGCGTCGTTCGCAAAAAGGTCGAAAAGTACGGCACCACCATCCTGACCGACCCCGATCGCCTCCTCGCGACCGCTTGGAGCTTGGGCGACTGCAACGACAAGTCCGTCGTCATGATCCTCGACAAGGAAGGCACCCTTCGGTACTTCTACAAGGGCAAACTCCCCGACGGCGAACGCCAAAAAGCCCTCGATTTGCTCAAGTCCCTCGTCCAGTAGTCCACAGCCCGCAAGCTCCCGCGTTCGTCGGTCTCTCCTGCCTCCACCTTCGCACACTCCGCATGGACCGTCCCTGCACTTGCTGGGCTGCATCCGTCGCAATCCAAGTTGTTCCCCAGCGCCAAGCGACCCCGGCATACACTACAATTCGCCAGGGAGCGAAGCCGTTGGACGACCAAGACGCTTGGCTTGTGCTAGACGATGAGGAAATTCCGCTCGGGGACGACTGTTCCATTGGGCGGACGCAAAGCAACACCTTGCCGCTGCGGGATGAAAAAGTCTCCCGAGCCCACGCGCGCATTTACAAACAAGACGACGAGTATTTCGTCGTGGACCTCGGCAGCGCCAACGGCACTTTCGTCAACGGGCGACGGGTCGTGCAGCCGGTGCAGCTCAAACAAAACGATGTCGTTCTGGTCGGCCCCTTTGAGCTTTCGTTTCGCCGCAAAGAAAGCGCCTCAACTTCCCAGCCCAGCTTCGACGAGTCCCTGAACATCAAGACCATCCTCCACGTTCGTTCCATTGATTGTTATTTGCTTGTCGCCGACATCATCGGTTCCACACAACTGGTCGCCACCCACAGTTCCGACGCCCTCCCCTTCATCACCGGCAAGTGGTTCACCCGTTGCCAGGAAGTCATCGAGCGCAACCAAGGCTGCATCAACCAGTATTTGGGCGACGGGCTGTTCGCCTATTGGCAGTCCAAGTCCGTGTCCCCCGCCCAGGTCGCCGAGGGCTTGCGCCAGCTGGCCCACCTCCAAGCCACCGAAGAGCCCCGTTTCCGCTTCGTCCTCCATTTCGGTCCTGTCTCGACAGGCGGCGTCGTTGCCACAGGCGAGGCCCCCCTCTTCGGTCAGGACGTTCACTATGTCTTTCGCATGGAAAAGCTCGCCCCCCAGCTCAACCTCACCCGCATGATGAGCCACAGCGCCCGCGAGCTCCTCAGTCGCATCGTCCCCACCCAGGAAGTCGGCCAACACCCCCTTTCCGGCATGAAAGGCACCCACCGCTTCTACTCCTTCTAGCCCCTTCTAGCCCCTTCTAGCCCCACCCCCGCCCATCAAAGCCACAAGATCTCCGAACCTCAGGCATCGCACCCTCTTTACAGCCGCCCACCCCATGGTAGGTTCCCCACCCCAAGGAGCATCCATGGCGGATTCCGAGCACATCAGAGTGAATGCGTTCGTTGAGAAACAGATCGATCGTCTCGCTGGCGACATCGAGAACATCACGGATGCCGACGTCATGGCTGTGATGGGCGCGATCTACCCCGGTCTAGACGATGCAGTCCGTCAGGCCATCGAGGGCCGCAGGAAGCGACGAAGCAAACTCGCGATCGTCCTCGATACAAGCGGAGGAATCATCGAAGTGGTGGAACGAATGGTCAAGACGATTCGCCATCACTACGGTGAAGTGTCCATGATTGTCCCCGGACGAGCCATGTCCGCCGGCACTGTGTTTGCCATGTCTGCCGACCACATTCTTATGGACTACTTTTCATGCTTGGGTCCCATCGATCCGCAGATCGAACGCAACGGCAAACTCGTTCCGGCTCTTTCCTATCTTGTGCAGTTTGAGCGCCTCAAGGAACGTTCCGCGCGCGGTGAACTCACGACGGCTGAGATGGTGCTGCTCCAGCAGCTTGACTTGGCGGAGCTACACAGTTTTGAAGAGGCAAAAGAACTCTCGAACTCCCTCCTCAAAGAATGGCTGACTCAATACAAGTTCAAGAACTGGACCGTAACAGAGACACACAAAAAGACAGTCACGGCACAGATGCGCATCGACCGCGCCCTTGAGGTGTCCAGCAAACTCATGGACCACCAAAGATGGCATTCCCATGGCAGGCCCATCTCGATGGAGGTATTGCGTCGCGACCTGAATCTCAGGATCGAGGATTTTGGTGCGGACCCAGCCTGGAGCCGGCCCATCAGGGACTACTACCAGTTTCTGGGGGACTACACGCGCAAGATCGATCTTTTTAGTTTTGTTCACACAGACGGAATTTGTGTGAAACTGCGATAGGAGACGTTCCTGATGCCGCCCCGTTTTGATCCGCAGCAGCCCGACGAAGTGGCCAAGACCAATCCAGCGGTGGATCCCCAAAAGATCCAGGCGCTGAAGTCCTTTCGCCTGGCCATGGCGAAAGCCGGCTTGGCCATGACCGCAGATTACCGCATCGCCCCCTCTCTTGGCGTAAGACCTGCCTTGGCGGTCCCCTTTGGGACCCTGGTCATTCCAGACACCCGCGACGATTGAGAGCAAACAACACCCAAGTCGCTCATCAGGAATCGCTTGTGTGTTGACGCCATGGACCGCACATGACCCGTTTGCAAAGTGAATGGCCGGTTTGGGTGGTGGTGGGGCCCACGGCTTCTGGAAAGACCGCCCTCGCCCTCGATCTGGCCCGACGATACGGGGCCGAGGTCGTCGCCTGCGATGCCCTCCAGGTTCGCGACGGCCTGCCCCTGCTCACCGCCAAACCCACCCCCGAAGAAACTGCCCAAGTCCCCCACCACCTCTACGGTGCCTTCCCCATCGACCAGCCCGCCACCGCCGCAGGCTACGCAGAGCGCGCCGATGCCGTCATCGCCGACCTCCATGCACGCGGCAAGCGCGTCGTCCTGTGCGGCGGAACGGGTCTGTACCTGCGCGCCCTGTGCGACGGCCTGGTAAAAACGCCCCCAGCCGACCCCGCCCTTCGCCTCACCTTGCGGCAAGACGCCCAGCGCCTGGGCATCCCCGCCCTCCACGAGCGGTTGCGACTCGCCGACCCCGACACCGCCGCCCGCATCGGCCCCACCGATTGGGTCCGCATCGAGCGCGGCCTCGAGGTCTTCCTCCAAACCGGCAAGCCCCTGTCCGCCTGGCACGCCGAACACCAGGCCGAACGAGCGCGCGGCCCAAGATACCACACCATCCGCATCGGCCTCGACCCCGGCCCTGACGAGCTGCGCGCCCGCATCGCCGCCCGCATCCGCACCTGGCTCGACACCGGCCTTTTGGAAGAGGTCCGCGACTGCCTCGACCGCCACGGCCCCCTCAAGTTCCCCCCCATCGGTTACGACGCCATCGTCCGCCACCTTCGCGGCCAGCTCGACCGCGACGCCCTCTTCCAAGAGCTTCTCCACAAAACCGCCCAATACGCCCGCCGCCAACGCACCTGGTTCCACGCCGACCCCACCATCACCTTCCACAACCACCCCACCACCGTCCCCCTTTAACCCCCTCCCCTCCAGCGGCTTGTGGTAACAAAAGTTCGTACCCGGCAACAGAACCCTATTTTTCAATCAAGAAAAGAAACTCCCTGTTTGGCA
>DAOLIT010000021.1:58313-76755 GCA_035328405.1 Pseudomonadota bacterium | reverse complement strand
TGAAACCGGGGCGACTTTGCGGCATGCGCGGACAAAGGCAAATCAACGTGGATCTGGGCGCCTTGTTTCCCTTCCCGCTCGCCGAACTTTTGCAAGAGGCGGTTCCGCCAAAGGACCCATCCGACCCGGTGTGCCCACAGTGCGAACAGCGCAAACAGCGCAAGCAGCGCCGCAAGCAGCGCCGCAAGCAGCGCCGAGCCCAGCGCCAGGCCCTTCCGACTCCGTCTTTTCCGACACCGTCTTTTCCGACTCCGCTTTTTCCGACACCGCTTCTGGCAACCCTCAAGCGCGTCCTGCGACCGCGCATCGGGCCCGTCGCGTTGCTCGCCTTCTTGTTTGCATTCTTTGGCCCGTGCGATTCCGGTTCGTCCAAAAAGGATGTCGCGCCGCCGCCATCAGACATCGCTCCGCCGGATGAATGCACCGATGCGTCGTATGGAGGGTGCGGCGACGTGCTCCCTCCTCCAAGAGCCTCAAAACCGTGAGACGGAGGTTTACCATGCTGCGCTTCATCCAATTCGTTCTGTTTTCGAGCCTGCTGGGCCTGTCCCAGCCGGTACACGCCAACCCGGTCGATCAGACCGTCCTGTCGGAGGTTCGTCAGTTGGCCCTGGAGTATCTGGACGCGGACCTGAAAAGCGACGCCGACAAGATGAGCGGTCTGCTCGACGACCGTTTTGAAAAGTTCGTGCCCACGCGCGACGGCATCCGCACGACGAACAAGGCGCAAATGTTGGCACTCATGCGAACCATCCCGGTGAAGAGTCCGCGGATCATGATGCCGGACGCCACGCCGATCGAGGTCATCGGAAACTTCGCGCTGGTGAAAGCCGTCACGAAGGAGAAAGTGGTCATCCTCACCATCCTCATGACCGGGGCCTATAAGCGGATCGTCACCGCGTTCGTTCAGCGGCGAATCGCGGAGTTTCGGTGAGGTTTGTTGAGCTTCGGGGAGTTTCGCTGAATTTCGGGGCGGGCGGGTACTGGCCGCCTCGAAACCGCCTTTTCGAGGCAGGTGGGGTTGGGTTGGATCATGAGGGCCTGGGCTGGTCGAGGAAACCGCCGCCTAGCACTTGGTCGTCTCGGTAGAAGACGGCGGCCTGGCCGGGGGTGACGGCGAGCTCGGGGGTGTCGAAACGGACAAACGCGGTGCGGTCGGGCAGAAGGGTCACGGTGGCGGGGGCAGCGGCGCGGCGCGAACGGATTTGGACGAGGGCCGAGAACTCGGTCGTGGTCGGCGGTGCCAGCCAGCGTACCTCCTGGACACAAGCCACGGAGGCATAGAGCGAGGCTTTGGGCCCGACAACGACGCGCTGCTTGAGGGCGTCAATCGACACGACGTACTGAGGCTGGCCGGTGCCAAAGCCCAAACCGCGCCTCTGGCCCACGGTGAAATGGTGGACGCCGGGATGCTGGCCCAGGACGTGGCCGTGCTGGTCCACAATGTCGCCGGGGGCTTTCGGAAGGCCGGTTTTGCGCTCGACAAAACGGGCGTAGTCGCCGTCGGGAACGAAACAGATTTCCTGGGATTCGGGTTTGTCACAGACGGGCAAACCGAGGCGGCGGGCGTGCTCGCGGACCTCGTCTTTGCGAAGGCCGCCCAAGGGAAACTGCACAAAGTCGAGGGCGTCCCTGGGCATGCTGAACAAGAAATAGGACTGGTCTTTGTTGGGATCGACGCCGCGCAACAGGCGCTTTTCGGAACCTTGGGGGCCGGACTCGATGCGGGCGTAGTGGCCGGTGACCAGCGCCTGGGCAGACAGCGCGCGGGCGCGTTCGAGGAGCGGCAGGAATTTCACCTGTTCGTTGCAGCGCACGCAGGGGTTGGGGGTCTGGCCGCGCTGATAGGTCGAGACGAAATCGTCGATGACGGTTTGTTGGAACAGGTCCTCGTAATCGACGATGTAAAAGGGGATGTCGAGGTGGGTACACACGGCGCGGGCGTCTTCCACATCGCGGGGGCCGCAGCACCGACCAGGGGAGGCGTGCGCGGTGCCGTGGGCGTTGTACAAAGACATGGAAATGCCGATGACCTCGTGCCCGGCTTCGACGAGAAGACCGGCACAGGTCGCACTGTCTACGCCGCCGGACAAGGCCACCACAAAACGCGATCGTCGTTTCATGGGGCGCAGCATAGGTTTTCTGCTTGGCGGGTTTCAAGTCGGCGTATAGTCCGCGCCATGAAGCGCCTTTCCGGGTTTTGTGTCGCTGCGGGAGTGTTTTTCGCGGGGATCGGCGGTTGTTCGACCAAGGACGAAACGCCTCCTGCGCCGCCTCCTAGACAGGCTGGGCTTGTGTGGCAAAAGACGCAGACGGAGACGCGGAACGTGCCGTTTCCGTGGCGGGACCGGGGGCTTGTCCCGGTGCGGGGCATCATCCACCTGCATTCGGTGTATTCGCACGATGCTTGCGACGGAAAACCGATGTTTCAGGGGAAACCGAACGAGGCGTGTTTGCAGCACTTGCGACAGGGGCTGTGCGACACGGCGCAAGATTTCGCGATGCTGACAGACCACGCGACGCACATGGCAGAGGTGGAGTTCGAGAAGCTGTTTTTGACGGATCGTTCGCAAGGCGACGAGCCGGTGCTGGAAAAGGGCGAGCAGACGGGGGGTCTGCTGCGATGTCCAGGGGATACATCGCCGGGGCATCGCGTGGTCCTTTTGGCGGGGGGCGAAAACGACCTGATGCCGGTCGGCCTGCATCGGCATGTGGGGGCGACGGTCGAGGAACGGAAAAAAGCGATGGGGGCGACGGGTCCTGACGCGGTGCGGGCGTTTCATGCGGCGTCGGGTCTTCTGCTTCAGGCGCACGGAGAGGGTCGGACGCTGGCGGACCTGTGTACGCTGGCTTCGGCGGGCCTCGATGGGATGGAGGTTTACAACCTGCACGCGAACCTGGACCCGGACATCCGAGCGGACATGGGCCTAGATGGTGCGGGGGCGTTTGCGGGGCTGGCACCGTGGCTGGAAGCACGCCCGGTGGCGGACGGTGGGCCGGAACCGGATTTGGCGCTGCTCGGTTTTTTGGAAGACAACTGGAAAGAACGGGCGTTTTACGGCGCGCTGGCCGGGGCTGGATACCGGCTGTTTCCGACGTTCGGGTCGGACATTCACGAAAACACCTTCAAGGGCGCGATGGCGGATGGGGAACGGGGGGATTCGTACCGGCGGCTGATGCGGTTCTTTTCCAACTATCTATTGATACCGGTGATACCGGTGATACCGGGGTCGCCGGGCGGGGAAACGGTGCGGCCCAGCAGTTTGAAAGAGGCGATGTCAAAAGGGCGCGGTTTTTCAGTGTTCGAGGCGTTGGGTTCGCCCGCCGGTTTCGATGTCTACGCGATCCAAAAAGACGGGACGCGGGCGGAACTCGGGGATGCGGTGCCGGTGGCAGAGGGCGCGACGCTCTATGTGCAAGCGCCGAATCCGCTGCCTGCGGGGTATGGCGGGGACGAGAAGATCGAGACGGTGCAGGTGGTCCGCGTGGCTGCGGGCAAACAAGACGCAGAGGTCGTGTGGGAAGAAACGCTCACGGCAGACCAAATTCAGCAGGCGCCGGTTCGGACGATAGCCCTGGGCAAGACGGGGCCGGGCGCGGTTCGGGTGGAGGTGCGCCTAAGGCCGAAGCACCTTTTGCACCTGCTAGGCGAGGAACGGGCGCGATACGACAAGGAATATCCGTATCTATTTTCAAGCTCGTTGTTCGTCGGCACAATCCAAAAACACGGCGGGGCCTGTGCAGGCACGCCGACCGGGAGAAAACCATGAACAGAACACGAACGTGGGTTTTTGTAGCGGCGCTGGGCCTGTTGACAGGCGGCGGCTGCAAAAAGAACGACGGGGCGAACGCGCCCGGAAACAAAACGGAGGTTTCGGAGACGGAAGGGCAAACCAGTACGTCCAATCCTCAAGACCAGAAAGATCAGAAGGAGGCGTTCGGTCGGGTCACGGTGGCGGAGCTCGAAGAAAAGATGAACGCGGCGCAGGCGGGGACGCTCAAGCTGGCGGTGTACGACGCCAACGGGCGCGACACGTATGCAGAGGGGCATTTGCCCGGCGCGGTGTGGGTGCAGTACGACGAGCTCAAGGCCTCGGATTTGCCGGCGGACAAAGACACGCAGCTCGTCTTCTATTGCTACAACGAGCATTGACACGCCAGTCACATCGGCGCCGGGCGCGCCGTCAAACTGGGTTACAAAAACGTATTCGTCCTGCCCGTCGGTGTGATGGGCTGGAAAAAAGCCGGCAAAACGATCGTTCGCTGAAGCAGTGATTCGGAGACTCGGATTTGGCCGGAAGTGGTCTCACAAACGTCGATTGGATAGGTTTTCACAAGGAGGTCCCATGAAGTCCCTGGTTCGCGTGGCTCTGTTTGCGTTTGCACTTGTTCCTTTTGTGTCTGTGTCCAGCGCGCGGGCGGATGGTTGTTACATCTGCGGCAGCGGCAGCTCGGAACAGTGCAAGAACTACTGTCGGCATTCGGGCGCGGACACGTTCGCGGCGCGCAAAGAGTGTGAAAAGCGCGGTTGCAAAGTCTCGGGCACGGCGTCTTGCCCGACCGCCGTGAACTACAAAGTCTGCCAAGCCCCCGCAGAAGACACCTCAAAGACCCTCGCCTCCCTCCTCATGTGCGTCGCCCCGAAGGGCTAATTCCCCCCATCGACCTGCGTTCCGCGTTGGATTCAGTGTGGAAGTTGTAGTTGGAGCTCGTCCAGATAGGGGATGAGCTTGGAAAGGCGCGTGGGTCCCAGGCCGTGTACGCGGCGCAGATCGCTGAGGGTTTGGAAGGGCGCTCGGGAACGCTCGGCGAGGATCGCCTCGGCCAGCGAGGGGCCGATGTCGGGCAGGGCTTCCCATTCCTCTTTCGTCGCGCGGTTTGGGTCCAGGCGAACCCCCAATGCCAACAGGCGTTTGGGGGACATGCGCGCAGGCGGGCCGGCCAGGCGCGAACCATCTTGGGAAAACGGCGGCTGGTCTCCTTGGGAAACGCGAAGACGCGCCGCTTGTTCTGCCGAAAGACAACGCACCGAACCGTCGGCTAGCTCGATGGGAATTTCGCACGCTCTGGCCGGACACAGCGTCGGCGTTTTTGGCGAGCGGGGCCATACCGAAAACCCCCCGAACCCGACCAGCACCCCCAACAACACCCAAGAAGACGGATACACGGTCTTTTGCATGCCGTTTTTTCCGTACCACGTCCTGTGCCAACGCCCGACTTCGTTTGCACCGGGAAGGCAGAGGCTTGGAAAAAGCGGTGTTCAGACTTTCGGGCCGTCGTAACCGATCGAAGCGAAACTGCGCGGGTCTTGATATTGGGCCAGCACACACAAGGACTTGAGCGCAAAAAAACCCTGGCGCAAAAGACCGATGGAATGGTCCTGCCACGCCGCGAGCATCGCGTCCTGTTCGTCAGGCCGCAAATGACCAAACCGCGCCATCTTCAGCGAAAGAAGCGGATACAGCTCGACCAGGTGCAAAAGGCCTCGCACGTTCGTCCGCAGGGGTGCCGCCAGCCCCGCCACGTATCCGTCCACGAACGTACACACCGACGCCCCGCCGTCGAGTGTAGGACTTGGGTCTGCGCCGCACAGGATGCGCAACGCCACGGCACGCAGGGTGTGGGCCTCGGAAGCTGAAAAAACGGACAGCGGAAGGGCGGACGACACAAGAGGCGACGATCCGCGACCGAACGTGTGTTCTCCGATGACCACCGAAAGACCGAGCCCAACGGTCGCCAAGCCGGAAAACTTCAAAAATCGCCGCCTGTGCAAAGGGATCACTTCGCCGTTTGGTCTTTTTGCGGCGCGTCAAGCTGCCACGGATTCTCGAGGACGTGCTTGACCACCTTGGCCAGAACGGACAGTTGCGCTCCGTCGATGAACCGATGGTCTATTGTCGCCGTGAGCGTAAGCTGCTTTTGGATCGACACGGCCCCATCGACGACGGCGGGTCGTTCCTTCACCGCACCGACCAAAATGTAGACCGGCACGCGCGTAAACGGCGTCGGTGGAACAAAGCCCTCTTCCAAACCGAACATGCCGACGCTCGTGATGATGCAAGAACCGAACGGAAACGGCTCGACGCCCAGTGCCGGGATGCTCAGCCCCAAACTGCTCGCCAAAAAGCCCGTCGTATGCAGCAGCGGCTTGAGCAACCACGTCGGCAACATCCGAATCGCTTGTTTCGACTTTTCGTAAGCCGGATCAGCCGACGCCCGCAGTTTCGTCGATTTTTCCGACAGCTCCCGCGCGATCTCCGCCACGCTTTTTTTGTCCGCCTCGCACACTTTCGCCCGCGCCAAATCCGACCCGTCTTCGAGCGCGACCAAAAACGAAATATCGACGGTGGGAAAGGGCTCGAACGAACCCAGCACGATCCGACCGTTCAGCGTCGGCGCTTGCTTGAGCGCCTCGGCCACCGCCCGCCCCACCAAATGCGTCATCGAGACCTTTTCACCCGTCTTTTTCCGCAGATCATCCAGGTACGAAAGCCCCGGCGTCGCATCCACCACCAGCTTCCCGTAAATGTTCCCCTCGCGAGGCGCCGAATACGAAGCAATCGCCAACTTCCGTCGCACGCTCATGTTCGCCATGGTCACTCCTTCGCGCCCCAGTATATCGCCCCCCTTGTTTTGTAGTGCTGCGCTAGAAGCTGACTTTGCCGCGGACGAAGACTTCGGTTGCGCCGGCGGCGGGGTCGCCGAATTTGGTCGAACGGTCGCCGAGCATCACGAACGAACCCACCATCAGCTCGGTTCCGCCAAAGACATTCCAAATGATCTGGGGAAAGAGCACCCCCGTCGGAGCCCAATCATCCCACAGCCCGCTTGCCAGGTCGTAGGACGGCAACTTCAGCACCCCAAACAGCCGCAAAAGCAGTCGTTCGCTCAGAAGCTTTACGTCCACACCCGCCACCACATAATCGCCGATGCGCGCTTCCACTCGAGGTTGCGCGGTCACGTCGATCGCGTCTTTGCGCGGCCTCGCCACCCGGCCCGCTCCAAATTCGTCGATGAAACCGTGGACGTACTGAATGTTGACGTACACATGTCCGCCAAAAGCGTAATCCGCCCCCACCGTCGCTTTCGGAAACGGCGTTTTGTCCACCACCACCGGCCTGTCCGCCTGCTGCCCGGCCTGGCCATAGCTCCGGTAATACTTTCCCGTCGGACCGGCCAGATACTCCATCGGACGGGGTGCCAGAGGACTTGTGATCGCGTCGTACAGCGCCAGCTTCACTTCGCCCGGAAAATTCACCGCCGCTTCGATCCAATACCCCATGCCTCCCAGCTTTTCGATGGAGCCCGCCATCTCGACGCCCACCACATCCGTTCGGGGATACACAAGGCTTGTCAGCGTCAGGTTGTTGTCGAGTGTTCCCGTCGAAATCGACCACGCGGGCAGCGGAATCCCAAACCGCCCTCGGTAGTACGACACACCCATGTCTTGGCCCCACAGTTTCCAAGCCATGCGCGCCCCAAATTGCATGTTGGCCGCCGAAACCTCCGGGGCAAGCACGTCCGCCTCAACGGTCAGCGTCCGGCCTGCCGGAATCAGCTCTCCTGTCAGAGGATCGGGCACAGGCACATACACCGACCGTTCGTTGTCCAGCGCCGTCCGAATGCCTTGGTTCAGCACCGGGGCGGGCCTCAGCGGATCGAGCAGCGCAAACGGTGCCGTCCGAGGAAGCTGCGCCGGACGAAACACCGGCACCAGCACCGCCGTCATTTGCAGGTCTCCCACCGGATTCCAATCCGCCCGAATCATGTTGTTCGCGAGCGCCCGACCAAACAAAAGCGGGTCCGACAAATCGAGCGTGTTCAGGTTGGAAATCGGATTGAATTTGTCCGCCGCACCCCACGGCACCGTCTGACGCCCAATCCGCAGGTCGAAACGTGGAATCACGTCGCCAAACAGGTTGTACACGTCGATGTACCCCGCGTGGACCTCCAGATAGTACGGATCAACCCGGTCGCGCAGCGTCGTGGAATCGATGTCTTTGAGGTCCGAAAACCCATAAAGCATCAGTTCTGCGTCGGCCACGCCGCGCACCTTTTCCCCGAATTTCACGCCGAGCGTCGCCCGAATCCGGTTTTCATTTCGTGAAAAACCATTCTTGAGCAGCGCCCATTGCGACGGTGTCGGTGTCGGCAGCGCGCGGTCCTGACCTTGGATGCGAAACCGCATGTCCGACGAGATCGAGCCGGAAAATTTCAAATCCACATCCGCCAACGCCGGTTGCGCAGACAGAAGCAGGGCCCATGCGAACACAGGCCGACCCAAAGCAGCAAGAAGGCCGAAACGCATTTAGTCCCGCTGGAGAGCTCGAAGGCTGAATTCGTCGGCGGAATAGCCGTTGTTGAGCGTACTTTTCACAAGAATCATGTCCGTTTTGTGATCGCCCCGACGGTGATCGATGTACGTCATCTTCCCGGGCGAATGGTGTCCGGGCCCGTCTTCTTTGAAATCCGACCGATCGCTCGTCCGCAATTTTTTCCCCGCCGCGTCGTAGTACTCGATTTTCGTGATGATGGCTTTCGTCGGTTCGATCCACATTTTCAGACGCGGAAATTCCGACGCTTTCCCCGGTTTCAGTTGCAACGAAAGCACCCGCAGCGCCCCGTCCGAGCCCGCGCTCGTCGCTGCGTACGATGGCGCGTAGTCAATCGCGCTCATGTCCTCGGAACTCAAATCCGAACCCATGAAACTCTGGTTCATTTGGCTGGTTCCCAGTCGCCGGACCCGATTCCCAAAAGCCGGCAATTTCGCATACATCACGCCCGGCCCCTCGAGCAGAAAACCCATTCCCTTGATGTCGCCCGGAGACAAAAACCGCACCAGACGTTGCTGGTTGCCTTTTTGCTTCGTCGTAAATTCCACCTCGCGCTCGACGGCACCCGACGAACTTTTCACCACCATTTTGAAGTGGAAAAAAGCATCCGAAAACGCCGCGTTTTGCTTGTCACACCGCGCGAGCAGCGCCTCTGCCGACTCTTCCTGCGCGGCGGGAGCGACTGCACTCGGCGGGGCTGCTTGGCCTGTCGGTGTTTGTGCAGAAACAGACGACAACCCAAACGTACATCCAACCACCCCCAAACAGAGCCATGTGTTGTGTAAAAACCGCATTGTTTCTCCTCGCGCAAACTCGCGCCAAGTGGTTCAAAACGGGAGTTCTTGGGCCGAGTGTTTTTCGGCCTTGTGTTCTTTGACCGTGGGTTCTTGGGGCAACTTCCCAAGCAAAGCAGGCAAAAGCAAGAACGTGAACGTCGCAGACAGGAGCATTCCCGTCGCTGCGAGCGCGCCAAACAAACGCAAGGGCGGCGAAGCTCCCAGCATCATCACGCCCATCGCCAGCCCCAACACAATCGCCGTCGTCAGAATCACCGGACCGACGCGCGGGACCACCTCGCTCGCTGGATACCGTCGCAGATACCACATGTAGTGCATCGCAAAATCGGCCCCCGAACTCGTCACCATCGAACCGACCAGAGACGTACCCAAATCGATCGGCTTTCCCAAAAAACCGAGCACACCGAACACCACCGCAAGCGCCATCACCGCCGGCAGCGTCGATAAAATCGCTCCCGACAAAGACCTTTGTGCAACACACAACACCAGCAGCACGCCGACGAGCGCGAGCCCCAAACTCGCCCATTGGTTTCGATCGACGGCTCGCGAAAACGCATCATCCAGCAGCGGCTCCCCCGTCAGTTTCGCCGAAAGGGCAGAACCAGGCCCAGCCTCAGCCGGAGGTTGCAAAACCGCCGCCGCCACCCACGAAACCCACGCATCGAAATCTGCGCTCGGAACCCCATTCGTTTTCCCATTCTGCGCAGTCGTTTGTCCCAGCACCGCAAACAAACGGCGCTTGGCTTCCGCTTGCGCCATCGACATGCGTTTTTGTTCTTCCGCCGCTGCATCCACGTCCGAGTTTTCGCCCGTTTTCGCGTCGGTTTTCGCCTGCAGAAGCGTGCCGGACAGACCGAGGCCCTCTTGTGCGATGCCCTCGATCGTTTGCAGCAGAATCGGTCGCGTCGTTTCGCGCTTTTCAGGCGGCAACAACCACGAAAGTTCCTCCGCAAGTTCCGCGTGGCTGGTCCCTTTCGGAGGTTGCGGAAAACGACCGCCCAGATAGTTTCGCAACGCGCGCACCACCACCGCCGCATCCCCCAGCACGCGAACATGCACGAGCACCGATTTCCGATCGGCAGCCAGCATCGTCCGCAGCGACGGTTCCCCTTCCAAAAAGAACAGCAGCGACACGACTTGTTGCGCATTTTGCGGCAGACCTTGCAGCCCCGCCATCGAATCTCCGACGATAGCGAGCGGTTGCACGATGTGTTGCACCTGCGTCACGCCCGGCAGCGACCGAGCAAACGCGGCCAGCCGCCTGACCTCGTGCAGTGCTTTTGGATCGGTCATTTCCCCCTCGAACAGCACTTGGACGAACGCAGCTCCACCAAATTTCTCGTCGAGAAAATTCTGCGCCAGCGCTGGAGCCGAACCAGGCCGGAAAAACGCTTTCGGTTCCATTTTCACCGTCACGCGCGTCATGAAATATCCGCACACGCCCGACAGACCAACCACACACAGCACCACCGCGACCCGTTGCCTGCGAACCCAATGAAACAAGCGGTCCAAAAACGCCCCGAGCTTCACAAAACGCGCTTCCGTTGCTGGACGTTCCTCTTGAAAACTGGCGACCACCGACGGAACCACCGACAACGAAAACGCGCAGCACACGACGATTCCGACGCAACACGCCATTCCAAAAAGCCGCATCGCGCCGATGTTCATCACCAAAAACGACAGAAAACCCACGCAGCAGTTCAGCGCCGCGACGATGACGGGAGGCCCCGCGATGGAAAGTGCCTCTTTCGCCGCAACGAGCGCCGTCTTGCCCGGCTCTGCCGATCGAATCAGCGCGTATCGGCCCAAAATGTGAATCGCGTACTGGCTCCCCGACGCAAACAGCACCAGCGGCAACGTGCCCATCACGACCGTGAATTTGTCTCCGTGCAGCCCCAAAATCCCCAGCGAAAACAGCACCGACAGACCCACCGTTCCGACCGTCAGAAGCACCGACAGAAAATCCCGAAACGCCGACAGCACCACGAACAAAAACAACAGCAGAGAAATCGGCACCAGCCGTTGCACGTCTCGTTGCGTGTCGTCGTAGATCGCCTGGCCTGCAAACGGCGCTCCCCCGAAATACAGGTTTGCCACCGGGCCCAATTCCTTTTGCGCCATCGCTTCAATCGCCGAGGCGAGTTTTTGCGTCGAAACGCTTTCGCCGATGAAAATCAGGAAAAGTCCCGCTTCTCCGTCTCGCGAGACCACGTTTCCGGCAATCGTCGGCTGGCTGAGCGCCCGGCTGCGGATGCGCGACAGCGACGCTTCATCGGACGGAATTGGTTGCGGCACGAGCAGCGCCAAATCCACGCCGCCCTCGATCGGTACAAAGTCGTTGATCGTCGTCGGTGAAACCACACGATCGACTCCCGTCGTGTTCTTGATTTGCACAGAAAGTCGGTCGATCCGCGACAGCACGTCGTGCGAAAACAGCGTGTGCCCCGGTTTCGGCGCGACCCCCAAGAGCGCGACCCGCATCGCTCCAAAACGCGCTGCCACGTCGCGAAACACCGCCACGTCCTTGTCCGCTTCCGGCAAAAACGTCAGCAGGTCTTCCTCGCTCTTGAGCTTGCTCGCCCCGAACAAACCCACAACCCCCACGACGAGCGTGAGCAACAACAGCAAACCCGGCGCGGCCAGCATCTTGGCCACAAAACCGCCCCGTTCTTTTTTCACAGACGTGTGTTCGTCGGACACGATGACCGCGCAACGTACAAAACTTGTTCGCGACGGAGCAAGCCGTGTGCGATGCCGCGCAGACTGTGCGTTTCTGCACAGATTCAGGCGCGCTATGGCTTCGGCTGCTGGCGCAAGACTTCGGCTTTGCGCATCTTGACCTCAAGGTCGGCGAAGGCGGACAGACCAAGCAGTTCTTGGTGAACAGCCACGGCAGGCCGCGTTTCGACATGCACGTCGCGGAGCGAAAGGTGGCCGAGCATCGTGCCGATCGCGAGCCGACTTCCAGAAGGAGAAAACACGCACACCGTCAGCAGGTCTTTCTGGGCCTGGTCGTCGAACTGGACCAAAAACTCGCCGCTTTCCAGGTCGAAGACGCGCAGGTCGTCGCCGCACGTCGCGAGCCGGGTGCTGTCCGGGCTCATCGCAATGTCCACGTATGCGCGACTGGTGTGTTTGGGCAACGCGGCAATCAAACGCCCGTCGTGGCCGTCTCGAAGCCAGGCCCGTTCACTGACATCAATGAGCAAAAGGCGCGTGCCATCGGGGGAAAACTGGACAAAACGCACCTGGCCTTGGTGGCCGGTCATCGTAGCGACGACGCGGCGTCCGGCCAGATCGTGCAGCTTGACAAGGCCGTCTTGCGAAGCCGTCGCAAGGAACGTCTCGTCGGGCGAAAACGCCACCGTCGAAACGGCTGTCTCATGCCGCGAAAGCGCAATCGGCGGGGTGCGTCGCGGTAGGTCATAGACGGAAACCTCACCCGTGCGGCTGCCCATCGCCACAAAACGGTTGTTGCGCGAAAACACGACGGCTGTTTTCTGGGTCGGTTGTTGCAACAAAGGACCCTGTTTTTGAAGCGGCGCAAGCGGACCCGATCGAGTCCACAAGTCGGCTTGGCCGTCCGTGTCCGTGAGAAGAAACGAACCATCTGCCGACGCGGCCAGGAACGCCCCCTGCGACAGGTCACCGCCCCCGGTTTGGGTTTGAGCGTGGCTTTGGGCGTCGTAAAAACGCAGTGCGAAGGGAATTTTGCCCGTGCTGCCCTCTCCGCCGCGCGCAAGGGTCAGGATTTCGAGCGACGCAGTTTTTTGACCCACAAAACGCGCTTCGTCGATGCCATGCAGCGGCCATTCCGCGAGCCGGTCGGCGCTCGCCGTGTCCCAAAGCGCCGCTTTCCCCTCGCGGCTGGCCGACAGAAGTTTTTGGCCATCCGGAGAAAACGCGAGCGAAACCACCTCGCTGGCGTGCCCCAGAAGCGGCCTTGGAAATTCGTCAATTTGCGAGCGAGAAAGACGCGCAGTGCCATCTTTGCTGCCGGTCAACACCAACTGGCCATCGGGCGAAAATGCGGCGCTAAGCACACGTCCGTGGTGTCCGCGGAGCGACAGCAACGGCTGCCCCGACCGACCGTCGTGGATGCGAGCGATTCCATCCATGCCCGCCGTCACGATGCGACTCCCCGTCTGTGAAAACGAAATCGACACCACTCCGCCCGCATGCCCCAGAAGCTGGCCTCGCATGTGGCCCAAAATGCGGTCCCACAGTTCAAGCTGGCTGTTTTCGGACAAGACCACCATCCGCCCGCCGTCTTTGGTCAGCGCGAGCATCTGGCTGCGCCTGGGATGCGTGACGGGGGCAAACATCGGCGCACCGGTTGTTTTGTCCCACAACCTCGCTGTGCCGTCTGCGCTGACCGTCATGACCGCGCGGCCTTGCAACAAGGTAAACGACGCTGAATGCACCGTGCCCTGGTGTCCTTCCAGCACCGCCACGAGCGCGCCGGTTTCTGCATCCCACAACCGAGCCGTGCGATCGGAGCTGCTCGTCACCACGCGGGTTCCATCGGGGGAAAACACCGCGTCGCGCACATCGTCTTGGTGCCCCGCAAGCGTCGCGACCGCTGTGCCTTGCGTCGCATCCCACAGTTTCACGGTTTTGGGCGAAGCCGTAACGATGCGACGACCCGTCGGGTCCGCAAGCGCCGCAAATACGTTTGCCTCGTGACCTTCCAACCGCGCCACGAGCGCGCCCGTTTGGCCTGAAAAGAGCAGCGCACCGCGCGTTTTTTCCGTCGCAGCCACCGCCACACAACGCTCTGCATTCGCGGTCATCGAAAACATCGTGAGCGGTTGCGCTTTCCCCCCATCGGACAACACCGCAAGCGGAACATCGTGTGTGTCGTCATACAAGCGGACGAAGCCTTCTTGGTCGAGCGTGACCCAATGCTTGCCGTCGCTCGCCAGCCATGCAGAAACCAGCGCACCCTCGATTTTTTGAAGCGAACGCACAAGTTTTCCATCGGGAACCGACCACAACCGCGCCACCCCGTCCGCACTCGTTGTGAGCACGCGCTGTCCATCGCTTACAAAAGTCGCGCTGGTCACTTCGCCGTCGTGCGGCAAAACGGCGACCGTTTGGGCCAATGTGCGCGTCAAGTGCGGCAACAAAAAGCGCGCTCGCGGATCGGGATTCCCCGACGAATACGCTTTGTCGAGCCAGAGAAGCGCGGACACAGTGTCGCCCCGCCCGAGCGCATGTTTCACCTGCTTGAAATGTTCGTCAGCGGCCTTCTTTTTGAACCGAACGGCTTCTTTTGCTCGCTCCGTCAGAACCGCCCGGTATGCGCGATGCCCCAACACCGCGCCGCAGAGCAGAAGCACAATTCCGAATAGCCACCGCTTTTCCGTCCGCGCCGACCCGTCGCTTGTTCCCATTCCGCCATTTTAGGGTCAATCGAAACGCGGACGGCTCGACGAAAACGTCTTACGAACGAACACCCAACTTGCGCAGCACCGCTTCGATGAGTGCATGTTCGTCGGCATCGTGCGTCGGGGCCGCAAACGCAGTGGGCGGGCGCGGAATGCCCAACTGCTCGGCCAATTGTTCGAGTTTTTGCGTGTCGCGGGCGGGCAGCGGCGTCACCTCTCCGAGCATCCGCGCGGCGTGGATGATTTTGGCCGCGTGCTCCAAAGCTTCCATGCGCTGCCAGGCTTCTTCCACGGTGCGGCCCATCGTCAGCGCGCCGTGTCGCTGCATCACAATGGCATTGGCCTTTCGCACAAACGGGCGCAACGAATCCGGCACTTCTTGTGTGGTCGGCGTCGAATACGACGCAGTCGGCACCGGCCCCAGCAACAAACACGTCTCGCTGAGCACGCAATCGACAAGCGGCACGCCCGCAAGCGCAAGCGCGACGACAAACGGAGGATGCGCATGCACGACCGACGACACATCGGCCCGTTCCTTGTACACGAGTGCGTGCATCGCAAATTCCGACGACGGATTGTGATCGCCGCGCAAACGTCGGCCTGACAAATCCGCCACGCACAGGTCCGCAGGCCGAATGAAGCCCTTGTGAAAACCCGACGGCGTGACGAGCACCTGCCCGTCCGAAACACGCACCGACACATTGCCGTCCCCTGCGGCAATCAGGCCCTTTTGATACAGCCGTTCACACACCGTGCAGATGCGCTGTCGCTGCTCTTTTTCTACCGCCGGATACATGTGTCAAACCAAAAGCAAGGCCAACCCTATACGAGAAGATGCCGTTCGATTTCTTGCACCACGCCTGAAAGTTGCGGCTCTGTGACGAGCAGTGCCTCCATCTTTCGGCACGCCGACATGACTGTCGTGTGATCCCTGCCGCCAAATTTTTGGCCAAGCTCGGGAAAGCTCGTTTTGCAAAGCTTGCGCGACAAATACATCGCCACTTGCCGCGGTCGAGCAACTTGAGGCAACCGGCTCGAACTCAACAGGTCCGTCGTTTTGACGCCGAAATAATTGGCGACCTCGCGCTGCACCGCTTCGACATTCAAATAGGTGGCTTGCTGACCCAGGAAATTCCGCAGCGTGTCTTGGACGTACTCGACGGTGATCGGGCGTTGTTCCAGGGACGCGCACGCGGCGGCTCGGATGAGCAGGCCTTCCATCTCTCGCACGTTGGACTTGATGTTCGCCGCCAGAAACAGCGCCACGTCATCCGGCAAGTCGATCGAATCGAGTTCGGCTTTTTTCTTCAAAATCGCGACCCGTGTTTCCAAATCGGGCGGCTGAATGTCGGCGATGAGTCCCCACTGAAACCGCGACCGAATGCGATCTTCCAAGTCGGGAATTTCGTGCGGATACTTGTCGGCGGTCACGACGATTTGTCGATGCGTCTCGAACAGCGCGTTGAACGTGTGGAAAAACTCGTCTTGCGTGCGCTCTTTGCCGCTCAGGTACTGGATGTCGTCCATGAGCAGCACATCCGTCTGGTTGCGATATTTGGCGCGGAATTCCTCGATTCGGCCCGAGCGCACCTCTTTGATGTACTCGTTCATGAACGTCTCGGCCTTGAGGTAGACCACGTTCCAATCGGGATGCTGGCTGCGAAGTTTGTGTCCGACGGCATGCAGCAAGTGCGTTTTCCCAAGACCCACGCAGCCGTACAAAAAGAGCGGGTTGTATTTTCCGCCGGGACTTTCCGCGACCGCCTGACAAGCCGCTGCGGCGAGCTGATTCGATGGACCCACGACAAACGAATCGAACGTGTTTCGCGAAAGAAGATCCTGCGATTCCTCGCCCGTGTCCGAATTGGAAAACGGCTTCCCGTTCTTGCCTGCCCGCCGAGCTGAAGTCCCCGTTTTCTTGCCAGGCGCGGGGCCCGTTTTGTGTTTTTTCGCGGCAGACGCAGGCTCGGAAAACCCACCGATTGAAACCGAATCCGACGGCTCGCCGTCTGCCTGCTCATTCGACGCCCGTTCTTCGATTTGCCAGGCCACGCTGTAGTCGCGTCCATGGATCTGCTTGATCACATCGAGCACGACTTGTTGGTAGTGCGTCTCGAACCATTCCTTGATGAATTGGTTTGGGGCCACAAGGTGAAGGCAACGGCCTTCGACGCGCAGGCACTGAATCGGTCGGAACCACAGGTCGAAATTTTGCGAAGACAGCTTTTGAGCCAACACCGCCAAGGCTTCGCTCCATGGATCGGTCGTGTTCACCTCGTAGCAGAGCGACCCGGATGCGGAATTCTCAAATGGCAGATCGGTCAGCATGCTTCACCACCCACGACTTATCGACGCTGTGGACATACCACGCACGGAAACAAACAACATGAAACGAAATTGCCCACAGAACTCAGCAGAGAACCTAGGCGCGACGCAGAACCGGACCGCCGGGGAACCCAGCAACCGGCTCGCCAAAAGAGGTGCCCTGAATACCAAAGCCAGGCCGATCACGGCAAGCCGAAAAAAAATGACCGACGGAAAAAAACAAAAGTGGAGGCTTTCGGAAACCCAGGCGGCGTCTTGCGGTAGGTTTGGCGCCTGTTGGCGTTGTTTTTTCCGATGTTTTGACGACCTCGGTGCCGATTTTTTGATGAACTGTTGATGTTCTGGTGAAAGAAAGTGGAAGTTTCCTGTGCGATCACAAACCTCTTACCTGGTCGTGATGATGTGCATGATGGGCGTATTTGCCGTCGTGCGTTTCCATCCATTCGGGCTTTTGTCTGCGCCCGGCAATCTGATCGTCGGAGCGGCGCTGCTGTTCGGCGGTTTGTTTCTGGCCTTTAGGCGCGTTTTCTCTCTTGCGATTCCCACTGGTGCCGCCCTGATTGCGATGGTCGGCGGGCTTTTGACCTTCGCCAAAGTGCGCGGTTTCGAGCTTCCGGGTTTTCCGCTCCTGTGGCTCATCATCGGGCTTTACATCGAGATGCGGCTGGTGCTTCACCACCAAACCCTGCGACGGCAATCGATCCTGCTTGCCCAGAAAAAGGACAGCGAAAAAAGGACCTCGAGCCCGCAGGATGTTTCGCCGAGCAATCCACCTAAAGAAAAAGGGCCTGACGACGAGCCGAGCGCATGACCTTCGCGAAGCTCGATCGCTGCGGTCTTTTCGCGTTTTGTTTTTCCGTTCTGTGCGGTTGCGGCCGTTCGCCTGAAACCGCTTGCACCCGGTTGAGCGACGCGATTTGGGAAGCCGATGGCCCCGCTGTGTACGACGCACTTTTGCTTTCGACGCAGTGGTCGATTTCGACCGTCCACACCCTCCATCGAGACATGGCCGCCGAAATCCAAAAGCACTACCCACCGTCGCTTGTGCCTGGGGCCCGCGCTCGCCTGTACGCCGCCGGAAAAGAGAGCGGGCGCGCCATGTTCGGCGTCCTGTATCACGAACGGTACGCCCCCGCCTTTCGCGCTCGCGTCGCACAGCAGATGCCTGTCCAAGTCGAACAAGCCGACGTGGCCTTTTGCGGACCCCAGGCGGGAAACCCGTTCCGTTTGGCGCGCAGCGAAGTCGGCGACCGCACATGGGGCCTGACCGAGCTGGATCGAGAATGGGAAGACGCCAAGCTCCGCGCCTTCCACGACCGCGACACCGTCCAAAAAAACGTCAGCCTCTATCGCCGCATCCAGGCAAACGCAACGCCAAAGCCCCCTCCCAAGCCGCCTGCACAAGAAACCCCGTAACCAATACCCCACGCGCCACAGCTTCCCAAATGAAACCAGGGCGAAACCAGGCCGCTTGTTGGCAACCCTTTTTTCTTCCTCCCTGAATCCAGGGTGCTTGCTGTCAAGCGCCTTGCCTTCCCAGATGAAACCAGGCCGCTTGTTGGCAACCCTTTTTTCTTCCTCCCTGAATCCAGGGTGC
>DAOLIT010000021.1:0-58213 GCA_035328405.1 Pseudomonadota bacterium | reverse complement strand
GAAACCAGGCCGCTTGTTGGCAACCCTTTTTTCTTCCTCCCTGAATCCAGGGTGCTTGCTGTCAAGCGCCTTGCCTTCCCAGATGAAACCAAGCCGGGTTCTGACAAGCTCGGTGGTTTCTGCGGAAGAGCCCCAGCGCCCCTACATCGGCCCTGCGGTTTCGGGTCGAAAACGCCGCTGCATCCCTCTTCTTCTCCGAGGCATCCAAGTGGTAAGATGCGCAGGTAGTGTCTACAGGTCTGCCGCGCGAGAAGATAGGCTCGTACCGCCTGGTCCGCTTGATCGGAAAAGGCGGCATGGGCGCAGTGTATGAGGCGATTCAAGAGCCCATCGAGCGGCGCGTCGCCATCAAAGTGCTGCACGGTCGTTACGCCCAAGAACAAGAGATCGCACAGCGTTTCTTCAACGAGGCGCGGGCCGTCAACATCGTGGACCATCCGGGCATCGTCCAAATTTCCGACTACGGACAGCTTCCGTTCGGCGTCGCCTACCTGGTCATGGAGTTTCTGAAAGGCGACACGCTCGGCCAGAAACTCAAAGCCAACGGGGGCAAACTCGGCGTGCCCGAGGTCGTGCGTATCTCGCGCCAGATCGCCGCCGCGCTCGCCGCTGCCCACGAAAAAGGCGTGATCCACCGGGATTTGAAGCCCGACAACATCATGTTGATTTCGGACCCGGACCCCGAAGCACCTGGGCGCATCCGAGTGAAGCTGCTCGATTTTGGCATCGCCAAAGTCGCTGCCGAGCTCAACCAAGGCGCAGCGCAAACCGCCGCAGATGTCGTCATGGGCACGCCCAAATACATGGCCCCGGAACAGTGTCGCGGCGCGGGAAACGTGGACGACAAAGCCGACGTGTATTCGCTGGGCGTCATCATGTACGAGATGCTCGTCGGAAAGCCGCCGTTCACGGGCGCGCAGGGCGAGATTCTGGCCAAGCAGATTTACGACGAACCGGCACCCCTCAAAGAGGTCGCGCCGCACGTTCCGGTCAATTTGGGGCAAGTCGTTCACCGTTTGCTCATCAAGAACAAAGCCGAACGCCCCACGATGAAGCAGGTGACGGTCGAACTCGACGGCCTCGCGGTTGCCTATCCCACCATGGCGCATGCAATCGTGCGTCTGCCGACTGGCTATCAGCTTTCTTCTGCCAACATTCCCATCCCTGGTTTTTCGCCGGGCAGCGTGCCAGGAATGCCTTCCCTCGTCGGCGCGGTTGTGTCAAATCCTCTCACTTCGCAAAGTTCAAGCGAGGACGATACCCCGACCAAAAACCAGCTCGCTTCTGCCCGAGACAAAGCGGACAAAGACTCCAATTCCGGCGCGCGACAATCCACGCTCGGCGGCTCCACCGGACAAAGCAGCGCATCCATCACGCCGACCACCCGACGAAGAATCATCGCCGTGTCCGCAGCCTTTGGCATCGTCGTGCTTTCCGTGGGGGCTGCCTTCTTCGTTCGCGCCTTGCGCGAGCAGCGCGACGCGAATCGCCCCAGTGTCGTCTCAACGCAAGTCGAACGAGCCTCGGTCCTGCTGTCGATCGAAAGTACCCCAGCCGGTGCGGATGTATTCCTGGCCGATTCGGGACGTTCGATCGGCATGACGCCCATGAAGAAAGACTGGCCGCGCGGCAAAACGCCACTCAAGCTGCTTTTGCGTCGGCCCAACTACAAAGACCAAGTGGTGGACGCCAACATCGACGACGATGTGACCTTGAATGTCCTTTTGGCCCACGACGAACCAGCCAAACCCGTGGCGCAAACGAAAAACCCGCCGAAAACGCCACCGAAAGCGCCACCGAAAGCGACTCCTTGGGTGACATCGGGAAAAGCTCCGGCGGGAGGCACAAAACCCGCTCCGACCGGGGGAAACAAACCCGCGCCTGGCACAAAAGCCGGAACCCTCGCGGGGAAAAATCCTGCACAGAGTCCTACCAAACCAGCCGGCAAACCAGGCCCCCAAACTGCCGGAAAAAAAATCGGCAAACCCGAAATCGTCGATTAGCGCATCACGGAGCGACCGGTTCTTCGTCCATCCTGGCCAGCACGTCCCCTTCCAGACAGAGCGCCCACACCACCCCCGGAATCATCCCGACCACGTTCCTTACGACCCCTGACAGAACAAACGGCTCGTCCGAAACCAAATTCTGCGCGACCCCCAAAAGCTCTCCCAGCAGATGTTTCGGTTGTTCCGGCCAAAACAGCACTTCAGCATCTTTTTCGCCCGAAAGGCCTGCCAGCTCGCGCGCTCGGGCCACCGCATCCGTCAAACCGCCCATGCGGTCCACAAGCCGCCCCGCCATCGCCTGTTTTCCCGAAAAAATCCGCCCCTCCGCCACTGGCTGCACTTCTTGCGAGGACAGCTTTCGCCCAGCCTTCACGACGGACAAAAACCGTTCGTAGCCCGCCTGCATCCGTTGCAAAAGCAGCTCGCGTTCCTTGTCCGTGTAACTGCGAAACGGACTTTCCATGTCCGCGTGCTCTCCGCGCACATACCGCGCCCGCTCGACGCCGAGCCGCGCAAACAGACCACTCGCATCCACTTTGCCGCCGAAAATTCCAATCGACCCCGTGATGGTCAGCGAATCGGCAAAAATCTCGCGACAGGGGGCCGCCAAGTAGTAACCACCCGATGCTGCGATGTCTCCAAACGAGCAAATCACTGGCTTCGTCTGGGCCAGCTCGCTGACCTGTCTTGACAACAAATCCGCCGCCAACGCCGACCCGCCTGGGCTATCGACCCGCAAGACCACCGCCTCAACGCGAGGATCTTGGCCCGCCCGCACAAGCGCCTCACTCAGCGTCTGCGCCCCGACCACTTGAAAATCCACATACGGAATCTTGAACGAGCGACCTTCCACCAAGTCGCCCCGAACTTCGATCACCGCAACCCCGTGTGGTCGTACACTCAGCGAACGACCGCCAGTAGGCAAGTTTTCGAGGCGCACAGAAGAACCAAACACCTTCGCCAGGCGATGATGCAATTCCGTTTGGTCCGCCACACCATCCACCAAACGAGCCTGTTGCGCCGCCGTCGGCAGATATTGTCCTTCTTCTATAAGTTTTTCTACCGCAGGCAACGCAAGACCCCGCGACGTGGCAATGTCCGAAAAGACTTGCTGCGACAAATCATCCACGACTTTTTGTCGCTGGAGCCGCGTTCGTTCGCTCGGACCGTCGCGCGTGAAACTTTCCGGGGAAGCCTTGTAGTCCCCGATTCGCACAAGGTCTACCGCCACACCCAGCCGCAAAAGCGCCTCTTTGACGTGCGTCGTTCCCTGTGCAATTCCCGACAGCCGCACCAAACCGACCGGATCAAGCAGAATTTCATCCGCCGCAGACGCAACGTAGTACTCCCGCATGCTCAAATCGGCGCCATACGCCAAAACCCGCTTGCCTGCTTTCCGCAATGCGACCAGTGCCTGCCGAATCTCCTGCGCCGTTGCCCAGTTTCCCGGAACATCGTTCACGATGACCAACACACCCTCATATTTGCGATTCCGTTCCACTTGCTTGAGCGCAAGCAAAGTCCGCAACAGAGTCCGCCCGCTCACTTCCCCCAAATGCAACCGCAGCACCGACTTCGGGCCCTCCCAAATCGCCGGATATCGCTCTTGTGAAACACGAACAGACAGCGCACCCCCGTGATAGCCGACAGGTGCCGACTGCCCCCGCCCAAACAGCTGGAACACCGACGCACCGACCTGCGCAAAGTCGATTGACAAACCCACCCCTGCCCGCCAAGCCACCTTCTCACGCGGGTCCGCATCTTTGATGAACACAGAACCGCCATCCAACCCCACACCCAAACCGGATACCGGACGAAACCAAATCCGAAGACGCGGATGGACTTCTGGATTCATTTCTCCAACCCGCGCAGACAAACCGATGGAAAAACGCGAATCCCCCAGCGGTTCGATGAGTGTTTCAAACTCATAGCTGCGCGAAATGGCGGGCAACCACGACGGCGTGCTCGGCTTGGGAGCATTGAGATCTCGGGCGACCATGCCAAACGAAAGACGCCGATTCGCCCGCAGCTGTAGCCCCACCGAAACCGTGTCCAGTTCTCCGTAACTTCTGTCTGTCGGCTTGCCAAGCGTGCGCGCATACGAAAAGCCCACCGACGCCCACCACGCCGGACGATACGCCACCGCCAACGTCAGCTTCCCAAGCATGTCCAGATCATCGTGAGGACGCAAAAGCTCGAGTCCGGCACCCACTTTCAAGGCACTCACATACGGCAAGGGAGTCGCAAAGTAGGCCCCCGTTCCTCTCCCCGCCCACGGAATTTGCCCGGTCGTTTCGTTGTGCCGGAGTCCAAAACTGTACCCCGAAAGTCCTCCCAAAGACGCAGGGTTTATGACCACACCAAAGGGTTCTCCCCCATCTGAAACGCCCATTCCGGGTGCCCCTACCGATTCAATGGGGGAACGCAGAACCGGAACTTGTGCGTGACCGATTTCTTTCCAGGAACACAAAAGCAACGCCAGACAAAAACCCAACCAAGCTCGCGCGCCCGAACGGAAAACGTGGTTCATGGTTTTTTTCCGGTGTCCTTGCGAAGTTCCAGCACCAATTGCGTATCGCGTTCAAAATCCAGCACCACCGTCTCGGAAACGTAGCCTGGCATGCGGACAAAAACAGTCAGTTTCCCCAGATCTCGCTTGGGATGATGACGAAAAGGCGTCTGCCCCATGTTTTCGCCCGCAGTATTCACGACCGATGCGCCCGGCGGCACGCTGTCGATCCGCCACGTCACCGAACCCGTTTTTCGGTGTTGAAACAGCAGAAAAACAATTCCAAACAGCAGCAACGCGCCGACCGCTGCCGAAACGAATCCCCACCGCGTCCCCGACGGAGAAGGCGGAGGCACCGAAAACACTGCCGATGGATCGTCTGCGGTCAGTTCCAACGTGTGAAGCTGCGCCGACACCTCTCGCATGCTCGGCCTATCGCTTCCCGCTTTCGCCAGCATGCGCATGACCAGGGTTTCCAGTTCCGGCCTCACGTCTTGGCGCAAAAGAGACAGCGGCGGCGGTGGCTCGGAAATGTGTTGGTGCATGACGCTGACCAGCTCGGGCGCAACAAACGGAGGCTGACCACACAGCGCCTCGTACAACACCACACCCAGCCCATACACATCCGTTTTTTCATCCACGACCGCCCGCCCGCTTTCCAAACACTGCTCTGGGGCCATGTAGGTTGCCGTCCCCAAAAGCGACGCAAACGGCCCCGTTTTCACCTGCGTGTTCGATCCCGACGACATCGACAGCGACGCATCTTCCGCCACGACGGCAATCCCAAAATCCAGGACTTTCGCGCGTTCTCCGCCCGGCACCGCATCGTCGCGGACCAGCATGATGTTTTCCGGCTTGATGTCGCGATGGATGATCTTTTTTGCGTGCGCCGCCGAAAAAGCATCCGCCAATTGCCGCCCAAAACGAATCACCACCAGTTCAGGCAGACCGCTGCGCGCTTTTTTCAACCTTTGCCGCAACGACTGACCGTCCAGAAATTCCATCACCAGATACGGCGTACCGTCTTGCAAAACATCGCTCTCGAAAACGTGTGTGATGCCCGCATGCCGAGTCAGGTTCGCCGCCATCGGCTCCTGACGAAACCGAGCGACGATTTGCGGCTCGCGCGCGTATTCCGAATGAAGCACTTTGATCGCGACGCGATTTTTCACACGCTCGTGCTCAGCCTCGAAAACGGTCCCCATGCCTCCGCGACCGATTTCGCGCACAATCCGATAGTTTCCGATGGTTTCTGGTTTCCGACGTGCCATGAGGAGCTGGGCCGAGCGTTTTTGCACATACTAAACGCTGGATCGCTCGCATGTTCTAGTGTTTCCACTGCACGCCGCGTATCGACGAGAATCTGGGATCAGACTGCTTCCCATCCAGAAACGGAGCCCGAAGATTTGTGTCGGGCGAAGGCGTAGGCGGGCGAGCGCGACAGTCCCCGGCACGAAGCATGGGGGGAGCAGCCTTCACGGTTGTGAGCACGCCTGACCTAGCCAGCGCCCACCGCAGTAGTTTCTGTGTGGGAACGAACTATGGACCGCAGTAGTTTCTGTGTGGGAACGAACTATGGACAGTAGCTTTTGTCTTGGCGGGCGATGGCTTTGCAGACGTTGTCGTCGCAGTAACTCGCGTCACCGCTGGCGATTCCTTTGCAGAAGTTCGTTTGGCAATAGCTCTTGTCTTTTCGAGCGATGCCCTTGCAATCGTTTGTGTCGCAATAACTCGGGTCCATGCGAGCCCAACCCTTGCAGTCGTTGCTGTTGCAATAGCTCGCGTCGCGCTTTGCGATGCCTTTGCAATCGTTCGTCGTGCAATAGCTCGCGTCGCCCGATGCCAACGCTTTGCAATCGCCGCTCGACCATCGCGTGACATCGGCACGCACCACTCCGACGCCGAAGCCGAGCAACAAGGCCATCCCAAAACACAACAAAGTGGTTCGTCGCTTCAGCATTCCTACCGACTCCCAAATTTGAAAAGAGGGATTGTAAGGAGAGGTCAGACGGTGCCTTCGCCGCCTTGGAGGTCGATTCGCTCGCAGGCCAAGTCGAGTTTCACTTTTTGAAGTTGCTGCTGTTTCGAGTCGTGTTTGACCGGACCCAAACCCAGAATCGTCACGCCGAACAAATCGAGCGTCAAAAGTGGTTTTCGCTGAAGCTGGCCCGAACCGACGGCATCTCGGGGAAGGAACCAAATGTGGCCATTGTGTTGCTGGCTCAGCTCGTGTTTCCCCTCGCGAACCAGTTTGTCCCACCATTTCATCCACGGGCCTGCATCGCGTTGCAAAATCGTCACGCCCAGCGTCGGAAAATCAACCCGGCCTGGTTCTTTTTGGTTTTCCAGGAATTTGCCGATCGGGTTTTCGATGATCTCTTGCTTGACCGAAAACGACTCGATTTTGCAGGTTTCCGCCGGATCTTGGCTGATTCCGTCGATTTTGAAAGTGAACATCGACGGAAGCCACATCCGTTGACGTTCCCATTCGTCTTTGTGGTTTTGCTCGCCGGGATATTGATTGTTTCCCGAGGCTTCTTCCTTGATGCTCTCGACCGCAAACTTCACGGTGATGTAGGCGGGCTCTTTCGCAGCACCGTCCAGCGTCGGAAACGTCACTTCGCGAATCAATGCCCCAGTGAATTTCCGTCGCCATCTCTCTTTGTTGTCAAAATCGAGCGCCACAAGCGAGCCATTGGCCCGCTCTGCGTCATAGCTAAAACTCTTGGAAATCCACCGCCAAAAACGCGGAGCCATCGCCATGCCGACTTGGATGGTCACGTCGTCGAACTTCGGACGGCCAGGATACTTCGTCACCGCGCCTGTGCCGCCGACTTTCTCCTCAAGGACTTCGGATTTGAACGTCCCGCCCTCGATCGTCTGGAGCGTTCCCATGTATTGACCCGCACTGGAGTCTTCGAGTTCGAGTACAAAACGGCTGGAAATGTAGGGCCGGGTCTTGCTTGAAGCCGCCATCGTCTATTTGCCTCGTTTGCAGCGTATCACGACCGCGCCATCCGTATGCCGTCCACGCCAAAAACGGCGAGTGTCCCGGATGGTCACAGACAAAGTTACCCACTGTCTCGCGAAAGGTTATCGACTTGAGACAAGCGGCTGTTGCGCGCCAGCGAGGCACGGAAAAAAACCAGACCGCAACCTGTCCATTCATGTTCTGCCGATTCCACAGCGTGTGCTGCAAACCAGCCTGCAACTTTGTTGGTTTTTCGTTTCGATGATCTCGTATTGCATGGAATGGTCTTGTGTTAGGCTGCGCGACATGTGGGCAAGGTACTTTTCGGTGCTGTTGTTCGTCGGTGCTGTCGGCTTTCCCAAGTCAGCCTCGGCGCTGGAATGCAGGGTGCTGTCAGAACCCGCCTATGTCATGGCGTCGTCGTCTGCGGAGCCGATGCTTGGCGAAGTCGCCAAACTTCTCGCGCGAACGGATGCGCAGAAACAAACGGTGATCTTTCAGATCGCGCCGGCGTGTTCAGCCCTCGAGGCAATGGTCCGAGACACGAATCCTGGATCGTGTGCGCTCGGCGCGTGCATGAAAGGCAAGGCGTATTTTTTCCCTCGAGACCCGATCCCCGATCCGAATCGAACCCAAACGTGTGATTTGGAATCGGGGGGGACCAAGATCGATTTGGTTCTTGCGGACGTGTTTCCGCAGACATGCCCCGCCTACGCGCAGACCCCGCCGACAGGAGTCCTCGTCGCTGCTGGGCCTGTTGCGGCGTATACGTTTTCGATGTCGAAAACGGCCACTGAAGCCGCGATTCTTGCCCCAGAGGCCCACTTCGTGTTCGGCGCGGGTCAATCGGCTGGACTAAAACCGTGGATTTCCGATGCTGCGATCGCCCATTTGGGTCAACAGGATGCCGGCACCCTGTTGACTGCGCCAAGAATCAAACTGCCTGGCAACAAATGGAAGGGCACTGTTGCAGCAAACACAGATGCGCTTTTTGATGTGCTCTTTAACGACACAGAGCACGGAATCGTGGTTTTGCCGACCTCGGTCGCCGATCGCCGACGCAAAGAACTTCGTCCGCTGGCGTTCCAAGCGATGGATCAAACCGGAGCGTTTTTCCCTGATCGACGCGCGCTTGTTCCCGACAAACAATCGTTTGAAAAACAAAATGTCCGCGACGGGCACTATCCGTTGTGGGGCTACCTTCACACAGTCCTGCGGCAAAACCCGGCGAATCCGAGCGAACCGTTGTCCGAAAAGGGAAAACGGCTTTCCAACATCTTCCTCGGCAAATCTGTCGTCGGGGGTCAAGATTCCCAAGTCTTGCAAGTCCAGTCCGGCCTGATTCCCCAATGTGTCATGCAGGTATCCAAAACAACCGATGCCGGGCCCATGACGGTTTCGGCACCCAAAGATTCGTGCCGCTGTCTGTTTGAACACAATGTGGTTCAAGGTACGCTCAACTGCCGACAATGTCCGACGGGAACCTGCACAACCGGAACTTGCCGTCACAACTACTGCGAGGCCGAGTGATGCAACAAACCGCAAAAAAGAAATGGTCCCGCGGGCTGTCTTTCCTGGTTTTGTGCGGCCTTTCGCTTCTGTCCACTCAGTTGCGGTGCGCGAGTGCAGACAACTACCATCCCGACGATGAAGACCCGTCTTTTCTGGATGGCGGCCAGAAGAAGAAAGACATGATCGACAGTCCGTGTGTGACCGGCGTTCCGCAAACCGAGGTGGAGCTGTTCAACCGATGCACCGACGCGGATCGCGTCACGCGCGGCTCCAAAATCCCAGCCTCGTTGTGGGACGGTCAAAGCCCTCTGCCCTACGAGAAGTAGCGTTCTTCCGACGTGCTCCGCAGTCCTTTCCCATTCTTTCAGACTGTTTTCCGCCGTGGCCAAATCCGGCCCCGTGCGTGCTTTTGGCTCTCTGCTTGTGTCTGCGGTTTGTCTCACGACGCCGCACCCCAAAAGCGTGCTCGGCATTCGTCTTGACCTGTGCGTCTGCGCAAGCTAGCGTGTGGTCCATGCCTGCACCGACGAGTGTTGCCTCTCACAAAGGCTTGGTTCTGATCGCGGACGACGACCCCGAAATCCTGATGATGTTGTCCATCCGGCTCAACAAAAAGGGATACAAAGTTCTGGAGGCGGCAGACGGTCTTCAGACCTTGCAGCTTGCGCGCGACAAGCACCCTGATTTGGTGCTGCTCGACGTGATGATGCCGGGGAAAAACGGCTGGGAGGTCGCTCGCGAGCTGCGCAACGACCCAATGTTCCACAACGTCGGAATCGTGATGCTCACCGCAATCGGAGAGAAGGTGAACGAAATGACCTCTCCTTTGTATGGAGCAGACGAGTACGTAGACAAGCCGTTTGATTTTGCAGATTTGGAATCGAAGATCGCGAAAGTGATCGCCGCTCGACGAGCAAAGAGCTAGGGCCGAACACCCAAGCCCCTTTGATCGTTCAGTAGCCGCAGCGTTGCTGAGCAGTCTGTTCTTTCAGGAAGGACATGAGCGGCGCGTAGTATTCCAAAAGAGCCGCCGCATCCATCTTGTCCGTCCCCGCGATGGCCGTCAGCGCCTCGGGCCACGGTTTCGATGCACCCATTTGCAGAAGCGCCTTCAACTTGTCGCCCGCTGCTTGGTTGCCGTAAATCGAGCATTTGTGCAAAGGCCCTTGAAAACCAGCGGCCTGGCACAGCGCACGGTGAAACTGAAATTCCAGAAAGCGCGCCAAAAAGTACCGTGCATACGGCGTGTTTCCTGGAATGTGAAACTTCGCGCCCGGATCAAAATCCGCGTCGGTGCGTCCCGCAGCAGGCACCACGCCTTGATACATCTTGCGCAGCTCCCACCACCGCTTGTTGTATTCCTCGGGGCGGACTTTCCCGGAAAACACTTCCCACCGCCACTGATCAATCACTTTGCCAAACGGCAAAAACGCAACGTGGTCGAGCGCGTCGTGCAGCAAGAAGGTGATGTCGTCCACCTGCGCACCGGCATCCATAAGCCCCAATTTTTGCAAATACGTCGGCGTGATCGACATCGCGATCGCATCTCCGATGGCTTCATGGAAACCGTCGTTCGCGCCTTGCTGAAACAGAATGGGTAGATCTCGGTAGTACCAGTAGTAGTAGTTGTGACCCAGCTCGTGGTGAACCGTGCGGAAGTTGTCCTCGTCGAGCTCGATGCACATTTTCAGCCGCAAATCCCCTCGCGAGGTCACATCCCACGCCGAAGCGTGACAGACCACTTCCCGGTCTTTGGGCCGCACAAACATCGATCGCGCAAAAAACGTATCCGGCAGAGGGTCAAAGCCCACGGATTTGAAAAATCCCTCGCCCATTTTGACCATTTGCAGCGGCGTGATTTTCTTTTGCACGAACTTGGTTTTCAGGTCGATCGCCGCGCCTTTCCCCTGCGGTGCCACGAGCGGAAAAATGTTCCCCCATTCCTGCGCCCACATGTTCCCAAGGACATGCGCTGGCATCGGGCCCGACTCGGCGACGCGATTGCCATAGGTTTTGTGCAGCTTCATCCGCACATAGCAGTGCAAGAGTTCATAAAGCGGCTTCACTTGCTGCCACAGACGCTCTGTCTCTGCCGCAAACGCCTCCTCGCTCATGTCGTACCGAGACCGCCACATCGCCCCCACATCTTTGTACCCGGCGGTCTGCGCTCCTTTGTTCGCCAGCACCACGTACCGCGCATAGGAACCGCGCAACGTCTTGGCCTGATCATGCCAACCCGTCCACACATCCAGAAGCTCGTCGTAGTTGCGGCTGTTGGCCAGCGTGCGCGTCAGGTCATCGAGTGTCAGGCACTGCCCTTTCAGACGCGGAGGGCAATACTTCGCTTTCCCATACGACGTTTCCATCGACGCTGCGAGCTGCGCCAGTTCCGCCCGTTCCGCTGCATCCGGCGGTGCCGGCAAATCCTGTCCGAGCCGGAGCAAATCGAACTTCCGACGCAGATCAGGGGCCAGCGAAATGCCATCGAACCGAGCAGCCTCTTTGATCTTTTTCCCCAGAAACTCCATGAGCTGTTCTTGCGCCATGGCATTGAGGTACTCGGTGTCCGACGTGATGTTCGTGTTCTGGACGAACTGCACGCGCTGCGCATGGCTGGCCAGCGCCCGAAGCTGCGTTTCCGTCTGATCCATGAACGCCCGTGCATCCGCTTCCGTCGGCCCTTGCGGCACCGGCGGCGGAGGAGGCACCACCTGCGGCGGCGGATCTGCTCGAACCGGTGCCAGCGGTTCACACGGCGTGCAGCTTGACGCCGCCAGCCACAACGAACACGACAACAGACTGAGCGTCGTTTTGCCCGCCCAAAAAACACCTCGGACCTGGAAACGTGACATCAACTGGGACCTCCCAAACAAGAAGCCCGCCCTATACCACAAACAACTACCTCTGGCCAAGCTGCACACACGCTCCTATCCAGCGAGGGTTCCGGTTGGCATTTTTGAGGCAGTTTGGCGCGCGGGGTGTTGTATGGTCCCGCCATGCGCACGGACGATTCCCTTCCTTCACCCACACCCGCACCCGCTTCCGTTCCTGTAGTTCAAACGACAGAACCCGCAGATGAACCTGGCGGTGCTTTCTCGCGACGTTCCTTTTTCAAACAAGCGGGCGGGGTTGCGGGCGCTGCCGTGCTCATCTCGAAAACTCCGCAGGCCGAGGCCGCACAGGCCCAAACAAGCACAAACCCGGTGGCGCAAGTGCTCGGTCCAAAAGCCGTGCCCGCGACGCTGCTCGTAAACGGCAAAGCGCAAAAACTGATGATCGAGCCGAGCGAAACACTGGCGCAGGTGTTGCGCGAAAAACTCGGCCTCACCGGCACCAAACAGGGGTGCGAACGCGGCGCGTGCGGGGCGTGTACGGTGCTCATCGCGGGAAAACCGATGCTCGCGTGCATGACGTTGGCGCTCGATGTGGCCGGTTTGCCTGGGCAACCTGCGGGGCAATCGCCGCCTGCCGTGACGACGGTCGAGGGGTTGTCCAAAGGCACCGAGCTGCATCCGCTTCAGCAAGCGTTTGTCGAAAAAGATGCGCTCCAGTGTGGGTTTTGCACCTCGGGCATGTTGATGAGCTGCGCTGCCCTGTACGAAAAAGCCAAAACCGAAGGCAAACTCGCGGCGCTGACCGACGGGGACGTAAAGCATGCCCTCGCCGGAAATTTGTGTCGCTGCGGTGCGTATCCACACATCACACAAGCGGTGCTGGCCGCCGCCCAGGGAGGCAAAAAATGAGCCGCATCGACGTTCCCGTCGGCATCGTCGGCGCAAGTCTTGCCAAAGAACCGCGCGAGGTCGGTGAAAACACACCGGCTGTCTGGCAAGAAAACCAATCGCTTGCACAGGTCGGAAAGCCGACGCCGCGCGTGGATGGCCCCGACAAAGTAACCGGGCGCGCTCGGTATGTGAGCGATGGGATGCGACCGGGACTGCTCGTCGGGCGCGTGCTCAGGTCGCCGCATCCCCACGCGCGGATTCACCGCATCGACGTAACCGAGGCGCAGAAGCAACCGGGCGTTCGCGCTGCCGTCGTGTTGCCTCACTTGCTCGGCGTCGCCAGCGTCGGGCAAGACCAAAGCAAAGGCGTCGGTCGCGTCCTGTATTGCGGGCAGCCCCTCGCTGCTGTCGCCGCCCAAACCGCATCACAGGCCGAGGCTGCGCTCGCCAAAATCAAAGTGGATTACGACGTGCTCCCGTTTGTCATCGACCCGCTTGCGGCTCGCCTTGCGAATGCGCCGCTCGTGTTCGCACAGCCCGTGACCGCACGAGGTTCCGCAGGCGGCGGCGGGTCGAAAGATGCGCTCAAACAGCAGGGCAACCTGCGCGGCCCCAAACGAAGTACGGTCAAAGGCCGAGATGTGGACAAACAGGCGCAAGCCGTCACGCAAGCCCTGTTGTCCGGTCCAGCAGGAGTCCGAGCGACGTACACGACCCAAGTGCAGACCCATTCCGCGCTCGAAACGCACGGTTTGGTCGCCGAATGGAACCGCGCCGGCGACGAGCTGGCCGTGTGGGTTTCGACGCAGAGCATTTTTTCCGTGCGCGAGGAATTGGCCGAAGTGCTGTCGATGCCCGCAACGAAAATTCGTGTGTTTTCCGACCACACAGGTGGCGGTTTTGGGGCCAAGTTTGGGCCCGGCAATTACGGCGTCCTCGCGGCCCTGTTGGCCAAAGCCGCAGCGGCCCCCGTTCGCATCGCGTTGTCTCGCAAAGAGGAACACTTGGCCGTCGGAAATCGGCCTGGTTCCGAACAAAACGTCGCCCTCTCAGCCACGGCAGATGGCCAACTTACCGCGATCGAGGTCAAAGGTTTTGGCCACGGCGGGGCCGGGGCTGGCGCTGGCTTTTCGGGGCCCGCTCTTGGGCTTTACGCCTGTCCTGCGATTTATGTCGAAGAAACAGACGTATTTACCCACACCGGCCCCCTGGCCGCTTTTCGGGCACCCGGGCACCCACAAGGCGCGTTTGCCCTCGAGCAAGCCATGGACGAATTGGCCGAACGCCTGCGCATGGACCCGCTCGCGTTGCGCGACAAAAACGATCCACACCCTGCCCGCAAAGAAGAACGGAAGCGTTTGGCCGAGGCCTTTGGGTGGAACAAACGAACAGCAGCCGGACAGGGGCCGCGCGCAGGAAAACTCGGGGAATTGCGACGAGGAATCGGCGTCGCGCAGGGGCTTTGGTATCACTTTGTCAGCCTCGATTCGCACGCACTCGTTCGCATCCAACGCGACGGACACGTCGAGGTCCAAATCGGCACGCAAGACATCGGCGGCGGAATCCGAACCGCCATCGCGCTCGTCGTCGCTGAGGAATTGGACTTGCCACTTGCCAACATCAAAGTATCGATTGGCGACACACGTTTTCCCGTCGGGCCAGCCTCTGGCGGAAGCATGACGACCTCCTCTGCCACCCCCGTCGTCCGGGACGCTGCCTACCTCGCAAAGCAGAATTTGCTCGCCGATTTGCGAACCGTGCTCGGTTTGGATGCCAATCCGACGCTCCAAAAAGGACTCATCGTCGGACAAAAGGCCGGCAAACCCATTCCGCCTCTTCCGTTTGCCCAAGCCTGCGCACGTTTGCGTCGCTCCGAAGTCGTCGGCACCGCGACCCGGCAAAGCGATTGGGTCCGCGAACCCACCGCCAAGGCAGGCCCGCTCGCAAACCAACTCGGCGGCGTGCAAATGGCCGAAGTCGAGGTCAACACCCTGACCGGCGTCATCCGCGTGTTGCGCATCGGTGCCGCCCAAGATTGCGGTCGTCCCATCAACCCGCTTCTCGTCGAAAACCAAATCCACGGCGGCATCCTTCAAGGTCTTTCCTACGCCCTGTTCGAGGAACGCCGCCTCGATCCCAAAACCGGTCGCGTGCTCAACGGGAATCTCGAACAGTACAAAATCGCCGGGGCGCTCGATGTCCCAGCGCTCCAAGTCCTCTTCCTCGAGGATTTGCACGGGCGTTCCTCCACCGACGCGAGCGGCATCGGAGAACCCGCCACTGTTCCCACCGCAGCCGCCATCGCCAACGCCGTCTACAACGCGCTCGGTGTCCGTCTGCGCGATTTGCCGCTCACACCGGCCCGCGTCCTCAGCGCACTCGCCAAGCAGCGAGGAGAACACTTGCCATGAAACCCTTTTCTTTGATGATGCCGCGCACCCTCAAACACGTTCTCGACGAGCTTTCGGCCAAAAAAGGCGGCCCCCTCAAGCTCAAAGCTGGCGGCATCGACCTTTTGGACCTTCAAAAAGAGGGCCTCGAGGAGCCCGACCGCGTCGTCAACCTGCGAGGATTGCAGGATTCCACCTATCCCCTCACCACCATCACAGAGGTCAAAGCCGAAGCCATCCCCGACGATGTTTGGCGGCTTTTGCCCGGCGGCGGAGACGGACTGCCTCCCCCCAAACGCGATTGTCTCAGACTCGGCGCGCTCACTTCGCTAGCAGACATCGCCGCACATCCCCTCCTACAGCGTCAGGCCACGGCGCTCTGTATGGCAGTGTCCGACATCGCCACCCCCCAAATTCGGCACATGGCCACCCTCGGAGGCAACCTGTTTCAACGTCCACGCTGTTTCTATTTCCGTTCCGCTGACTATCCCTGCGCCAAAAAAGGTGGCGGAATGTGTTTTGCCCGCGACGGAGAAAACGATTTTCACGCCATATTCGACAACAAACCGTGCGCCGCCACACACCCCTCTGGGTCAGCCACCGCGCTCGTCGCCCTTGATGCCATCGTCCAGCTTCTTGTCCCCGACCCCTCGCCCTCCCCCGCCACGACGGGACAACCAAAAGTCCCCCAAAACGAACGCTTCGCACGCCTGTCGAGTTTTTTGGTCGCCCCCAACCAGCCCGGCGGGGCCGTCGGACGCGAAAACCGCCTTGATGACGACATGGTGCTCGTCGCTGTGTGGATTCCTTCCCCCTTGGCCGGTGAACAGTCTTTCTATCGCAAGGTCAAACAAAAGCAGAGCTTCGATTGGCCACTGTGTGAAGTCGCGGTTCACCTCCGCCGTTCCACTGATGCCAACAAAACCCTGACCGCAGCCAAGATCATTTTGGGGTCCGTCGCACCTGTTCCCTACCGCGCACGCTACGCTGAATCCCTCCTCCTCAAGAGCCAGCCTGTAGACGCAAACAAGTTGCAAAAAATCGGTCAAGCCGCCACCCAAGGGGCCACACCCCTTTCCAAGAACGGCTACAAGGTCCCACTCCTATCTGGTCTGGTCCAAGAAACCCTTGCAGAGGTGTTGCTGTTGCCATGAAAGGGACTCTGTCCATCGATTCCGCACGCCTTTGGGAGTTTCTGTCTGCCCTGGGCCAAATTGGCGCATTTTTCGACGCGGGTTTGGGTCTGCACGGTGTCAATCGCTTGGCTCTCTCCGCTGCGGATGCAGAAGGCCGACGATATGTAGCAAACAAGATGCACGACCTGGGTTTGTCCGTGACCACAGACCGCATTGGGAATGTCTATGGAAAGCGGCCTGGACTCAACCATGCGCTTTCCCCCGTCCTTTTGGGGTCACACATCGACAGCGTTGCAACCGCTGGACGTTTCGATGGGTGTTTGGGGGTCCTTGGTGCGCTGGAAATCATCAAGACCCTAAACGATGCAAACAGAGCCACACAACGCCCTGTCATCGTCGCGTTTTTCACCGATGAGGAAGGCGCTCGTTTTGGAACAGACATGCTCGGCAGCGCCGTCGCTACCGCACGCATTCCGCTCCATCAAGCATACGCATTGACCGATCGAGAGGGACGATCTGTACAAGACGAACTCCGCGCCATCGGTTTTTTGGGAGACACCGATCCGATTCTCTCCCCACCGTATGCCTATCTGGAATGTCACATCGAACAGGGGCCCGTGCTCCGAAAAAGCGGGATGGACATCGGGGTCGTGCAAGGGGTCCAAGCCATTTCGTGGCAGAAGCTCACCCTTATCGGACGCAGCGCGCATGCCGGAACCACCCCCATGGAACTCCGCGCCGATGCTTCCGTCGTCGCAAGCCGCATCAACCTGCACATGCGAGACATGACCCGCTCGGGCCGCTTTGGTACGGAATTGCGTGCGACCATGGGCGGAATGTTTCCGCAGCCCGGCCTCGTCAACGTCATCCCCGGCCACATGGTTGTGACCGTCGATTTGCGCCACCCAGACAACCAAACCCTTCACGCTGCCGAACAGGAACTCCGTACCTTTTGCGAACACGCCGCTCAACAGGAGGGGGTTTCCGTGTCCTTTTTGCAGACCGCCAAAACGGATTCCGTCGCGTTCGATGAAGGTCTCAAACAACGCATCGAACAGGCCGCTTCCCGTCGGAATTTATCGTTTCAACGCATCATTTCGGGGGCCGGCCACGATGCCCAAGAACTCGCTCGCCTGACCCGCGCCGCCATGGTGTTCGTGCCCGGAGAATTTGACGGAATCAGCCACAATCCGCGCGAATACTCCACCGAAAAACAGTGCGCAGACGGCGTCAATGTTCTGCTCGATGTCCTATTGTCCCTGGCCGATGAAACGTAACCCATACCCCTTTTCCCTGTGAGTGAGACCCCTCATGACACCGTTTCACCTCTTTCATCCATTCCTGTTTCGGCGCAAATTCTCCCTTTCTTCGATGGTTGTTGCATTCCTCCTGCTTGTCGGAACATCCTCCGCAAGTGCCCAACAGGAGGCCTGGACTGCTGCACTTCGGAATGAGTCCGCCGATGCCCTCTCCCTCGTTTGGCGTCAGGGAAAAGCCATCGATCCGCACGTTGAACTTCGCATCGACAAGGGCGCAGCCGCTCTGTTTCGGTGTGACAAGGAGTGTGTGCCCGTCGGTTCCCAAACCGCACTCACCCCCGGCCAAAAGGAACACCTCTTGTCTGGGTTGCGGGCATTGCGTCCCACCGAACTCCGATCCAGCGACGAACCTGAACAGGCCGATCGAGAGCTGCATGTCTTTGTCCCCGCCTACAAACCCGTTCGATTGGCCCTTTCCGTCGGTGATTTTCCTGCTGATGCGTCCGGAGAAAGTCTCGCTGTCACCCTAGATGAACAAATCCGCAAGCTCTTTGCCCAAAGCCAAGCCCGCCCCAAAGTCACCTTCCCGCATTCTGTTGCGGAACTCGATGAACTCCGTCTTTTGTTTGTCGTGACCGCAAACCAAAAACCCGGCGGCACCCTCCTTCTTGAGCATGGTGTCCTTACCATCACCCCTGAAGAAGGCAGCATCCCCCGAAAGCCGCGCAAAAAAACTGAAAAAACGACCCTCACAGAGAACCAAAAAAGCGAACTCGTAAAAGTTCTTTCACCTCTCGATTTTGACCAACTCGAGCGCGCCATTCCCCAACGCGCCGAGCCCGCCATTGGAGACACCGACGCCCGTGTCATTGCCCTACACCTGCAAACCGCCAGCGCCGTTCCCCCCAAACACAACGAGGTCAAGAAACCCGTTCCCCCTTCCCCGTCTCTCAAACAACCCCGAGGCCTCCGCCGCTACGCCGCCGATGTCGTCCGTTCCCCTGCCGCCCAGGCCGTCGCCCTCCTGGGTCAATACCTCTCCCTAAACCTAGCCCCCTAACCCAAGCCTTCCCGCACAAAACACCTTTTGGCCAGACACAAAGGACCCGGACCTGCGCCATGCACACAGAAAATCGTGAACCTTGCAGCACGCAACCCGAAACCGGATGCGGAACCGGATGCGGAACCGGATGCAAGAACAGTTGTGGGAAACAGAAAGACCAGCAACGCGAGTTTGTGAAAACGTGGCTTTCTAGGCTTTATCCCCATCGTTCCGTGCTGTGCGATGAAGCGGCGTTTGCCTCGGGAGTCTCACACCCCATGTGTGTCCGACTTGCCCAACAATTGGCCGAAACCACTGCCGCCCCCACCTACCTCGTCTCCCCTTCCGACACGGACCTCTCCCGAAGCATCTACGTACTCTGCAAAGGTGCCCCTCCCCCTTTGCTCCAGTTTGCCGAAACCCAGGTGTTGCCGACTTTTCCCACAGGCCCCCTTCGCGAGCAGCACCTCCGCGTTCGCCTGTCTTCCCTGGCCCCCGCCGCCTGTGTTCACGAAGTCACCTTCGAGCTATTTCCCGTCGAGCACACCCACGCGCTGTCCATTTTGCGAGAAGTTCCCAGCCCAGGTGTTTTCGACCCCCAACTTCTCCCACGCTTGCAAAAAATTCATGACCTCCTTTCTGCGTTTGGACTCTGCGTTTTGCATGCCGACCTCCTGGATTCCCCCGCAAATTCCTTTTTTCCCGCCCAAACCATTACCCACGGTGAAACCCAAGAAACCCCGCCAACAGACACAGAAAGGAAACGGGTCGCCGAACTTCTGTTTTCCCAATCCCCCCTGTTTGCCCATCGAGAAATCCATTTCCGTCCGTCCCCGTAACCGCCCTGCACCCTGTCCTGTTTTTCGCACTGTTTCCCGGAAAGTAGGCCCTGTTTTTTCGGAATTGCTGATATGCTGCGTCGCATGTCGTGCGCTTCTATTGTCGTCATTGGAAATGAAATCCTCACCGGCAAAATTGCGGATCAGAACACCCCTTTTCTTCTGGCCGAATTGCGTTCATTGGGAGTACAGGTCCGCGAAATTGTCGTGATTCCCGACCAGATTGAGCACATTGCCGAAGCGCTGTCGCGAGTCTGTCCCCGCAGCGATTTTGTGTTCACCTCTGGCGGCATCGGGCCCACCCATGACGATGTGACCATCGAAGGAATCGCCGCTGCTTTTTCGGTGGAAACAGTCCGTGACCCCACTCTTGAAAAACTGTTGCGCGAGTATGCCGAACAACAGAAACAACCCCTGACCGACGCACATCTGCGTATGGCCCTCGTTCCCAAAGGCGCTCAGCTTCTTGTCAGCCCCGACCTCCGATGGCCACTTGTGCAGTTTCAAAATGTCTACATTCTGCCCGGCATTCCAGAGATTTTCAGACGCAAATTCCTGGCCATTCGAGACCGTTTCCGCGACACCCCTTTTTGTTTGCGGAATGTGTATGTTCGCTGCGATGAAGGTCTGTTTGCAGAATTTCTCCGCTCCCTGGCAGCGCGCTTCTCCGATGTCTCCATTGGTTCCTATCCTCGTGTACATCCAGCAGAGGATGGCCATCGTGTTCGCATCACGTTGGAAGGCAAAAACCCAGAACGCATCGAGGCCGCGACCCAGCAACTTGCTGATCAATTGGGCAAAGACGTGGTGTCTGTTTCCTAAACCTCACCCCGTTGCAAATGCTCCTCTGTGATCCGAAAAAGAGACGCCCCCATGACCCAATCCACCGCCGAGCCTGTCGCCCCGAATCCCCCCCAAACCAGTGATGCAAAAGGAGCGCATTCCCCTGCTCTCAAAAAATTTCTTCGGCCCGTACACCTGTGGGGCATCGCGGTCGGTTTGGTGATTTCAGGGGACTATTTTGGGTGGAATTTTGGCCTAAAGGAGACGAGCCCCTTTGGCATGTTCGTGGCCGTTTTGTGCGTTTCGGTCATGTATATCTGTTTCATTTTTAGTTACACGGAACTCTCTACCGCGATTCCGCATTCCGGCGGCCCCTATGCGTTTGCCCGTCGAGCCCTCGGCCCATTCGGAGGTCTTGTGGCCGGTGTCGCAACCCTTCTTGAGTTTGTGTTTGCGCCCCCTGCGATTGCCCTCGCGATTGGTTCCTACATTCACTTCCGGTTGCCCCAACTTGGGAAGATCGAAGTCGCGGTACTGATGTACTTCCTGTTTGCAGCACTAAACTGTTGGGGGGTAGAAATCGCGGTCACGTTCGAGCTGTTTGTAACAGGTCTTGCGGTGTTTGAACTGTTGCTGTTTTTTGGCATTTGCGGGCCGCATGTGGAATTGCACAGATTGCTGTCCGAACCTCTTTTTCCGACGGGCATTCGCGGTGTATTTGCCGCCCTCCCCTTTGCGATTTGGTTTTATTTGGCGCTAGAGGGAGTCGCCATGTCTGCCGAAGAGGTGGTCTCCCCTGAACGCGACATTCCACGCGGCTACATCGCGGGTCTGTGTACCTTGGTCGTGCTCGCGATCGGAACCCTCGTTTGCACAAGTGGGGTCACGAGCGTGCAGAATCTGACGCAAGATGAATCTCCGTTACCGCACGCCATGGCACAGGTACTCCGCCCCGATCACCCCCTAACACACATGATGGTGTACATCGGCCTCTTCGGACTCCTTGCGTCGTTTCACGGAATCATGATGGGGTATTCACGACAGGTCTATGCCCTCGCAAGGGGAGGCTATCTGCCCGCGTTTCTGTCGTATGTCCATCCGAAACGGAAGACCCCCATGTGGGCCGTCATTGTCCCTGCTGTCGTCGGTCTGGCGGTGGTTCTTTTGGACAAGACAGAAGAGGCGATCACCATTTCTGCGCTGGGAGCGACCGTCCTGTACGGGGTATCGATGATCTCTTTGCTCGTCCTTCGCAAAACGGCCCCCGATCTAAAACGACCATTCCGCGCGCCGCTGTTTCCGGTGTTTCCAGTATGCGCACTCGTCCTTTCGGGAATCTGCTTTCTCGCAGTCGCATCCAGCCAGCCGCGCCTCCTCCTTCTGTGTACGGGTCTCTTTTTGGTGTCCGTCGTCTACTATTTCCTCCGCCGCCGCGCAGGAGTCCAATTTCCGCTCACTTGACCGATGCAACTCCTCCTCTGCCCCCTTCCTGTCGAATTTTCACAGACTGGACTTTGTCAAACACTCTGCTCGCCGGCTTCTTCAACCAGTCCGGAGCAAGCTTTTCCCATGGCTTGGCAATCCAACCTTTTGATCGCAAAAGCGAGGGAGGAGCAGGAATCGGTACCGATCGACGGCGCACACACGGGCGGGTTTGTTTGATAGATTCCCGCGTGTGAAAGTTCTTGCGCTGGAATCCTCGTGCGATGAAACGTCGTGTGCCGTCGTGGAATCCGTCCACGCACCGGGCCATCCCGAACATCGCCTGGTGGTGTTGTCGAATGTCGTCGCCTCCCAAGTCGCCCTTCACGCTCGGTTCGGAGGCGTGGTCCCCGAGGTCGCTGCGCGAAAACACATCGAAAACATGATTCCTGTGCTCGATGAGGCGCTGACCAAAGCGAACCTTGCGCTCACTGACGTATCCGCGCTGGCCGTCACGCGAGGTCCCGGCCTGATCGGTGCGCTCCTCGTCGCTGTGCAAACCGCCAAAGCCCTGTCGTTCGCGAAAAATTTGCCCCTCATCGGTGTCAATCACCTGGAAGGCCATCTGCTGTCCGCCTATTTGTTCGATCCACCCCACAACGTGACGCAGCCTCCCTTGCCGCATCTTGGGTTGCTGGTTTCGGGGGGTCACACGTTGCTCGTCCTTGTCAAGGATTTTGGGCACTACACCCTCCTCGGCTCGACGTGTGACGATGCAGCCGGCGAGGCGTTCGACAAGGCCGGAAAACTGTTGGGTTTGGGGTATCCTGCCGGACCCCTTATCGATCGGTTTTCCGAACAGGGGGACCCCCAAGCTGTACCCATGCCCCGTGCCATGCTCGGAAAAAAGCGAGGTCTGGCGATGAGTTTTTCGGGTCTGAAAACCGCGATCGGTGCCCACGTACAAAAAGGGGGTGTCCCCAAAACCGAGCAGGCGCTTGCGGATTTGTGCGCATCGTTTCAAGCCGCAGTGGTCGAGCAGTTGGTACGCAAAACCGCGCTTGCCCTCGATGAACATCGCGTTCCCGCAGTCGTTCTGTCCGGGGGCGTCGCCTGCAATCGTGTACTCCGTCGAGCCATTGCGTCCCTGTGTACATCGCGAGGTCTTTCCTTCTTTGTTTCCTCTCCCAGTTTGTGCAGCGACAACGCCGCGATGGTGGCTGCCGCTGGGTACTACCGTTTGTGGCGCGGAGAACGCGCCGACTTGGATCTCCATGCCGTTGCCAATCTCCCCCTCTGAAACCCCTTTTGCACCCCTTTGCGAACCCCCTTCTGCACCCCTTTCCGAGTCTGTGGAAGTTTCGGGCCCACCCCTTTTGCACGCCCGACCGCTCTTGCAAAAGTATCGCCTGCTCGCGAAAAAGAGTTGGGGCCAAAACTTTCTGCACGATGAACGGAGTTTTGCCGCACTCGTCCGAGCTGCAGCCCCTTTGCCGACCGATTGCGTCGTCGAAATTGGTGCGGGCTTGGGTACATTGACCAGCCGCCTGCTTGCAACGGGGGCCCATGTCACGGCCATCGAACGCGAACGGGACATGTGCGAGGTGCTGCGAAGGGAACTCGGAAACCAACCCAACTTCACGTTGAAAGAAGAAAACGCGCTGACCGTGGACTTTTTTGCGCTTGCGAAAGAACACGGACAACCGCTCGTCCTCATCGGAAATTTGCCCTATCAAATTGCGTCCCCCCTTTTGTTTCGTTTTCTGTCTGCGCGGGCCTGTTTTCGCACCATCGTCCTCATGTTGCAAAAAGAGATGGCCGACCGACTCCTTGCGCGACCCGGCACACGCGAAACCAGCGCCCTTTCCATCCAAGTCCAAATGGTCTGCCGGGTCGAGCGCGTGTGTCCTGTCGGGCGCGGTGCCTTCATTCCGGCCCCGAATGTCGATTCTGCCGTCGTGCGTTTGGTTCCCCTTTTACAACCCCTGTTTCCCGTTTCCGATTTGGGGGTGTTTCACAAACTCGTCCGTGCAGCGTTTGCCACGCGCCGCAAGACACTCCGCAACGCGCTGTCTGCCGCATTTTCCGACGAAGAAATGGCCAAACTCGAACACGTCGGGATCGACCTACAACGCCGAGCAGAGAGCCTCCTTCTTTCCGAATTTGCTGCCCTGTGTCAAGCAGTTTCGCAAACGCCGGGCGACCCTCCCTTGCCTTGAGTTTGTGTGATGAATCCGCGCGTGTTTGTGTCTGCCATCCTGATCCTGTGTCTGACCATCGCTGCATTTTTGTGGCGACATTCGTTCTTTCCCATCCCTCCTTCCCTGCGCGATCAGCCTGACCGGCCCAATCAGGCCGACCAGGCCCCCCAAATAGTCCCCCTTTCTGCCTCCCCAACCTCGTCCAGAGAGCCTGTTCATGGAACGCTGAGTCCGCCGCAAACCCTGCTGCAAGGTCTGTGGGGAAACGGGTTTCACGCGCTCGGACGCATCGAGACCCCTGACGGAAATTTCGAGGGTCCGATGGGAATCCACATCACACCGCGCGGAGAGCTTTTTGTACTCGATCAAGTGAACCGCCGCATTGTCTGCGCAGAGCACGGGCAGATCCAATCCGTTGTCCCCGTGCCATCTGAGACCGCACAGGACTTTGCCCCCCTTCCCAAAGGGGGATTCGCAATCCTCGACAGACAACCGGATCGGGGCATCCAGATCATCGGCCAAGACGGTCTGCGCCTTTCCCATGTGCCCATTCCCAGTTGGCTCGAACTTGGGGCCATCACCGGCTTTTGGGCCGACGAACAGGGGATGTATCTGTCACGCGATTACTTGCAAACCATCCAATTTGCCGATGCACAAGCAGAACCCCTCCCATCGATCAAATCCCTTTCGGGGCGTCCTGCGGGGTCGCTTCTCCTTTCCACGTGGCTGCTGGAACAGGCCAGTCACAGAGTCACCCTGAAAGTCCGCAATCGTTCGGAAGGAACCCTTGTGTACGAACGTCAGGTCCAGTTTACATTGCCCGTCGTTCAGGTCTTGTTGCTCGACGCTGACCGACGCAAACAGGTGGTTCTCGGTGTGCTTCTGGGACACGAAGACTTAACCCCCCCGTTTGCACTCCGGGAAGGAACCCTAGTCGTTGTCCGTTTTTCCAAAGAGGGCAAGGAGCTGGGTCGCTACAAACTGCCTTTGTCTTTCCGAAGACATGAAACCTTCCGCCCAATGACTCTGGACTCAGAAGGCCGTGTCGTTGTCCTCTCTGCCACGGAAAAGGGGTTCTCTGTTGATCGCTACGAGCTGCTGTGACAAGGAAGTCTGTCTATGAATTCCGTGCAATCGGTGAAATCGGAACCGTTTGGAAGGTCGCATCCCGTCGCGGCAGGCCAGGCTGTGTTTTTGCCAACCCTGAAGTATGGGGTCGCGTGGAAACTGCAACAGCTTCTGTGTGAAGCCCGCCACCACAACGACATTCCCGACACCCTGCTGCTGTGTGAACACGACCATGTGATCACAATGGGTCGGCGAAAGGACAGTCCAAAACACATTCTGTTTCCGCGCTTCCCCGTGTACGCCATCGAGCGCGGCGGAGACGTGACCTACCATGGTCCGGGGCAGCTTGTGGGGTATCCCATCCTCGCGCTGCGAAAAGCCGTTTCAGACGAATATCCGTTCGGGGAACAGGATCTAACTGCCTACTTGCGAGCCCTGGAACAGGGACTCCTTTTGCTGCTTGCACAGGTCGGTGTCTCCGCAGCCCGGAAGCCCCAACATACTGGGATTTGGACAGCAGACCAAGCGTACAAAATTGCGTCATTGGGGGTTGCTGTGCGTCGGTTTGTGACGCTGCATGGATTTGCGCTCAATGTCACGACCGATCTGGCTTGTTTTTCCGCCATTTCCCCGTGCGGTCTGTCTTCGATGGTGATGCGCTCGCTGGCTTCGCTTGGGTTTTCCGACCTGACCGTTGCAGGTCTTGTCCCCGCGTGCGCGGAGGCACTCGGAACCGCTCTAGGCCGCTCCTTTCCCCTCAAAACCCTCGAAGAATCCGGCCTGTCCCCCTACCTGACCCAAGCCCAAACCCACCCCGAACCCCCACAAACCCCCTAATCCACCCCTAAGACTTGCCCGATCGAGAAAAGCGTGAAGGATTCGGGTTTCGGGCTCATTTGGGGGTTTAGGGGCCGATGCGGTTTTTGATGCGGAGGGGGAGTTGGGGGGGCAGTTCAGAGAACGCGAGGACGGGGAGTGCTTCGGGGACGACGGCGAGCAAATCTTGTACCGGGCGGCGCAGCGCCTTGTGACAAACCAGAAGCGCATCGGGGGTTCTCTGTTTCGCGATTCTCACGGAATCCAGAATGTCCTTTCGCAAGTCCGGTTCCAGGGAAAACCGAGCATGTGGTTGATCGGTCCTCGATTCGCGCAGGACATTCTCAAGATCCTCGGACAAGACAAGGACGGGCAAGCCTTCCGAGCCCGGCCCCAGGTTGTGAACCGCAAGGTGGTTGCGCAAAAGGTGAAACCCGAGGCCGGAGCGAACCTGCTCGACCAAAAGCTCCGCATCGGCTTCCAGTTCGGGAAGCGTGGCCAAGGTTTCCAACACAGCAGACAGAGGCAAGGGCCACACGCGCGCGGACAAGAGTCTGCGCAACACAAACAACAATTTTCCAAGAGGGAGTCGCTTGGGAACGACCTCCAGAACAAGCGCAGGTTGGTCCTTTGACAGGGCAGATAGGGCAGTGCGAAGCCCATCCAAAGACAGGAGCTGGTGGGAGGATGAAAGCAACATCGCGAGCAGCACTGCCTCTGGTTTTTCATCGGGCAAAACCATGCGTTCTGCGACGGTTTCGCCATGGCACAACACACGCAAAAGTCGTTGTGTTTGGGACGGTTTGGGGGTCTGTGTCTCAGTCTGTCTTTCAGTCTGGCTTTCAGTCTGGCTGGAAGACTCTGTTTCGACTCGATGTTGAAGAAAATGCAGACCCAGTTGCTGAAGCGCAACCTGCGCGGTTTGTGCAAGCAGAGGGCGCGCATCGGGGTCCGAAAACACGATGACGAGCGCCTCGGTTTGGTCGGACGCGCGTTCGTGCGGGCGTCGCAAAAGGACCAGGACTGTCCCGATTGCCAAAAGGACAATGGGAAACTGCGTAGACAGACCCACGGCAATCACCATGCGCGCGGCCTGCTCGGCAGTTTCACCGGCTGCAAGGTCTGTGGCTGATAGTTGCAAAAGCTGCAACAGACCCAATCCTGCGGCGAACAACACTTGCAAGAGCACGTCACCACGCAAAAGTCGCACCACCCCGTCGAGCGCACCGTACAATTCGGCCTCGCGAGTGAGCGCCTGCCTCGCCGCCTGAGCCTCGACGACACCGAGCGCACCCTGGCGAACATCCGCCTCGATGGCGGCTTGCCGTCCGGGCATTGCATCGAGTGCAAACCGAGCGGCGACCTCAGCGACCCGTTCCCCGCCACGCGCGAGGAGCACATACTCCGCTGCCACAAGCGCAAAGAGAAGGAGTCCCCCTGCCGCCAAATCCGCTTCCCAAAACATCGAAAGGAGAGCCCCCGGAACCGCCCCCACTTGCCCGGTTTGCAACCCCTTTTTGGCCAGCGCAACAGACAGACACAGCCTCGCGAACAGAGAAAGCAACAGCACAGTGGGAAGCTTCGGAACAGACAGAGGCCCATCTGCGCGCATGGAAACCACGAACCAATACGCCGAAAAAACAAAACCCACGACCAGAAGACCATCCAGCACAAGCGAAGGCAGCGGAAACAGCACGGCCAGAAGCAGAAGCAGCGCAAAACCTGCATACAGCGAAAGGCTCGGAGCGGTCTGGCCCTGTGCGTGTGTGGGTGTTGTTGCTCCGCGCAGAAAAACAAAAAGGTTCCGCCACATTGAAACCATCTTGCGGCGGTTGGGAAGAGGCTGTCAACGACGAGTACACGTCAACATCGGCCCAAAATCTGGCCCAAATTCAGGCCGCGGCAGGTGGGCGAAACGGAAGCCGCCGGACCATACAAAAGTGCGATAACATGTCATCCCGAATACGAACAAAAGGCCGCATGAACAGCTTCTCGCTGAGCTACCGCACCGTCAAAGCCTGGGCCGAACGGCTCAAGTTGCCGTTTCGCGCCAACGATGACGCGGGGCAGATAGCAGTCCGTTGTCGGCTGCTGGAAAACGATGTCCCGCTTTTGTTTGTGCCGCGCCCCGAACGAGACATGCTGACCGTGGCGATTACCCTGCCTTTCGTCGTGAAAACGGACAGGTTCGACGCGATAACCACCGCTCTTTCGACGCTGAATGTCCGTTCGTACATGGGCGCGTGGATTTTGAATCCTGAACGCGGCGAAGTGTATTTTCGGGTGACGCTTCCGACGCTGGAGACCGAATTTACAGATGATGCGCTGCGTTTTGTGGCGCGCGTCGTGCTGAGTTCCGCCGAGGCGATGGCGCAACCGCTTTATTCGATCGCGCTCGACGAGGCCAACCCCGACATCGTGGCCAAACCGCGCAACGCGACCTGACAACACAGAAGTCGGCTCGTCACGTTGGTTCGGGGCCATTGCGCAGGGTTTCCACGACGAAATCCCAAAGGCCGTTCTGCTCGACGACCCAGTAACACAGCAGCACCGACAACACACCCCGCCACACAAGACCCCACAGCAGCGAACGGGGCGCTCTGGTCCGACTCGCCGCTGCAAACAGCCACACGAGCAGACTCCCGCACAACACCCACATCGAAAGCGCCCGCACAAACACCCTTCCCTGAGCCAGCGACGACACCAGAAGCAAAAACAGACCGACCGGCGCGTAGTAAAAAAACTCCCAAGGCGGTGGCCACAAGTGCCGACGATGACGGACACCCAGCGCCAAAAGCGCCATGCCGAGCACTGCACCGGCGACTTGCACCGTCTCACGCCGCGTTTTCGCTTTCGACACCGCGCGCAAACCCGCTTGAGCGGTTTCCCTCCACAACGGTGCCTTGTGCCGAGAGAGGGCTTCAAACACCTGCCGAGCACGCCCAAAATCACCCCGCCTGAGCAAAAACTCCGCATACGCCTTGTGGCCTTGGGCGGCAAAATCGCTGTCGGGAAAACGCCCAACGAGCACCGCGTAACGCGCCTCCCCCGTGGCATCGTCCCGTCGCAACGCACCGTCGAGCAGCAAGTACAGCACTTGATCCGCCCGAGCAAAATCCGACGTTTCCGACAGCAATTTTTCGAGCCGCTCTTTTCGCGCGACGCTGTGCGCCTCGGTGGTTTTCACAATCTGCAAAAACGCCGCGTACTGTTTTTCCCCCGACCGCAGATTCCCCACAAGCTGTTCGGCCCGCGTTTTTGCTCGCTTGTACAGTCGGCTGTCTGGGTACCGCTCGACGAGGCGCTGGTACAATTTCAGGGCTTCTTCCGGCCTGGACAGTGTTTCTTCGTATTGCTGCGCAGCCAAAAACAGTGCGTCGGGTGCCACGCTGGTCGAAGGAAAACGCTCGGCCAGACGAACCCACGCAGCCGCTGTTTCCGTCGCTGTCGCCGGATCAAAAGGCCTGGCGAGACGCGCAAACTCCGCCTGTGCCATCGCTTCGTCCGGTTCGCCCACAGCCGGTCCGCCCACGGCCTCGTCGGCAGTCTGGTCCGCGCTCGTCCCCGCCGGGTTTTGCCCATTCCGTTCTTCCGCCCAAGCCTGTGCAATGCCCCACACACCAAACCACACACCGAACCATACAAAGACACACAAACGCACACCCAGAAGACAGGCTCGACGGTGTTCCATTAGGGTGTTCTTTCGCGAACGCCAGTCACTGAACCGGCAACCGGAGTCACACCGCCCGCATCCGTTACCTCCCCCGACAAAAGCCCATCTTGCAGCGTTTGTGCTTCCAGCGTCCCGTCGGGGTCATCCAGCCGAAACACAACCGTCAGACGAAAATCGAAACCCGGTTTCGGATTCGTGAGCACCGCCTGAAGCTGCCCCGAAACACCCGTCGTCGCTGCCGCACACGCCGTTTGCACCGGCCCGCGACACGGCGCGGCATGTTGGTCGCAAATCGCAGCCTCGATCGCCGCACAACCATTCTCTGTCCCATACCGAGCCGCCAAAATCGTGTCGACAAACAGTTCTCCGGGCGTTTTTAGGACTCCTTTTGGAACCAGCACCAAATCCCGCAACGCGCTCTCCCACAGCGACGGAAAACGGATCGCAAAATCGTGCGATGGAACGTGCAGCGTGTTGGCTTGCGTTTTCACTGCAAATTCGGATGCAACGGGCTTTGGCGCAGACAGAAGTGTTTGCGTCTGCGCTTGCGTCTGCGTCTGGAGCTCCACCTTCAACAGTTCGTGTTCGGCCACAAAACCCGTTTGTGCCGAGCCGCGAACCACGAGCCGCGAAAGCAACGTCTGTTTCGCAAGCGCCGGCCAAAATTCGACCGCCGCAAAGGTCAACGTGGGTCCAACCGTCGTCGCTGACAACAACCGATCCACGATCTCATCCGGGTCGTCGGGCTTGCCCGTTTCCACACGGCAACCGTTGGCATCCACCGTTCCCCGCGCTGCAAACAACCGTTTTGGTATGTCTCCGACGGGAAGCGCGGCAATGAGCGCCTCTGTGAACGTCTGACCCAGGCCGTTTTTGCACGTCAGCGATTTCCACACATGCTCGACGGGCCACTTGGACGCAAGCTTCGTTTCGAGCAGATAACTTCCCGCCGGACTCGGCGTGACAACACCCAGCGGAACTTCGACGGGAATGTTCAGATCGCTCCGCAAAACCATCTCGGGAACTTCGACGCAGCCGTACGCAAGCAGCCGACCGTTTGCCGTCTCGCCGCGACCCACGACGGCATACGGCGACAAAAGCAGTGTCCCGAACACAAACTCTTTTTGCGAAACGGGCTGTTTTGCATTCCGCAGCGCACCGACGAGCGTCGGGGTCGGTGGAAGCGCACTGCACGACGCATTCGGAAACAAACCCGCCCGCACCGTCGAAACATCGGGGGACACTTCCGAGGCATCCAAAATCGCCCGCAGCGTCCCGAATGCAAAACGAGAAACCGCCACATCCACCACCAAATCCGTCGCAAACGGCGCGGACACGTTGACGTGAAAAGCCGATTCGCTGGTTCCGGCTGTCAACCGGACGGACGCTTCCCCCAAATCGTTCGTCACCGCCATCGGCGTCGAGAGCGTCCCTCCTCCCGCAGTCGCATCAATGCGCACTTTCAGCGCCACGCCCGGCTGCGGTTTGTCCGAGAGGCTGTACCGAAACGTGAGCGTGACTTGCTCGGCATACGACAACCCGAGCGGCGCACGCGGCGAAACCAAACCCAGCGACGCCTGCGGTGCTTTTTGGTCCTCCGTCGAGTCATTTCCGCAACCGACAAAAAAAAGCAGAAACCCGAACAGCCCGATGCACCCAAAAAACCTCGCGGCCCAAACGCTTTTCGCCAAGCCGTGCAAACAAAAAAAACGTGGCCATCGCATGTGGCCAGCATACGAGTCGCTGGCCCTAAAACCGAGCTTCAAAAAGCAACCGCAGATCGTCTTTTCGTTCCGGCCCAGCTTGTCGCAGCGCGACCTCAAACAAGCGTTTTGCCGACGGATGACGAACCACCAAAAGCGCCCGTCTCGCGTCGCTGCGCAGCACTTCTTCCGGCGCGTGCAAATAGACCGACAGAAGTTGCTCGATCGCCCGGGCGTCTCCAATCCGCGAAAACGCGCCCACCGCCAGACGTTTGACCGAAAGCTCCGACGTTTCGGAAAAAAGCTGCACAAATGCACCAAGCAGTTCCGGCGTGCCCAGTTTCACCGCCGCCGTCTGAGCCGCCTGTTGCACCTGTGGGTTTCTGTCGGACAATGCCGACACCACCAGTTCCAAGCTCGGAGGAAACGGCAGCCTCGGCAACACTTCCAGAATCGCTTGCCGAAACCGAGCCCCGGCTTTGTCGTTGCCTGGGCTCTGGCTTTCGCGAAACAGCCTTTCCAGCGGCCTCACCGCCTCAAACGCACGCAAGCTTCCGAGGCTGCCGACCACTTTGAGCAGCGTCTGTTCATCCATGCGCGGCGCAAACGAGAGCACCACCAACAGCGCATGCCGACGCACCAATTCTGGGCGTTCCGGGTCAAGCACCAGCGGAAGCGCGACGGCATCCGGCAAGCCTTGCGCCTGCCATTCCAAAAGGCCCGTCGTCCACACCTCGGCTTCCTGAATCGCGATCGACGCGGACGCGCTCGCACCATCCAGGTCTGCTGTGGGTGCCTGGCTGCCTGAGTGGGCCAACGTAGGTGTCTGTGCGATGCGCTCCGCAAGCACTGCGAAACGAGCCGCCTCCGTCGGGTCCGACGCAAAACGAGCCACCTGCTGCACAAGTTCCACAAGTTCGTTCCCGCCGCCAGACACCGCAAAGCCAGAAACAGACGCCATCGACAGCGCCGAAAGCAGCGCGTGTTTCGCGAGCCGCACCGAACCCGCATCCGCCCGCGCCTGCGCCACCGCCAAAAACGCCTCTTTTGCCTGCCGCAGATAGTCTGTCGCCTTGGACGAGAGCCCAAACCGCTGACAAAAGCGCGCCGCCGCCTGACCTTCTGCCGCCAAAAACTCGTGTTCCCCCGCCTGTTTCGCCAGCGCAAACAATTCGTCAAACAGCCGCACCGTTTCGCCCACAAGCCGCTCGGTTTGCACGATGCGCAAAAGACCCAAATAACCCTCAGCCGTGTTTTCAAACGCCCCGCCGCGTTTCCCAAGCAACGCCAGCACGCGATAACAATCGAGCGCCAGCGCATTTCGCCCATTCGTCTCGTGTTCGTTGGCGACCTCCTCGAGCAGTTGGCCACACAACGTCGCACAACGCCGCCCCTCCGCCCGAGCCTGCGGCGTGTCCTTGTTCCACTTCGCCAACGCAAGCTGCGCATACACGAGCGATTGTTCGTATTTGGGCAAACCCGCGCGCAACAGCCCCTCCCATTCCAAAAGCGCCGCATCGTCGTCGCCCGCCTCTTTTTGCAACAGCGCCGCTGTTACCTTGCGCCCTGCCCGCGACGCTTCTTGCGCAGCCTGTTTGCACAACGCCGCCTTTTTTTTCGCATCCGTCCGAGCCAGCGCCCACAAAAGATGCGCCCGTTCCACATGCGCCTCGTTTGCCGGAAGCCGCTCGAGCGCCCCCGCAACGTCTTTTGCAAACGCCAACAGCAACGCTGCCGCCCGAGGCTGACCAATCCGAGACGCACACTCGCTGCCCAAAAGGCAAAACGCGCGGTAATCCGAAGACTTCGCATCCACCGCCGACAGAAGTTCCGTCACGATGTACGCAAACAATTCCGGCCCACACGGCCCCACAGCCAGCCGCTTCTTCACTGCCTGCGTTTTCTGTTCCAGTTCAGCGTCGTCTGTCACGGCCCGTCATTGTCGCACAGCAGGCCGAAAACCCGACGCTCGCGCAATCCAAAGCGCGCTACAGGTTTCCTTCGAGCGCGATGTGCGCCCCAAGACCCGGCCCTGGAATGCCAGAACCGTGGACGCGATACGTCTCCCCCGCCAGATTCTCGAACTGACCCGACAGATACATTTGGCGCGACAAACGCAGCGCCGCGCGCAGATACGTCACCACATATCCCCCTGTCCCCCTACAGTCCACCGGCCCCAGCGGACAGATCGTCACATCGAAGCGATCTTGCTCGGACAGACGCGCCTGCGACGCCGCCAAACGAGCGCCTCCCTCGAGCAGCGTCAGCATCGACCGAGGTTTGCGGTATTGCAGCGCCCCTTTTCCCCACAGCGGTGGCACCCGCGAAAAAGGCTGGCTCTTCGACAGATCGTCCCACGACACCAAATCCCCATACGCAAAACCCAAACTTCCCAGCACATGCACCTGCCCAAACAAATTCAGGCGGAAGCTCGTCTCGACCGAATGAAACAGCGCCCACGCATCGTTGCGTCGCGACAAAAGCGTTTCCCACGCCGCTGCGTCTTTGAACCGATACCGATCCACGCACGAACCACTGCTCACCGACGAACAATCCCCTTTTTTGGTCTGGACGAGCGAAATCGGATGAGTCAACCGATTGACCGCATAAAACACGTCCAATTCGATCCGGGAATACGCCAAACGAAAACCCGCCTCGCCCGAATACGCTGCCTCTGCTTCGAGCGGCTTGTCCGACGGCAACAACAAACCCGGTCGCCCCAAATCGAGCCGCGCCGAATCATCCAAACTCGCGGGCCGAACCCCGGTCATAAAACCCGCCACGACGGCAGCGCCCGGCACAAATTCGTATCGCACATGCAGCGACCCCGCATACACCAGCGTCGTCTGCGTATACGCCGCAATCGAAAACTCATCCGCGTATCGCTTGGGCGAACCACCCTGACCATTCAGCAAAAACCGCGACACCCGATCGTCCTGTCCGACGACCAGCACATGCCCGCCGACTCGCCCCGACACAAGCAATTTCACTCGGCCTGGCCGTGGACTGGGCGTGCCTGAAAACAGGTGTTCCAAATCCAGCTCGTCGCTCGCAAACGCCGCAAAACTGTGCGCCGCCGAACCGCCCGGATAGCGCAACCACTCCGGGGTCTGTGTAATCGTCCCACTGCCCCCGACGGTCACTTGCTGCGCGCCGCTTTTCACAAAATCGAAATATCCCTCAAGCCCCGCCGCAAACCGCCCGCCTCGGCCCAAGTCCGCCCGCACATTTCCCAAAAGCGCGAGCACGTCATCTTGGTTGTTCAGTTTGTCCACCAAGTCCAGCGCCACTTGCGTCCGAGCCGCCTGTTCCGCGACGCGATGGTACGCAACCGTCGCCGACACATCGACCGTCGAATCCCCCACTTCGAGGCTGCTTGTGTAACGCAAATAAACAAGGTCTCGCGCGACCTCGTTGAGCAGAAACAAATCGTCCGCACGGCTCCGTTCGCTACGCAGACCGTCGTACTGACGCCCACCTTGGTACACAAAGGCCAAGTGGCCGCGCCCCAAGTCGGCCCCAAAACCCATGTACAAACCCCCGTCGCTGTATGCCGTCAGAGGCACAGCTTGCACTCTGTTGCCGCCGACAAGCTCTCCGAAATGGCGCGCGGAAAACGCGATTTCGCCCGCGAACCGGCCCCACCGACCGCCGCCCGACAAGCTCCCCGAAAACGACTGGTCATAACTTGCGTAACTCAGCCGCGAACCTGCATTCACTTCCAGGTTTGAACCCGCAATCGCGATCGGGCGCCGCGTTTTGAGCGCAATCGTTCCGCCCAAACCGTCGCTGCCATACGACGAAAGACCTGGGCCGCGCACCACCTCGACCGATTCCAACAAATACGGATCGACCAGATTCAAATTGCCCAGCCCCGACGGCAAACTGCTCGTCGTCGTCACGTTCAAACGAATCCCATCCACCAACACCAACACCCGCGAATCCCCCAGGCCTCGGATCGACGGAAGCGCCACGTTGTAGCTCGGTTTTTGAACCACCACGCCGTCTTCTGCATCCAGCGCCTCGCCCATCATCCTCGGCGGACGCACGCGCAGTTCCTCTCGACGAGCCGCCGACGTGGCTCGCAGGGTCTCCCACACCGTGCTCGGCGACAAATTCACTGCCCCCACCAAATCGACTTGCGCCCGAGGCTTGTCCGCCTCGGTTGCATCATCCTCGGCGGCATGCGCCCCAGTTACACCCCACGCCAAAAGCGACAGACCCAGCAGCCGACCAAAAAGGGAGCGCGCGAAATTCACAACCACACTCCGACGCCCTTAACCGACCGCGCGTCCCGCTGCTTGTTTTTCGATTCGCCGAGCAAGTTCCAAATCCAATTCCGTCACCCCTTGCGCGTCCTGGCTGTACACAGACACACCCACCCGCGAATGCACATTGTGAAGCTCGGGATGATGATTCATCGCCTCGGCGTGCAGCGCGATCGCCGACATGAACGAAAACGCCTCCACGAAGGACGAAAACTGGTAGTCCCGCCGCAACTGCCCGCTCACCGTCACCCACCGACGCAACTGCGGGTCACGAAGTGCCTCTGCCAACTGGTCCTGAGAAAGTGCCGAAGTCATCTTCGCGCATTTTGAGCACAATTTCGCGCACGCGGGCAAGACGCACGACTCACCCGCGTGTTTTTTTCACCCGCTCGTTCTTCACCCTGCACTCGCCGACCGCGCCACTCTTGGCCCTCCCAGACGCAAGACTCACCCCGAGCAAAAAAGTCTTTTTGACCGAGGATCTCTGCACTGCTAGTGTCCGCGCCCCATGTTTGTGATTCCTGTCGGTGGGTGTGGTGAATTTGGTCGCAATCTGACCTCGTATGTGTGCGAAGAAACACATGTCGTCGTCGATTGCGGCATTCAAATGCCGGACGATTTGTCGCCCGGCGTAGATCATTTCGTTCCCGATCTGTCATCGCTGTTTGACCATTTTGGCCCCCCACATGCCGTTTTTTTGACCCACGGCCACGAAGACCATGTCGGTGCCGTGTATTACTTGCTCCGCACCCTCGACCGGCCCATTCCCGTGTATGGCAGGCCGCTTGCGCTCAAGTTGTGTGAAAAGCGGTTGCGTCGCTCTGGAGTGCCCCAACGGTTGTTCGATCCTCGACCGTTGTCTTTGAAACAACCATTGTTTGTTTCGGCCCATCCTGGGATCGATTCCGTTGGTCTGTCCGTGACTCCGCTTGGCGTCCCCCATTCCATTCCTGACGCCTGCTCGCTCCTTCTCGAAGGACCCAAACGTCTTTTGACCGCACCGTTTGATTCTGCGCAATCGGCGCTTTCTTCGTCGAGAACGTACACCGTCCTACATACCGGCGATTTCAAAGTCGAAGGGGGCAGTACCTTTGCCGATCCAAGCGAATGTCCCCCCATCGACTTGCTCGTCGGAGACAGCACCAATGCCCTTGTTCCCGGTTTTTCCCCCGAAGAAAGCCTCGTTGAACAGGCATTGGGGGAAGTCCTGCGTACCCGCAAAGGTCGCGTCGCCGTCACGCTGTTTTCATCCCACATCGAACGCATCGCTCATTTCGCACACAACTGCCTTCGATACGGACGACGGCTCTGTTTGCTCGGGCGAGGGTTGCACGACGCCGTTGAGGCCGCGCGCTCCGTCTCACTCCTGACCTTTCCCGATTCGCTCCTGTGTTCCCCCGACCAAGCCGCAGAACTTCCCAAAGAACAAGTCGCCCTCCTGTGTACCGGAACCCAAGGAGAGAGTGTCGCCGCCTTCGCAAAACTCGTCGCAAGCCTCCCCGAAGATTCCCCTTCGCTATATGGAACATTCCGTTTGCAAAAAGGGGACACCGTGGTGCTGTCCGCCCGCGCGATTCCTGGTCATGAACGCCCGATTTCGCGCCTGGCCGATCGCCTCGTTGCCCACGGAATCGAGTTTTTGTCAGGGCACCCCTTTGCGGTTTCGGGACATGGTTTTGCCGACGATTTGGAATGGTTGTTGCGACGTTTTTTGCCCCGCGCTCTGTTGCCTGTTCACGGAGGCCCCAGGCAGCTTTGGGCCCATGGTGAAATCGCGCGCCGTCTTTGCATTCCCGTCCTTACCGCCACAAACGGTGATGTCATCCGGCTGTCTCAGGTCTCTCAGGTCTCCGGTGAGCTGGCCGATGAGGCACCGAGCGCACTCGCCCACATGGTCGGACACCTCCCCACACGAGCCCTGGCCGTCGAAGGCAACACCACCGGACAGATCGGCCCGGAAACCCTGCGTGTCCGACAAAAACTCGCCCAAGTCGGACTCGTGGTCGTATCCCCCATTTCTTTCGCACCCCTCCGGTTTGCCGTCCGTACCGTCGGTGTTTCTGACCCCGGACCCGTCCATGAAGACCTGTGCCGGCAGGCCTCCCGTTTGGCTCAAGCGATACTCAAAAACGTCTCGCTCGAAGAACTTTCGCAAGACGAGCGCGCCCCCTTAGAACACACCATCGCCCGAGCCGTGCGCGGCCTGTTTCGCACCGTTTACGGCAAAAAAACCCTCGTCCTCTGCATGCTCGGCGGACCCGATTCCCAATTCCTCGACGAATGGCCTCCCGTTCCCTCAGCCGACCCACCGATCGGTTCGCTGCCATAACAGGTGATCGACCAGCACCAAGCTCGCCATCGCCTCCAAAACCGGAATTGCCCTCGGCACAATGCACGGATCGTGTCGCCCCGCCTTCGCAACGTCCAGCACCGTCGCTGTCGGTTTGAACGCAGCCCTCAAGATGATGCGTTCCCCCGTACTCAACCCTCCCCGCACCCCTCCATACCGAGAATGGGACGGATCATGTTCTGCGCCGTGAAACCCACTCCCCTCTTCCTGAGCCACGCGAAAACCATCCCCCAATTCCACACCCGCAACGGCCCCTACGCTCAAAAAAGCCGCGCCCAAATCCGCTTTCAATTTGTGAAACACCGGCTGTCCCAAACCCACTCCCACGCCATCACAAAACACTTCCACCACACCCCCATAACTTCTTCCTTCCCGTTTGGCCGAGGAAAGAAGTTCCGTGACATCACTTGACAAACGCGCACTCGGGAAACGCGCCGGAAAACCATCCACCCACGACGAAGACGGCCCTTTTTGGAATAGTTCTGCTCGTTCCTCATTCGACAGAAAAAGGGGTCCTATTTGGGTCGCAAAACCCACAACAGAGAGCTTCGGACACAGCGCACGCAGCACCATGCTTGCTACCGCCCCTGCCATCACCCGTGCGACCGTTTCCCTCCCTGAAGAACGACCCCCACCGCGCGGATCGGCGTGCCCAAACTTCGCCCGCCAAACATCATCCGCATGCCCCTTTCGCGGTGCCTTGGCAATCCCTGCGTAGTCTTGGGAACGCGCATCCCGATTCCGCACCAGCATCGCGATCGGCGTTCCGAGCGTCTGCCCCGCATACACCCCGCTCAGAATCTCCGGTTCATCCTCTTCCGCTCGCGCAGAGGTAATGCTTTCTCCCGAAGGTGTCTTTCCCCCAGGTCTCCGTCGAGCAAGCTCATTCCGAAGCAACCCCTCATCAAAGGAAATTCCAGCCGGACACCCATCGATCACCACCCCCAACGCGGTCCCATGACTTTCCCCAAACGTAGTCACACAAAACCGCTCCCCAAACGTATTCGCTCCCATCGTGTCTTCATCCCTTCAAGGCGTCACAACCGGCTTGCCCCGAAGGACCTATTCTTCTTCGTCGCTGTCGCCGGTTCCTTTGCATGGCCGACAGCGTATCACAACCTGCCCCTGTGTGTAACAAGTGCGACAGTCCTTTCCATCCTTTTGTCCACTACCCTGACAGGCTTCGCAGGTCACAAGTTCTTTGCCGGTTCCACCACACGTAGGACACTCTTTTTTCATCCTCTTACCCTTCTGTTTCAGCTTCGTTTGCCGCCCCCCACCCCGTCCCTCCACCTCCACTTTCAAGATGCGACCCTGATCCAGGTTATGCAAGGTTCGCAAGTAGAAGCACGAATCCACAGCCCATCAAATCGAAGGGATTCGCCTGTCAGCGCGACTCACACCGGCGGGACAGACCGACTCACACGAGTTTTGCAATTGTGAGGAACTCTGGGAAGCTTTTGTGGACTGCATCTACGCCAGACATTTTGATTGGAAAACCCGCCCACTGCGCCACCGCTCCCGCCATCACCAAACGGTGATCTCCCGTCGCATCAAATGAGCAACTTCGTTCCATGTCTCGCGATGAAAGGGGTTGTCCCAGAATCACCATCCCATCCTCTGTAGGGGTACACGCGCGACCCAGAATGTGCAGCAGCCCACAGGTCGATGCAATCCGATCCGATTCCTTCCCACGCAAATGCGGTGCCCCATAAATCCTTGATGTTCCATCCGAAATCGCACACAGCACAGCCAAAACAGGGGCCAGATCAGGTGCTCCCCCCAAATCGACTTCAATCGAACAAAGCCGAGCGGCTTTTTGCACGGAAAGCCCCCGGTCGTTCAATTCCAGGGGAACCCCCATTTGGGAGAGGATTTCCACAAAGCGATGATCCGGTTGCAGCGTTTTCGTCGGAAAATTGTCGATGAAACAGCGACCCGATACCGCAGCAAGCGCGGCCACGGCAAAAGCAGAACTTACATCTGCTTCGGAAATGGATGGACGCGGTATCGGAACCTGCCGCACGGGGACAATAAGAGTCATTTGATCTGATTCATATGTTCTGTCGATCTGCATCCCCCAACGCTCACACAGATCGATGGACATCTCCAGATACCCTTTTGACACCGGCTCTCTGTCGCACAGAAGCTCAAGTTGAAACGGAAGCCGCCACGCATTCAACAGCAAAGAAGAAGCAAACTGGCTCGACGTTCCTCCCAAAAGGGGTATGGGACCGTTTGGCCGTTCCCATGCAGGACCCTCGACCCGCAAACTGGGCTTGTCGGTTCCAACAGACCGCACGACACGAGTCCCCACACGCGCGAGCACCTGAAAAAAGGATTCGTGGGGGCGCTCCATCAAACGACGACTTCCGCGCAGTTCATAGAGTCCTCCTACTCGGCTCGCATATCCCACGCACAGACGCAACACCAAACCCGCCTCCCCACAGTCGATCTGACGGTCCCCCTTTTCAAAAGCCACGCACGCTTTGTGCATCACCTGTACGTCCGCGCATTCCGACAAAACAGGCTGCGACAAATCCCTGGTATGCAGTTTCAACAACAGTTGGCGAATCAAAAGCGATTTCGACGGGGGAATCGACCCCGAAAACGCAAATTCTGTTTGCGCAAAATCACATGGAGAAAAATGAGCATTCATGGTTCCACGTAGCCTTGTTGTTTCACCTCGTCAAGGAGTTCCAAAAGCGTCACGTCCTGTACTTCAGGAGTTCCCAAACCGCGCAAAAAAACGAACCGAACGGTGTCCTTCCCAGAGCGTTTTTTGTCTTGCGAAAGCAGGGACATACATTGTTCGGCTGGAACTTTTGGCAAGGTCTCTCGCTGGTCAAAAAGACCAAACCGCGATTCCAACATGTCTTGAAGTTCATCGCGAACGGCCACAGACAAGAATCCTTTTTTCGTCGAGAATTGGAGTGAAAAGTACATTCCTTGCGCCACCGCCAGACCATGCGGAAGGCCACACAGCGTTTCCAACACATGTCCCAGCGTGTGACCCAAATTGAGCAGATGGCGGATTCCCAAACGCTCCCTCGGATCGCGTTCAACGATTCGGTATTTGGCCAACACTGCAAACGGAAGAAATCGCCAAAGCAGCTCGGCCCCCTTTTCCGTAGCAACCAGGCAGTCATCCACCCATTTTCCACCGTCGAGAAAAGCGATTTTCGCAAATTCTCCCATGGCTTCGAGTGCGCGCTCTTCGGGTTGTGTGAAAAGCACGGCGCGAGACAGAATCACTTTCTCTGCGGGTGCAAAAGTCCCTATCTGATTTTTGGCCAGACCCAAATTCAGCGCGTTTTTTCCACCGTGCGCAGAATCGATCGCGGCCAACCAAGTCGAAGGAATCTGTACAAGCGGAACACCCCTTTTCCACACGCTCGCAAAAAAACCTGCAAAGTCACCGACGGAACCACCACCAACTGCAACAACAGACAAGCGGTTTGAGGGAACGTCGGAAAGGACACTCTGTATCCGCTCGACATGATGCGGGAAAGCCAACAGATCCTTCAGTCCCTCCCCTGCCGCAACAGCATAGCGGTGCGGGAAGCGAGCAATCCAGTCGGCTAGCGCACAACCTGAACTTGTCTGTCGGTTGAGGAGTCGTTCGTCATGGATGAGCAAACAGGGCGAACCCAGGTCCTTGTTTTCTGGAAAGGAATCGCAGAAGGACACACCCGGAATGGGAAAAGGAGTCTCACAAAGGGGTTTGACAGGAGGAGTCTGTTTGTGAAGGAACAGTTGTCTGTACAGACCGCAAATAGACTCCACAAGTTGAGATACAGAGAAGTCGTCAATACACAGACGAACATCCACATCCCGATACGCAGACTCCCTTTCCGAAAGGAGTTTGGGAAGCGCAACTTGCGGTTCAGGCAAAAGCAACGGCCTGACTTCGGAACTTTGCGAAAGACGCAAAAGGAGTGTCTTGGGACTCGCAAAAAGGCCGCACAAAAAGCCACGTTTCTTGAGAAGTACGCGGCTCCTTTCATCGGTGACTAGGCCGCCTCCCACAGAAAGTACGCGCGGAGCGTCGTCCAACTGTTCGATGAGTTCGCGTTCCCGTTGGCGCAGCGCGGCTTCTCCGCGTTCGGTCAACAAGACCGATACCGGCATCCCCAGCGACGAGGCAAGCGCCTGATCCGTATCGAGAAACGGCACACCAAGTCGGGTTGCACACAGGTTGCCCAAGGTCGTTTTTCCGACACCGGGAGGACCACAAAGGATGAGCATGCACACATCCTGCCAAAACAGAGCGGGGTTCGACGAAGAAACTTAGGAATGGAAGGCCGTTTTCGAGGGGAAACTTGCTCAATTCCGACGGAACAGCGGGCCGATTTCGGACAAACTTCCTGGATCGGGCGATTCCGACGACGGTGCAGTGTTTCGCGTCGCAGACAGTTGGGGAATCGACGGCGGCGGAAACAGACAGCGAACGAGTTTCCCGTTGCGAACGGCCTCGCGGCCTCGACCGCCTCGAGGAGCAAGTTCCGCAGCCGTTTCACCGAGGGAAAGCGTGGCGTTCTTATCGGTCTCGACTTTTAGGGGCCCACCGACGGAAAAACCGATCAGTTTGTCGCCGTCGGCAAGTTTGATCGCTTGCACACCTTTGCCAGGGTTTTGCAGCGTCGGCACTTCCTCGACACGGAAGGACAGGCAGCGCCCGGAACGTGCAGCGACGGTCAGGATTTCTTGCGGTTTGGAAACTTTGACAGACAGCACGGCATCGTCGTCGGCAATCTTTGCGAACAACCGGCCTTTTTTGGTCGAAACCTCTGCGTGTGCAGCCAGCGAAAACCGCAGGGCGAGACCTTTTTGGGTCACAGCGACAAGCTGGCTGCTTTCGGGAGGACGAACCCTCGGGTCGAGAGAAAGTGCGGCGACAACCGTTTCTCCGTCGTCGAATTTGAATTGTTTGGTCAATGGTTCGCCATAACCGCTCGTCGCTGGGATGTCGAGGATTCGGCAGACGTAGGCACTTCCTCGGTTGCTGAAAAACACAGCAAGTTCCTTCGTCGAGCCACCGAGGACGGCCAACACTTCGTCACCCTCGCGGACGCGAGTCGAATTTACGTCTTTCAGTTGTCCGACGCGCTTGACCCAACCATCGCGGGTCAACACGACGAGACCGTCTTCGTGTACACAAAACGCTGCCTCGTCGAACGCGGGTTCTTCTGCGGGAACGCCGATTCGCGTGCGTCGCTTGTCGGACAGTTCTTCGCGCAGCGTCGAAAGTTCTTTGCGAACGACCTCCCAGCGTTTTCCGTCGCTTTGCAGGAGGGAATCGATCCGCGCACGTTCTTTTTGTTTTTGTCCGAGTTCGTCGCGGATGACCAAAATTTCGAGCCGGGCGAGTCGATAGAGTTTGAGTTCCAAAATCGCTTCGGCCTGGTCGTCGTCGAGCCCATAATTCGCAATCAGTTGGCTTTTTGCATCGGCTTTCCCGTCGCTGCGCCGAATCATGGCCAAAATTTCATCGAGTGCGTCGTAGACCTTCGCAAAACCCTCGAGGACGTGTATGCGCTTGTCGAGATCGCCCAGTTGATGTTTCAGCCGTCGCTCGACGACTTGAAAACGAAAATCGAGAAAGTGGCGCAAAAGGTCGCGCAACCCGAGTTGTTTTGGTGCGCCAATTTCAGGGTTTTTCGTCGGAACCAAACATGTTGCGTTGAACTGAACCGTGATTTGAAGCGACGTGTTTTTGAACAAAAACGCCATCACAAGCTGTGGATCGGCGGCTCGACGAAGCTCGACGACGATTCGGACATCGGTGGTGGACTCGTCGCGGCAATCGATGACCATCGGGAGCTTCTTCTGCTCGAATAGCTCGCCGATTTTTTCCATGATGGCGGATCGTTCGACGCCATACGGGATCGAATTGATGATGATGCTTCGGCCTTCTCGACGGTCGAGCGGTTCTTCGATGTGAAAGGTTGCGCGGAGTTTCAGCGTGCCGTGCCCGGTTTCGTACACATCGGCCAGCTCTTGTTTGCTGGTGAGCAGCTCACCTCCCGTTGGAAAATCGGGACCGCGCACATAACGAAGCAACGAACGCGCATCAAGGTCCGGCTCGTCGATGAGGGCCAAGCAGGCATCGATGACTTCGCCGGCATTGTGAGGCGGAATCGACGTGGCCATCCCGACGGCAATGCCAGAAACACCATTGACCAACAAGTTCGGAAATTGAGCGGGAAAGACAACCGGCTCGCTGCGAACACCGTCGAAAGTGGGCCTCCAATCGACGGTGTTTTGAAAGAGTTCCGAGAGCAAAAACAGCGCATTCTTGCGCAAACGGCATTCGGTGTATCGATACGCAGCCGCAGCATCGCCGTCCTGGGAACCAAAATTGCCGTGGCCATCGACGAGCGGATAGCGCAACGAAAAATCCTGGGCCATGCGAACGAGGGCCTCGTAGACGGAACTGTCGCCGTGCGGGTGATACTTTCCAAGGACATCGCCCACGACGGCTGCACATTTGCGAAATTTGGCGTCGGGAAGCAGGCGCTGGTCGTGATACATCGCGTACAAAATGCGCCGCTGCACAGGTTTGAGTCCGTCGCGCACATCGGGCAAAGCACGCGACGTGATCACGGACAGCGCGTAGTTCAAATAGCGTTTCTGGGTCTCGTCATCGAGAGAAACAGGGATCTCTTGGAGGCTGGACATGCTCGGTTTGGATGCCGTTTGGCGGCCCGCACCGTAACGGGCCTTGTTCGGTCAAGCAAAATTTGTGTTGTGCGTGGCGCGTTTTCCGTCTGGTTTGCCGCTTGACGTGTGGCGCTTGCGCATTCGACACTCGTTTTTAACGATGGCTATCGAGTCGTTTGTTCTCGACAAGCGGTTCCAGTTGGGGAAAGTGCTCGGGCGGGGCCCTTCCGGCGTCGTGTGCCTTGCCAAAGACCTGAGCCAGGGCAGCGATTGCGCGGTCAAGCGAATCTACGCAAAGTACGGAAACCGCAACATCCTCGACAAAGTTCAGGCGGTGGCCCATTCGGCAGCGGACATGATGCACCCGGCGATTTTGGGGGTGCTGTACACGGGCTACGAGCCTTCGGGAACGCTGTATTTGGTGTCTCCGCTGGTTTCGGGAGAGACGCTGCGGACGCGGCTTTCGCGGGGCCCGCTGTCGGTTTCAGCCATGCTCGCGCTGCTTGATCCGCTGTGTGCGGCGCTTCAGGCGGCGTCGGAACGGGATCTGGCCCACGGTGCGCTTTCGCCGAACAACATTTTTCTGTTGGCGGACGATACGGTGCTCATCAGCGATTTTGGAATGGCGCAGCTTCGAGCCACGCCGGGCGCAAGGTGGGATGGGCCGCTGGGCTACGTGGCCCCAGAAACGCTCGACACGGGTGCAGAACGGGCGACGGCACGGGCAGACGTGTTTTCAGTCGGAACGCTGGTGTACGAATGCCTGCTGGGCCAACCCATGTTCGACGCGAAGTCGCTGGCGTCCTACCTGGCGATGGTCGGAACGCCGCCGAAAATGAAGGTGCGGTATCCCACCTATGCGCACCTGGACGCCGTGCTGGAAATGGCCGCGGCAGCCGATCCCGATGCACGCTTTGCGACGATTCAAGCGTTGTGGCGAGCCCTCCAATCGGCGCTGCTCGACTTGCCGGCCAACCTTGCGAACAACCTGACGCGAGGCATGACACCGCAAGTCCAGCGGCAACCGAGCGCATCGCGGCCGCCCAGCCCACCCACACAAGCTGGGCAAACAAACGCAGGTTCGCCGCCGCCTGAACACAGGCCTGCTTCGGCTGGTCCGAACGCACTGGAACCGGGCGTTCCACCACCGAACACGCGCAACGTCCAGGAAATGCCGCTGCTCCCCGTGGACGAATTGGATTTGGAAGAAGCGGAGCCTTCCGGTGGATTTCGCGCACCGGGCGCACCGAAAACCGCGCCGCTGCAAAAATTGCCGGGGCCGGTCACACAAAAATTGCCCGAGCCGTTGCCTCCGCCTCCAGGGTCAGCGTCAAACGCACCTGCACCGACATCGGCGACACCTTCCCCAGGTGCAACCACAGCTCCGTTTCCGTCCATTCCGGGCAAGCCGGTGCCCCAATCGCCGTCGGCCTCCAAAACGCCGGAAAAAGCCGGTGCGCGTCCGGTCGTGGCCCTGCCCGCGGTGCCCGTTCCGCCGGGATCTGCGGCCAGGCCGGGCCGCACAAACTCGTCACCCGATTTGAAGGCCCCTGGAGCGCCGCGCCGAAGCGATCCTCAGCAAATCCTGCCGACCGATCCGTCGTATCGATTGCGGGTCCCGCCTGGGCCCAAAACCTCACCGCTGGCACCTTTGTTTTGGGCGACGCTCGGTGGAATCGTCGTCGGTGGGTCCATGCTCGGTGTGCAGTTTTACGCGCGCCTCAACCAAAACCGACCGGTTTCGGCCTATGCGAGCGGCATCGACGTGGACACACTGCTTCGACAAGCGCAAACCGAGGCGTTCCAGCACAACTTCCACAGCGCGATGGCTTTCAGCGAACTGATCCTTCGCAAAGACAGTCAGCATCCGGGCGCGAAAGCCATTTTGGAAACGGCGAGCGAGCAACTTCGCACGTCGGCGGTGTACGGCGCTTTTTTGCGTGCCGCAGACCGAGACCAGGACGATTTGGCGGTTGCGCTGTATCGAGAACTTCCGCCCGGTTCCCCCTATCGAGCCCAGGCTTGGGACCCGTTTATGAAAGTGCGGAACCAGTTTGTGCGACGGCGCTTGGCGTTTGCGACGGCAGCACTTGCTGCGGGAGACTGCCAGAGCATTTACAAACAGATCGAGAAACTCTATTTCATCGCCGACAGCGCGACGGATTCGGCACTTCAGCAGGGGCAAAGACTCCTTGGAAAATGCAAAGCGGATCATGGTCTGTCGCAAGCATCGACCGAGGGCAACCGAGCCAAGCAGACCGACGACAAAACCGAACACGCCACCAAAACCCACAAGCCCGAGCCACCAGACAAATCAGACAAGGCCGAAAAACCGGACAAGCCAGACAAGCCGGAGGTTTTGGCCAACAGCGACGCAGCCGAAACACCGAAAAGCCGACGACGACGCTCGAAAGACAAAACCGCATCGGAGCCTGCGGCAACCGCGCCCCCGACTGCGCAACAGCCCAAAGAAAAAGAAGCTTTGCCGTCAGCCCTCCGCAATCCGTTTTAGTTTTGGCTTTACAGGGCCAACAGCGCGGGCAGCCTCCGACGGACGACCCGCAGCGCCACGAGCCGAGAGAGCGTGCGCGAAACATCCCCAAGCGGCAAACACGTTTCTCGCGCCAAGTCTGCTACCGACAAACGCCCGGTACACAGTGCGAGCACTCTCTGTTCGGTATGACTCAACCCGAGTTGGGTCAGATCTTTTGACACCGACGGAGGAACATCGCTTACATACACCGCGCCTTCGGCCAAATCCTTTTCAAAATTCCGCCAGTCTTCGTTGCGTTTTTGGGCCCGCAGCAGAAGCTCGGCTGGGTCAAGAAGCAGCGCGCCTCCCAACTCAGCTCGCAGCACGGTGTCGGGAAGATCGTCCGTTTGGGCGAACGAAAAACGACCGGAAACCATGCTCATGCCTTCCAAAATCAGTTCGGTGCTCTGCTCGGCCAACGCGGCACACAAATCTTGCTTTTTCAACAAGCCCGCGCGAACCAGGCGCTGACCCAAAAGTGCCTCGGGAGCAGGTTCAATCGGCCAAACCATTTCCGTCGGTGGAGCGAGCGTCGGGTCTTCATGCCTGGCCGTTCCGTCGATGGGCGTCGCCGCAACGGCTTCGATCTCCGGTGCTCGAAGCGGCGGATCGAGGTCCATCAGAAAACGACCCAACCTCAGCCCCGGAAAACCATCGCCCGTCGCCTGCGCAATCCAACCTTTTTGCAGATAGATGCGCAGCGTCTTCGGTGGAAGCGACACGATGAGGACGCCCGAAAGCTGCCTGCGCACCAGCAAATCGAGCACTTCCATCATCGTCAGCGCCGAAAGCTCTCCCGACAGCACTTCGACGGGCGGCGACGGATCGCGCAAGCGTGCTTTCGGAGCTCGCGGTCGCGTCGGTTCGTCGCCATCGTCGTCATCGTCGTCATGAAACGGCAGAAGATCACTGCTCCGCAGAACGGCTTCTTCATCGTCGGTGGCGCGCATCATGTCCCGAACCAACGCGGAAGTGCTTTCCTGCGCCAGCACCGTCACTCCCGCCGCAAAATCAGACTCGTCTTTCGGAAGCCCCGGCACCGACTCCGATCGCCGATCGAAGTGAAGGCTCGGCTTTTCCTCGATCTCCGAGAGGGAATGCGGCGCTCCTGGCATACCTCCCGATTGCGGAGGCACCGCATGGACAGCGCCCGAAATCGACGGCAAACCGCGCAACGTCGCTTGCCGACCGGACCGTGGAATTCCGACGGGAAACAGCCGTTGAGCCGAAGCGACCACCTGCGCGGGAAACACGGGCCGTGCCAGCACCTCGACGTGCTCGGGAAGCGTGGACAAGTCGTCCGTCACATTCACCAGCGCGATCACGCCGAGCGGTGCTTCCACCGCACCTTTCCCACAAAGCTGAGCGAGCAGCCACTGGCCCTCCGCACTCGGATGCGACAAATCCACCACCCACAAGGCCGGAGGTTTCCGCACAATCGCCTCCTGCGCAGCCGTGCCCTTCAAAAACGACTGAACATGGATGCCAGCCTCGGCAAACGCCGTCGCAAGTTGTTCGCAAAAACGCGGGTTTTGATCGACCACAACAACACGCAAATGGAGCATGTCGGAGACGCTACCACGCCACAACACAGGTGGTCGCACCTTTTGGAATGGACAGAAAGCCCCTATGATGCGCGGCCATGTCGTTTCTTGCTTCTGCGCCGCGTGGCGCGCATGTGCTCATTACCGGCGGTGCTGGTTTTATTGGTTCTCACTTGGTGTCGGCGCTGGCCCGCGAAAACAGGGTTCGCGTGCTCGACATTTTTCGTCGGGATGCCCTGCGCCCGGCTGGCCTACACGAACATCCCAACGTCGAGGTAGTCCAAGGCGACGTTCTGGACATGGACGCTGTGAAAAAGGCCGTTTCCGACGTGGATTTGGTGATTCACCTCGCGTCGATTGCCGGCGTGGATACCGTGATGAAAATGCCGACGCAGACCATGCGCGTCTCGTTGCTGGGGACCGCGTTTTTGCTCGATGCCGCCCACGCATCAGGCCGTTGTCGCCGTTTTGTCGATTTTTCGACGAGCGAGGTGTTTGGCCGTTACGCCTATCAAGTCAGCGAATTGGACGCAACCACCGTCGGTGCAGTCGGTGAAGCGCGTTGGACGTACGCCGTGTCCAAGCTCGCGACCGAGCACTTGGCGATGACGTATTACCGTCAGTTCCATTTGCCCGCCGTGACCGTCCGCCCCTTCAACGTCTACGGCCCGAGGCAAATCGGCGAGGGTGCGGTCCACCATTTCATCGTGCGAGCCCTGAAAGGACAACCGCTGCTCATCCACAACGATGGTGCCCAAATTCGTGCTTGGTGTTACATCGACGACATCGTTGAGGCCACGCTCCTCACCTTGACGGCGGAACAAGCGCCAGGCCAGGCCTTCAATTTGGGCAATCCCCGCTCGACAGTGACCGTTTACCACTTGGCCAAGCTCATCAAGCAGCTTTGCGGTTCCTCGTCGCCCATCGAGTTTGTGCGCTGGGATCATCCCGATGTTGAGCTGCGCGTACCGTCGGTGGACAAGGCCAAAGAACTCTTGCAGTGGGCCCCACGCTTTGACCTCGAAGAAGGGCTGCTCCAAACCATCGAGTGGTATCGAAACAAGCTTGCGTCGGCGGAGCGATAGATGCGACATGTCGGCACAGGTAGGTGCGGCGTCTCTGGGTGTTGCAAACCAGCCCTGTTCTTGTTCATCGCCTTTGTGGCCTGCTTGGAGCAGCCCGCCGACTTAAAGCCCACGATTGAGCTTCTGGTCGCCACACAAGGCCACGCGCAGCAGCAAGCCATCCAAACCCTTTGCCAACACGGTCGAAGCGCCCTGCCCGCGATTGAAGCCCTGTTTCACCGTCCTGATCCGAAAGCTCGGCGGGCCGCGTTTTTGGCGCTGCGACAATTGGATCTGACCGAAACCGCTCCGCTGCTGGGCCACCTGGCGCAGTTTGACCAAGACCCCGACATCCGAGAGCAGGCACGCACCCTCCTCGAACATTGGGCCGCAAGTCCCGGCGCAAAAGGCCAAGCCGCCAAACGAGCCCTCGTCACCGCCGAATCCCCGTAGACCATCGCTCGAACAGCCCACGCACCGGTCGCATGTGCCCCGGTGTGTGATGATGTACGGCCTTTGCCTGCACGACTTCGCGGAATTTATTGAGATTTGTTCAGAAGGATCGAGACGGTTCCGTCTGAAGAGTTGGCGCTCGCAAGATCATTTTTGCCGTCGCCATTGAAGTCTCCGACTGTCACACTGCGCGGAAAACTACCCGCCGAGAGTTTCGTCGTCGTCCCAAACAAACCGTTCGCATTCCAAGTCACGCCAATTTGCTGGTCTGCGTACAGCGCCGAAACCACGTCGGGCCGGGTGTCTCCGTTCACATCGGCCACGACGATGCTCTGTGGAAAAGTCGAAAGCGCGGTTCCGATAGAAGTGGTTTTTTGCGGATTTAGCGTTCCGTCGCCCACGCCCGTCAACAGAGACAGCGAAGCCGACCGATAATTCACGACGATCACGTCCAAAATTCCGTCTCCCGTAAAATCCTTGGCGACGACGGCATACGGACCCGAACCCGCCAAATAATCCACCTTGGTCGCAAACGCGCCTTTGCCGTCCCCCATCAAGACGCTGACCGTCGCAGATTGTTCGTTTGCAACCACAATGTCGAGTTTTCCGTCCTTGTTCAAATCCGCAAAAACAACCGAGCGCGGAATGCCCGACGCCGTGAGCGAAACCGGTGCTGCAAACGTGCCCCCAGTTTTGCCCGCATGAAACGTCACGTTGTTGCTCGTTCCACCGCTGTTGGCGACGACCAAATCCAAAATTCCGTCCCCGTTCGCATCGCCCACGTCCACGGATGTGGGCAAGTCTCCTGACACAACCACTTGCCGCGTCGGAAAAGTGCCGGTTTTGCTGTTTGGGTGAATGCCCACGCCCGAAGGTGCGCTCGTAGAGTTGGTCACAAGCACATCTTTGAAGCCGTCCAAATCCAGATCCACGACTCGCAACCCAAACGTGTTCGTTCCCGAGGCGTACTTGCCTGGTGCCAGAAACGTCCCGTCTCCATTTCCCGACAATGTGATCATCTGACCGACCGTGCTGTTGTCGGTCACGACCAAATCGAGTTTGGCGTTGTTTTCCAGCTCTGCCGCTTCGATGGCATTTGGCGAACCTCCGACGGCAATTTTGCTCGCTGGGTCAAACGTCAGCGTTCCAAAGAAATACGCAAACACCGTCGAGCTTGTCACCGAATCGTTGTTTGGATTTCTCACGACCACTGGAACGAAACCCTTTCCGCCGGGTCGTGCGGGCAACGTGACCACAACGCTCGACGAACTCACCGATTTCACCGTGGCGCTCAGGCCGTCGATGCTGACGTAGACGCCGCTTTGAAAACCAGTTCCCGTCAGAGTGATGTCCACATTTCCCGTCGTCGGACCCGTCGATGGCGTCGCGCTGACCAGCGAAAGCGGTTGCAACAAATCCGCATTCGGGTTCGCGTCTGTTCCAGAGAAACCGTCACCGCCCGCGTCTGCACCCACACCTGCCAGGTCCCCCAATCCAGCCATGTCTGCATCCACCGGATTTCCCGGATTCGGTGTGTCTTTGTTGCAGCTCGGAGCGACGGAAAAAGCCGCCACTGCGCTCAAAAGAAAAAAGGATTGCCAAACTCTCATGTCGTATGTGCTCCTTTGCGTATCTTTGCCAAACTCGAGCAAGTATAGGGACGCGCCGGCCTCGGCACACGCCAGCCTCGGCCCGCCCCAAAAGTCACACGAGTCGTCGCGGCTTGCTCGTTACTTCGGTGTTGCCTGTTTCGGCGGCACAAAGATGTATCCATCTTCCAGAAACATCCGAAGCAGCGGTTGCGCGGGAATCGACCAGCCCTCTTTCGCCCACAGATAGCCTGTGTACGCGCAGAGCATGGCATCGAACAGGTGGTCGTTTTCAATCACCGTTTCTCGCCACAACCCGACGGAAAACGTCAATTCCGAAAGTGCAGACAGAATCTCCTGCCGAACATCCCGCGCGTGCCCCGACCGCTTGTATGTTCGGGCCACGCGAGGCACCGAAAACAGAGGTCGGCCTTTGACATCCACCTCCTGACCTTGCGCATCCCGATAACGCACCGCGTCAGGAGCCTTTTTGGCGTGAACATCGGGAAAAAGCTGCACCAAAGTCGCCTTGGGATAGACCTCGATGAGGTTCTCGTGCAGTCGAAAGCTGTTTTTGAGGGCGTTCCGCAGATACTGCGCCCGAGCCGTCAGCGGCCCCATGCCTTGCCCGAGCGTCTCGAGCGGCACGATTGGGAGTGTTTTGTGCAACAGAATCTCCGTCGCACGCTGGGTGTACGGAGTGAAGCGCGGTTTTGGCGATTTGTGCGCAGGCTCCGCGTCCGCGTGTTCGCGAAAAAAGCGCACCGTCTCAACCTCGCACGACGCCAAACCGGGGCACACCGGCAACACACAGCGCACACACACCGGCAAGGTAAGCGGCGCGTCCACAGCCAACACCGCACCTTGCTTGTGTGCCTCAATCTGGGCGAGCAGAGGCCCATCGAAACACTGCTTTCCGCTCGCACATTCTTCGACTGAAAGAGCGCGTTTCTTGCCCTCAAGAAGCCGCAACCGAACCAGTGCAGTCGTTTTCCCTTTCCCGCCGCCCAGATCGACGCCCAAAAACGTGTGAAACGGTCGCTGCATGTTGTGAAAAAGGATAGGGAGAAACGCTCACGGTGTGGGGAAAGAAAAAGCAGACGGCGTGGCCCGCAAAAACGGGCTCTTGGGGTCAGTCGTTGTTCGCTGAGGACTGGATGCGCATGCCGTAGAAGCTGCGGTACACAAACACCATCGCGACGCCCAAGCACAACACCGCCGGAACAAGCCGAGCAGTCAGCCCTTGTTCGCGGCCCAGCACTTCGGCCAACTCCACCGCCAGCAAACCAAACAGCGTCGTGAACTTGATGACCGGATTCATCGCCACGCTGGACGTGTCTTTGAACGGATCGCCGACCGTGTCACCCACGACCGTCGCCGCATGCAAGTCTGTGCCTTTGGCTTTCAGTTCTGTTTCGACCACTTTTTTCGCGTTGTCCCACGCTCCGCCCGCGTTGGCCATGAACAGAGCTTGGAACAGGCCGAACAGCGCGATGGAAATCAGGTAGCCGATGAAGAAGAACGAGTTGTAGAACGCGAACGCCAGCGTCGAGAAAAACACCGTCAAGAAGATGTTGAACATGCCTTTTTGGGCATACACCGTGCAGATTTCGACGACCTTCTTCGAGTCGCTCACAGACGCTTTTTCCGCGCCTTCCAGCTTGATGTTCTTTTTGATGAACTCAACCGCTCGGTACGCGCCTGTCGAAACCGCCTGCGTAGACGCACCCGTAAACCAGTAGATCACCGCCCCGCCCAAAATCAGGCCGAGCAAAAACGGGGGGTACAGCAGCGTCAGATTCGACAGCGCCATCGTGTCCTGCAAGTGGTTCGTCAGCATCATGATGATCGAGAAAATCATCGTCGTCGCTCCGACCACAGCCGTTCCAATCAGCACAGGCTTTGCCGTCGCTTTGAACGTGTTGCCCGCGCCGTCGTTTTCCTCGAGGTATTCCTTCGCCGTGTCAAAGTTCGGCGCAAAACCGAACTCCTTTTGGATTTCCTCTTTGACGTTCGGCACCGATTCGATGAGCGACAGCTCGTACACCGACTGCGCGTTGTCCGTCACTGGGCCATACGAATCGACCGCGATCGTGACAGGCCCCATTCCCAAAAAGCCAAATGCCACCAAACCGAACGAGAAAATCGCCGGAGCCAGCATCATCTCTTGTGGGAAAGTCTGCGACACGTAGTACGCAACGCCCATCAGCACCGCGAACACCAGGCCCATCCAGTACGCCGAAAAGTTGCCCGCCGTCAGACCCGACAACACGTTCAACGACGGCCCGCCTTCACGCGACGACGTAACGACTTCACGAACGTGCGCCGACCGCGTCGAGGTGAAGATCTTGATCATCTCGGGGATGATCGCGCCTGCCAGCGTCCCGCACGTAATGATTGTGGACAACTTCCACCACATCGTGCCGTCTCCCAAATCCGCGATGAGCAGGTGCGACACCGCATACGTCACGGCCACCGACACAATCGAGGTCAGCCACACCAGAAACGTGAGCGGATGCTCAAAATCCATCTTGTCGGCGCTGCCGTATTTGCCTTTCGCGATGGTCTCATTCACCAAGTACGAAATGCCCGAGACGATGACCATCATGATGCGCATCGCAAAAATCCAGACCAGCAGCTTGACTTGGATTTGCTCGACGGGAACGGCCAGCAAGATAAACGTGATGAGCGCAACGCCCGTCACACCGTACGTCTCGAAGCCGTCTGCCGACGGACCCACAGAATCGCCTGCATTGTCTCCCGTGCAGTCGGCAATCACGCCCGGATTTCGCGCGTCGTCCTCTTTGATCTTGAAAACGATCTTCATCAGGTCCGAACCGATGTCTGCGATCTTCGTGAAAATGCCGCCCGCGATGCGCAAGGCCGCCGCGCCGAGCGATTCTCCGATCGCAAAACCGATGAAACACGGGCCCGCGTAATCGCGCGGGACGAACAGCAAAATCCCGAGCATCAACACGAGCTCGACCGAAATCAGCAGCATGCCGATGGACATGCCGGCTTTGAGCGGAATCGCATACGTCGGAAACGGCTTCCCGCGCAAAGACGCAAACGCCGCCCGCGAGTTCGCAAACGTGTTCACCCGAATGCCAAACCACGCAACGCCGTAACTGCCCAAAATGCCGACGATCGAAAAAATCAAAATCGTGACGATTTTGACCGCGCCGAGTTTCTCGAAGACACCGAAGTACACCGCCATGATTGCGGCGATAAACACCCACAGAATCGCGATGAACCGGCCTTGCGTCTCAAGATAGGTTTTGCACGTCTCGTAAATCAGCTCGGAGATTTCCCGCATCGAGCGGTGGACCTGCATATTTTTGAGCTGGTTGTAGATCGCGAGACCAAACACCATCCCGAGCAGGCAGACGAGCAAACCGCCCATAAGGAGCGATTTTCCGCTCATCCCCAGGAATTGCACCGACGCAAGATCGGGCAAAACGAGCGTCGCCTCGCTCACATGTTTTGTGGGTTCTTGGGATGCGGCCTGCGCGACGCCAGACGAGAGCGCCGCCACAGCCAGCGTCCCCAACCGCAGGGGGCGCGACAAATTCTTGACCATGTCTTTTTGGGTCCTCCAATGTGTGTGTTGCGTTTTCCGTGCGCGTTATATCCGCGCCGAGCCCTGCGTGTAAATAGGTTTCCCGACTCGACTTGGCCGCGAGCGACGCAAATGGCGCTTGAGGAATGGAAATTCGGAATGACCTACGAAATCCGCCGGAAAAAGGCCGGAAAGAGCCGGAAAGAGCCGGAAAGGGCCGGAAACAGAACGATGGCGTGAAGCTACGGATTGGAACGAGGCGTCGGTTGGGGTTCTTTCACCGCTTGCGGTTCTTTCATCCCAGGCACCGCTTGGGATTCTTTCGCAAACGTCGTTGCCGTTTCCAAAACTTTCGGATCGGGTCGTTGGCCTCCCAAATAGCGGCCCAACCAATCCAGCACCGTCGCGTACCACAGACGTGTGTGCAAAGGTCTTACCACCCAGTGGTTTTCCGTCGGAAACAACAGCAACCGCGAAGGAATTTTCCGGTTTTGCAACGCTGTAAAAAGTTGCAGGCTTTGCCCGAAAGGCACCCGATAATCGCGTTCACCCGCAATCACCAACATCGGCGTCTTGAGCTTGTCCGCAAACCGCGACGGACTAAACCGATCCAGCCCCTCGTTTTGGGCCGAATCCGATCCAAGCTCCCAACGCGGAAACCACTGTTCCTCGGTCTCTCCCCCCATCGAGCGCAGGTCGTACACACCCGCGTGCGAAACCAGCGTCGCAAAACGCTCTGTATGTCCCGCAAACCAATTGACCATGTAGCCTCCGTAACTCGCGCCTGCCGCGCCGATGCGCTTGGGATCGATGTACGGCTGCGCCGAAAACATGTCTGTGATGCGCATCAAATCGTCATAAGCCTTGCCGCCCCAATCCAAGGAAACCTGATCCACAAATTTCTGCCCGAATCCGTCCGAGCCTCGCGGATTCGGCAAGAGCACCACATAGCCAGCGCCTGCAAACAGTTGCGCATTCCAGCGCCAGTGCCACGAATCCTCCCACGCGCCCTGCGGCCCCCCATGAACCAACACCACCGACGGATATTTTTGGGTCGGCGTGAAACCAGGGGGCGTCACCACATGGCTGTGCAGCGTCAGGCCATCTTGGCTTTTCGCAAACAATTGGCTGCTCGGTCCCAGCTTGATGTCTGCGAGCACCGCATCGTTCTGCCGCGTCACCTGGCTCGCTGGCCCCGTTGCTTTCCCCATCGCATCCAGGTCCATCCGAAACACTTCTTGCGGACGTTGCAGACTACCCCGCATGAAATACAGCGCCGGGCCGCTTTGGCCCCGCAAAAATCGGAGATCCGTCGCATCGCCCTGCCCCAATTCGACCGGTGCCTGTTTCCCGCTGATATCGACGAACAAAATCGCACGCCGACCTTTGTGGCTCGCGACGAAGTAGATTCTTTGCGAGTCGTCGCTGAACGCAAATTCGTTCGCCGAAAACTCGCTTTTTTCCAGCAACGAGCGGTGCTGCCCCGTCACTCGGTCGTGCAGCCAAATTTCATAGCGGTCTGACTCGAAGCCAGGGCGACGCTGCGCCAGGTACGCCAAAAACCGACCATCTTTGGAATATCGAGGCGTAACGTCCGCCGCCAAATTTTTCGAGGTCAAATTGCGTGGTTGCCCGACCGGAACAAAGTCCTTTCCAAGCGGAACCGCCCAGACATCCGCGTTGGTGGACGCTGCGATGTCTCTGTCGCGATTTTGCACAAAAACAAGCTCTTTTCCGTCGGGAGAAACCGCGTACCCATCGTCCCCTCCGTGCGCAATAGGGGGAGCATCGAAATCTCCTGGCGTCAGATCAACCGTCGTCTGCGCCGCACCCGATTCCGGCAGCATCACCCGCAGCACATGTTTCCGTTTGCCGTCGTACCATGTGTCCCAGTGCCGATAAAACAGTCGGTCCGCGACCCGCGCCTGGACTTGGTTGTGCTCCTGCGCCTCGTGGCGGCTTCGATTGCACTCTTCTCCGGTCGGTAGAGGTGGGCAATCCGCATACACTCGCCCCGTAAAGAGCAGACCGCGACTGTCCGGCGTCCACATCGGATCGCTCGCTCCCGACGGCAATGACGTGAGTTTGCGAGCCTCCCCGCCCGCCAGACTCAGCACATAAATTTGCGGAACACCTCCGTCTCGCGTCGATAGAAAAGCCAACCGGCCTCCATTCGGCGACACACGGGGCGCAAAGTCCTGTCCGTCCCCTTTTCCTGCATGTTCAGGAAACGTGAACGCGAACGACAACCCTTGCGGCTGCCCCGATGCTGACAAAGGCTGGACATAGATCCGACTTTGCCAGCGATTCATGCCCAAATTCGCACTCGCCGACGTAAAGAACAGCAATCTCTCGTCGGGAGTGAGTTGCGGCTCAGACAGTCTTTGCAACCTCAACATGTCCTCGACGGTAAACGCATGAGGTGCAGCGTTTCCCGTCGAAGGCGAAAGTGACCCAAGCAAAAAGCCAAGAAGTTGAAAACCGAGAAGAAACCGAGAGCCTGTATTTGTCCGCATCGCGAGTGAGTTTGATCCGTTGTGTGATAAATGTTGTTATAAATTACAAATAATTTGAATACTTAAGACAACTTTCCTTTCGCAAAATCAATTCGCTTCGCACATTCTCCGACTGAAAACGGTCTGAACTATCTTTTTCAAAGTGGTTATAATGCCATCTGAAAATCGTGCTCTGACTTACTTTTCAGTCACGATGAGCAGTTCGTATTGAGGGTGCGTCGTGGACAAAACGCTGGGCCACTATCAGATCGTCCGCATGCTCGGTTCTGGCGGAATGGGGCAGGTTTTCGAGGCCATTCACGACCAAATGAAGCGTCGGGCCGCGATCAAGATCCTGCACAAGCGTTTTGCTCACAACCGGCAGATTGCGACCCGCTTTCTGAACGAGGCCAAAGCCACCAGCATGGTCGAACACCCCGGCATCGTTCACATCTACGAATTTGGCCAGACGGACGACGGCACCGCCTTCATTGTCATGGAATACCTCAGCGGGGAAACGCTCCGTCATCGTCTCGACGAGCTAGGAGGCAAACTCCCCAAAGAGGACGCCACGCGTCTAGCCCGCCAAATGGCCTCCGCCCTATCCGCCGCCCACGAAAAAGGAATCGTCCATAGGGAC
>DAOLIT010000020.1:77623-77702 GCA_035328405.1 Pseudomonadota bacterium | reverse complement strand
TGTTTGGGGTTTGCAACTTCTGAAAAAGGTCACAAGACGCGATGTTTGGGGTTTGCAACTTCTGAAAAAGGTCACAAGA
>DAOLIT010000020.1:0-77523 GCA_035328405.1 Pseudomonadota bacterium | reverse complement strand
CGCGATGTTTGGGGTTTGGCGCGTTTTTCGCTTGGGGGCGGGGGGCCAGGTGGGCGGTTTAGAACAAAGACGGCTGCCCGGCGTCGGACACCCGCGCGAGCAGCGAGGTCGTCCACGCAGACAAGCCCAAACCCAAAGGCTCGTGCAAGGGGACGAACCGGTGGCCTGTGTAGCCGTCCGGTTTCAACCTGGGCGGCACCGTGTACGTCAGCACAAACGGTTGAAACACCATCTTCCGATGCGTCAGAACATGCGAGAAGGCCGGCAGCGCAGTGGTTTGCTCGGCGACCTTTTGCAAGCCCAGCCGCGTTTCACAAAGTCGCGCAAGACCCTCTGTCGCCGTTTCGCCGTCTTGCAAGGGCAGCGTAGGTGGTTCCCACAGCCCGCCCCACAAACCGACCTCGGGCCGACGCACGAGCAGCACTTCATCGGCACAGACCAGAAGCAGCGTCACGTTTTGTACCGTCGGAACCTGGCGCGGCGGTTTTTCCGGCGGAAAGTCCGTCTCGCGTCCCTCTTTGTGCGCTTGGCACAGGGTCGCAACCGGGCACGACAGACAAACGGGCCGTTTGGGCAAACACACCGTCGCGCCAAGCTCCATGAGGGCTTGATTTGTGTCCCCCGGATCGTTTTGTGTTTTGGGTGGTGTTCCCGGCGGCGCTGCATTCGGCAAAAGCGCCCGCGCGAGTGTCCAATACAGCGTCTTGCCCGCCGGTGAATCGAGCCGCTCGTCCAGCGCAAACAGCCGACTGAACACGCGGACGACGTTGCCATCCACAATCGGTGCCGCTTGCGAAAACGCGATGGAACGAATGGCCCCGGCGGTGTAGGGACCGATGCCGGGCAGTTGTTCGATGTCGCTTGGGTCCGTCGGAAACTGCCCGCCGTGCAGGTCGCGAAGGTGCTGCGCGGCTTTGTGCAAGTTGCGCGCTCGGCTGTAATAACCAAGCCCGCTCCACAGCGACAGCACGTCATCCAAAGGCGCATTCGCCAGGTCCGTCACCGTTGGAAACTGCCGCATGAAACGCTCGAAATAGCCTTTGACCGTTTCGGTGCGCGTCTGTTGCAGCATCACCTCCGAGATCCAAATCGCATACGGGTTCTGCGTTTTTCTCCACGGCAAATCCCGGTGGCCCCTGCGAAACCACGCGAGCAAGTCCTGCCTCAGCGTGTGCAGCACGAGCGGCGAGGGGACACGCCCGGGCGCTGCGTCGCTCGCGGCGGACGCGCGCTCACTTGGCGCAGGCTGCCGCTTTTTCATTTATGAGCGGCTCTCGTGCTCGACGACAACCACCGTGCCGATTCCGCCTCGCACGGCGAAATCGCCCTCGACGTGCAGCTTGCGGGGACGAATCGCGGCGATGATGTCGTCGGCGATTTGATTCGTCACTTTCTCGTGGAACGCGCCCTCTTGCCGGTACGACCACAAATACAGCTTGAGCGACTTGAGCTCGAGGCACAGCTCGTCAGGAACGTATCGAATGCGAAAGGTCGCAAAATCCGGCTGGCCCGAAAGAGGGCACAGGCACGTAAACTCAGGGCAATCGAAGCGAATCTCGTAGTTTCGAGCGCGGTTTGGATTCGGAAACGTGGCGAGTTGTTTGGACGGCGCAGACGGCATGTGCGGCCTTCATAGTCGGTTGGGCCGCGCGTTGTAAACCCCTACTTTCGCGTCCGCCGTTTGGCCGTTCGTGTTGGGGTTGGCCGTTTGGGGGCTGGCCGTTTGGATGCTGCCGGAAGAAGGGGTTTTTTGGACTTTTTCGGGTGTGTTTCGTCTGCCACAAGCGACATGTCAATCCGGCGCTTGGGCACCGACACCGCGTCGATCCGAACGCGAACCCGCAGGCCCATTTCAAAGCTTTGGCCCGTGCGTTCGCTGCGATAGCGCAGCTTTTGATCATACAGCTCAAACTCGTCGTCGAGACGTTCGCTGGGAATCAGTCCCTCGACAAACGGATCGTCCAATTCGACGAAAAGCCCCGCTGTCGTCACCGCCGAAATCGCGCCCGAAAACTCCTCGCCGATGTGCGCTCGCATGAGCAATGCGCGATAGAGATCGACGACCTCGCGTTCGACTTCCATCGCTCGCCGTTCGCGCAGCGACGAATCGATTGCCCAGGCTTTCATCTCTTTGCGCACCGGCCAGGTTCCGTCTGTCCGACCGGACAAAAGCCCTTCTTGGCGCAACACCAGCTTGAGCAGACGATGCACCACCAGATCGGGATAGCGCCGAATGGGCGACGTAAAGTGCAAATACAGTTTTGCGCCCAGCCCAAAGTGCCCGACGTTATCGACGGAATAGGCCGCTTGGTTGAGCGACCTTAACACCATGTACGACAGCGATCTTTCTTGCGGCAGACCTTTGATTTCCGACAGAAACGTGCGCAGTGCCGTGGGTTTGTCCGCAACGTCCGGTTCCAAATGCACACCGAGGCTGCGCGCGACCTCGACCAATTTCAAAAACGGTTCCTTGCGAGGCGGCGCATGGACACGCCACAACACGTCGAGCCCTCGTTCGGAAAAGAACTCGGCCACCGCTTCGTTCGCCGCGAGCATCGCGTCTTCCACCATTTGGTACGCGCGCCGCGTCGTCTCGTCCGCCTTCGACCGTTTCACATTCAAGACAATCCGTGGATCGTCTGCCGCAAGTTCCACCTTGGCCTCGGGCAGCTCGAAGTCGAGCCCACCGCGCCTGGACCGTGCGTCTCGAAGACGACGTGACACCTCGGAAAGAAGCAAAAGCTGCGCAAGGTGTGCGTCGTGTTGTTCGTCCGTTTTGCGGGCTGTACCGAACAGCGTTTGCCCGACGCCCGCATAATGAAGACGCCCTCTAGAGTGAATGACCGCCGCCATCAACTTTTTGTCGCTGACCAGGCCGTTGCGATCTACATCCAGCCGCACCACCATCGCCAAACGATCAACCGATGGAGACAGAGAGCAAATGCCCGCCGACAAACACAGCGGCAACATCGGAATCACGCGGTCCGGCAAATAAACCGACACGCCTCGTCGTTCCGCCTCTGTGTCCGTCGCTGTGCCAGATCGGACATAGTGCGCGACATCGGCCACTGCCACCCAAAGACGGAGTTTTCCCGGTTCATCCGCCGTTTCCACGCAAATCGCGTCGTCAAAATCCCTCGCCGTTTCCGGGTCGATCGTCACAAAAGGCAACGACCGCAGGTCTTCCCGATCCTTTAGATCCAGCGGATCTCGTTCCCCCACGTAGGCGGGCACCGTCTTTGCCTCTGCTTCGACGGCGGGTGGAAAGCGTTCCTCGACTTCTTCGCACGCGAGAATTTTCTCGATTTCGGTGCGCGGATCGTCGGGTGCCCCAAGAATCGACAACAAACGAGCCACCATCGGCGCGCGTTCGCTTTGTGGGTATTCAATGATCTCTGCGACGACGGCGTTGCCAATCGCGTTCCGAGGCACTTTTCCATCGAAAAAGACACGGTTGGAAATTCTCGGGTCATCCGGCGAAAGCATCGCCGCCGAATCCTTCCATTCCACCGTTCCCGTCAGGCGAGCCCGACCGCGTTCCAGAATCGCCAGGACTCGACCCTCGGGGCCGCGCAAGGTTTGCCACACTTTCAACGCGACTTTGTCGCGATCCATTGCGACGCCACGATGACGAGCCGCCACAAAAACATTGTCCCCGCCGTCATCGAGCTGAACGAAACCGAAACCGAAACCGCCCGGATGCACCAAAATGCGTCCGACCACCGCCCCGTCGGGAACCGCCTCTACCGTTTCGAGAGGTCGTCTCTTCGGCGGCACTGGCCCCGGTTGGGTCGCAGCCTGTTTGGCACCCGATGTGGGAAGAAAATTGCCTGCAATCGAGTCCTGCGTTCCCGCTATTGCATATCGCTTGCCGGGGCCGCGCTCGATTTGGCCTATCTCGAGAAGCTCCGAAAGCAACCGGCGCACGCGGTGCCGGGTTTTCTTGTCGGCCCCACTGCGTTCGACGATTTCAGTGGCCTTCATGCCCAGCGGATGTGTGCCCGACGACAAAATCTCAAGGATTCTGTCGGTGCCGATCGCGCCGGGGGAATCGGAGGAAGTCTCGGGGAAAACTTCGGGGGAAATCAGAGGTTGTGTTGAGGGTTGAACAGGACTTGGGGATGAAAAGAAATCGTTTGGAACAGAATCCAAACTTTGCACGTCAGTTTTTCGGGACACGGATCGGAAAGGAGCCTTTTGCGTTTGGGGGAGAGCACGATCGGAAGGAGCGCGCGAAATGAAAAAACAGGCGAACGGTAGATCGCTTTTTCGGCTTTCGCAAGAGTCGGTTTTCGCAAACACGCGAAACCATGGTCCAAACGAACAGCATTTTTTTTCATTTTTTTGTTTTCTCAGAACTTGTCGGGAAGACTTCCTGTCCTACGCTTGTTACAAGCGGCGGACGCGATTGTCGGTTGCGGGTGCAGTTGCATCCGGGACCGAGCAAAACAAAAGAGCACATCGTCTCCATGTGAGAAGACCCACTCGGAGTGATTGCCACACAAAGAATCGTTTTCGCTGGTCTATCGGTGCTTTCAACATCGACTTTCCTAAAGGCACAACTGCCTCGGAGATAAGCCTATGAACCGTTATCCAGAAGCACTTTCCCAAAATGATTCACCAGAGGCTGAAAACCTTGATCAGGAACCGGTTGAAGCCGTTGAAGCCATTGAATCGGAACCGGTTGAGGAAGAGGACGAGGGGCCAGCCAATGATCCGGTGCGCATGTACCTGAAGCGACTTGGCGACACGCCTCTTTTGACGCGCGAAGGAGAAGTGGCCGTCGGAAAACGAATGGCCGAAGGAAAGAGGCTGGTGCTTGAAGCGGTGCTCGCGTGTCATCCGTCGATTGCCGAAGTACTCGCGCTTCGAGATCGGCTTCTTGCCGGAAAACTGCGCGTCCGGGATGTCGTTTCGGATTCCGAAGCCGAACAAGAAGGCGAAGCCGATGCCGAAACCGTTGAATCCCTGCTTTTGCAGCGGCTCTTGGCCCAGCTTGAAGCCTTGGGGCCCCGCTATGCAGATTTGCAGCGAAAACAGAAGGCCTGGCGGAATCCTCGTCGCCCGTTGTCTGAAAAAAAGCAGCGAGAATTGCAACAAGAAGTCGCCGAACTTCGCCAAAAGCTCGTGGACGATGTCGCTGCAATGAAGTTTCACCCGCGCGTGATCGACGCTCTGTCGCAAAAGGTCATCGGCTTCGCTGATGATGCAAAGAAACTCCTCCAAGAAAAAAGAAAGCTGGAAGAACGTGCAGGCATGCCGACCGAATCGCTCGCGGCTTTGCTTGCGGATTTGCCTAAGAAAACAGAGTCGTCTCGACGCCAAACTCTGCGGAAATTGGGCCTGCGTCCAAACGAGCTTGTGGAGATTGAGCAACAGCTCAAGCAAAATGAGCAGCAGATTTCGCACATCGAACGAGAGACACGCCTTGGGATTTCCGAATTGCGAAAACTCGGCCAAGACATGGAACGAGGTTTGAGACTTGCAAATCGCGCACGCCGAGAACTCTTGGAAGCCAATCTTCGATTGGTGGTTTCGATTGCAAAGAAATACACAAATCACGGAATGCAGTTCCTCGATTTGATCCAGGAAGGAAACTTGGGACTGATGCGCGCGGTAGACAAATTTGAATATCAGCGCGGCTACAAGTTTTCAACATACGCGACTTGGTGGATTCGGCAAGCCATTACGCGCGGTATTTTCGACCAATCCCGGACCATTCGCATTCCTGTCCATGTGTTTGAAACGGCACGAAAACTGTTTCGCGTGAGTGGGGATTTGTCTCGGCAGCTTGCGCGCGATCCGACGCCCGAGGAGATCGCGGAAGTCAGCCAACTGCCGCTCGCAAAAGTGCGACAGGTGCTCAAAGTCGCGGCCCGAGAGCCTCTTTCGCTCGAAACGCCGAGCCCTGTGCGCGAAGGTTCCAATCTGGGCGACAGCCTGGAAGATACGACCTTGCCGTCACCCGCAGACAGTCTGATCGATGCAGCCATGGTGCGAAAAACACGCCTGATGCTGCGAGCGTTGCCGCTGAGAGAGCAACAGATTCTGAAAATGCGCTACGGAATCGAGCAGGAGGCTGATTGCACACTCGAAGAAATCGGCCAAAACTTCGGCCTCTCCCGAGAGAGAATTCGCCAAATCGAGGTTCAGGCGCTCCGCAGACTCAGGCACGCCAGCAACACCAGACACCTCAAATCCTTCGTCGAACCGTAAACCACATCCCTAGCTCTGGCTCACACACCGCACTGCTTCCTGCCTTCAGGGTTTCTTTCCAGGGTCTTGCACAAACAGCGTGTCCGTCGGTTCGTCGAGCAGCAACGCCCTCACCGCTCCGACCAAGAAGATCGAGCCATACACGACCAGCCGTTGTCCTTTGGCGACGTGCTCCAAGGCTCGCAAAAACGCTGCACGCCAATCTTCGACTACTGTACCGACGGAAAAAGCAGCGATTTTGGCCAATTCCCCTGCCGGAAGACCTCGCGGCGTCGGTGGACAACACAAGAACACATCGGTGGCAAACGCGAGTGGACTGCCCATTCCCTCGGCATGTTTTCCGACGACAACGCCGCACAAGATGGTGGTCCGCTGGCTCTGTTGTTGAGAAAGCCAACGGGCCAACACGCAAGCACCTTCGGGATTGTGGGCTGCATCCAAAAGGATGTCTCGGTCCGCGAAAGCTTGAAATGTACGTGCCGTCGGCACAATTGTTTCAAGTCGTCCAGGCCAGCGCGTCTTGTCGAGGCCCGTGTTGATGACATCCTCGTCGAGAAAATCATCTTGCAAGGGTCCCTGCGCGAACGACAGCGCGGCCACGGCCATCGCGGCATTGTCGCGTTGGTGCGCTCCCAAAAGCGGCACATGCGCGCAAACCTCCTCGGGCAACCGAGGGAGAGGCTGCGTGGAAGACCCAGCATCCCAAGGCCACATCCACAAAGGCGCACCCACTTGCCGGGCGTGCTCGCAAAGCGCCTGCCGCGCAGCCGGATCGTAGGCAGTCGCAAGCGCCGGAATGTTCGGTCGAAAAATGCCTGCTTTTTCGTGCGCGATTTCTTGCAGCGTCGAGCCCAACCATTCGGTGTGATCGAGGCCGATGCTCGTCACGACGGTCACTTGCGCAGAACACAACCGCGTTGCGTCCAAACGTCCACCCAGGCCCGTTTCAAACACTGCGAGGGAAACCTGTTCGTCGGAAAAAACAAGGAAGGCAGCGGCGGTGAGCACCTCGAAAAACGTCAGGGTGACGGATGGTGCCAGGAGGGCGGCGTTTCGCACACGATGCACAGCGTCGGCAAAACGCGGTTTTTGGCACTCGCGCAACTGGCCATGTTGCGAAAAACGAATGCGCTCGGTGACTCGATGGAGATGCGGAGATGTGTACAGGCCGATCGAAAAACAGCGGCCCAGCCGAGTTTCCGCGCGCTGTGAGGCGACCTGGGCGATTGTGGCTGCGAAGGCGCTCGTCGAGCCCTTTCCGTTGGTTCCGGCGATGTGGATGGCCGGAACTCGATGCTGCGGCGAGCCGAGTCGTTCCAACACGCACGCGAGCCGGTCAAGCCCCGGCTGCATTCCGAAAGAAGACAGCGAGGCGAGATAGGTTAGTGCTGCGTTGTAGTCGAGGCTGCTCACATTTCAGACGTGTCGGTTTTGGGCAGAGCAGACCCTTTGGGACTGCCCAACAACAGGCGCAAAAGCCGAGAGAGACCCGCCTTCAATTCGGGACGGGGGACGATGCTGTCGATGAAACCGTGACGGAGCAGAAACTCGGCGCGTTGAAAGCCGACCGGCAGTTTTTGGCGGATGGTTTGTTCGATGACGCGCGGGCCAGCAAAACCCACCATCGCGCCCGGTTCGGCCAAAATCACGTCGCCGAGCATGGCAAAGGACGCCGCGACACCGCCAGTGGTGGGATGCAGCAACACAGAAACATACGGAATCCCAAGCGCCCGCAACCGTTGCAGCGCCACCGAGGTTTTCGCCATCTGCATGAGCGACAAAATGCCTTCCTGCATGCGTGCTCCGCCCGACGCAGAAAGCACAATCGCGGGAATGTGCTTTTCAGCGGCTCGCTCGAACACGCGCGTGATCTTCTCGCCGACCACCGAACCCATCGAACCGCCCATAAATTCAAACTGGAACATCCCAAAAGACACGCTCACACCGTCGATGGACGCGAGAAAACTGCGGAAAGCGTCGGGCTGGCCGATGTGTTTTCGCGACGCTGAGAGACGATCGACGTAACCCTTGCTGTCGCGGAACCCGAGCGGGTCCAAAGGTTCGATCGACAAGTCTTGTTCTTCCGCCGAACCCTCGTCGAGAAGCAACTGCAACCGTTCTTCCGTCGGCATTGAGAAATGAAAACCGCACGCAGGACAACAGCGAAGCGACTCTCGAATTTTTTCGGAATCGACCGCTTCGGAGCATCCGTCACATTTCACAAAAAGCCCCGTCGGAACCGATCGCTTTTCCGAGGAAGTCTCTGTGGCTTTGTTTTTTTTCGACCACCAAGCCATGCGTTGCGAGCAGGGTATCGGTCTGCTCACCGTGAGACAAGAGCTACCGAGCTTGGAGGCAAACCAAAATCGAATGGCTCCGTCGGCAAAGACGTTCCCGTCGCTGCTCCCAAGTACAAACCGGGTCGAAGTTGCCCGGTTCCCGCTTTTCCTCCCGACAGCACCAGCAATCGCTCACCAAGCACCGCGACCGCCGGAACGTAACTCATCGGCCCCAGGAGCGCCGCTCCCTTTTTCTTGGCGAGCGCATCGACGAAAAACACCGTGTTGGCATAGCTCGAACCAGATTTTATTGACAAATCTGCAAAAACATGGGTTGCGTCGGTTGCGTCGAGCGTGCTCACGTTTCCGCCAAGAGACTGATCAGACAGGGCCAAACCCAGCGTTTTTCCAGACGACAAATCGACCCGTTCGATACCGCTTTTCCCTGTCAAAGTGCCGCCGAGCTGGTCGCCCGCAGAGCCGACGATCGCCTCGGTACAGTTGCCGTAAACCGCGAGTGCCGTCGGATTTTCCCCGGCGAGCGGAATGTAGGTCACTTGCGTTGGGTTTTTCAGATCGATCTTGGCCAAACGACCACTGCCTGCCGGTTTGTAGTTGTTGTTGCGATCGAGGTCTTGGAGCAAAACGTACAAATTCGATCCACAACCCACAAGTTGGCTGGCTTCTGGGTTTCCGTCGGTATCGAGCGGTCCGGTGCTCAAAGAGACAAACGACGCGATCCCGGCGGACAAGTTGTTCGCGTCGAGCACGGCGAGTGCGGTCGAAGCCTTGATTTGCGTCGAGCCGAACGAACCATACAAAGAAACATAGATTTTTGCCGAGGACGCATCGACGAACACATCGTGAGGATTCGCTTGCGCCGCATCGACGGTGGAGGTTTTGCGAATGGAATGGTCTTTCGGCGTTTTGAAACCGTCTGCGGCGTCGTAAACCCGCAACGTGCCGTGCGTGGAATCCAGAATGTAGAGCTTTTTGTCAAAGGCTCGCACCGTCGAACTTGGGTCCACCTGATCAAACGCTTTTTGCATTTGCAACGTGTCCGGGTCCAGGAAAGACAGCGTGCCTGAGCCACTGGCGAAGTCGCTGGCGGTCACGGCCAGATTGGTCACAACTTTCGACGGTGGCTCGGGTGTCGGATCGCCTCCGCAGGCGAACGAAAAGGCCAACGTCGCTGAGAAAAGGACTCGCGACGAGCCGGAAAAGGACCGAGGACGAGGCGCAAAACGGGCCTGAGCATGTTTATCGAGCATGAGCACATTTCTCCTTTGATCGGGGATGTTTCCCGTCGGTGATCACAGCCGCCCCGATAGCGTCGCAAACAGTGCGCGCCCTGGCAGCGGGTAGTCGAAGTAATCGGACAAAGGCACTGCCGTCGGACGCTCTTGCAGCGGCAGCGCCATGAGGACTGTTCTTGTGTCGAGAAGGTTCCGCATCTCGACGCGGAGCGACACGCGAAATCGGGTCAACGGGCCGAGCGCCACGCCGACGGCATGGAGCGTGCGCGTCGGTCGCTCGACGAGATTGGCCGGGTCCAAAAACAGACTGCTGACGACATCGAGTTCATAAAAAATTCGCGCAGGCCGGTGAGCAGCCTCGGTGCGCAAAAACAGCGTGTGACTCGGGCGACCCGGCAACATCTTGCCGTTGCGGCCCGGTTGGTCGGTGCGATCGCGGCTGTCCAAAAACGTGTAGTTTCCCTCGACAGACAGAAAATCTCCGACGCGAACGGCTGTCGAACACTCGAGGCCTGCTGCAACGGCTTGCCCGACGTTGCGCGCTCGAAGTGTCGGTCCGTCGCGTACGATGTCGATGAGATCGTCGATGTTTCGCCCAAATCCATACAAACCGAAAGACGCCGTTACGAGGGAAAAGGGTTGGCCGTTTGCCTCGACGCCCAGTTCTCCGGTCCACGATGATTCGGGACGAAGGCCGAGGCTTTTTCGATAAAAGGCACCGTCGCCGAACAGTTCCAAGAAAGTCGGCAGCCGAACAAACCGACCTGCGCCCACACGCAACAGCAGCCAGGGCCGCAAAACAACGCGCGCAGCAACTTGTGGAGACGGCAAGACCGAAAGTTCAGGAGGCAAAACCTCTGTGTCTCGGTCCGAGAGGCTTTTGTAGTTCGACCGAACGAGCAAAAGATGTACGCCCGGATCGAACAGCAAGCGACCGTCGGCAATGGATAGCTCTCCGCCGAGCGAAAGTACGCCACGAAAGCGATCACTGTCGGCAGCCAGGGCAGTTTGGCAATCCAGGCGCGGCGCGGGACACAAATTTCGCTGCGCCAAACGCTCGTACCGAAACTCGAGCAGCGTCAGGAGGTGCAAAGTTTGGGGGCTTGCCGACGGGTTCGCTCGAAATCGCGCGAGCGTTTTTTGACCTACCTGCTGCGACATGTGCTCTAGCAGCACAGGCGGGGCGACCTGTAGGTCTTTCGTTTGGACTCTTTCGAGGAGCGCATGCGCAGAAAGTTCAACCGCAACGCGAGACGTGGGCGACGCCAAACGGACACCCGCATCGAAAAGCGCCCGTGCGGTTTCCAGTTCAGGCTGTCCGGGCTGCGCATTCGGAGCACCGATCCCCGCGACACCTTGCCGACGCCAAAAACCGCTGCCGTGAACAAAAAAATGCCCAAGCGAAATGGGATTTTTGAGGCGAACGTCGAGAGAAACTTGGTCGAAACCGTCGTTTTTTCGACGCAGCTCGTCCAATTTGTCTCGGCCATAGCGCAACCCTTCGTTGAACAAATAGGGGAAATCTCCGTCGGCAGCTTGGTATGCGATAGACAGCGACAACGCAGGCGTTGGCCCTTTGTAGCCAGCACTCGCTCGTCGCAGACCGAACGAACCGCTGCCCAGGTTGAGCCACGCAGACGGCGTTCCCTGTCCGGTCCGTGTCACCAAATGGACGGCACCGCCGAGCGTCTCACTGCCGAGCCACAAAGGTGGAATGCCTCGGTAGATTTCGACGCGGGACAGTGCATCGGGAGGAAATTGTGACAAATCGACCGCCGATTGCCCTCCGCGCAAAAGAGGAATCCCGTCGAGAAATACAGCCACTTGTCCCGGCGCAGAACCGCGCAGGCTGGCACCGCTAAACTGCCCAAGACCGCCGCTTCGACGCACAAACACGCCTGGTTGACCGTCGAGCAGTTCCGCAACGGAAGTTTTCGCTGCGGACGGCGCGTTTTTTTGCCCAGGAAGGCCCAGCTCGATGACCGTGACAGACGAGACGCCTTTGTTTTGTTCGACCAGCGAATCGGATCGGACCGTCGTTTCAAAATGCTGTGCGCCCACCCGCCCGTGGCTGACCACAAGCGCCAACGTGCCGAAACCCAACCTGGCGATGCCGCAAAAAAAGGAACGTGTGTGCCGTTGTGAAAGCGTTTGCAAGCGACCCTTCCTCCCGAAAGGTATTGCCGCTTGCAGGCCGGTCTCCTGGCTTTAGGGAGTCCTCCGAACCTTGAGGCCTTCCCAATGTTTCCAAAAGTGGCCCGTTGGCGTTTGCATCAAGACACGACCCGTGCAAATCGCCGTCAAAGTACGTCGTCCTTTACAGTCGCGGGGGCGGCACCACAAGAAGAGGGGAAGTGAAAAAGAGTTCTCTGCAAACCCTCTCGGTTGGTTTCCCGAGCACCTGCATGCGTTATTCAGTTGTCGAAGCCCGCGCAGGCTAGCGAGTTTTTGCGGGTCCTGTCAAGCGCGGCCTTTTTCCGTTTGTTTCCGACGAAATAGGGGTGGAAGAGACAACAGCAAGAAAATGGAAAGGCTAGAACAGGAGGCCGATAACAGAGATCGCAGAAGCACCCCTTTTCATGTCTGTTGAGCCTCTTGTTTGGTTTTTGTCAGTTTTGGGAGTGCTTCCCAAGTTGCCCAACAAGCTCACTCACATCGGCAGGAATGGCACCGCCGGACTGTTTGTGAATGAGCAGCAACTTGAGAACCGCGCGCGCAGCTTCCGCAATCAGGTCTGGGCCGGCGCTGTGTGCAATCGCAGAGGTTCCAGCGGCAACCAATCCTTTCGCGGCTTCCTGTGCTGCGTTGGGAATGTCTGCTGCTTTCTGTGCTGCTTGCGTCGGCTCAGCTGGAGACGAAGAAACCGAGGCTGGAAACAGCGCCAACACTTCTTGTGCATGCTTCCACACATCCACGCGCGGAAACATGTGGGTCACAACCCCTTTCGGATTCAGTATGAACGTCATCCGGGCTGTGTTGTTGTTGCGCAGCGCCCCCCATTCTTGGCTGATTCGCCCCCCCTCATCACAGAGCACATCGAAATTCAGGTTGTGTTCCTTAGCAAACGCTGTGATCTCCGCAGCGGGGCTGGCTGTGATTCCTACGACTCTTGTTTTGCGGGCCGAAAGTTCCGACAAGATGTCGCGAAAACCGATGGCCTCCCGTGCGCAACCGGGCGCGCCGGCCTGCGGAAAAAAGTAGACCACCACAAAATCCGCCTCGGCCTGCAAGCGACCAAGCTGAACAATGTGTTGATCCTGGTTGTAGAGAGCAAAGTCTGGTCCGAGTTCTCCGATGTTTGGCATGGGAATTTATATTACAAAAATTTTCTTCCATGTTGTTGGTGGAGCGGGGACTATTCTTCCGTTGGTCAAACGAACAACCGCGATAACAGTTCGAGAAACCTCCTGGTTCACAGAAACACACGACCGAAATGCAAATCACAGAAAATATCCGACCAATTCCAGACAGACCAGACTGCTTGTACAAAACGCCGGGGCGCGTCGCGTTGGTGTTGGCAGGGGGCGCGGCGCGAGGTGCCTATGAAGTTGGGGTGATTCAACACCTGCTTGAAGAGGTTCCCAGAGACCTTGGACGCGATGTGCCACTCGATATCCTGTGCGGAACGTCGATAGGCGCGGTCAATGGTTGCGCGCTGGCTGCGTTTGCCGACGCTCCACGGAGTCGAGCACGGCGTCTTTTGGACCAGTGGTTGTCGTTGCAAATGGAAGATGTGGTTCGGCTTAGGCCTTTGCATTTGGCGCGTTTTGTCCGCAGTCTGGTCGCGCCGTCGCCGCTCGCTTCCGAGGTTCATGAGGAGCAATACGGAGGTCTCATCGAGCCAAGTGGCATCCACGGCATTCTGAGCAACGCCATTCCGTTTGCTCGAATCGAGCAACATCTGCAAGCAGGCCTATTGCAGGCGGTGACGGTTTCGGCGACGCACATTTCGACGGGAAACACGGTGGTTTTTGTGGCCAGGCAAAACCATGGCATTCCGCGCTGGTCGCGAGATCCCAAAGTCGTGCCGCGAAGAGTCAAGGAGCTGCGGCTGTCGCATGCGCTCGCTTCTGCGGCGATTCCGCTTGTGTTCCCGTCTGTGCGCATCGACGGCGAATTCTATTGCGATGGAGGTTTGCGCCAAAACGTGCCGTTGTCTCCGGCGCGTCATTTGGGTGCGAACGGAGTCATTGTGGTGAGCCCGCGCTTCGTCGGTGAAATCCAGAAAATTCCCGAACGAGCGAATCCGAACGCGAAAATGCCGAGCCCGCTGTTTTTGATCGGCAAGGCGCTCAATGCGCTGCTCCTGGACCGAGTTGAAAACGACATCGAGCGTCTCCAGCGCATCAACCAAATCCTCTTGGCTGGCGACGCCGCGTTTGGTTCGGAGTTTGTGTCGCAGCTCAATCACGCGATGGGATATCACCAAAAGCACGACGGTCTGCGGCCTTTGCCGTCGCTGCTGGTGAGAGCGTCCGAGAACATCGGCAAAATGGCCGTGGACTATGTGCGTTCGCCGACGTTTGCCAAGCGCACCCAGGGCCCGCTCGCGAAACTCGTTCGCGTGATTTGTGAAATGGACGCGGAAGAGGAAAGCGACCTTCTGTCCTACCTGCTCTTCGACGGAGAATTTGCAAGACAACTGATTGATTTGGGTCGTCGCGATGCGCGCTCGATGCACGCCGACTTTGTGCGCTTTTTCACGGAACTTCCCCCTGACCTGGGCCTCCCCAAGCGGCCGAGAGCAAACTCCACAGCCTCGGGTTCCTAAAGGCGCACGGGAATGCGACGGCGGCCAAACGTCCCGGCTTTGTCCGCAAAATGGCCCGCAAGAGGGCTTTGGCACGTCGGACAATGCCCGGTCGCGTCCAGCCGATACGACAAGATTTGGTAGTAGTCGCGGACGATGAGCGCCTCTCCGCACCCCGCGCAGAACGTCGTATCGCCTTCCACATCGTGGACGTTTCCGGTGTACACATGCTGCAGGCCGACCTTTTTCGCCAGCGCGCGGGCTGCCGACAGGGTTTCTGGCCGCGTCGGGGGAACGTTCATCATTTTGTAGTCGGGGTGAAACGCCGAAAAATGCAGGGGCACATCCGGGCGCAGTTTCGTCGCGACCCATTCGGACAGTTTTTGGATTTCCGCCTGACTGTCGTTCATGCCGGGGATGAGCAGCGTCGTGATTTCCGTCCACACCGACGTGTGATGGACCAAGTATTCCAGCGTTTCGAGCACAGGCTGAAGGTGTGACCCTGTAAGCCGCGCATAAAACACCTCAGAGAAGCCTTTGAGGTCCACATTCGCCGCATCCATCTTTGCGAAAAACGCTGCGCGCGGATCTTTGTGGATGTACCCGGCTGTCACGGCGACCGTCTTGACCCCAGCCTCGTGGCAAGCGTCCGCAACATCCATCGCATACTCGGCAAAAATCACCGGGTCGTTGTACGTAAACGCCACACTCTGCGCGCCGTACCGCAAAGCCGCTTGCGCAACTTGCGAGGGGCTCGCTTCATCCGACAGGCGGTCCATGTCTTTGGACTTCGACATGTCCCAGTTTTGGCAAAACTTGCACGCCAGATTGCAACCCGCCGTTCCAAACGACAGCACCGACGAGCCCGGAAAAAAATGCGACAGCGGTTTCTTCTCAATCGGGTCGATGCAAAAACCCGAAGACCGTCCATACGTCGTTAGCACCATCCGTCCGCGCTGGTTCTGCCGTACAAAACAGAGCCCCCTTTGTCCTTCGGCCAAACAGCAATCCCGAGGGCACAAATCGCACTGGATTCTCCCGTCGGGCAGCGCATGAAAATAACGCGCGTCGGGGTGTGTCCCCTGTTCGTGTTGGGCCGTCATGGACAAGGCGGCTCCTCACGCCATTTTTTCACTGTGTAGCGAAAAACCTGAAGGTCAGGACTGTCAAAGCCCGGCGGCAGGCCCGCTTTGCGCAAAAGCTCGCGCCAGAACACCGATTTGTCCGGCAGGTCTTTCCACACCTGCGGCAAAAACGTCCCCCGCTTGTTTCCGTGTTGAAGCACCACCCCATGTTCCCCTGGCACAAGTTGCGCCAGCGCCTCCTCTTTGTTGTGGGCCACAATCCGCTCCATCGGCGATAGCACGGACACCTCGACCGTCAGGTTCTGTTCATCCGAGGGCCGCAGCTCCGTCGCGCGCGGGTCCCGAAATGCCGCCGAGACGGCGTTATCCACCACATCCTCTGCGAGGGGTCTGTGTGCCACAAGACTCCCAATGCAGCCGTGCAACATTCCGTTCCGATGCAGCGTCACAAAACACGCCCCCGGTGCCAAGAACACATCCCCTTTCGGCAGTACGGCAGCCGACCCGCCCAGTGCTTCTGTGATCGCCGCCCGAGCCAAACGGCACAACGAAAGACCTTGCGCATCCGTCAGCATGTTTCCCCTCGCGTTTCAAAAAAAGCGAACGCCCCGTATCCCACGACCCGGTCCTTGTCCCCCGCCGTGTCCCCCGAGTTTCTCAAATCGAGCAACCGAGCCCGCAACTTTTTCCTTCCCGCGAGCCACAAAAGCCCATTCACGCCGCTGCACCCGCACGCCTGGTCCGGCAAAATATCCCCTGTTTGACTTTGCGGTGACACGATGTGCTCCGCTGTCTGTCGATCGACCGCCTGCGCTTCTCTGTACGGCAAGTAGTGCGACAAATCCGAGCTGACCAGCACCACCGTTTCTCGCCCGCCCCACAACGCTTCGAGCACGGCTCCCACCTCCGCAGGACTTGCTTCCCCGCACACCATCGGCACCACCTTTGCTCGAGGCAGCACCACTTGCAAAAACGGAAGCTGCACTTCCAGCGAATGTTCCTGGGCGTGCGCGCGAGGCTGGCTGGACACATGCGGCACACGCGAAAAGGCCTCCGCATCGACCGGCACGTCTCCGAGTGGTGTCCGCATCGCCGACACACCCGGCCCCGCCATACCGCGCAGAAACACCCGATGAGACGGCCCAATCAGCACCACCCGTTCGATGTGCTCCCCGCCTTGCCACAGCGCATACGCACTGCCTGCGATGGGCCCCGAATACACAAAACCCGCGTGCGGCACGATGAGCGCCTTGGGAAACTCCGCCCGGCCTTGCGCAGAAAGAGCCCCGGACCCAGGTGCAGGCGCGGAAGACCCCGACAAGACAAACGCCTCGACCGTGTTTCTCAGCCTGTCTGGTTCCCGAGGATAAAACAGCCCGGCCACTGCCGGAGGACGGAATCCGGTCTGCATACAGATACCGTGCCCATTTCCACCCAAAACAGCAATCCCCCCATCCAAGGGTCTTTTCCCCACAGTGTCCAAAAGGGTTTGCGCCCCTTCGCCAGCCGTTCTCCGAACGTGGAAGAGGGGTTGCGGTCCATGTGGGTTTGGGTGTTAGTCTGCCGACATGGCAAAAGTCACTGGCATAGGTGGTGTGTTTTTCAAAACCCAATCGGACACAAAAGCCCTTGCGGACTGGTATGCGAAGAATTTGGGGCTGTCTTTGGAAGACTGGGGCGGCGCAATTTTGAAGTGGCCCGACGACAAAGCCGACGATCGCGGGCTGACCGTGTGGCACGTCGCCGAAAAAGACTCGCAGTGGTTCGCTCCAAGCGCCGCGAGCTTCATGGTCAACTACCGGGTGGACAACCTGGACGAGATGCTCGCGCAGCTGCGCCAAAACGGCGTGACCATCGTCAGCGGACCCGAAAGCCACGAAAACGGGCGTTTTGCCTGGGTGCTCGATCCCGATGGCAACAAAGTCGAACTGTGGCAACCGATGCTCTGGGACGACAAAAACAAAGCCTCATGATCGTCGGCCCGACACAGGGCAGCCATGGAGGGGCTTGACTTACGCGGATTTGCGAACTCGTTTTTTGGCGACGGGCTCGGCAGGTGCAGCGATGGCTGGGACAGAGGGCGCAGCGGGAACAGCGGGAGTCTCGACAACCGCCGGAACCGACGCCAAAGACGGTGCTTCATCCTTGGATGCAGCTTTTTTCCGCCGAGTCGAGGTCGTGCCGCTCGCTGTTTCGGCTTTGGGTGCCGCAGCGGGCTGGGCATCCGCTTCCTTTTTGGGCTCGGTCGCTTTGGTTTTGGCTCTGGTGGTTTTGCGGGCCGGCGTCTTTTCTGCATCCACAGGTTGCACGGGCGTTTCCGCGCTGGCTGCCGTGGGTTCCTCAACGGCCTTGGTCTTCTTGGCACGAGTCGCACGAGGCTTGCTTTTCGGGGTTTCGCTGGAAGCGGAGGAAGGTGCTGTTCCCACACCCGTCTCGGAGGCCGCCGTAGCCTGGCTTGGGGCTTCTGCACCTTGGGTTTGCGCAACGGTTTGGGGCGCGGCCACTGCGGCAGAATCCGCCGCTGTTTCTTGGGTTCCTTCTTGCGCCGCCGCAGCCGGTGCTTCTGCGATGAGCCGAATCGACAAACGCACCCGGCCTTCGCCATCCACGCTCATCACTTGCGCGAGCACTTCCCGCCCAATCTGAAACATCTTCTTGAGGTCCGTGCCTCGCGGGACGCCGATTTCCGCATTCGGGATCAAGCCGCGCGGATACGTCGTCGGCAGCACGTTCGGCACCATGACACGCACAATCAAGCCGTTGCTTTCGCACCGCTCGATGCGCGCCTTCAGCCGATCCCCCGCCGTCAGGGTTTGAGCCACTTGGGCTTGGGCGGCACGCGCTTCTTCGATGAGCGAAAGACCGATGCGCCGACGTTCCCGGTCCAGGCTGACCACGGTCGCCGTGATTTCTTGGCCAAGCTGCAAGATCTCGCGCGGATGCGTGATGTGCCGCTCGGCCATGAGCGAAATGTGAATGAGTGCCTCGACACCACTGCGAATTTCCACAAACCCGCCAAACGGTTCAAGCCGCACGATTCGACCTTTGACTCGTTCGCCTTCGGACAACGTGGACAGAGCTTCCGCCATCGGATCGGCCAGAAGACCTTTCAGCGACAGACCAATCCGCAGGTTGCCTTGAAAACTGTGGTGCAGGTGGTCGTGCCCAGGTCGCACTTCGTCCAGCTTGACGACCTCCACATCCACGCGCTGGCCCACTTTGATCGAGTTTTCGTCGCGTCCGCATTGCCGCGCCGCTTGGTAAAGCTCGTTTGTCGGAACGCTTCCGTCGAGGCCACCAATGTCCACGAGCGCGCTCGGTTCTTGCATCATCACGATGACGCCCGTGTATCGCTCGCCGATTTTCAGCCGCGCCCGGTTCTCGTCCGACAGCGCCCGCTGTTCGGTTTCCAGCACGGCCCGCCGAGACACAATCACCTGTCGGCTTTCCTCGCTGATGCGGCTGATTTTCAGCGCCAGCGCCTTGCCCAGATAGATCGAAGGATCTTGGCAGTACCGCAATTCAATCTGCGACGACGGCAAAAACGCGCGCACGCCGCCCAAATCCACATCCAAACCGCCCTTGTTCACACCGGTCACAAGACCTTGAACGGGCGTGCCCTGACGGAACGACGCACGAATTTGGTCTGAAAGGCCCGCACCTTTTTGAAGGCGGCCACTGATCAGCAGGCCTCCGTCTTTTCCAACTGAACCGATGACGTGACCTTCCAGTTTGTCGCCGATGCGCACGGTCAGCTCGCCGTCTTCGCCACGCAGCTCGTCGAGCGAAATCATCGCTTCCGATTTGCCGCCGATGTCAAGAAAGGCATATTCCGCCCCAATCTGCACGATTTCGCCTTGCACCAGCTCGCCGACCTCGGGGTCCCGTTTGGCGACGGCGCGTTTTTCCGATCGAAGAGAGGCCTCGAACAGTTCGGCAAAAGACTCGCCCGTGGCGACGGCCTGGCCACCGCGGGCGGTTTCATTCATGAGGTATCGATGTTGGGTCTCAGGTTGCGTGAGGTAATCCCTGGGACTGCGGAGCGGCGGCTTTCGCATGAGAAGAAAAGCTCCTTCGTGGCCGAAACGGAACGTGACGTTCAGAAAATGGGTTCGCCTTGCAGGCAGTTTGGCAAACGGTTGCTGTGTTTGATTCCTCGAGTTTGCCCTTTTGTGCGGCTGTTTCTTGGAACAGCTTGGGTCCAAAAGCAAGGGAAACCGGTAACGCACCTTAGCATGGAAAACCGTGTTAGCGCGAGGTGCGCGGCCCATCCAGCACAGGATTGTCGCGGGTTACAAAGCTTGCCAGGTAGCCGACAAAATCTGCGAACGGCTCACTTCGCCGCACCCGCCACGTCACAAGAAGCGACCGCAAAAGCTTCCGCTGCGCCAGCCGCAAACTGGTGCCGGGTCCCCCTCCGCACAGCGCCGGGTCGAAAGGTGAGGTCTTGTGCGGGTCGGTGCTTTGGGTCTGTTGGTTGCGATCGGCGGCTTCCACCGCGAGGGTACACAGGCCGACCCGATGAAACCGCGCCCGCAAACGTACGCCGGGCAAATCGCTTTCCGCCAATTCCGCCAGCACTGGGAGATCCACCGACGCAGGCGGCGGCAACGGCAACGTCGGATCGAGCCGCGTCGCAACCGCTTGCTCGGTCTGAAAAGCCGGTGGAAGCGTCGGCAAAGACAACGCCGCCCGCAACCGAGCCAGTGCTGCGCGTTCTTGAACCACGGGGTCTTGGCGAGCTGCCGTGCCCAACCCGCCCAGGACCATCGCTGGTTCCGCACGTCCCGAAACCGCTTCTGCGGGTTGGCCGCCCGTTTGAATGGAAGCGGCGTTCTCAGCGCCGGGGGCGGTCGCGGAGGCCGTGGCTGGAAGCGGCGGAACGGTTGATGCAGATGCAGGCGATGCAGGCGTTCCGGCGGAACCGGTCGGCAGTGGATTCGGCAAGTTCGGCTGCGCGGGCTGCATGGCTTGCCCCTGCGGTTGCCCCTGCGTGGCGTTTTGCGCCAACACCGGGTTCGTCGCCAAGGCAGCCGTTTGTGCCCCGTCCGTGAGCGCCGCCTCCCCATCGCAAGCCGCCGGGCGCGGGTTTCGCTGGATCGCCAGGGGCAAATCCACAAACACCTGCTCAAGCATCAGCGTCTCGGGAGATTGCCGCAAAAGGCTTGGATACAGCCGCGCGCCGTGCAGGTCGAACACCGTGCGCTCCCAGCCCAGGCACGCTTTTTCCAGCAGCGACCCCGCGCTTGGCGACCCCGGCGACGCCGACTTCTGCGCGACCTGCTTGTATTGACCCAGCAAGAAATCGAGCTGAATCGAGTTCGTGTACCGCGAAACTCGCGGCAATCCATTCGCATCGACCGGTGGACGCAAGGCGCAACCGCCCAGCAAACCCGGCAACCACAAACACAAGCCCAGCAGAGAAAAGAGAGCTTTCATCAAACGGTCCTTCCGCACATGCAACCCGAAGGACCCTGCCAAAACCCTTCTTCCTCGTCAAGTTTGGCGGCCACCCCACAAGGCGGGGCTTAGGGCAATCGGGGTGGGGGCTCGGGCAATTTGCGTGGGGCTTAGGGCAATTTGTGTGGGGGCTCGGGCAATTTGCGAGGGGGCTCGGGCAATTTGCGTGGGGCTTAGGGCAATTTGCGTGGGGCTTAGGGCAATTTGCGTGGGTCTTAGGGCAATCGGGGTGGGGGCTCGGGCAATCGGGGTGGGGCTTGCGCGCACTATGCGGGGGGGAGCTGGACTCGGCTGGGGGCTTCGATTTGGTAGGTGAGCAGGAGCTCCTTTTGGCCTTGGGGGGACAGGTCGAGATCGAAGTGAGCGAAGCCGTCTTTGCCGTCCCAACGCATGCCGCTGGTCTGCTTGACCACGATCTCGATTTCGCGGATTTCGCTGACAGGAATGCGTTCGGTGATGAGCACTCTGCGCGAGGTGGCGCTGAGGTTGCTGACGTAGAGTTTGACGGTGCGGCCCACGCGCTGGGTGCCGGTGAGGGTGCTTTGGTCGCGTTCCTCGCTGATGTGGCGACGGACGCGGATGGCGTCATCGGGACCGAAACCCAGCTCGAAGGGCTCGCCGCGACCCACGAAAGCGGTGCGACTTCGGCCACATAGCTCGGTGCCGCGCACAAGGACGACCGGGCCGGCGAGCAGGGGCGTGGCACCTTGCAGGGTGGCCGTTGCACGCAGGTGAGCGGCGATGCCTCGCTCGGGAAACACGACGCGCTCGACTTGGGCGGCCATGGTGCTTCGGGAGATTTCGACGCGGACGGGTTGGCCGTTGGAGGCCAGGGTCAAAGGGCGCGCCGCCTCGAAGACGAGGGGCTCGCCGCCGTCATCGACGCCGGGCATCTCTTCGACTTTTTGCCCGCCGCGCGCAAGACCTGCAACGGTGATGCTCTGCTCGCGAGCCTCGACGACGATGACTTTGCGCTCGGAGTCGGTTTTGCGGCGCAGGCGCAGGACATCATCGGACAAAAGCGGCGGCGAGGCATGTTGGGCCGGACGGGCGGTGGAAAAGCGGCAACTGACCTGGGTCCACTCCTCGCCGCAGCGTTGCCACAAAACGGCTTGGGTGGTGATGTGCAAACTGGAACTGCCGTCGGAATGTTGCGCCAATTTCGCGGTGTGTTCGGGGCGCCACAAAGCACAGGGAGTGATGTAGGTCAGCTCGAAGGACAGCTCGGTGGCTTGGGGAACGGCGACTTGGATTTCGACGGTGGATTCCTTTTTGGGCCGGACTTTGCGCGCGGCTTCGTAACGCAGGCGGGCGCGCTGTTCGTCTTCTTTGGCGTCGGAGAGTTCGATTGCTGCTGCGCTGGTTCTGTCGAGCGCGTCTTTTTGCGCAGACAGAAGGTGCGAAAAGGCGGCGCGCCAACCGGACAACGTGGATACGGCCCCGCGAGGCACACGCCCGAGCGCCGTCATCCACGCCACAACCAACTGGACCGTGCGGGCTTCGTGGACCTGCGCAGCTTCGAGCGTGCGTTCAGCGACGGTTCTGCGAATGCGAGCCCGCTTTTGGTCGGTTTCGGTGTCGCGGAGGTCCTGGTCTGTGCCGGCCTGCGTTTCGTGGATGCGCCGGCAGACGCGCGCGGACAACAGTTTGGCGTCCCCCAAGATGCGAGGCTGTACGCTTTTGTCATCGACGAGCGCGGTGACGCCGCGAACGCTCAAGGTGATCGTGCCGCTCGGGACGCGGGCTTTTCCGGTTCGGAACACTTCGGCGCGGTCCTCGAAAAAAGTCACGCGCACGGGGCGGCTCTCGACTTCGACACGCGATGGTTCGGTTTGTGCGATGGAGTCAGTCACGGCGGTTTCCTCCGACAAGCTCGCTCTTGGCCGAGAACACGATGCGGTATTGGTATTCAATGTTGGCTTTGCCGCCGGGAGGCAGCGACAGACGCCACTTCATGCCTTTGCGAATCGGGGCACCCCGGTCGGCTTGGTCATACGGCGTGTGCGGCGGTTTTTCGTACACAAGTTCCAGGGTGACGTTCTTGTCCTCGGTGGTGGGCCACCTGTCGAACACTTCCAATTGCGCGGGCTGCCCGAGCGCCGACTGGATTTCGAGGGTCACGGTGTGCGTCATCGCCGTCGAACCGCCCAAAAGACCTGCGCTTTCTTCCTCGGCACGCACGTTCCGGGCGACGCGAACCCGGTCTTCGACGCCCATTCCGATGCGCAGACTGCCGCCGCGATCGACGCGCTGGATCGCGTCCGTCGTGAGCAACGCGCCCTCGACGAAAACATCGACCGGCCCGCTCAGAAGCGGGACACCGCAGGGATTTTGCAGCTCGACCTCGCGATACACCTCGGCCCGTTCGCGAGGCACCGTGACCAGGCGCAGCATCGGCGAACCCTCTGCGGAAAGAATGGCGACGCGGTGCAGTTTTCCGTCGGATGCGATGTCCAGCAGACCTTCGGCTTCATACCGATGATCGAACTGGCCGCGCGAAGTGAGCGGATCGGTCAAACCCGACGGGGTTTCAAGCTGCTCCATGGCTCGGGTGGCCCGCCGGATGTGCTTGGCGGCCAAATCGTCGCTGCGCCTGGCAAGTTTTCCGCGCGTTCGCGCATCGTCCGGGTTTGCAAGCTGAAGGTTGTCAAAATCGAGCCAGGTGTCCTGCGGCTCCAGCTCCGTTTTCGATTCGGGCGCTTCCGGTTCACTGCCGAGTCCATCGCTCCCAAACACGGCCCCGCTTCCTTCATCAAACGGGCCTCCTCCTCCGCCGCGCGGCATGGCGCTTTTCGATTTCCGCATCGGGGCCGCAGGCGAGCCCGGAGCGGCAGACAGGGCCATTGGGGGTGCGGGTGGGGGTGCTCCCGCAGAGAATGATCGGAGCTGCTCTCTCGACAGCGGTTTTGCCGCCTCCGTGCGGGTTGGCAAATCCCCGTTTGCGAAAGGGGCCTCTTGGGGCGGTGGCATTCCTCCCACAAACCCATCGGCCCCCGACGTGTCGGCGCGGCCTTTTTTCGCGAGTTCTTCTTCGACGGCCTCTGCCTTGGTGGCCCAGGTCGGTTCGTCGCTGAGGCTGTCGTCTACATCGGTTGGGGCTTTCTTGGGTCGCGCGCCGGTCTTCGGTTTTCCGCCGAGGGCTGCCCCTTCGTCGGTTTTTGCAAAACCCCGGTCGTACCCCGCAAACAAGCGGTCGAGACCATCGGGTGGCGGACGATAACCGCGCTTGGCCGGCGGTTGTGCCCGCCCAAACCGAAGCGACGGAAGCTCGGGCAGCCGCGCGTCGTAAATCAAATCCGCCGTCGAGAGCGCCAACCGCACCCCTTGCCAATCCTCGCCGCCGAGTTGAGCGACGTGCGCTTCTATCGACCAAACCGCGCGCTTGCCACCGTCTTTGAGCCGCAGCGCATACGCCGGAAAAAACCGCGCAGCGGATACCACATACGACACGACAAGCTCCGAAACCGGACCCGTTCCCGACAAAAACACCCGGACAGAGCGCGTCGGTTGCCCCGACCCAGGCCGTTGCGCCGTCGAGGATTGATTCTTTGCCAGCTCAAGCGCGGTCTTTTGTTCCAGAAGTTCCGCGAGCGTTTCTTCCTGCGCGAGCTGTTGTTTCGCGAGTTCCGCTTGCACCTCAGAAAAAAGTCCGACGGTCGCGATCGCATCGGCCATGCGGTCTTCGACTTTTTCCGAAAACGACGTGGTTCGCAGCGCGGGATCGGGGAATTGGCTTTGCAACTGCCGTTGTTCGGTTGCAAGCCGTTCGATCTCGGACCGCGCCCGCTGAATCTTGTGTGACAGGGCGTCGAGTTTTCGGCCATCCGTCTCGACAAGCGGCCCGCTGGCTGGCGGCACAAGCTCGCTTCCGATCGATGTGATCGTTCGCCCACAGGCGGGAAGTTGTGCCCGAAAACTGCCGGGTTCGCTTCGCACAGTCACGTCCGGGATCACAAGCTCCACGTCCCCATCTGCCAGTTCTTGGGTGCTGGGCACGTCCACTTGCCGTGTGACGACAGCGCCCCGCGCATACACCGCAACGTGCGAAATCCGACTGGTACAAAGAACGTTCACGAAGTCCCCCTTTTCATCGCGTCTCGCGACAAGACAGCAAGACATCGTATCGCGTCTTGTGCCCAAAACTAAGCGCGAACCTGGGTCACGCGCTTGAAGCAACCTTCGGTCATTGACCGCGCTGGCGAGTCTGCTGGCGAGTGTGCAAGCCGCTTGTTCTGGGTGCGCTCTTTGGCCTATGGTCCGCGCGCAAGGAGGCCCAAGATGACTCGAAAAAGTGGAAAGCCGGGGATGTCTCGGCGCAAGGCGTTGCGCAATTTGGGGGTGTCGCTGTCCGCCCTCACCGTGGGTTGCGCGAGCAAGGATGCGGACTTTCTTCCGACCGATGACCCAACGGAAGAACCGCCCACACCTACACCTCCCGACCTCTCTGTGCCCGAGGATTTCTCAGAGGCGTTGCCGCAAACCCCGCAAGAACTTTTGGCGGGCATCGATGCGGTGGTGGTCCTGATGATGGAAAACCGCTCGTTCGATCACTATTTCGGCAGTCTGAGTGGGGATACGAGATACCCCGGTGCGCGGCGTCCCGATGGCCTCACGGGCAAAGAGACAAACCCAGACAAGAACGGTCGCCCCGTCGGAGTCAGCAAGTTAGAGAACTATGAACCCAAAGACCCGCCGCACGGTTTTGAATCAAGCCACGCGCAATGGAATGGCGGCAAAAACGACGGTTTCGTTCGGGAATACATCGACAGACACGGCGAAAAAATCGCGAAGGAGGTCATGGGATATCACGATCGCAGCCAGCTTCCTTATCTGTATGCACTGGCGGATCGGTACACCGTGTGTGATCGGTTTTTCGCGTCTGTCATGGGGCCGACTTGGCCGAATCGGTACTACCTACACGCCGGAACGTCAGGAGGCAAAAAGGACAACACCCCGTATGTTGTAGGGGGTCCCACAACACTTTGGGAGCGCCTCTTGGACAAGAAACTGACCGGCAAGAACTACTTTGCGGGTCCGGTGGCTTGGTATTGGGGCGCGTATCCCGGAAAACTCCTGACTCTCAATCCGACCCAACGTCTCGATGCGTTTTTCACCGACTGTAAAAACGGGACGTTGCCTTCTTTGTCCATCATCGACCCCGACTTTCTGACATCGGATGATCACCCAAGCCACAACATCCAACTGGGGCAGGTGTTTTTGGCCACGGTTTTGACCGCTCTGTTTCAGAGTCCGCAGTGGTCCCGGTGTCTGTTTGTCCTTACGTATGATGAACACGGAGGCTTTTTTGACCATGTGTCTCCGCCTCGCTTGAAAGACGAACATACAGAGTTTCAACAGGTCGGTTTCCGTGTCCCTTCGTTGCTGATTGGGCCCACCGTCCGTCGAGGTTTTGTCGATTCAACCCAGTATGACCACACGTCTGTCGGGGCCACGTTGCGGACCCGTTTTGGGCTGGACGATCTGTCTTTGCGCATGGCCGCAGCGCACGATTTTTCCGCAGCGATTGACCCCTATTTGGCCAAACATCCCGCGCCACCCCCAACCGATTTGCCAAGGTTGTCTGTGAATCTGACCGAGCTGGCCTCCTGGATTGGGGCAGACAGCCAGCCCGAACTGACTGCTGCGGTGAACAACCTTCCCCCACACATTCGGCGCGGACTCCCCCTTTCCGAAAAACAGACTCCCAAAGAACGAGTCCTGTCCTGGCTACAGCACGCCCCCAAATAGACCCCTGACTCGCCTAAATGCTTGCGGGTTTTTTGGGGAGACGGTAGGAATCGGCTGCTTGGCCGAAGGGACGAAGCGAAAAACGGGAAACGGAATCAAACAACGGAACGGAATTGAAAACGGAATTGCAAAAGGAGAAGGCAATGAAGAACGTGTTGAAGAAGGGTCTGTTTGTGTTGCTGACGCTGGGTTCTGCGTCGGCATGGGCGGTGCCAACGGAATGGAGAATCGACGCATCCCATTCGAGTGCGCAGTTCTCGGTGCGGCACATGATGGTCAGCAACGTGCGGGGTGAGTTTTCTAGCGTCACGGGCAAAGCGACGATCGACGATGCGGATTTGTCGAAGAGTCAGATCTCGGCGGAAATCGACGTGGCCACGATCAACACGCGGGAACCCAAGCGCGATGAACATTTGAAGAGCCCGGACTTTTTCGATGCGGCGAAGTTTCCGAAACTCACGTTCAAATCGACCAAGATTGAAAAAGCGGGGGCGCAGTTCAAAGTGACGGGAGATCTGACGATGCACGGCGTGACCAAGACGGTCGTGCTGACGGCGGACGTGCCGGCGCAAACGGTGCGCGATCCGTATGGAAACATCAAGCGGGGCATGTCGGCGCAAACGAAACTGAGCCGCAAAGAGTTCGGCCTGACGTGGAACAAAGTCCTGGAAACGGGCGGGGCAGTGGTGGGCGACGAAATTCAGGTGACGATTGATCTGGAACTGGCCCAACTTCGACCGGGACAAGCCAAGCCGGAAGCGGGCGCTGCGAAAAAGTAGTCTCGGCAAGCAATCGTCCCGTCTGCATTTCGCAAAAACGCGGCTGGCTCACCCTCGGGAAAGCGCGTTGACTTTTCCCCAAAAAATTATACGCTTAGCCAAAGTCGCAAGCTGCGACACTCAGGAACAGTGGACAGTTCCCAGCAACCGGCAACGACCGGACAGCGAGTTTTGGTGGTTGCCGAAGATCCGGCGGTGCGGCAGCGGCTTGCGGACGCGGTGCGGCTGTCGGGCGGGCAACCGGCAATGGTCGCTGGGCCACACGAGATCCAGGGCCCGCAAGCGCCACATCGGCTGGTGGTGGCAGGTCTTGACGGCAAAGTGGAGACGCTGAAAAACCTGTGCAAAAAACTGCGGGATTCGGCGCAACTGGTGGCGATGGTGCCGCCTCGCAGCTTGGCGGAACAGGTGCAGCTTCTTTCTGACCCGCACTGCAATCACGTTCTTGTGTCGGACGACCGTGGAATGTGGCTTCTGCAAGTGACGGTCAGCAAGTTCATTTCGGGCGAGCTGTTCGGAATCGAGCGGTATTTGCCGAAAAACACGCCCGTGGCGCTGACGCGGCTGCGCGATTTTCAGGGGCGACAGGCAGCGATCGACGAAGTGCTGTCGTTTGCGGACAAATCAGGCGTGCGGCGACAAGTGCGGGCATCGATCGGGCAAGTTTGTGAAGAACTATTGATGAATGCGCTGTACGACGCGCCGGTGGACGCAAACGGCACACCGCTGTTTCACAACGTCGAGGTCAAAGAGCGCGTGGACAAACTGTCTCCACGGCCCGTGTCGATTCGATACGCGGTCGCGGAGGATTTGTTTGCCGTGTCGGTGCGCGATCGGTTTGGCCGCCTCGAGAAAGCGACGATCCTGCGGTACATCGAAAAGTGCCTGAGAAGTTCGGACCAAATCGATCGAAAGACGTACGGCGCGGGGCTCGGTTTGTATTTGATTGTGAATGCAGCAACGCAATACATCGTGAACGTCGCGCCCGGCATGGCAACAGAGGTCATTTGCACATTCGACCGAGGCGCGCGGCAACCGCTTCGGGCTTTGTCGATGTTCGTCCACCCCGGATCTTCGCCGCCCAAGTAGTCCCTCTCGCGTCGCACTCGCGTATCGGAGACAATAGGTAAGCAGTGAAAAGCATGGCGTAAGGGCCAGGCTTGGCTGGGGAAACACTTGCTTACGGGGAAACTTGGTCCATACCAGCTCGTCAAGAAGATTGCCGTCGGTGGCATGGCCGAAATCTATCGCGCCATCGTGCCCGACACCGAGCCGCTGCGCCAAGTCGCGATCAAGGTGTTGCACCCGCACAACAGCGAGGACCCGGATTTTGTACGGATGCTCCTCGACGAGGCTCGGCTGGCGGTGCGGCTCAAGCATCCCAACATCGTCACGACCTACGATTTGGGGAAAGAAGAAGACCAGTACTACTTGGTGATGGAACTGGTCGAGGGTCTGGACTTGTTTCGCCTGGAACAACGCGCGACCGAATCGCGCACGAGTGTTCCGGTTCCGATCGCCGCGTTCATCATTCGTGATGTGTTGCGTGGTCTGCATTTTGCGCACGAACTGAGCGATCTCGAAGGCAAACCGCTGCATGTCGTGCACCGGGATGTCTCGCCGCAAAACGTCCTGCTTTCGTATGACGGCGCGGTGAAACTGACGGACTTTGGCATCGCAAAAGCAGAAGGCCGATCGGAACAGACCCAGCTCGGAATCATCAAGGGCAAGTACTACTACATGAGCCCCGAACAGGCCTCTGGGCACCCGCTGGATCGTCGCACCGACCTGTTTGCGTGCGGGATTTTGCTGTACGAGCTGCTCGCGGGGGAGATGCTGTATTACGACCAAAACATCGAGCGGCTGCTCGAAAAGGTGCGGCGGGCGGACGTGCCGCACATCGCCAAGCGGCGGCCCGATACGCCCCAAGAACTCGAACGGATCATGATGAGGGCGCTCAAACGCAGGCCCGAGGAGCGGTATCGAACGGCGGAAGAAATGGCGTTTGCGCTGGATGCGTTTTTGCGCCGACACGCGCCGAGCTTTTCAGCGGCAGACCTGGGCAAATTCGTCGAAAAAGTCCAAAAAGCCCAGGCCAAAAAACGCAGCGCAGATGAACCCACGGCGGCGCTCAACTTTGCGGCGGAGAAAGCCCGCCGAATGAGCGCACGAGATTCTTACGACGGTGACGACGAAGACAAAGACGACGAAAAGACGCCGACTCCCACGCAAGGTGTCGATGACGCCGTGCTCGAGCAGCTTCGCTCTCTGGGCGTCCGCGACGACAACAGCCTCCTGTTTCAATCGGGAAAACTGAAGGCGTTGCTCCAACAGGGGGCCAAGTTCAGCAAATCTCGCGACGACGCCGACGCAGATCCGCAGGGGACGGAGCGCGGTGTTCGCCCGCCGGACGATTCCGACATCACGACGCACAAACGGCTGGCACCCCGAGCGGCGGACGCTGCGCCTCCAAAAGCCGTGTTTCTTGCGATCACGCCTGAAACGGAAGCGGCTGGGCTTCTGATAGACGGTGCGGAACTTCTGCCGCATCCGGTGGAACTTGGCCAGGCAGGCGCGGCGAAAAAAACAGACAATAGGCCGGATTTCAGCGGGCCGCTGTATCCGAAAGAGGACGGCGATCGCGTCGGGGATGGCGTCACGGCGGTGGCACCGGTTGCAGAGCTTGCGCAAGCCGCCTCGAAGCGTCGGGCCGCCTCGCGTCCGAGTCGAGCACCCAGGTCACAACCTCAACCACAGCCTCACTCTGCGCGCGATCGTCTGTCTGAACCCAAGCTCGAGCTTCTGCAAAGCGACGTTTCGTATGACGACAGCGAGCCCGCTCCGCTCAGACCGGCGGTGGAACTTCTGCAAAGCGACGATTTTTCGCCGTTGCACACACCGGCTCGCGCCGCTGTTCAGAAAAAAAGCAAACCCGCGTCTGTCGTGTACGACGAGCAACTGGTCGCAGAGCCGTCCTCGCAAATCGACATCATTTCCACGGAAATGACCCACGATGCCCTGTCTGCGCCGTCGCATCTTTCCTCTGAGCCCGTGGATCAAGAAGCATCGGTGAAGCTTGCCGCGTCGCGTTCGCGCCTGTTGTTTGTGGTGGCCGGGATTTCGGCTGCCGTGATTTCCGCGACGCTGACTTGGTTCTTGGTGATTTTCCCGCAGCCCAAAACGCACGTTGGTTTGGGCCCGCCTGACTTGTCTTTCCCGGCTGATTTCGCTTTTCCGCAAGATTTGTCCCACACAAGTTCCGGCGTCCCGGACGCTGCCGCACGAACCACGCCGCAGACCACGCCGAACGCAGCGAAAGCCGTCCCCGCACAAGACAAACAGAAACCCGAGGCGGGCCAAGTGCTCGTGCGGAGTGAACCTCCGGGGGCGACCGTGTTTCTCGACAAAGAGGAACTCGGGCAGACACCCCTGCTTTTGCTGCGGCAGACTCCGGGAGAGGACTTCAAAATCGAGCTTTTGCTCGACGGCTTCAAAAAAGGCCGCAAACGCATCAAGTGGAAAGACAAGGACCGGCTGGACGTGAAAGTGAAACTCCGCTCCCAAAACGAAGCCGCAGGCGGCACCGACGAGGAAACCGAGAAAGAAAAAACCTGACGCGATCGCTTCGTCGGCCCCTCGCGGTTGTTTGCGCTGAACTTCCTATTTGGAAAACGTGGGACACAACCGACCCGACTGAGCCGCTTGCGAAAACGGGCCGTAGGGTTTGGGCAGCGTTTTGATGCTTCCGAGCGTCGCGTTCAGACTCCCGTCGAACAGCGCGTTTTGCGACGGTTCGACGATGCGGAAAGAGCGCAGGTTGCCGTCCGCGTCGATCGTGAGGCACGCCGAGGCTTGGAGCTTGCTCAGTTCCTCGGGCTTGATCATCGTTGGCACCGTCCAGCGTTCGAGCACAGCCGCGACGATTTCCCGCAAATACGGGTCGCCTGCTGCCTCGGTCGCCGTGCCTCCGCGCACGCCGTTCGGATCGCCCTCCTCCAATGCTTCGCGCGACGCCCGTTCGTCGTCTGAGCGCAGGTTTTTGGCCAAATCGATCAACTTGGACAAATCCTCGGTTTTTTTCTCCTCGGGCTTTTTTTGCGATTTGTCCGGGTCCTGCGCCAGCTTGATTTTGTTTTTGTCCGCGACGCGAGGGGCCGCCTGCACATGCGGCAAAAACGACAGATCGCGCTTGCGCCCAAACTTGAGCAGCTTCACATCCACGAACACTTCCGGGCCGACGGTTTTGTTGGTTTGGGTTTTGTGCTTCTGACGCAACAGCAGAAGACCGAACAGGCCGTTTACCACCAACGCAAGACACAGGCCCGCCACAAGACCTTGCCGATCAAGCGGGCGTCGTCGAATCGGAGACGCCGTTTCCGTACCCGGTTCAGTCGTCTTGTTCACGGGCCGGGACGTGCGCAATGGGGCCGGGTCAGTCGCAGGCGTTGGTTTCGGCGTGGACATCGCTTACGGTCCGGTTTCTTCCCGACTCGATATCGGGTCCGTGATCAGGCCCACCTTGTCCGCGCCCGCTTTCGACACAAGCGACATGACCGAAATCACGTCCTGGTACCGCAAACTGCCGTCTGCGTGGATGTACATTTCGCGTTCCGTTTGCAACTTGTCGTTCGTGCGCAGCTTCAGGGTCAGGTCCACCACGCGCACCGGGTTTTTTCCCAAATAGACCACTTGGTCTTTGGGAAACGTCGCGGGAATCGTGAGGATGATTTTCGCGTCCTCGCTGTCGAGCGTCTGCGTTTCGCCCTTCGGCAACACCACCGGCACTCCCGTCGTCGTCAGCGGCGCGGCCACCATAAAAATGATGAGGAGCACCAACATCACATCCACAAGCGGCGTGACGTTGATCTCAGAGACCATTTGCGTGCTTTCTTTTGGACCGGACATCGCCATTCCCGCAGCGTACCGCACAGACAGACCAAGTCCCCGACAGACTTCGATGCGCTGCTATTCCTCGCCGGACAGGCCGAGTTTTTCGCGAAACTCCCGGATTTCCCGCGCCGCCAAACCGAGCGCCGCCAAATCCGGCTTTTCGCCCCGCAACAACGCTTTCACTGCCGCCAGTTCCATCCGGGACAGCGCAACGCCTTCCAAACGAAAGTCACAAAACGCCTCCCACGCCAGCGGCACCCATTGGGCCACGATCTTCGCCAGAATTTCCGCATATACCCGAATTTCGTACTGCGCATGTCCATCCGCTCGCAGCGACAGAAAATGCAGCAAGTTGTGCAGGTCGATCTTCCAATACCACTGCGTGTAGTAGTTGAGCGTCAGGTTCATGCGCGCCAGCTCTCGCGCCAGCATCGGGTCGTGTGGGCGACGGGGCTGTCCGTGTTCGTCTTCGTTCAGAAGTTCCTCGTAGTGGTCGTAACAGCGACGGGCATCTGTGCCGAGCAGCTCCAGCACGCGCGCTGCTTGCTCGGCGGAAAGCGTCGCCTCGCGGCCCTGCCGATTCGACCGCGACTGTTCCGCAAGCTGCGCCGGGTCCGGCAGATAAAACTCGCGATCCAGAATCGAATACCGCGCCGAGTACTCGTTCACGTTCGCCGTCCGATGGCGAATCCACTGCCGCGCGACGAAAATCGGCAACTTCACATGCAGTTTCAGCTCGCACATCTCGAGCGGCGTCGTGTGCCGGTGCCGCACCAAGTAGCGAATCAGACCTCGATCGTTGCTGATTTGCGTCGTGCCTTTGCCATAAGAAACGCGCGCTGCCTGCACAATCGCCGCGTCGTCGCCCATGTAGTCCAAAATCCGCACAAAACCGTGGTCGAGCGCCGCAATGGGCTCGAACAGCAGGGTCTCGAGAGCGGGGACTGTGGGGCGTTTTGTGTTGTGCTGCGCCGACCGAAGTTCGCGGACGGCCTCCGCTTGGGCGTGGGCCTGAGACTGGGCCTGGGATGAAGAAAGCGACATAGGCCGCGCATCCTACTGCTTGCCCTGGTCGTGCTGTCAATTGGACAAAACACAAGCCGCCTGGCTTCTTGGGGCTGAACGCGCGGGACTTGTCCTCGCTTCGTTCGGGAGGTCAGCAAGTCGTATCAGTTCTTGCTTCGTGCGCAGCGGAAGCCGGCGTTTGGATAGTACTTGGCGGCGTCGTCTCCCAAACGGGAGGTTGCTTTTGTGAACATGGCATCGTTGTCAAAAGCACTCCCTCCCCGAACAGAGAATGTGGACGATGAACAAGTCTCTGCCGGATACGTGCAAAATTCGCTCGACGTTCGTTCCCACACATTCCCAAGCAAATCGTAAAAACCTGGCAGATCGGTGGAAACGAGTTTTCCCAGATACGTTTTGCTGGCCAAAAAGTTCGCGACTTTGCACGTTCCCGTACTGGCCTGATCCCAGCAAGCTCGGTTCGCCAGGGTTCCTACCAGCACGCTGCGTTGACCGGTGTCTTTGCCTTGCGTACCGAGCGCCGCAAATTCCCATTCCTGTTCCGTCGGCAAACGCCGCCCCATCCATTCACAAAACTTTTCGGCTTGCGGTTTTGTCACGCACGTTACGGGGTGCTCCTCTTTGCCCGAGACGTTGTACGTACAGACCCAATTTTGCGTGCCGTATGCACCGGTTATAGGCACAGAACAAACCTGCGCCGTTACGCAAGTCCGATAGTCTGCGACCGTAACCTCCCGTTCGTCCATGTAATACGGAGCAGGAATCGCTCGAAGGTAGCTCGGTCTGTCGTTCATTCCGTCGGTCGCATCCGTTCCCATCCAGAACGATCCACCCTGTTCCACCAGGACCTCTGTTCGCTTGGGACGGGGATCGAAACTCATGTCTGCGTTCTGTGGATTCGTACCCTGTACGCAGCGTTTTTCGCTCGAACAAACATAGCCCGGCGGACAACCTGCATTGTCCTGACACGGCTTCTTGGTGTAGTCAGGGTCATAACAAGCGGACAACTCGATCACAGCGACGACAAACGCGAGGTGGTTGCGCATCAAAATCTCCCCGAAAGTACGACACTGCGTGAGGAAAAGGAAACCGAAACCTGCGGCTGCGGAGGCGTGTCCTTCGTGGTTTTTTCAGACGTATTCTTTTCGGACGTGACGCTCGGTTTTTTCGTTGCGGAAACAAGAATCGGAATGAGTCCTCCCACCAGCGCAACACCCCCAATCACATCCAACGCGATTCCTGCGTTGCTGAGCGTTTTCCCCCGCGAGTCCGTATCGGGATTGTACGGAGCATCGGTAGCCACCGCGTTTTTGGCTGCCGAAAGGGCTGCACCTCCGAGCGCAATCCCAGCGATCAAAGACGCTCCGCCCAGCGCGACTGCACCGACGGGCAACCATTTCGCAGCAGCCGAAGGTGCCGTCGCAGGCCCAGTCGTGTCAACCGGAGGGACCACAACCGCAGGGGTTGTGACAGAGGACCCCTCTGTTGCCGTTGAACCATCAGAAGGGGTCGTGCTGGACGGCCCCCCTAAAGGCGTCTTGTTGTCCGCAGAGGGGGTCGTTTTTTCGCCGGGATTTGCAGGGTTTGCCGCCTGCATCGCCGCGAGTTTTTGCTCGGCCTGCCGTTTGAACTTTTCGACATCTTCACGCGCTTCAGGGGCCAGGTTCTTCTCCTCGACCATATAGCGGTCGTAATAGACAATCGCGTCTCGGGGTCTCCCATAATCCAAATACGCATGCGCGATGTTGAGCAAAAGCGCGGGCATGGGACGAATCAAGTACGCCGCTTCCAGCTCGTTGATCGCGCAGTCATACAACTTGCGTTCGTAGCACGTTTGCGCCTTCGCGACCCGTTTCGCAAATGGATCGGCGGCCCAGGCCCCCGTCGAAAACAGGAGCAGTCCGGCCAACAGCCACCGGCTAGTTGAGTTTGCGGTGTGTCTTGAAATCGAAAATGAGATTGTCATTTTTGCGAACCTTGGTAGGACCTGTGGCCTTTTGTGGGCGCGTGCTGGGTGGTGTACGCGCAGGTGTGACCGCATTCGACGCGGGCAAAGTGCCGGGCTTTTCTGGCAACTTTTCGGGCAGCTTTTCAGTCGGCATTGCAGCGGACGCAGACAGCGTTTCCGGTTTCGTGAGTGCCTGTTCGGGAACCGTCGTCGTCGGGGAAATTGGTTTGGGAACGGTTGGCGCGGTCCCGGACGCAGCTTGGGATGCAGCTTGAGGTACAGCCTGGGATGCAGCCTGGGACGCAACCTGCGACCGCCACGTCAGCGCACCCAAAAAAGATCCAGCAACGATCAAGATTGCGAGGGCGATGGCCAAACTGACCCGCCACTTCGGTGCCTTTGTTTTGGAGGCCGTTTGGCCGTTCATTCCCCCGATCGTCGGTGCGCCCAAAGCCAGGCTCATATGGGTCGGCAAACCCTCGGCGGTGACGGCGGAAATCGGTGTGGGCGTAACGGAGGTTTTGCTGTCGTCGGCCAAATCGGGAGTCCACGCGGGGTCATCGGCCAGCTCACGCAACGTCCATTCGACCTCCGCCATCGAGGGTCTGTCCGCGCCCTCTTTTGCGAGCATTTTCTCGACGAATTGCGCCACTTTTTCGGGCACCGCAGGTTCGAGTTCGTGCACCGGTTTTGGGGGCACCAGAATGTGCATCGCCAGAATGTCCCCGTCGGCCTGCGAGTAAAACGGCGGTCGCCCCGTCAGCATTTGGTAAAGAATCACGCCGAGCGCATACACATCCGTTTTGTCCGTGACGGTGACGCCGCGACACTGTTCCGGGGCCATGTAGACCGGTGTCCCAATCATCGTCCCGGTGCGCGTGTGAAAATCTTGGACCTCGCGGTCCTCGGCGGTCATTTTCGCGATGCCAAAATCGATGATGCGGACGTGGGTTTCCTCTGTCGGATGCGATGGCAAAAGGATGTTCGACGGTTTGAGATCGCGATGCACAATGTTTCGCTTGTGGGCCGCTTGCAACGCCGACGCAATTTCGACTCCCAGCCGCAGCCCCGCCCGTCCCAACCGCTTTTCGCGTTTGAGCCGCGCCGACAGCGTTTCCCCGTCCACATACTCCATCGCGATGAAGCAACCGCCCCCGTCGATTTGCCCGCTTTCGAGCAACTTCACGATGCCCGGGTGATGCAGCGCCGCGATGGCTTTTCCTTCGTTCAAAAAACGCGCGAGACTTTCCGGGTCCTGCGCCAGCCTCGCGTGCAACACTTTGATGGCGGCTCGTTCCCCCGTGGTTTCGTGTTTTCCCTCGAAGACCGCGCCCATACCGCCTTTGCCGATCGCTCGCACGATGCGGTATCCGCTCACGACATCATCGGGTTTGGGCATTTTTTCGGTCATCGGATTCCCAATTCCACTCGCCCCCTAAGCGACTCACCCGCCACGCGAATCTGACCCATGAAAATAACATAGCGGAAGCGCACGCGAAAGCACTCCCCCAACGTGCAAAGCAGCCTGTATTCTAGGCCGCGTGACGAAACCAACGCTTTTCCGTACTTCCTTCTACATCTCCCTTCCCGACCCAAACAAACCCCGTTCTAGCGAGGCTAGCGAGGCTGGCGAGGCTGACGAGGCCAGCGAGGGACAAACGGTTTCTCCCTTCCCCCGCACGTTGTTTTTCCGTTTGGTCTTGGTAGTGGGTTTTTTCTTTTGCGGATGCGAAAAGACAGACTCCCTTCAACATGCAAAAAACCAACCGGACCCTGTACCCCGTTTTGAAAAACCTGTGCAAGCTCCTGTTGCAGAAAATCTGCCCCAGGATCTTGTTGCAGAGCTTGTCAAAAAACACGGTGACGCGCAGCGACCCCGCATCGAAAGGGGGCTTCGACAGGTGGCTGCGCTGTGGCGTTCTTCCGACGGAAATCTTGCTGAATTTGCGCATGAACATTTTGTTGCGGATGAAACGCAACTGGAAAACCACGTACTCCGTTTGCAGACCGCATTTGAGGAATTGGATGGACACACAAACGAGATGGTTCGAGAGCTCAAGCGCCCACTCGATACGGATGAGGGGCCTCTGTCACCGCTCGACAAACTCTTGGGCAGCGTTGATCCGTCCGTTCATGTCATTGAAGATTTGTTTCAAAGCAAAGTGGGTTTTTGGGTCCTCCTTAACCTTCCCCTGACGGACTTGAATCAGCGAATTTCCGATGGAGAAAAGTGGTCCAGAAAAACTTGGGCCCAAGTCCGATTGACCCAACGGTTTTCGCGGCGGATTCCCCCCGACATACAACAAAAAGTGACGGATTCCGTGGTGGCCGGAGAACGCTACATCGCCTCCTACAACCTGTATCTTCACCATCTTTTGGATGACAAAAATCGGCGGCTTTTTCCCAAAGGACTCCGTTTGATCAGCCATTGGAATCTGCGTGATGAAATTCGCGCGGCATACTCCGCACAGGAGCCTTTGGCCAAGCAGCGCACGATCCAAAAAGCGATGCAGCGCATCGTCGATCAGAGCATTCCGCTCGCCGTCATCGACGATCCGCGCGTGGATTGGAATCCATTTACCAACGAAGTACGTCTGTCCCCAAAAGAGGAAATCGAACCGGGCCAAAAGACGACTCCGCTTCCGTCCCCCCTTTCCGTTCGAGAACCCGATACGCGGTACGCGATGCTGCTTTCCCAGGCACGCGCGCAGCGACTTTTCGACCCCTATTCTCCGCAGGAAAAAACCCTGATTGAAAGAAGTTTTCAGCGTTCGCGCGAAATTCCTGAACCGGAGGTGGTGCGCGCGTTGATCGAAATCTGTTCGTCTCCCCTCATCAAACAACTGGGTGTGTTGGCGGAAAAACAGCTGGGTCGAAAGCTGGAAGCGCACGATTTGTGGTACGCGGGCTTTCGGCCCAGGAGTCGCTTTTCGGAAGAAAAGCTCGACGAGATCACCCGCAAACGCTATCCCTCGCGCGCAGCGTTTGAGGCCGATCTCCCAGCGATTTTGGAAAAACTTTCGTTCACTCCTTTGCGGGCCAAATTCCTGGCCGAACACATCCGCGTGGATGCTGCGCGCGGAGCAGGACATGCGATGCAAGCGATGCGGCGCGGCGATTTCCCAAGACTCCGCACGCGCATCGGACCGCAAGGAATGGACTACAAGGGGTATAACATCGCCATACACGAACTTGGACACAATGTGGAACAGGTGTTCTCTCTGTATGAGGTTGGGGACACACTCCTTGCCGGTGTTCCGAACAATGCGTTTACCGAGGCGCTTGCGTTTGTGTTTCAGAAGCGAGACATCGAGCTTTTGGACTTGGGAAAACCTGACCCCGAAACAGACCGCAGCCGCATTCTGGCTGAGTTTTGGGAAACGTGGGAAATCGCCGGTGTGGCACTCGTGGACATCGCAACGTGGCACTATCTGTACGACCACCCCGATGCGACTCCTTCTGCCCTCCGTGAAGAGGTCGTCCGGCTGTCCAAGGAAGTCTGGAATCGGTACTACGCGGACGTGCTACACGAAAAGGATTCCACGTTGCTTGGAATCTACTCCCACATGATCCAGAACACGTTGTATTTGCCCGATTATCCGCTTGGACATTTGATTGCGGCGCAGCTTGAGGAACACTTCGCCAAACAACCTCCCGGAAGTCTGGGACAGGAGTTTGAGCGCGTCGCCAAAATGGGTCAAGTGACCCCCGATCTGTGGTTAAAACATGCGACCGGGAAGGGTCTTTCTACCGCTGCTCTTCTGCGCATGACGGAAGCCGCCCTCCGCACCGAAAAATAGAACCCCTTATGTGTGTCAGGGAGTGATGGTCTGGCTTCGTTGGCGCAGACATTCGTACAGAAACACGGCCCCTGCGGAAGCGACATTCAGGGACGCTCCGTGCAGCAACGCGGGCATCGGAATTTCAGCGCGCAGGTCACAGTGTTTTCGCACCAGGGGCCGGAGCCCCTTTTCCTCGCCTCCCAACAGCAAACCCAGCGGCACAGTCAAGTCGAGTGTCCACACCGGTCGCCCACCCTGTCCCGGCGCAACTGCGGCCAAAAACCACAGCCCCGCTTCCTTTTGCACTTCCATTGCGCGCACCAAGTTGGGAACGCGCACAATGGGCACCACCGCCGTCGCACCCGCCGCTGCTTTGATGGCTGTTTTGGTAATCGGCGCGGAACGATCCTGCGGCAGCACCACTCCATGCGCACCCAGCACGCAAGCAGAACGCAAAAGCGCCCCCACATTCTGCGGATCAGTCACGCCATCCAGCAAAAGACAGAGGGGTGTTTCCTTGCGTTTCTGGGCGAGCAAAAGCGGAACGAGTGGGTCGGTTTCGTACTGAAACGGAACACACACCGCAGCCACCCCCTGATGCACCCCCGATTCCGTCAAACGGTCGAGTTCTCCCCGGTTCACATGCCGTGGCGCAATGCCCGCTTGCTGCGCGAGCAGAGCAAAGTGGTCTGCGCTCCCACCGTCGCTGTCCGCAACCAACAAGAGGGACAAAACGTCCTTGGGACGATGGGACAACATTTGGCGCACGGCGTGTGTGCCATAGACGACCTGTTTCGGTTCCGCACTGGGTTTCATGACAGCAACCTACCGCAAGTCCGTGGTCAAAAACGCGCACGCAGGCCGATCGACGGCAAAATCCAGCGAAAGCCATTTAGCTGCGGCTGGTCGTACCGCGTGACGTTGCCCTGTCGAGGGTAAGTCATGCCAAACACAGCTTGGGAATAGGTGGTGTTGACGACCTCGAGAAACAGATCGAACGCGAACGAGGAAAAGATCCACTCGCGATCCAAGCGCAAGTCGAGTTGGAACGTGTCGGGCAGCCGGTCGGCGTTTCTGATCGTCGAGCTTCCGTCGGGCGGCTTCAACAGCGTGACGGGACGCCCCGTGGAATAGAAAAACCGGGCACCGACGAGCAAATTCCACGGCAAACGGACTTGCAACACGGCGTTCAGCACATGCGGCTGGTCGTAATCCGCCGGGCGAATGCCGCACGAGAACGCTCGCTCGGCGCGGCTCAGCGTGTAGGCAAGCCAGCCCGTGACGCGCCCACGATGCCGACGGAGCATCGTCTCCATGCCATACGACGCGCCATCCACCTGCCGTGTGATCACCGCCGCGTAACCCGAAAGACTTTTGGGGGGTGGAGACGTACACCGCTGCGGCGTGAAATCAATCACGACATCGTTGGCATTTTCGTACCGCTGATAAAAACCGGTCAGCGCCAGGGAAAATGAGGCCGGGAGTGTGATTTCCTCACCGACGGCGGCGTGCGTGGCGTGTTGCAGACCCAAACTCAGCGCATACGTATCGATGCCGGGCAGCGCGACGGGAAAACTCGGAGGTTGTTGGAAATAACCGACGCCCCCGTGAATCAACAAAAACTCGGTCAGCTGCGCTCGCACCTGAAACCTGGGATCGACGCCGAGCAGCGTCACGGGCCCGGCGTGATACAGATCGAGCCGCGCGCTGCCGGTCAGCGTCAGAAACGACCACGGCTGAAAAGACGAAACAGCATACGCCGCAGCGACGATGCCGGTTCGATCTCCCGCCAAGTCTCCCAAATCGTTGGGTCGCGCACGTACATCCACGTCCCCGAAATTTTGGGCGGTAAATTGCGAAAGTTCGGTGTCCACTCCGACGCGCAGCTTCCATTTGGGCCACACAAAAGACCCGAGCCCACGCAAATTGAGCGCGAGTTTGCGCACCCCGTTTCCTTGAAAAATCGTCATCTCGTCCAGGCCCAGCACCGCGCCCGTTTCAAGAAGGTGCTGTCCGACGTTTTTTCTGTACCGAAGCTGGACGCGATGAAACGTCGTGCGAAACGTGTTTTCTTGGCTTGGCGTCGCAGAACTTCCGAGCAGAGACAGATCGCGTATCGACACGCTGTCGTACGACCCGAGCGCCTGGACGGTCAGGCCTCGAAAATCGAGACGAAGTTGATAGTCCCAATACCCCATGTCCACACGCTCGTCGATGGCGTGGATGATGGGCCCCGGATATCCGTAATGTCCCGACACCGTCACACGCAAGTCTTTGTGCAAAGGAAGCTCGACGAGCGCGGACACATCGAAGACACGCAACTCGAGTTCCGCGTGGTATGCATCGGTGCGCGCGGCTCGCGTTTTGGCGTCGATGATGCCTCCCGCATACCGACCAAACGAAGCGTCGTAAGCACCCGGATAAAAATCCATTTGCTCGACGAGCCGTGCGTGAACGACGCCGCCGCCGACCATCAAGTGGAAAAGCTGCGGCACACGGATTCCGTCCAGATAAAAACCATTCATGCCGGGGCTCGCTCCGCGCACGACATAGACGGGCAAAAGCGGAACCGGCGTGGCGACGCCAGGCAAAAGACCGACGGCGCGAAACGGATCGCCCAAACCGCCGGGCAACGTGCGAAGTTCCTCGCCTCGCAACGAGATGTGCTGGCCTTCGGCTTGGTTTGGATGGCTGCGGACGGTCGTCGAAAAAGCCTGCCGAAATGCCGGTTTCCGACGCAGCCGCAGGTCAAGCGCATTTTTTGGACCCAGCATCGCAGTCTGCCGCAGCGTCTCAAACTCGGGGTGCGAAACGATCACCGACGCGTTTCCGACGGGGACGAGCAGGTCGAAATGGCCCTGCGCATCCGTTTCGGTTTTCACGGTTGTTTCACCCAGACGAATTTCGACTTTGGCCTCGGGAAGCGGCGCGAAAGAACCCCGCACAAACACGCGGCCGGAAAGCTGGCCTGTCTCGTCGGCGCGCCCAAACCGCGCGAAACACAGAACCAGCGCCACCATGCACACACGCGCCCACCTTTGGATGCCAAACCCAGCACGACCCAACATGTTGCGGTTATATGATGGCGCATGCTTCGCGGCGAGCGTTCGCAAGTGTTGTTGAACCCACCGAAGCGGCGGTTCGCGCTGTCGCACAAGGTGGTTTTGGCGATGCTGTTTCCGTCGCTCGTTGCGTTTGTCGCGTTTGGTTTTTTGGCCCGCCGCGCAGCCGGGCAAGCAGTCGAGGCAGAGCTGGGTCGGCGCTTGCAGACGGTCGCGAAACTTTTGTCGCAGAGCCTGTCCGACGAAAGTCTGGCGCTTTTGCAGCCGGGCGACGAGAACAGCCGGACGCACAGGAATCTGCGCAAACGGCTCCTCGAGACGCAGCACGCGATCGGTCTGTCCCGCGTGTACGTTTTCGCGAGCGACTTCACCATTCGGGTCGATACGGGAAACGCAAAAATCGGCGAACGAGAGTATGGCCTCGACGGAAGCCGCACAGAACTTGCTCGCATGCTGTCTGCCGATGCGACCGTGCGGACAGCATCGTCGGTATTGTTTGCGGGCCACGACGGGCGGCTTTACAAAACCGGTTTTGCGGCAGTTTCGGTGTCTTTGGGTCCGCCCCAGTTCGCGGTCGCGGTCGAGGGAAATGCAGCGATTTATGCAGACCTTTTGCAGTTGCGAAAGACGCTGCTTCTCGTCGGTGCGTTGGCGGGCGTTTTGCTGACGGGTTTGGCGATTGCTCTTGGGCGTCGTGTGAGTCTGCCGCTCACTCGTTTGTCCGAAGGCGCTCAAACCATCGGCTGCGGTGTGCTCGATCAAGCGGTGCCGTCTGATTTGTGCAAAGGCCAAGACGAAATCGCCGTCCTCGCGCAAACGCTCGAAACGATGCGGCAAGGTCTTTTGGCCCGCGACGAGCGAATGCAGATGATGCTCGCGGGAATCGCCCACGAAGTGCGCAATCCGTTGGGCGGGATGGAACTTTTTGCGGGCCTTCTGCGCGAGGAACTCACAAGCCTCGGCGACGAACAGGACCCGAAACTCGAAACGGCGCGCACGTACCTGCAACGGATTGGGCGAGAACTTGCACATTTGCAAAAAATCGTCGCGGATTTTCTGCTCTACGCCCGTCGCCCAGCCCCGGCCCTCGAAACGATCGAGATCGTCGGCTTGCTCCACGAAATCAAAGACAGCGTGCAGGCCAAAGACGCCAACGTACATGTGCAGGTCGTGTGCGAGACGGACACACCTGTCTTCCTGCGAGTGGACCCGGCGCAAATGAGGCGTGCAATCGAAAATGTCGCACAGAACGCCGTGCAGGCTTGTCAAGGAAAAAGCGCAGGTCAAGTGACGCTTTCTGTGAAACCCGAGCCTGCTGGTTTTGTGACGCTGCGCATCACCGACAATGGACCGGGCATTCCCGACGAGGTGCTCTCGAAAATCTGGACGCCGTTTTTCACGACCCGAGCGCAGGGCACCGGCCTGGGCCTGCCGTTTGCGCGCGAAATCGTCTTGGAGCATCAGGGCACCCTCCGCGTTCAAACCAGCCCCCAAGGCACCACTTTCCTCCTCCAACTCCCGAAACACTCCCCCCAAACACACCCCTATCGAACAAAGAATCCCTGACCGGAAAATAGGAAAACTCCCCCCGAAAGGAAGTCACTCCCTGCTGCTGCCCCTGTTCCGCTCCTGGTAGCGAATGCCCAGAAACGGAGCTGCTTTTGTAAAACTTGCTCGGTTGGCCCCCTGAACGTCGAGTTTGATCTGTTTGGCCCGCTCCTCAACTTCGATCTTTTCTCGGTTCAGGGTGAGGATGTACTGAAAGTCCTCGCCGCAGTCGGCCTGTTCCTGAAGGAAATTGAGGCACTGGACGAGGGTGTCTTGGTCCACGTCGAAAAGGTTGTCATGCACAAGGAACCGTGGATGGCGTCCCTGCGTACAAGAGGCAAACATCAGCGCGAAGTCGTAGAGAAAGACCTTCGTGCGCTCAATGCTGTGGCTCCCATCATCAGCGATCCTTAGATGGAGGCTCAGTGGAACCTTCGCGGTGGCACTGGAGTTTAGCTTGATTGCGAATGACGCATGGCGGTTCCCCATGATGCGCTCGTGGATGGTTAGGACCTCGTCATTCATGGTTGCCTCGACATCCCGATGGTCCTGTTGCTGTTTTCTCAAGGCATCAAATGCGCGCTGACGTTCACTGCGCAAGTCCTCCTTCTTCTGCTCAAATTGACGGTACTGCTTCAACAGTGCCGCGCGTCGATAGTAGTCTTGGTGCTTGTGCATCGCGACGCGAAGGCCGGCGCTGAGTTCCTTCAGCGCGCCCCGACGATCGACCTGTGAGACAAGTCCTGCGTGTTCTTGTGATAGCTGACGGATTTTGGCGGTTAGGTCGCGCTCTGTTTTCTCCAGCCGATGGAGTTCCTCTGTCAGCAATGAGCCCTGAAATCGCTCAATCTCTTGCTTAAATGCCCTTGCCTGATCGAGTGATTTGGTAACCAGTGCTCCAAGACCCGCACGAACTCGGTCGTACACGATCTGAATGTCTGTCTCGTCGATAACCTCGGGCTCAGGGAGAGAACGGATCTGCTCGATTTGGAAGGTGGTGCTTTTGCGCTCGGCACGCAGCTCACTGAGCTGCTCCTCAAGTTTGTTGAGATCTTTCTCAACCTGCGCAAAGGCGGGCTCCGCTCGAAGTTCCTCAAGTCCTTGCTGAATGATCTCAACGTCCCTTTGTTCTTTGTTCAATTCTGCCGCGATGTCTTGTAATTGCTCTTGGCCATTGCGCGTCAGTTCCGCCTTGAATTGTCCAAGCGTCCGCGTTTGCTGGTCCAGCTCCTTGATAATCGAGAGCAAATCCCGATACGGCGCGACATCGAAGCCAAGCAGGAAGAGATGCGGCAATGGATTTGCCGGCACGTTCTTGTCAGTCGGCGTGGTTTTCAGGATGTCGGAGAACTCGGATTCCTCATCACGCATCAGCAGACTCATGAGACTGCGAAAACTGGTGAACCCGCTGGGCTGACGGGAGAGAAGCAGGTCTCCCATGAAACGGGTGGCTTCCTCCAAGTTGCTAAATGCTACCGAAGTGCCATTTCGGAGAATGGTCGGCTGCTCTGGATGGCTCAACGTCCGACGAACTTGCAGTGCTTCGTCGTTGATCGTCAGGTCCAAAATCACATAGAGATCTTTTGGAAGTATTCCTTCAGGAATTCGCGCAATTCGCGTATGTTCAAACTTCCGAAGCAATGCGAAATGCAGGAATTCCACACTGAGGCTTTTCCCGACACCATTCACTTTGCGGCCTTGTGACCGAGTAGCGTCGGCCTTTTCTCCCAAAATCAGATTGATGCCTGAGCCAAAATGGATCGGCTTAAAACACTGTGGTTCCGACCAAAGACGGTGAAGTCGAAGCATCATGGCGAAAGCCTGTAGATGTATGGTGCTTTGAATTCAATGGTTCCCACAACGTGCAGGAACATGAGTGCGAACATCATCGGCCTCGACTTCTTTACACCACGCTTTGTGAGATATGAAAAAATCTCGGTCAGGGACAGGCGACGATCCTCTGCTTTATCAAGTTGCTTGAGAATCAAATATCCAACATAGACCAAGCTGGTCTTCAGTGGCTCGTCTTTAGACACAAGAGAGTTCATCAGCTCCCTCATCGGGGTTCGGGAAGACGTTGCAACGCGCAAGCTCGTCAGCCAGAAAGTACCGAACCACACTCTCATCGCAGTCATTCCCAGAGCGGTGAACTTGGCCCAGGAGCAGCGCTACAAGTTGGTCAAAGGCTCGCTTGGCATCACCACTTTGCTCATCTAGTGCAGCCAAGCTGCGCTCTTTCAACCAAGCTGCGCAGCGCAGGGAGCGCACAGCATCAAGGCCAACCGCTTTTCGTGCTGCTTCAACGGTTTGATAGCAGCCGACGTGCAAAGTGAACTGCCGCTTCAGGTACTCCGCATGTTCTTGGAATCTCCGCAGCTTCCTCGCGCCGTCGGGACTCAACTCTGGCCGTGGGCTTGGTTGACCAGATTCCATCATGTGGCCGAGGATTGTAATCATCGCTTCCACATTCTGATCAGCACCCATCCGCAAAGCCTTTCCGAGCGGACCAAGTTCCTTTCGGAGAAAGTTCAGCACATCCATTTGCGCATCGATCGAGAGGGTTTGGATTTGGCGCAGCAAATCTCCAAGGTCAAACCGATCTCTGTCAAGCTCAAATTCAAAACCGGATAACTGGTTTCTAAGGTCTATTTTCGACTTCGGTTTCGATTCGCACGGATATACAAATATCAATCGGTTGTAGCGAAAGCGGTCTGCTCGAAGAAAATTCCTCAGAGTATCGCGGATTTTCTTGGGACTCGTATCGCTGGTTACCTGTACGGAAATCCGATTCTGCTCGTCGTCAAGGTCAAAGGAAGGTTGGTTTTTCAACAAATTGGAATCTCTCAATGACCACCCGAACAAGCGGTTTAGCAGATCGCGAAAGAAAGGCTCGATCTCAATGTTGGCGTTGAAGTGTCGGAGTTTGGCATTCGTTTCAATGTAGTCACTGAGGCGTTTCAGCCACTCCCGTGCTTCGTCGAGTTGGTGTTCCCGTTGCACAGCCACGATGCGCGCCAAAATAGAGGATTCGTCCAGCACCGTCTAGCTTTCGCTCGATTGCTCCAACTTCAAGGCTTCACAAGGTTTCCTGGGCAGACGGTGGAGTCATGCTTTGCTTCGCAGAGACCCCATCCAGAGTGACTGGATCGATTGGGTGAGGTCCTGAACTCTCCGCTTCTCTTTCGGCTCAAGGGGCTGGGCTGGTATAAAGGCTGGTTGTGAGGGTTTTGCATTCGACCTTGGTGGATTTGGGCGGCCCAATGCGGGCGGCCTGGTGGTTTTTGGGCTTGTGTTTTTGGGCAGCGGTGGGAGCAATGTCGGTTGGGGTGGTTTGGGATGAGCCATGTTGGGCGGCGGATTTGTACGGGGGAGGAAGTGATCTGCCCGAGGACATTCGGACGCTGCTTGCGGCCAAAGACCCAGCGTCGCGAAAGAAAGGAATGGACAAACTCGCGGCCTGGCCAAGACGGCAGGGGATTCCGCACCTGGTCCAAAGATTGGGAGATGAGGAATCGAGTCTTCGAGCCTATGCAGCGACGATGCTCGGGCCATTCCCAACGCCCTTGGCGCTGCCACGGTTGATGTCTTTGTTAAGCGATCCAGACAGCCAAGTTCGAGCGGCGTGTGCGGAAGCCGTGGGCCAGTTTGGTGCGATGGACCCGGCGAGCAAAGAACGGGCGAAGACACAGCTTACCCGCGCGATGGGCGACGCAGAGCCATTGGTTCGTCAGGAGTCGGTGCGGGCGCTCGAACGGCTTGTGGCGGCGGGCATTTTGTCGCTTTCGGATGTGCCTCATCTTCTGTCGCCGCTCTTGTTGCGGGCGGAAGACGAAAACGTGAGCGTTCGCAAAATCTCGATGCGTTTTTTGGGGCGGCTGAGCGACCAAACGCTGCCAAAAGACGTGCGCGATCGTGTGTTGCTGGCGCTGCTCGGTCGGTTGTCCGATCCAGCGCGGGACGTGCGAGCCGAGGCGGTGCGCAGTTTGGGGTTGCTGGGTCTGCCGGTGGGCGTGCCAGCGGCGCTGCGTATGCTCAAAGACCCGAGCGAGGATGTGCAAAAACAGGCGCTTTTGTGCTTGGGCCGACTTGCGGACGAAACCGCACTGCCGATTTTTCGAGAGACGCTCGAAACGGGAAACGACAACCTGCGCTCGGCGGCTCTGCGCGGTCTGGCGCTGCTTGTGACGGGTTCTGGGAAGCTTTCGGATGCAGCGTTTGCGCAAGGAATGGAGCTTCTTTTGCAAAAAGCGGAAACACACAGGCCGCTCATGATGGATGCGTTTTCCAAGGCGGGCCCGCGCGTCGGTGAATGGCTCTCTGCTGAACTGTCTTCATCCACCCTTTCGCTGCCCGAAAAAGTTGTACGGATTGAATTGTTGCGCGATTTGCATGCGACCCTTCCCGAGGACAAGCGGCTCTTGGCGGAACGGTCTCTGTTGCGGGAGTTTTCGGCGAACCACGTTCCAAAGGAGTTCTTGCTGGATGCGCTCGGTGTATTGGGAGGCCGAGAAACCACGGTGCTGCTGGCGTCTCTTCTGCGTGACAAAGAGGCCCCGGTGCGAAGGAAGGCGGCGATGTTTCTGCGTCGGCCCGCGTTTTCGGATGTGCGGGCGGCGAGGGCGTTGCGGCAGGCTGCGACCGATGCGGATTCAGTTGTAAAACACCATGCGCTTGGGGCGCTCGGGAATCTGGGGCAAGGCGAAGACTTGATGCTGCTTCTGCTGGAAGGGAATGGGGTTGGGAATGCGCCTGGGAATGCGATGGCGACCGGAAGAACACCGGATCAACTGGAAACGATGCTGGTCACGGTCCAGGCGATGAAGAAGTTGGCGGACAGCGGAAAATTGTCCGTTCAGGGGGCGAGCCGTCTGCGCGAAATTTTGCGCACGCCGAATCAGGACGGGGCTCGAGTTCGTCGCGCGTGTGCAGAGGCCTTGGTTGCGTTTGCAGCGACGCACAAAGAACAAGAAAACGAGCTGATTGCAGATGCGCTTTCCGTGCTGCGCAACCCGCCCGATGTCGGAGGTCCGCATCGGGAAGTGTTGCTTCTTCTGTCGGGTCTTTTGCGCGGCAAACAGAGCGAAACGGTGCAAAACAAGCTGTTGTCCTTGGCGCTTATGTCGGCAGAGTCCGGCCCGTTGGAGCAGGCGCTGGCGGTGGATGCGCTGTCGGCGCTGCACGCGTTTGTGGATGGCTCGGCGCAAAGCCGTTTGATCAAACTGACCGCACACAAAGATCCGTTGCGGGCGTTGCGGGCGACGGGTGCTCTGGGCGTGCTTTTGTCGAAAGCCCCGACGGAAACGACGGTTGCGGCCCTGTTTGGACCTTTGCAACAACGAAAGGACCCGCGCCTGGCGGCAGAGGCGGCTTTTGCGCTGTCGAACCTGCCGCGCAATCATCCGCTCGCGGGCTCGGTGGTCGAGCAGCTTCGGGCGGCGCTGGTTCTGTTTCGCGACAACACGGAAGACCACGCGGCGGTGCGGTGCAATCTGCTGGCGGCGCTGGCGCGACTTGGCCATGCGTTGCCCACCGATTTGTATTGGCTCGACGACGCGGATTCAGGCGTGCGCGCAAATGCCGCGCTGCTGGCGGCGCACTTGGTTCCTCGCAACGAAGCGATCGAGGTTCGTTTGCGCAACGTCGCGCAAAGTGACGACGACAAGCGCGTGCGGAACAACGCAAAAGCGGCACTTTTGGGACAGGGCGCGCACGGTCTTTCGACGCGCAAACATTGGCTCGTCACGTATCAAACGGATATCGATGGTTTGCCGCGCGCGTGGGCCCCGTATCGTCTGCTCTTGGCCGATGGTTTGGTGCGAGCGGGGTATGCGGATCGTTCAGGCGCAACCATCGACGAACTTCTACCCGACGGAAACTGCGAAGTCGAACTCCCCTCAAGTTCCCGTGAAGAAACGTAGCCAGTTCCCATGCAGAAATGTCTGGGGTGGTTTCCGGTGTGCGCGGGAGTCTGGGGGGTTTGAAGAGGCGGTTTGTGCGTCGGGTTGGTTGTGTTTGGGAGACGGTTCGCGCTATGAAGCGCGGGACCATGCTTTTTTCTGTGCTTCCCACAAGTGAACTTTCCGAGTCCGACGCTGGGCATTCGCCTCATCGGGGAGAGCCCGGTGAGCCGTTGCCTGTTTCACCATCGTGCCGGGCATCGCAGCTTTTTCGCTGGGTCAGTTTGGGTCTGTCGGTGCTGCTGTGCGCGACGGCCTTGTGCTGTTTTGGTTTTGCATTGGTTTCTTCGTTTCGTTACCGAACGAAGATGATTCCGGGGGTGGTGATTTCGGGCGAGCCGCTCGGTTCGGTGTCTTTCGGTGCGCTTCCGGCGCGGCTGCACGACTTGGCCGAGCAGGTTTTGAATCGGCGCGTACGTTTGCGGATTGGTCAGGAACAGGCCGTGGTTCGTTTGCGCGAGCTCGGTTTTCGCATCGACGAAAGCGCCGTTTTGCAGGCCTGCAAAACACTCGGCCACAGCGGAGATCCTCTGTCGGATTGGGAAGTCCGACTGCGAGGCCAGCGATCGCCGCACAAACTCGATTTTCTGTTCTCGCTCGATGCACAAAAGTCGCATCAGTTTTTGGTCGAATTGAAAGATCAGGTCGATCGCGCGGCGGTCGATGCCCGGCTCGATCTGGAAAAGCACACGGTTGCTCCCGAGCGGCCCGGCTATTTGTTGCGCGTCTACGATTCGATGGTCGGGTTGGAATACTTGGCACGCAGTCTGTCAGCGGGGCAAGCCGTGAGCGAATGGCGTTTGTCCGTCGCGGAAACGCAGCCTTTGGTGCGCAAACAGGATTTGACCGAAATCGATGTCTCGACGGTGTTGGCTTCGTGGGAGACACGGTATTCGACTGCGGCGATCGACAGCGATCGGACGTTCAACTTGAAAGTCGGGGCGGACAAACTCAACGGGTATGTGCTGCGCCCCGGTCAGTTGTTTTCGTTCAATGCCGCCGTCGGAGATCGCACGGAAAAAGAGGGCTATCGCGTCGCGCCGGTCATTTCAGGAGGCGAGCTGATCGACGGTCTGGCCGGTGGCATGTGTCAAATTGCCTCGACCCTGCATGCGGCGGCCTTTTTCGCGGGGCTCGACCTTGTGCGTGCAACCCCACATTCTCGCCCAAGCACGTACATCCCGATGGGCCTCGATTCCACGGTTGTGTATCCGTCGGTGGACCTGAAACTGAAAAACCCGTTCGACTTTCCGGTGGTGATTCATTTTGTCGTCCACCAAGGCACGGTTCGCGTCGAACTTCTGGGGAAACCGCGCCCGTTCCAAGTCGCGTTCGAGCGCGAAATCCTCGAGGAAACCCCGTTTGCGACGGTCACGCGCCCGGACCCGGACATGCCGACCGGCCAACAATTCACCGACCAAGACGGCTATCCCGGTTATCGCATCAAGCGACGGCGCTACCAGCACCTGGGCGCGTGGAAAACCGATCCGAAAGACGAAGGCCGAGGCAACCCGGACGAACTTCTGTCCAAGCGCGAATGGGACTTGTCCTATCCATCAACCACGCAAATTGTGCGCGTCGGGACCGGTTCCCCCAAACTCCCCAAAAAAACGCCGCCGCCGTCGCACCGCATTCCCCCTTTGCCGGCGTGGGCCAAACCCCTTTGGGTCATCAGGAAGTAACCGTGTCCGAAGCTCAGCTTGCGCCGCCTGTGCGCGACGAAAACGCCTTGGCGCTTAGACACCGATATGAGGGGCCGTTTTTTCGCCGTTTGATGCTCGGAGGGATTCGCCACCTGCCGCGCTGGCTCAAACGACTCACGATGCCGTTTTGGGGCGGTCTGTTTTATGTGCTGATTCGGAAAGCGCGCCACGCGGTCCTGCACAATTTGGACGCGATTTTGGGCCCTTGCGGCATGTTTGCCCGCCACCTTCGCGGCCTGGCGCTGTTTCATCGATATGCGCAAATGTTGACCGACACCTACCAGGCGTTTTTGGGCATTCCGTTTGACATGCCGGTCGAGTCCATCGGCAGAACGCCGGAACTTCTGTCGCACATGCGCGAGCACGGCGCGATTTTGGCCACTGGTCACATTGGGTGGTGGCAAATCGGCCCGTTTTTGCACGGCTGGCACGAAATGCCGCCGTTTTACATTGCCCGCGCCGAGGAACCGAACCCGCTCACCCAACAATGGGAAGAACGCTTCCAAAAAAGTTTTCGCATCATTTACACCAATGCCTCGCCGTTTTCGGTGCTGTCGCTCGCGAAAGTGCTGCGCGAAAAATCCGTCGTGGGCATGCAGATCGATCGCGTGCTCGGGGGACATTTTCATTGGGTTCGGTTGTGCGGAAAGTGGGCGCGCTTTCCAGTTGGTCCGGCGCTGCTTGCTCGGATGACGGGTTCGCCGCTCATCCCGAGTTTTTTTATGGTCGAGCGCAACCCCGGAAAGCAAGACCGCCTGGTTCACCATGTGGGTCCGGCGCTGTTTGTGAATCACACCAGCGACCGCGACGCAGATTTGCACGCAGCGACGGAACAACTCGCTGAGGTTTACGAGCGCATCATTCGTCGCTACCCCGACCAGTTTTTTCAGTTTTTCGACTTCTTTTTCGACGCCAAAGAAGACGGCCCCAAGGTTCCCTGATGCGCACGCTTTTGGTTTCGCTCAACCGCGAACAGCTTCCTTCTCCCGTCGTACCGCTCGGGTTGCTTTCCGTCGCTGCCAGCACGCGGCTTGCCCATTCCGTGCAGGTGATTGACCTGTGTTTCCAGGAACACCCCGACGATGCCCTGGCGGCTGCAATTCGTTCGTTTTCGCCCGAAGTCGTCGGTCTGGGTCTGCGCAACCTGCACGACAACGCCTACCGTTCCACACACGCGATCCTGGCGGAATACGACCAGCGCGTTGCGACCGTCCGTCAGATCACGTCTGCGCCCGTCGTGCTGGGAGGTGCTGGTTTTTCGCTGCGGCCCAAAGAACTGCTGGCTCGCTTCGGGGTCGAACACGGCGTCGTCGGAGAAGCCGAGCGGACGTTTCCGTGGCTTTTGTCTCGCCTGGAACGTGGGCAAAACGCACCGTCGCTGGTTGACCCGTCGGTGCTCGTTGCGGAAGGGCTGTCTGCGTTTTCGGAATTGGACGCGTTGCCACTGCCAGCGCGCGATCTTTTGGACCCGAGGCACTTTCTTCTCGACGGAACCGCAAACGTGCAGACCAAACGCGGGTGTGTGTTTCACTGCGCGTACTGCGACTATCCCGATTTGGAGGGCCGCTTCATGCGCCAGCGGAATCCGGCCCACGTCGCTGACGAAGTGCTCGCGCTTTCTCGTCTGCCGAACGTCGAGTTTCTGTTTTTTGTGGACAGCGTGTTCAATGTTCCCCGCAAGCACGCCTTGGAGATTTGCAAAGAGCTCTCGTCGCGGGGATCGCCGCTTCCGTGGGTCGCGTATGTTTCGCCGGTTTCGCTCGACGACGAATTGGTCGCAGCGATGGCGCGGGCCGGTTGCATTGGCGTCGAGCTGGGTTCGGATTCCGGTTCCGAGGAGGGCCTTGCTCGTCTGCGGAAACCCTTTCGACTGTCCGACATACAAACAGCCCACGATCTGTTTCGAAAACACGGCATTCCCGACTGCCACACGTTTGTGGTCGGTGCGTTTTCCGAAACGGCTGAAGATGTGCAAAAAACGCTCGATTTTGTGTCGCAACTCGACCCCGACGTGGCCGTCTTCATCGTGTTCCAGGAAGACCGCGAAGCTGCCGACAACACAGAACCGCCGCACCGACAGAGCATTCTCGAACTCCTCGAACGGCAGGCGGCCACGCATCCCGGCTGGGTCGTGCCTGAACTCGACGTTCGTTTGTCGGCCAAACTGGCTCGTGCGCTCCGACGGATGAGGTTTCGCGGCCCCGCTTGGCTGCATTTGGCCACAGCTCGTCGTCGCCTCCACTCGCGGCTTTCCCCAAAGACATCCCTCTGACTGACCAGACTCGATATACTCGTCGCATGCGCCGAGCGGGTTTGCTTTTCAGTCTGTTGTTGCTGTTTGTTCTGCCTCTGGTTCACGCGCAAGCGCCGCTACCGGGGCTCAGCGGCAAAAACCGCATCGAGCAGTTTCGTCTGCTGAAGGAAAAAGCGCGTGGCCTGGTGTTGTCGGCGGCCAAATTCCACAGACGCGACCATCCCGAGCGGATTCGTCTTCTGCAGCGGGCCCTATCTGAACTGCAAAAAGCGTTGGAATTGGAACCAAAAGACATTGAAGCGCGCGTTTTTATGGGCGAATGGCTGTCCAGGCCCGAAATGGGCGTAGCCTCGGTGCGACGGGCTGTGGAAGAGCTACAAACAGCTCGGAAAATCGACCGACTCGGCAGTTGGCATTATGAAATAGCATTTCAATTGGGGATTGCGTATTCGCATTTGGGACGTTTTTCCGAAGCTGTGTCCGAATATGATCGTGCGCTTGCGCTTTTGCCCGGCGAGCCTGATTCCATGTTGACGCCTACCAAACACCAACATGCGACGATGCTCTCGAATGCAGCAGAAGCACTCATGGCTATGGGAAAACTGGACGGAGCGATTAGGCGCTATCATGATGCGGAACAGCTTGATTCAGGTACACATTCAGCACTGCATGCGCTGGGTCTTTCCGTCGCTTATGATAGAGACGGTCAAATGCAAAAAAGCCGGGACGCTTTGAAACGAGCGATTGGATCAGATCCTGGTTTGCGGATGTATCAAAGCGATGACGTATTTTTCGTTCCAGAGGGAGATCGTTACTATTATGATGGTTTGATTGCCGAGAATCTTGGGAATCGCGATGAAGCATTGAATGCGTTTAAGCAGTTTGTATCGGAATTGCCGAAAAGTCCGTATGTGGTGCGAGCCAAGCAGCATATCGAAGAACTTCAAAAATTGCCGGGCATTCCGATTCAAGAAATTTTGAATGCAAAAGTCAGAATTGGATTGGTTCATTTTCCAGGCGACGGGGCTGAAGGCATTGACAAGCATCGTAGCGAGGATGAAGTAGGGCGTGCTCTGACAGATCGAATGCTCGAACTGCGTCGTTGCTATGCACAAGGATTGCGGCGAGCACCGAAACTCAGTGGACACATTCTACTAGCCATGATTGTCGATCCGGGCGGCGGAGTGCTGTTGGTTCAATTGCTCAATAGCAATCTTTCTGAGACTGGTCCCAGCAAAATTCAAAACAGCACGGATTCCCTAACAACACCTTCATCGGAACTCGCGCGCTGTGTTCAATCGTCGCTTCAGCGATTTCGCTTTCCAGCAGCATCGGTTGGAAATGATGAAAACGACGAGTTTGCGGTCCCATTGTATTTCGAGTCGAAATGAGCCTCTTTCGGTGCCTGGTTTGGCTTCCACGATTTTCCTTTGTGGCCTTTTTTGCGAGTTTTCTTGGTTTTTCAAGGGCTGAACCACAACAAAAAGCTGAGAAGGGCCCAACACTTGTTCGAGATTGTCGATTGTCCTTGTGGGGATGTGACAACCGCGCTTCTCAAGACCAGAAGGTTGAGCAAAAGTTGCTTGTTTCAATCATGGATTTTGAAAAGCAATTGGCCCGGGTAGCCAGCGGGGAAGATCCCGCACAATACATTGCGGCACTACAAGACGCCTTTTTGACCAACTCAGATCGACGCGAGATTGAGATACGAATGGCCTCATTTTACGCAGAAAGCGCATCGTGCGAGAAAGGGTACAACCTGTTCTTGCGATTGCTATCAGAAAATCAACCATCGAATGCGAGCCAAAGAAATTTTATAGGTTTATCGCCAAGCGAAAATCATACGATAATGCTGGGTGTCGCTTTGTGTGATTCTCTAAGAGGGGATTATGATGCCGCGATAGCTCGTTATTTGAGCATGTTGAATCCGACTTCGAGGGAATTAGACCGCATACGGTATCGTTTGGGGGAAGTATTGATGGCAAAAGGTCAATTGGCTGATGCGGTCACTTACTTGCAACCTCCGTGTATGAATCGAGAAGAGAGCACTCTGATCCGTTTGCGCAGTTGTGTAGCATTGTCTGTCGCGTACGATAGAATGAAAAATAGAATTCCAGAAAAAGTGATTGGAATTTTACGATGGTTTCAAAGAACCAATAAATATAAGAAACATTTACAAATGCAAGATTATCTATCTGAAGGAGAGAAACTTTATTACAGTTGTGATCCGGTTTCGTGGGATACGAATTGTGGAGCGATTTCTCTATTCAAAAAATACAGCGAAACTGCGCCGCCTACGGTTCCCAAATCGTATGTGCTGCGCGCACAGGAACATCTATTGTTGCTGTACCAAACGGCTCCCGGCTGCCTCAACACAGCGCCATAAGCTCCTTCCAGCCCTCTGCGCGATGCTGTGTGGGTCCCTTTCCAGGATCAAGCTATGTCGGACTCGATCACCGCGCCGAGTTTGATAAGCTCCTGTTCACGCGGCTCAACTTGCCGACGGGGAGTTTGGTGGAAGATGGTGGAGATGCTTGACACGAGTCCGGTGGTGCGCACGTTTTCGGACCTTTTGGAACTTTTGAAGACAGACGGGGTGCCTCATCAGGCGAACGTCGAGACAAGCGAGGTGGTGATTCCGACGAAAAAAGGCGTGCTTGATTCGGTGATGCTGATTCGGTGGCAGCACGAAGCGCGGACGGTTCAATTCATCCAGCCGTTGCCGTTTGAGGTTCCGGTCGAGCGAATCCCGGCGATGGAAGCGGCGATTTGCCGGTTAAATCCGGTGCTGCTTCTTGCTGGGTTTGAGCTTTCGTACGAAACACGCCACATCGGCTTTCGCACGACGCTGCCGCTGGAACCGCGCGGCGGTCTTTGTGCGAGTGAGATTCAGGCGTATTTTCGGGTCACGGTGAAAACGGCGGCGGATTTTGTTCGGACGCTCCAGCGGATTGCCGATGGAGAAGCAGACCCGCATGACGTGCTGGCTTTGGCGGAAGCCGATCTGGAAGAGAGCAGCAAACCGGCAGTTTCTGGCAGCTTTTCTTCCTATTTGATGTGAGAAACTGTTTCCTTGCGTGACGTGATGCGAGCGGTGTCTTGTGGTCTTTTGCTGTGGCTGAGCTGGGCGGGTGTGTCCACTTCTCCGCGTGCGCAAACGGCTTCTGTCGAGGTGGAATGGCGACGGCTGACGGACGCACAGGCGGCGTACCAGCGCGGCATCTCGTGGGCCGAGCGCGGGGACATCGCGAACGCCGGTAGAGAGTGGGATGCGGCGATGGCCGGTTTTCTTGCGGTGATGCAGATGAATCCGATGCGCTCGGATTTGTATGCGCTCGTTGCTGACATTCATATTCGCAAAGGCCATCCGGCGGTGGCGTATGCGCTGCTGACCCAACAAATTCGGGGCGGCACCAGCGAGCTGGCTCTGCGGATTCAAGTGGTACGGGCGCTGCGGGCCATGAATCGGCGCAGCAAAGCGATGTCGCTGTGCGGGGAACTTCGCAAAGAACGACCGCAAGACGCGGACATCGGAGCGCTCCACGCGGAACTTCTGGCCGAGGACGGACAAAGTGACCAAGCACTTTCGATGTTGGGTCCGCTTTTGTCCAAACTGCCGGTTCCAGGTCGGCATCCGGGGCTCGATGGCGTGACGATGGGAAAACTCCACGCGCGGCTGCTGATTGCGAAATCGCGGGGGAGCGAAGCGGTGGCTGGGCTGACCGAACTTCTTGCGAAACAACCGAACGACCCCGAGGCGCAACTTTTGCTCGGGCAAGCGCAGATTGCGGCGGGAAAACACACAGAAGCCGTAGCAACGCTGCGAAAATACTTGGTGCAATTTCCGCGAGATGGTCGGGCGCGGGCGGCGCTCGGGAAAGCGTTGGCGGACAGCGGGCAGCTTCTGGCGGGCATTGAAGAACTCGAACACGCAGATGACGTTCCCGAGGCGCTGCTCGAACTGGGCCAGTTGTATTTGCGCAAACTTCCGCCGGATTCGTCGGCTGCGCTCGCGGCGTTGACGAAAGCGCAGCGTTTGCAACCGCAAGATTTGCGAATCTGCGTCGAACTTTCCAAGTTGCGGGATCAGCAAGCGGGCCAGGCTGCGCAGGCGTTGGCGGACATTGAACGCTGTACGGAACGGCTGTTGGGCACCGATGGAGGTCTGGACGGTTTGGCGCAAAAAGCGGTGCTGCTCCGGCTGGATCTTCAGATCAAAAACGGCAAGTTCGATGCAGCGATGGCGACGTGGAAAGGTCTGAAGGAGCGGTATCCGGGTCTGAATTCGCTGCAAGCCAAACTTGCGCAGGCGCTTTTGCGGCGGGGTTTGTCCAAACTGCCGGTTCACAACCAGACCTCGAAAGCGGGACTGCCTGATTTGCTGGAAGCGCATCGGTTGGCCCCGAGTTTGGCCACGGCGCAGGCGCTGGCGCTCGGGCAAATCGGCGCGGGCGAGCCGCAAGAAGCACTGGCGACGTTGCAAAACCATTTGAAGGACGGTGCAAACGAGCCGCGTTTTTTGGGGGCGTATGGGCGAGCGTTGCGGGACGCGGGCCAGGCGTCCGAGGCGCTGCTCGTGCTGCAAAAAGGCGAGGGACTGACTTCGAGCGCGCCGGCCAATCAGGCGCTCAAGCTGGGGCTGCGGCAGGAAATTGCACTGTGCTACTTGCAACTACAACAACCTCGGCTCGCGTTGCGTTATCTGGAAGGCAACGACGAACTTTCGCAGCAGCTTCGGGCGCAGGCGAGTTTGGTGTCTGCGCGGATGTTGTTTTCGACCGCAGCGCCCGGAACCACGCCGAGCTTCCAACAGGTGATGTTTGTGACGCAGGCGGTTTTGCGAGGCGGGACGGCTGTGCTTGCGGCGCAAAAGGCTGAGGCGAAGTTGTGGCAAGTGCTGGCGCTCGCGGGAAGTCGGCAAATTGACGTTGCGGTCAAGTTGCTCGCCGAGGTCGTGCAATTGTTCGATGTGGCGTCCCTGGAACAGACGATGGGGCGCGGAGGTCTGCCGCATCTTCAGGCGCGGTTGTTCTTGCGTTTCGGCGATTTCACGCAGGCCACGCAGCTTGCGCAACAGGCACTGCCGCATCTGCCGCCCCAAGACGCGAAAGTGCTGCGAGAGGTGGCCGTTTCCACGTTGAACAACAAGGCGATCGAGATCTCGAGCAAAGGCGACCACGATCGTGCTGCGGCTCTTTTGCGTTTGGCGCAAACGCAGGCCTTGCCCGGTCAAGTTCCGGCGCAAGTGTTTTACAACCAGGCGGTGCTTTGGATTTTACGGGGTCGCCTCGACGAGGCCAAGCTGTTTGCGGCCAAGCTTGATCCTGCGCATGTGCCGGATGCGTGGGTTCTTCAGGGCGCGATTGCGGAAGCGCAAGGCGATCCGCGGGCCGCTCTCGAGTTGTACCGGCGGTATGTGCAAAACGGAACGGGACCTCAACTTGCGACTGTGCGCGGTTGGGTTGATTCGCTCGCGCGGTTTTACGAAGGAGCCGCCCCGAGTCCCGATGTGGCACCAGCGCCGGAACCCAAACCGGTGCAGCCTTTGCCGTTGCCGACAAAACCGGTCAAGCCGCCCGCAAAACCTGCCGCAAAACCGATCCTCAAGCGGAGGCCGCGATGAAACGGCGGCAGTCGCTTTTCTTTCAGGTTTGCCTCCTGGTTTGCATCAGCCTGTCGTTTCTCGGGCGAGCCTTTGCGGCAGACCGCATTTTGGCCGTGTATCTGCCCGGTGTGTTCTTTTCGCAGATCGAACGCAAGCTGGATTTGGGCAGCGAAGTCGCGACGCATCTTGCAAAACGCCTGGGCGAAAAACACCACTATCGTCCCCAGGTGTACGTCACCGCCGAGGCCATGGAAGCCGATTCGGCCCGGATCGCGGTTCTGCTTGTGGAATCGCCTTATGTCGCAAGCCATTTGGACAAACTCTTGCCAGTTGTCGTCGCGGATTCGGGCCGAGGAACGCACACAAGACTGACGCTGCTCGCGATGCCGCAGGTGAAAAGCCTGGCCGATTTGAAACACGGCGGTTTGGTTTTCGCGTCGCCCATGCCGTCGGCAAAGCTGTTTTTGGAGCACTTTGTGTTCGAGGGTGAACTCAAACCGTTGGAGGGTGTCGTGACGCCTGCACGCGATGTGGGATCGGCGCTGAGTTTGTTGTCGCTGCACAAAGCAGAGGCGGTGCTTCTTTACGAAGAAAGCGTGGCTTCTGCACGCGGGGGAGGTTTGCGTGGGCTGTATCGAAGTGACAAGTTGCCGAGGCCGACGCTCGCGCTGACTTCGCGGAACACCGATCCGGCAGAGGTGCAAAAAATGCGCGACGCGATGTCGCTGTTCAAAGGCGTCGCACACCCGGACCTACCTGCGTTTCGACCGACGACAGACCAGCCGTATCAACTTCTGAAAGACAAAATGCAGCACAAGCCTCGACGGATACCGATGCTCCTTGATGTTGCCGAGGAAAACCCGCCGCTTCCCACGCCTTTGCAAAAGGCCGCCTCGCCGGTCCAAGTCGGCTTGTCTGTGTTTTCGCCCGACTGATTCCGAAACGGTTCCAGACGCAAGCCGCGCACTTCACAAACCGACGCTCAAAAAAACACAGGGTTACAGACTCTCGCCAGCATCGACTGGGAGGCAAACGCCCGTAAGATGCGGTTCGCGCAACAAGAAGCACACCGCGGAAGCCACATCTTGGGGCGTGCCCGTTGGAAAACCCGAGTTTTTCTGGGCCAACCGGCGTTGTTCTTCGACTGGCGCATCCGACGGCGGAAGAATCAAGCCGGGCGAAACGGCGTTCACCCGAACGCGACCGCGCAGTTCTTTGGCCCATATTTTCGTCAGATGCAAAAGCCCGGCCTTCGTCACTCCATACGCTGCGTAGCCGCGCCAGGCTTGCGTCGCTGCTACATCCAGTACGTTCACGATTGCATGCGCACCCATCGCCACGCCGAGCTGCATGCAGCGTCTGGGTGCCGTCAAATTCAACGCGAGCATCTTGTCCCACACATCGTCGGAAAGGTCTGAAAACGGGGTTTTTTCAAACATCGCAGCGTTGCAAACCACCGCATCCAGCCGAGGCCAACGCGCAGCGATCGTCGCAAACAAACGCTCGGTTTCCGTCGGGCTGCACAAGTCTGCGGACACAGGCAGTGCGCGGTCCGCGAACGCCTCGAGCCAGGCTCGATCGGCATCGGTACTTTTGAAATGGTGAACTGCGACGAGAGCACCTTCCGCCAGCAACGCTTCGCTGATCGCTCGACCAAGCCGACGCGCTCCTCCCGTTACAAGCACGACTTGGTTTGCAAGACTCATTGCGTCCTCCCGGCTACCTGCCGGATTTTGGTCACGCAACGACGGTTTCGAGCAGAAAAACGCTGCTTTTTTGCAAAAAGGCCCGCGTATAGTAACGAGGCACGCCATGTTTCTCGTGACATTCTCCTCAGAGCCCGCTTCGGCAAGTTTGTTGTCGGGTGGGCTTGTCTATTTTCTCGTTGGTGTCGTTCTTGTTGTCCTCGTTGCGGCGGCGTGGGTGATTTGGGGGCGCAAAGGTCGAAAACCCGTTCCACCCCAAAAAAGCGATGCAAAAACTGATCAGAGAACTGATCCAAAAGGCCGTCGGGCACCGCTAGACCGAACCAAACCAAAGAGCTTGCCCGAAAGGGCAACCACCGACGCTCCGACTCCTGCACCCGGCCCTGCATCCAAGACCATTGCCGAGACAACACCGAAAGATGATCTGCGAGCCGGGCTCACAAAAACTCGGGCGGGTTTTATCGCGCGAATCGCGGAACTTCTGTCCAGGAAGCAAATCGGAGAGGATTTGTTGCCCGAGCTTGAGGAGGTTCTTCTCTCGGCAGACATCGGACCCAAAACTGCTGAGCACCTGTTTTCGCACGTTCGGAGCACGCTTTCCCGATCGGAACTCAAGGATGCGTCGGCGATTTGGTCCACGATCAAAGAGGAATCGAAGCGACTGCTCCAAGTTTCCGCAAAAGAGGTCGATTTTGCGGCGCACAGCCCGTTTGTCTTGTTGGTGATCGGGGTAAACGGAGTCGGAAAAACCACCACGATCGGCAAATTGGCAGCCCAACAGACGGCGCTGGGGCGCAAAGTTCTTTTGGCTGCGGGCGATACGTTTCGGGCCGCTGCCGTCGAGCAGTTGGAAATTTGGGGGCAGCGCGCAAATGTGCCTGTCGTGCGAGGCCACGGCGGCAAAAACGGCGCGGACCCGTCGTCGGTGATTTTCGAGGCGATCCAACGTGCGCAAAAAGAACACTTTGATGTGGTGATTGCCGATACGGCGGGGCGGCTTCACGTCAAAGAGCAGCTCATGGCCGAGCTTCAGAAAATTCGTCGCGTCATCAAAAAAGCAGATCCCACTGCGCCGCATGAGACGTGGCTGGTTCTCGACTCGACACAAGGCCAGAACGCCATTGCACAGGCTCGAACCTTCAAAGAAATGATGGAAATCACCGGCATCGTGCTGACCAAGCTCGACGGCACGGCCAAGGGAGGTGTCATTTTGGGCATCACTTACGAGTTGACTGTTCCCATTCGGTATATCGGCGTCGGAGAAAAAATTGGCGATCTACGAGCGTTTGATGCGGAAGAGTTCGTCGATGTGCTCTACGAACGGCCTGGCTCATGAGAAAAATGGCGTCGAACATCGCAGGATTTGTGATCCAAAGGCTCCGCAGCCTGTTCAAAAACGGTTCGCCGGGCGCATGTGGAATCGTCGAAGAAGGTATGGCCGTCGGGGATTGCGCAAGTTCAGATAAGTCGATGACGTTTGTCTTGCTTTCCGACAGCGGCAGAAGTGAAAATGGCGGCTCTGGGGCACACGACACGGTGAACACGATAGGCAGCGCGGCTTTGCAAAGTGGTTTGCAGGCCAGTAGTCCAGACGAGGCCCGGAGTCGGGCTCCAAAACACGCACGAGAACCGATGCAGCAAAAAAAACAGTCCCGAAAGCTGCTTGATTGCGGCAAAAGCCGCGTGATATCGTTTCCCCTCGATATTGAAGGGTGCCAGCCCTACAAGGCGTTACGCGAGGTAAGCATGAGGAGATTGGCAATAAGCCTGTGCATGGTGACAGCGTCGGCGCTCTGTGGCGCGGGCGGAACGGCATATGGGCAGGCAAACAAACCGGCCCCGGCAGCAGCGCAACCTGCGGCAGCGCCCGCAGATGCCCCGGCGGCACCACCAGCGGCAGAACCGCCAGCGGCAGAACCGCCAGCGGCAGAACCGCCAGCCGCGTCGCTTCCTCCAACCGGAGAAGCGACCGCGAGCGAGGTTGCGACCGCGAAGACGCCAACCGACGATGTTCACGCCAAGACGCGCTGGGATGATATCGCGGTTCTTCCACGTCGGTATTCTTTGAAGGCTCGACGGGTTGAGCTTTCTCCGCAATATCATTTCACGCTTAACAACCCGTTGATTCGGCACCACGCGGTGGGTGCTCAGATCAACTACTTCTTGAGCGAAGCCCTCTGGCTGGGTGTTGAGGGTCAGTACTATGTCCCGCAACAGTCCACCAGTGTGGACGGGACGTACTTCCTGATCGGCTCGCAGGACAAGGCGTTGCCAGCGGTCAACAAGCTGGTTTTCTCGGCTTTGCTTGACTTCGGCTACGTGCCGGTTGCTGGCAAGTTTGCGCTCTTCAACCGAGCGATTGTTCACTGGGAGGGCTACGTCACACTCGGCGTCGGCGCTTTCATGAGCGAGGTCATCCCGGTGAAGCGGTCTGATCCAGCGTTCAAGACGATCAGTGCAATCTTTGATGTGGGCGTTGGGTCGCGATTGTTCCTGACGAAATGGCTGGCGCTCAATGCCTTCCTAAAGTTGTACGGTTATCCAGACAAGTTCGAGCCCGTTGCCAACGCTTCGTTTACGCGGACTGGGGCTGGTTGTTCGGCGAGTCTCGCGGGGTTGACAGGGACCGCTGCTGACGATGCCTACATGCAATGTCGCAAGGACAACGGCAGCACCACTCTGGTCATGGATGTGCAGTTTGGATTGGGCTTATCCATCTTTCTGCCGCCGAAGTTTGACTACAAGATGAGTCGGTGAGAGGAGCGAGGGATTACATGCGAACGCACATGCGAATCATCTTGTCGTTTGGGGCCCTCGCGTCGCTGGCCATGCCGGCACAAGCGGATCGTGGGCGCAACCCGCTGGCAGGTCAGCCGGCCATTCGACATCGCGTTGAGATGCGGAAGATGCGGCTGGAAATCACGCCGCAGTTCACCATTTCTGCCAACCAGCCGTTCCTGATCGGTTTTGGCGGAGGTGCCAACGTTCGGTTCCATTTGACCGACTGGCTGGCAATCGGTGGTTCTTATCACTACACGGCCAATGTGGCTTCTCCACTGGTGGGCCGGATTACCGAGGCGTTGCCGGATACCTATGCGGTTCGGACTGCGACTCCAGCAACCGACGATCCGACGGCGGGTCTGCGTCAACCGAGCAAGGAGATGTTCAAAAACCATCTCATCGGGCCGACGATGGGGATGTGGTCTGCGCACCTGGCTTTGACGCCGATGGGCGGCAAGTTCTCGATGTTCAACGCTCTGTTTGCCAATTACGACTTCTACGTGACGGCAGGTGTGGGCGGGGTCATTTTGGGAACGCCACTGTCGAATGGTGCGACTTCCTACACAGTTCGGACGGACAGTTCGGGAGGGACCTCGGTCCGATCCGTCAATGACAGCCCGCTTGGAACTGGGAACGATGTGAACTTGCAGTCGCCAGCAGTGTTCACGGGCCATCGCATCGCGGGTGTGTTGGGCATTGGTACCCACATCTTCTTTAACGATTGGATTGGCCTGAACCTCGAGCTGCGAGACTACATGTACAAGGCCAATCCCGGTGGCTTGGATGTCAGCACCGAGGGTGCCAACAGCGACGGAACACCGGTCCTGTCGGACGCAGATGAGTACATCGTGAATCATCTGTACTTTGGTGTCGGTTTGACGCTCATGCTTCCCCCAAGGGCCAAAATTTCCAGGTAGTCGGGAATTTGGCCGCAGCAAAAGCCCGAGAGCATGTCTCTTGGGCTTTTTCTTTTTCTGCAACAGCAAGCTTTTGGCGCATTCTGTTCGCATGTCGGCTGAGGGTTCTTCTTTTCCCGTCTGGAAACCGTTTGTCGGAGGTCGTTTTGTTGAGACGGCAACGCTAAGGTCGTTGCACGCGCCGTTCGACGATCGTTTGCTCGGGCGGGTTTTTGAGTGCGGGCACGAGGAACTCGAAGCAGCGTTGCGGCACGCGGAAGCCGTGCAACCGACGATCGCTCGACTGCCGACGGACAAACGTGCGGCGATGTGCAAAGAAGTGGCGCGAAGTGTGTTGGTCGAGCGGGAGCGTCTTTCGTGGGCCATTTGCCACGAGGCGGGAAAACCGATTTCGGATGCGCGTGCAGAAGTTGAGCGGGCCGCGCTCTGTTTTGAGTTGGCGTCGGCGGAGGTGCTGACGACCGCTGGCGAGGGACAAGTGTTGCCGATGGATTTGGCTCCGCTCGGATACGGTCGAGTGGGCATTCTGAGGCGTTTTCCAGTCGGCCCGGTCGCGGCGATCAGTCCATTCAATTTCCCTCTGAATTTGGCGGTTCACAAAATCGCGCCGGCGATGGCGGCAGGCTGTGCGGTGATCTTGAAACCGGCATCGCAAACGCCGTCGGTGGCACTCCTGCTGGCAGAGCTTGTCGAAAAGGCGGGTTGGCCCTCGTCGGGTTTGCAGGTGGTTCCAGCTTCGCGAGCGGCAGCGGATGTGCTCGTGACCGACGAACGATGCAAATTGCTTACGTTTACGGGTTCGGCGTCTGTGGGCTGGGCGATGAAAGCGCGAGCCGGGAAGAAAAAAGTCACGCTCGAACTCGGCGGAAACGCGGCTGTGGTTTTGGACGAGACGATCGAAGAGCGCGACCTTTCCGCGATCCTCCCAAAACTTGTGTACGGCGCTTTTTCGTATGCGGGCCAAAAGTGCATCAGCATTCAGCGGATTTTCGTCGTCGATCGGTCTCGAAAGGGTCTGTTCCGCCAAGTGTGCGGGCGGCTTTCCGAAGCAGTCGCGGCTGTTCGGACGGGCGATCCGGCTGATCCGCAGGTGTTGGTGGGCCCGATGATTGACGAAACCAATGCTCGGCGGGTCGAGAACTGGATCGCCGAGGCAGAGCAGCTCGGTGCGCGAAAACTCGTGTCAGGGCCCAGGCTGGGCAACTTCGTTCCGCCGACGTTGCTGTGCGATGTACCGGCGAGCGCAAAAGTCGCAAAAGAAGAGGTGTTCGGCCCAGTGTGCAATGTCGATTGCGTGAACGATTTTGAGACGGCGATCGAGCGGGTCAATGATTCGCGTTATGGGTTGCAGGCTGCGGTGTTCACACGCGATTTGGCTCATGCTCTTTCGGCGCACGAAAAGTTGTTGGTCGGGGCGGTGGTGCTCAACGAGGCGCCGAGTTTTCGGATCGACCACATGCCGTATGGCGGAATCAAGGACTCGGGTTTGGGTCGTGAAGGCATCCGCACCACCATCCTTGATATGACGGAGCCGCGTTTGCTGATCACGGGTACGCTGCCTTGATTGATGTCGCGGTAACGCTTGGCAAAGGAGCCGGTGGATGACAGAAGCCCAGATTCTTTTCGGAAAACCGATCGCGGACAAAGTGAAAGCTGAAGTTCGCGAGTCGGTGGGCGCGCTTTTGGCACGCGGAATCGCGCCGGGCTTGGCAGTGATCCTCGTCGGAGACGACCGCGCATCACAGATTTATGTCCGCAACAAAGGCCGCGCTTGCCAAGAAGTCGGAATTGCGGTGTTTGATCACGTTCTGCCTGGCACGACGACTCAGCAGGAATTGGTCGCGTTGGTGGAGTCGCTGAACGCGGACCCGAAAGTGCATGGTGTGCTTCTGCAACTTCCTTTGCCTGCGCCCCTCGACGCCGAAAACATCCTGCGTGCGCTGGACCCGACAAAGGATGTGGATGGTTTGTGCGAGGAAAACATCGGACGGTTGTGGCTGGGTCGGCCTCGGTTTGTTCCGTGTACGCCGCTGGGCGTCATGCGGTTGCTGTCCGAGGCAAACATCCCATTGCGCGGGTCGTTGGCAGTCATCGTGGGTCGGTCGATGCTGGTGGGCAAACCGATGGCGGCGTTGCTTTTGGCAGCGGATGCGACGGTGACGCTGTGCCACACGAAAACCGCAGAGCTTTCCAAACACATCGCTTCTGCCGACTTGGTTGTGACCGCGATCGGCAAACCGCGTGCGATTCCCGGGGCTGCCATCAAACCCGGCGCGACCGTGATTGATGTCGGCATCAATCGACTGGAAACAGGCGAAATCGTCGGTGACATCGAATTTTCTGCCGCAAAGGAACGCGCGTCTGCGATCACACCCGTGCCGGGAGGCGTCGGCCTGCTGACGGTTGCGATGCTTTTGCAAAACACCGTGCTGGCTGCTCACCTTGCGCACAATCTGCTGCCTGGTCACACAAAGCCTTTCACCCATCGAGGTTCCCCATGAGACACAAACTTCTGCTTCTGACCGTTTCGTCTTTGCTTGCTGCGTGCCGTCCTTCGACGACGGACACGCAGGACATGTCCAACAGCAACATCGAAGACCTTTCGGATGTCGTTGATCTTTCGCAGCCCAAAACGGTGGTTCCGACGACGATTCGCTATTTGAACAGCGTGCAAGACACGATCAAAGTCGGCGACCGCGTTCGTGTGACGGGCGTCGTGACGAGTCCCTTGCGGTGGGTCAGTGCGGACACAAACGCAGGGTATTGCTATTACCGATTGCACGTCGCCCAGGTCGAACCCGCGCCTGCCACTTTGCAAGATGGCATGGTGCTGATCTTGAGTTTGAAAATGAGCAATTGGGCCGACGGATCGACGCTGACGCAGTGCAAGGATCGGGGGAAAAACGACCCGGTTGCGACGGCGATGGATGCAGCAACGGCGGGGCAGCAAGTCGAAATCGAAGGCACGTTCGACACGCGGACCAACTGCGGCGCAAAGACTCGTCAGATCAATTTGTTTGGTGGAAAGCTCACGTCGCAAGGAATGGCGGTGACGATGCCTACACCGGTGGATGTGGACCCCACGCAATATCCCGTCGCGACGGGCTCGCCAGCCGTGTTGTCGCAAAAGTTTGTCGATGGTCATGCCGCGCTCGTCCGTTTTTCGAACGTGAAAAGCTACGGGCGCAGCACGCAATACCAAGACTTCAGCGTCAGTCCGACCGGCGTGGCACCGGGCGCACTCATCGCGACGAATTATTTGCGAGCGACGGGTTCCTATACTTCGTTGCCCGATGGGACAACGTACAAGACCGTCGTCGGTGTGCTGCTGGGTGATTTCTGCGGGACGGTGTGGCCGCGGACAACGGCTGACCTGACGCAGTAAACGACAAACCTGAGCGTCGAAAGGTCTTCCTTTCCGCTAATGGGAATCGTCTGCGCGGGCTTCGTCGGATTTGTAGGCGTCCTCGAAGACATTGTCACTGTTTGGACGCTCGCGTTTGTCTTTGGCCGAAAGAAGCAGCCCAAGTCCGAAGTCCACAAGCGGTTTTGGAACGTGAACCGCAAACTCGCGAATCGAGCCCCGGAAGAAATACGCAAATGACAGAACTTCTGCCTCGGCGGGAAGTGCGGCGGTTGCCATCTCTCCTCTTGCTGCAGCAAGGAGTTTTTGGGCTGAACTTACGTCTACGTCCACATACACAGAACCACCCAGCGGCAAATGTTGGAACGCGCCGAACCGTTGCGGACCTTTGCCCGACAGCAGCGAGTCCGCAATGGCTTGCGTTTGCGTCGGTACTGCGACGATCAGGTAACGGTCAAACTGCACGACCTCAAACTTCAACGAGAACGTGTCCAATGTGCCCGGCGCGCTTTTCGGATCGCCGTCTTTGCTTTTGGTGGGTCTGGAGTGAACCGTGAGGTCGTGCAAATCCACCGGCCAACCATGGATCTTTCGCACGTTTTTCTGGAGCCGCCCCGTTATCGCTGAGCCGAAGGTCTCCAATTCCTGCGGGGTTGGATTTGTCGAGTAGGTGCTGGTGCGGCGGATCACGGCCATCGCCGCTTTTCCATCGTCCACCCGCACAATCCACGCGAACTTGGGTTGCCCCTGCGCCTCTATCGACACAGAGCCCGCCCACACGATGGTTTGCCCCAGCCCGCGAAGAGAAGAAAGCCAAGCATTGAATTGCGCCTGCGTTTTGGGGGCCGAAGCCAGAAGAGGCCGCAGGAACTGTTCCGTTTCCGTCAGTTGGCGCGGCCAATCGTCTACGTTCCACTGCCATCGCACGTCGCCAGCAGGAAGAAACTGCACCAGGTCAGGGGCTGTCTGCTGCGCCTTCTGGAGTTGTCCCTTTTCGCTTTCCGTGATCAAAAACAGATCGAGTCCCTGCGCGTTCAGGTTTGCCCCAACCGTGCCCGCTTTCGTGCCGAGCACAGCATCCCGAATGGAATACGCAATCTGCGTCACGATCTCGTCGGTTTGCCTGTCCAGCTCCGAACGGTCCTCGGACACGTTCAGGTCTTTGGCCAAAGACTCTTTGAGACCCTCGTCGTAGCTCTTGCGAATCCGCTCTCCAAACTGTTTCCAGAGCATCGACAGATTCACATGCCACGACACATCGAATCGATCAGTTTTTCCTAGGAGCTTTGCGAAACCTTCCTGCTTGTGCTTTTCCTCTGCGGCCGCAGTATCGCCAAAAAGCAGAATCGAGCCCTTGTCCCAGGATTCTGTCTTGGCTTGCGGCAGCGCCCGCGATAGTTCCTGGAGCACGTTGTGGTCTTTTGGGAACGGCACAAGAATCGCCACGGGGAAATTCCCAAACGCCGGATCGGTGGGTTTCCACACGACAGCGCGAATGGCTCCGCCCCGCTTCAGGTCGTCCCCGGAAAAGCCGAGCGACGACAAAATGGGCTGCGTCATCGGCCCAAGAAGCTGTGATGCCAGGCTTGGAACGTCCTTTGCGCTCGCGTGCCACAGCACGTCCTCCGCGAGCAGAGAGGACGGGCTTTCCACGACGATCGGTGGCGCGGCTTTTGCCTCAAGCGCGGGCGGTTTTTTCCCTCGGGAACAGGCACACAGAAGCACGGAGAAAAGAAGCACGGACCACAGAAACCGAGCACACCGCATGAGAACCTCCAAACACAGACTACGACGCAAGCGAAGATGCTGTTACGTCGAGCCGCAAACGCTACGAATGGGCCAGCGCGTATCGCATGCCGCGCTGCACCTGCCGGTTCAGCAAAAAACGCGACGCAAGGTCAAACCCAGGCGTCTCGACAAAACGCAAAAAACCGACTGCTGTTTTGAGCGGCCAACGGAACTTGTGCGAAATCCTGGTTTGGTACGTGCGCAGACAGTCCGTGTTCGGTCGATCGTGTTCCGAGAGCACCTGCGCCGCGAGCCGTCCCGACCGCATCGCGTAAGCAATGCCTTCTCCGGTTGCACCGTGAACCAGCCGAGCCGCTTCCCCGATGAAAATCGCTCCCGGTGTCGTGACAGGGCCCACAGCGTCGGCGTAGAGAATCGGGTGACCTTTCATTTTGCCGGTGGGAACGGCGTTTTTCAGCCGGTCGCCCAGGTGCGTTTCGATGACTTCGGTCAGAAGCACTTTCGGGTCGCGCGTTTCCTCTTGCGGATAACAAATGCCGACGTTTACGCGCGTGTCGGTTTCGGGAAACATCCAGCCATAAAACGGCCTTACGCGACGGTCGTAATACATCTCCAAAATGCCCTTGCGGAACGGCACGCCGTCGTACCACGCCATGATCGCCGCGATCTGTTTGCGCGGTCTTCGATCGACCGAAAAACGCGAATGCGCGCCGTCGGCCAGAATCGTAAGGTCCGCTTCGATCGTCCGGTTTCCATCGGAAACACCGACCACTTTGCCGAAAGGATCGCGCACGAGCCGTTTCACGAAAAAGCCCTGCTCGAACTTCGCACCGTGTTGTTCAGCGGAAAAAGCGAGTTTGGCGTCGAACGTCTCCCTTGGCAAAATCCACGCGGCCTCAAACCCCGAATCGAGCAACGCCTCTTGCCCGCCCGGCCCGACAAAACGCAGACCCGTGATTTTGTGCGACAGCTTCGCCAAATCCTCGAACAGACCGAGTTCTTTGAGCACTTCCAGACAGCGCGGCCCAAGCCCACTTCCGCACGTCTTGGGTCGTGGAAACTCACTTTTGTCCAGCAACACCACTTCATGCCGTCCCTGCTTGGCTAGCTCGAGCGCCGCCGTCCCGCCCGCAGGTCCTGCACCCACAATCGCGATTTTCATTGCCAAAACGCCTCCTGTGAGACCCGCCCCCCGTCGAGCCGTTACTTCACGACGAAGTAACTCATCATGCCTTCTGCAACGTGGTCGAGAATGTGGCAGTGAATCATCCAGTTTCCCGGATTGTTGGTCAGGACCTCGATGGTTGTGCCCTCAAGCGGAGACAAACTCAGGATGTTCACGGGCCGCCCCTGATTGGGACATCCGCCGGATGCGTCCACCATGCCGCCCCGGTCGCAGAAGTTGTATCCGTGCATTCCGAACGAGTGGTACGTGCTGGGCGAGACGTTTTGCAATCGGATGCGCACTTTGTTTCCGACTTGGCTTTCTGAGAACCCTTCCCAACCCACAAATTCCCCGCCCCGGCGCTCGATGGCAAGCGGCGCCGCCTCCGTTCGTCCATTCATCGTCATGAAAAAGCTGCGCGCTCCGCCGCCTTCTTCCTCCTCCTCTTCCTCCCCTTCCGTTTCCTTCCCGAGTTCTCCCAGAAAGTACAAATACTCTCTGTCCGCAGGCGTTTCGTCCGGTGCCCGCACCACGACCGCACCGTGCATCCCGGCTGGCATCGTTTTCGTCGGGTTCAGGTGGTCCACAAACGGGAAAATCCCCGGCGTTTTGGCGGTCATCGTGTACACATGCGAGCAGCCCGGATACACGATGCTCTTGGGGTACAGCGGCGTGCCGTCGTCTTTTACGTCATACGACAGACCTAGAAAGTGAAGACCGATGGGCACGTCCGTTCGGTTCGTCAGTTTGTACCGCCGGGTCTGTCCCACATCCAGCGTCAGCACCGGCCCCGGCACCGTCCCGCCAAACGTGATCACGTTCATGGCGTTCACGCCGTCTGGTTTGACCGTCGCATAGCGCGCTTCGATCGTTTGGTCCGCAGGCGCAGCCGCGTCCTCGGGTGTTTCGCATTCGTGCGGACCCTGCGTGACCTGGTTCATGTGGTCGGTCATGTCGTGACTTGAGCCGCAGCCCGCCGCAAACGCGCACGCCACCAGAAAAAGTGTCGTTCTTGTCATTTCTGTTTTCTCCAATTGGGGCCGGTCGCCGCCTGCGAACCGCAGGCCCGTTGTTCTTTTCCCTTTGTCTTTCGCCGTTCTCCCTTCTTCATGAGCGACCCGCCGAGTTTCCATTTTTGGAAGGGAAAAAAGCGACAATGTGGTACCAAAAGTCCAAGGAGCAAGACATGCAAAAATGCGTCACGAACACAAGACCTCTTGTGGCTGCTGACCTGGACCGGGTGGTCGCCATCGACCGTGCGCTGCTCGGAAGTGTTCGGCGGGACTACTTCCAAAGGCGGCTCTCGGCGGCCCTGTCGCGACCCAAGCAACACCTTCAACTTGGCGTTGTGGCAGACGACGGCACGCTGCTGGGCTTTCTGCTGTGTCGTCGGGCTGGCGGCGAGTTCGGGCGCCTCGAGAAAGCCGTCATGTTGGAAACCCTCGGCGTAGACCCGACGGCGCAACACCTGGGTTTGGGGCAGCGTCTGCTCGCCGATGCCGTGACGCTGTGCCGCACTCGAGGCATTCAGCAAATCGTCTTCCAGGTGGATTGGCGCAACGAAAGCCTGATTCGGTTTGCGAGCCGCACCGGTTTTGTCATGAGTGCTCGGTGGGTGCTCGAGCGCTCGGTCGCCCGCACCTCATTGCCCGAAAGTGAAGCGCTGGTCCCGCAGGAAACCCCGTTTGTTCGGGCTCTGTCCCGCGCCGACTTTTCCGCCGTCTGCCACATCGACCGAGCCCAAACCGGCCTCGACCGCACCGACTACTACGAGCGCAAATTCGAGGAAGTGCTCAGCGAGTCTGCGATTGCCGTGTCCCTTGTCGCCGAATGCGAAAAGACGCCCGCTGCGTTTGCCATGGCTCGGGTGGACTTTGGTTCGTTTGGCCGCGTCGAACCGACCGCCTTTCTCGATACCATCGGCGTGCAAAAAAACCTCGCCGGACACGGATACGGCCAGGCCCTGCTGGTGCAGCTTCTGGACAACTTGTCCGCCCTGCACGTCGAACGCATCGAAACCGAGGTCCATTTCGACCACCTGAACCTGCTCCGCTTCCTTTACCGCTTCGGCTTCTGCCCCGCCCAACGACTCTCCCTCCAAAAGAACCTGTAAGAAAAAGCTGCGCCCCCGTGTGTGATATATCCACACGCCATGGCGCGCATTCACCACCTCCCCCTCTTTCACCCCCGGCTTGTTCGGGAACGCGCGAAAAGCCTCGACCCTTCGCTGTTTCGGAAACACGAGGAGACCATCGGCGTCTGGCTCGAACATGTGCGCAGCGGTGCCCTCGATGAAACCAGCGAGGTCAAGCTGCACGGTGGGTTTCTCGAGCGGATTTTTGGCGATGTGCTCGGGTACGCAACGTGGTCGCTCGCCAAAGATGGAGTGTGGGAGCTGGACGCGGAAAAGAGAGTCTTCGCCGGGGGCCAAGCCGACGGTGCCATCGGTTTCTTCTCCCAGGCAAAGCGCCAGTCCCAGGTCATCGCGCCGATCGAGTTGAAAGGCGCTGCCGTTTTTCTGGAGCACGGAAGAGGCCAATCCAGAACCCCGATCCAGCAAGGTTGGGACTACGCCAACCATGCTCCCGAGTCCCGCTGGATCATCGTCTCGAACTACCGGGAAACACGTCTGTATGCGAAAAGCCGGGGCCAAGCAGCTTATGAACTGTTTTTGCTCGACGACCTTGGCCATGAGGATGGTTTCCTGCGCTTCGTCGCGTTGCTCGGACGCGATGCCATTCTGGGCGGGCCGTCTGTGGACCACTCTCCGCTCTCCGAGATGCTCCTTGCCTCTGAACGCACCGAGCGGGAGATCACCGAGCGGCTGTACGCGAAGTATCGAGACGTGCGCGCACGGCTCTTTGCGGAACTCCTCCGCCGACACTCCAATCGTCCGTCCGATGAGTTGCTGGGATATGCCCAGACCATCTTGGATCGCGTGCTGTTTCTGGCCTTCGCCGAGGATCGCCGGCTTATCCCCATGAACACCATCGCTCGCGCCTGCGAACACCGGGACCCGTATTACCCGCGCCCGATTTGGCAGAACTTTGTTTCCGTCTTTCGGAGCGTAGACCAAGGGAACAAGGCGCTCGACATCCCCCTTTATGACGGTGGTCTGTTTCGTCGCATCCCCGAAATCGAGGAGCTCGAAGTCTCTGATGAAACCTGCGGCGCGTTCAAGGAACTCGGCGAGTACGACTTCGCAGAGGATGTCTCGGTCGATGTCCTGGGTCACATCTTTGAGCAGTCCATCACCGACCTCGAGCAGCTTCGCCACGAGGCAGCCACCCAGACCGCAAGCGACAAAACCCCGACCATCCCATCCACCGGCACCCAGAAAGCGCCTTCCAAACGAAAGGTCGAGGGCATTTTTTACACGCCCCCGTTCATCACAAGCTTCCTCGTTCGTGAGACGGTTGGCCAAGCCATCGGCGAGGCCTGGGAGCGCGCGGGCATAGACCGTGCAACCAAGAAGAAAGACCGCATCGAAGCGTGGGAGACCTATCAGAACCAGCTTCGACGCATTCGCGTGCTCGACCCCGCTTGCGGCAGTGGTGCCTTTTTGATTGCAGTTTTCGATGTTCTTTCGCAACAGTTTGAGCGGGCGAATCGAGCCCTGTCCGATCTCCGAGGCCAGCAGACCGGTCTGTTCGACTTGACCAAGACCGTGCTCAACGAGAACCTCTTTGGCGTCGATAAGAGCGCCGAATCGGTCGAGATCACCAAGCTCTCCCTGTGGCTCAAAACAGCCAAGCGAGGAAAATCGCTCACCTTCCTCGACCGCAACATCCGCCATGGGAACAGCGTCGTCAGCGATCCCCTCGTCGATGCCAGGGCCTTCGACTGGCAGGCCGGGCGCGTCGCGCGGTCCTTTCTGGAACTGGCACCCCCGGACGGGGAAGACGCCGAGAGCTTCGACGCCCGCTGGCGTGAGGGTTTCGATGTGGTCCTTGGCAATCCGCCCTATGTTCGGCAGGAACTCCTTTCCCCGTACAAGGAACATTGGAAGAGCGCGTTCCGGGCATACGACGGCATGGCCGACCTCTTCGTGTGCTTCTTTGAGCGCGGAATCCAGCAGCTCAAGGCCGGCGGGCGTCTCGGCTTCATCGTGTCCAACAAGTGGCTCCGTGGCGGATATGCCGAGAAGTTGAGGGCTCTCATCGGAAAGGAATGCACCATCGAGAGCTTGGTGGATTTCGGGCACGCTCCTATTTTTCCCGAGGCCGACGCCTTCCCGTGCCTGATCGTTTTGCGCAAGCTCGCGCCCCAGCCGAACCATGCTGTCCGCGTCACCCTCTACCCGCGCGAGGAGCTCGGAAAGGTGCCTCTGGCAACCTACATTGAGCGTCAACGGTTCCCCTTGCCGCAGAACGCCCTGAATCCTCGGGGATGGACGCTAGAGCCCCAAGGCGTGCAGGCGCTGCTCGACAAACTCCGTCAGAACGGAACCCCTCTCGCGGACTACGCACGGGTCAAACCCCACTATGGAATCAAAACCGGGTGCAACAAAGCCTTCCTCATCGACCAAGCAACCAAGGAACGCCTCTGTCGCGAAGATCCGAACTCCGCCGAGATCTTGAAAAAGTACCTGCGCGGACAGGACATCGCGCGCTGGTCGCCGAAATGGGCAGGACGTTGGATGATTTTCGCGCGTCGTGGGACCGATATTGATCGCTATCCTGCGATCAAAGCGCACCTTGACATCCATCGTGAAAAGCTTGAGCCGCGTCCGAAAAACCATTGCGGCCATGCGTGGCCTGGACGCAAGCCTGGAGCATACAAGTGGTACGAGATCCAGGATGCCATCGATTACCATCAGCTCTTTGATCGGCCCAAGCTCATCTACCAAGTCATTCAGTTTCATCCTGCCTATACCTTGGATCGGGATGGCTTCCTTCTGAACGACAAGGGGTTCTTTTTGCCCTGCGAGGACCCATGGCTTCTTGCGGTGCTCAACAGTCCCGCGATGTGGTGGCACAACTGGCGCTATCTGGTGCATCTCAAAGACGAAGCACTCACCCCTGCCGGAGACAAGATCGTCCATGTGCCGATTCCCACCCCCGATGCGGCGATGCGTTCCTCCGTGACCGATAGCGTCCAGCAGCTTCTGGATGTGACTCGGATGATTCACAGCACGCGCTTCGGCGTCCTCGACTTCCTTCGCACGGAGTACGACGTCGAGGTTCCCGGTCCTGTCCTTGGTGAGTTTGAGGGGCTTGGCAGTGACGCCTTCGTTCGGGAAGTGAAAAAGCGCCGTTCCAAGGACGGCAAGATGTTTTCCCCCGTCACCCTCAAAGCCCTGCGAGATCTGTACGACGCGGAAGTCCCCGGCCTACAGAAGAAGCGAGCCGAGATCCTCGCGCACGAACGCAGCATCGCCGCCCAGGTTCACGCCGCCTACAAACTGACGGAAGACGATCTTCACCTCCTCAAAGAAACCGCCCCCCCCCGCATGCCACCGGGATGGTGATCGCCGTCGCACGTCATCACGCAGAGCCTCCAAAAGCAGGGGTGCCCAAACCCCGTCTTTCCCTGTGCCCCTGTGCCCCTGTCCACCCAAGTGAGACAAGGTTCCGGGTGGGGCAGGGCGAAAGGATAGCGATAAGGAGGGGGCTTGGGCGCTTTGTGGGAATGAGGAAAGGAGGGAGGTGGAACTATCTACGTATGCGTTTGGGCATGCGTTTGGGGGTGCGCCTGGGGATGGGCCTGAGGGGGTGGGGATGGGGGGAGTTCGCTGATCAGTTGGAGGGCAGGTGGTTTGGGGTCGTGGTCGTCCCCTTGGTGTCTGGCGCGCGTCCTGGCCGCTTTTTTCCCGATTGCAGAACGGTATTCGCGCGTCGCCCGGTACACACTCTTGAGGTCCTCGTTGCCGGGCATTTTGGCGCGCTGTTCGACGCTGGTCGCGATGTTGCTGATACACTGCTGCCGCGTATGGTCCAGGGAGGCTTCCGTCTCGATGACAAGCTCCAGCAGCTTGCGCAGCGGTTCTTTGTATTTGCGCGTGCTTTGGATCTGCTCGGTGAGCTTGGCCAGCATCTGGGTATCCTCATCACGAATGCCTGCGCGTGCCCCGTAGGTTTTGTGGTTGGCTGCGACCTCGGTCAAAAGCGCGTCAAGGCCTGCATGCTCCTTGCGCATGCCGCTCATGGCACCTGGAGGCAGGTCCACCACCAAGTCGGCAAGGGGTGTGCAGTCGATCGAGAGGTCGCCGGGAACAGGGTTTTTCGGATCTTTGGTCATGAGTCGTCTCCTTTTCTCGCAGGGTGCGAGCGCTTTCTGTGTAGTTCAAAAATTCGGCGCGGCAAGGGTTAGACCGAAAAAAAGCAAACTTTTTCCAGAGTTGCGTGGTTCATCCATCACAAATGGTGAACCAGGATTCACATTTGTGAGATTCAGCACATAAATCGTGAGCGTTCTCTCACCAGGAGGTGAAGCCCTGCGCACGTTGAGGTGGTCAGTGGCGCACGTTGAGGTGGTCGGTGGCGCACGTTGA